>DASSMA010000045.1:0-105122 GCA_035689115.1 Acidimicrobiales bacterium
GGTGTGCCCCAACTGCCAGCACGAGTTCGCGGTCGACGTGGCCGGTGGTCGCCTGGGGGGATCGTGACGTACGCGGTCGACCGCCTCCACGAGGAGATCGCGTACGTCGCCTACCACTTCCACTGGTCGCTGGACGACATCCTCGACCTCGAGCACCCAACCCGGCGGCGCTTCGTCACCGAGATCGCCAAGACCAACGAGCGGCTCACCGAGCTGGCCCGGAGCGAATGAGCGGTCATGTGGCCCTTCCGCCGCAGGGACGCCACCCCGCCGGCTGAGGCGGCGCCCACACCATCGCCGCGCCCCGACGGGGCATGGCAGCACCTCCCCGTCGTGTCGCGCACGTTCGACCGCATGGAGAGCACCTTCAAGATCGGGGGGGCGGTGAAGGAGGACCTCGTCGCCCTCGACTCGCCGCGCTTCACCGGCCCGATGACCCACCTGGTGTCGGCTGCCGCGCCGGCGGGCGTCGTCCACGGGCTGGCCTCCGTCGTGGGACAGGGCCCCGGCTCCTACGGCGGGAGTGCCGACCTGCCTCTGCGGGCGCCGGCCGTGCAGCGCCACCACGACGCCCACGCCGAGCCTTCGGCCCCGGACCCCGCCGCCGAGGCGGCGCCGCCGGCCTGGCACCTCCCCGCCGTCCCCTCCTCCCCTGCCGCCGCGCCCCCGCCGCCCGACCACGCCATGGTCACGGCACTGGCGCCGCCCGAACCGCCCCGCCCCCTCCCCCTGGCCGCCGTCCAGCGTTCGCCCGAGGCCGCCGCACCGGGGCCGCCGCCCCCCGCACCGTCGCCCGAGGCGCCGGGCACGGCCGGCCCGGAACCCCGCGCTGCGGCGGGCGACCGCCCGGGCGACACCGGCGAGGCGGCCGTCCCGGACGCCGCTGCCTCGACCGGCGAGCGGCTGCTCGGCACCGGCGACGCCGCTCCCGCCCCTCGCGCACCGGCACCGGACCTCGCCGCGGCCCCGCCGCCCGTCCCTCGGCCGCCGGCGCCGGACCTCACCCTCGCCCCGCCGCTGCAGCCCCGGGCCGTGCAGCGGGCCGCCCTCGAGCGCGCGCACCGGGCACCCACCGCCGCACCCCCGCCCGGCTCCCCGGCCCCGCCGCCCGCCGCCGAGCCGGCAGCAACCTCCTCCCCGCCCGCAGCGCGAGACGGCGCCGGCGAGTCCGGAGCCGCCCGCGGCGCGTCGACGGCGCCGCCGGCACCGGTGACGGAGGCGCCCATCCTCGCCGCCAGCCGGCCGGCCCTGCCGGGTCCCCGGGACGGCGAGGCAGGCGGGAGCGCCCCGCCGGCCCGTCCCCTTCCCCTGGCCGCCCCGCCGGCCGTCCAGCGCGTGGAGACATCCGGCGCGCCCGATGCGCTGCCCGCCGTACCACTGGCCGCCCCACCGGCCGTGCAGCGCGTGGAGACATCCGGCGCGCCCGATGCGCCGCCGGCCGTGCCCCTGCCCGTGGCCGGCCCGCCGGCCGTGCAGCGTGCGGAGATGCCCGATCCACATGCGGCCGTGCCGCCCGTGGACGGGCCTGGCCCGGCCGCCGAAGCGCCGGCCGTCCAGCGGGTGGAAGCTCCGCCGCCGGCCGCCGACGCCCCGGCCGAGGCGAGCGATGCCACCGCCCCGCCAGCCGCCGGGGAGACACCCGCGCCCACCGCCGAAGAGCGCCCCGTCGCCCCGTCGCCGCCGCTCCCGGCCGGCGCCGGTTCGGAGGAGGGCGGGCTGCCCCTCGCCACCGGGACGCCGGTGCAGCGACAGCCGGACCCGGCGCCCGCGCTTCCGCTGGCCGCGCCGCCGTCGCGGCCGGGCGCCGGCCTTCACCACGACTCGCCGGTCGCCGGCACGCCCCAGGTGCAGCGCCACGCCGGAGCGGACGCCGCCTCGGACAGTGAGGAAGCGGAGCCACCGAGCACCGGGCCGGCGGTGCAGCGCCAGGCCGGCGGCGACGCCGGCGCGGCGAGCGCGTCCGTCCCCGCCCCGGGCCCCGAGCCGGCGATTGCCGACCCCGCGGCCCAGGCCACGGGCCTGGTCGGTTGGCAACCGCTGGCGCCCGGCTCCGCCCTGGCGGCCGCCGGCGTCGCCGAGCAGGCGGTGCAGGGTCGGCCCGGCCCGGGCGCCGCCCTGCCGTTGGCGGCCCCGCCCGCCGGGCACTCCCCGACCGCCGAGCCGGCGGTACAACGGGTAGCCCCTCTTCCGGACC
The DNA here is from genome assembly GCA_035689115.1 of Acidimicrobiales bacterium. Classification (GTDB taxonomy): domain Bacteria; phylum Actinomycetota; class Acidimicrobiia; order Acidimicrobiales; genus JAHFUS01. The sequence goes on from DASSMA010000045.1 coordinate 2,195, forward strand.
GGCCCCCGGTCGGTGGCCAGCGAGGTGCGGCCGCCGCCGGACCGACGGAGGAGATCCGGGTCCTGCACGGGCGGTCCGTCCAGCGGGTCGACGCCGCCCGGCCCGAGCACCGGCTCCCGACCGCCGGGCAGCGCGCCGGCGAGCCGCAGGGACCGGCCGCCGCGCCCGACGGGGCTCTGCCACTTGCCGCCCCCGCCGTGCAGCGTGTCGAGGCCGGCAGCGGCGCCTCTCCTGCCAGTGCCGCCCCCGTCGCTCCCGCACCCCCGGCCGCACCCGCCGTCCCGCCCGGCCCAGCCGTCGACGCCGGCCCCGAGGCGGCCACCGTCCCGCTGCTCGGCGAGCGGCTGGCCCCGCCCGTCGAGCCCGAGGGCGCCGGCGAGCAGCAGGGCACGCCCGAGCCGCCGCTCACCCTTGCCGCCCCGGCTCCGGCCGGCCACCCCGCCGGCGGGGACGACGGCCCGGTCGACGAGCCGCCGATCGAGGTGCCGGTACTGGCCCAGCGGGGGCTGGACGAGCCGCCGACCGGGCCCACCGCGACGCCCGTCGACGTCCAGGCGCCGGCCGCCGCACCCTCGGGCCCGTCACTCTCGCTGGCGCCCTCCGCCTCCGGTCCGTTCGCCGCTGCCCCCACGACCGGCGGAGGGAACGGGTCGGGCGTCCTCCGGGCGGCCGCCGTGCAGCGGTCGGCAGCGGGGCCGGCGCCGGGTTCCGGCGCCCGCACCCTGCCGCCGGCCGCCCCCTCGCTCGTCGGACCGTCCCTGCTCTCGCTCGCCCCCGCACCGCTCGGGACCCCCGGCCAGCCGACGGTGGCCCGCACCGCGGCCGGCGGGCCCGGCCCGCTTCCCGCCCTCCACCCCCGGCTCGGGGCTCCCGACCTCGCCCGGGCAGGAGGCGCCGCTGGCGGCCTGCCCCTCGCCGCCCCCCCAATGCCGGCCCTCCAGGTCTCCCGGGCGGCGGCCGCGGCGGCGGCCACCGGCGCCGCCGCCGTGGCCGCCGCCGAGCGGACCCAGGCCGCCGCCCTCGCGGCCGGCGCCACCCTCGCACCCGACGGGTCGCTCGTGTTCGGGGCGCCGGCCGCCCAGCCGGTCGTCCAGCGGGCCGACACGGTCGCCCCGCCGGCAGCCGGCACGGCGCCGGCCGCCACCCCGGCGCCGGCCGCGGGCGCGGCCCCCGACGTCGACCTGGACGACATGGCCAAGAAGCTGTACGACCGCATCCGCTGGCGCCTCCGCAGCGAGCTGCGCCTCGACCTGGAGCGGGCCGGCCTGAGCGCCGGCCTGCGCCGCTGAGAAGGGAGGAGGGCCATGGCCGCCCCGGCCGGCAACTCCGAGGTGTCCGGCAACCCCGCGGTCGCCTACACCTTCAAGGTCGAGATCGACGGGATGACGCTCGGCCTGTGGAACAGCTTCGAGGGCCTCGGGCTGGAGGTCACCATCGAGACGCGCGAGGAGGGCGGCAACAACCAATTCATCTACCAGCTGCCGGGCCGGTTGAAGTACCCGAACGTGAAGATCAGCCGGCCCCTCGGCAAGGACAGCGCCAAGGTGGCGACCTGGTTCGCCAGCATGGCGGACGGGGTCAAGCGCAAGACCGCCAAGGTCACCGCCCTCGGACCGGACAACGCCGAGATCGTGTCGTGGAGCCTGGACGGCGTGGTGCCGGTTCGCTGGACGGGCCCGTCGTTCAACGTGGAGACCCTCAAGGTGGCGACCGAGACCCTCGAGCTCGCCTACCACGGCTTCATCGAAGCGGCCAAGTAGCCCGATGACCACCGCTCCCACCAAGGCGACGCTCACCGTCCAGGCTCCGACCACCGGCGGCGCGGCCCGGCAGCTGGACCGCATCGAGTTCCCGTTCAACCCCAAGGAGTGGTCCATCACCCACGCCTGCGAGTGGAAGGTCGAGACCACCAAGAAGGCGCCCCCGCCGCCGGAGTTCAAGGGTCCCAAGCCGGCCTCGGCCAGCGTGGAGATCTTCCTCGACGAGAGCGAGAAGGACGGCGGCGACATCTCCAAGACCGTCGCCCGCCTCCGCAAGATCGTCGCCCCCGAGCCCGACAGCGTCAACGGCAACAAGCCCTCGGCGCCTCACGTGATGTTCCAATGGGGCAGCGCCATCATGTTCAAGGGCTACGTCGAGTCCGTGGCCGTCAAGTACACGATGTTCCGCAGCAACGGGACGCCCATCCGGGGCTCGTGCACCGTCTCCATGAAGGAATTTCCCGCTCCGCCGGGACCCACCAATCCCTCGTCGGGCGGCGAGCCCGGCAACCGCCGGCACCGCATGGTGACGGGGGACACCCTGGCCTCCGTCGCCTACGCCGAGTACGGCAGCCCGGGCGCCTGGCGGCGGCTGGCCGAGGCCAACCGCATCGACGACCCCATGCGCATCCCCGAGGGGACGAGCATCCTCGTCCCCCCGGCGTGAGTGGAGGCTGAGGCCGGTGCCCGACGTCCAGCAGTTCGCAGCGTCGACCTTCTCGGTCGAGTTCGACGGCAACCCGCTGGCCGACGACATCCTCTCCCTCATGACCTACGCGGTGGTGGAGGACAACCTGAACCTGCCCGACTCGTTCTCCCTGTGGTTCCTCGACCCCGACCGGATCGTGCTCACCAAGACGGGCGCCAAACCGGCGACGAAGGTGAAGATCAAGGTACGGACAGAGGAGGACCAGGCGGGCCAGGTCCTGCTCGACGGCGAGGTGACAGCGCTCGAGGCCGAGTTCGAGGGTGGGCGCACGCACACGGTCGTCCGCGGCCTCGACAACTCCAACCGGCTGTACCGGGGCCGGCGCACGATGGCCTACAAGAACGTGACGGTCGCCGACGTCGTGAGGAAGGTGGCCAGGGGCGCCGGGCTCCAGCCCGGGCGCATCGAACGGGCGGACGGCGGCACCAAGCGCCAGGTGACCCAGGCGAACCTGTCGGACGCCGAGTTCCTGATCCGGCTGGCCGGCGAGGTCGGCTTCGTCCTGGAGGTCGAGGACGGGAAGGTGAACTTCTACAAGCCGCCGACATCCTCGGGTGCTCCCTCCACCGGCCGCATGGCGGGCCCCTCCACCAACCCGCTCCAGCTCACCCACGGCGACAACCTGCTGCGGTACAGCGCGACCATCACCTCCGACTCGCAGGTCAAGGACGTCGCCGTGCGCGGATGGGACGTCAAGAAGAAGCAGGCGGTGCTGGGCGCAGCTCCGGTCAAGACGAACTCGGCGGTGGTCGGCCTCACGCCGGCGAGGCTGGCCGGCGCGTTCAACAGCAAGGAGTACGTGGCCACGGAGGTGCCGTACGGCAACTCGGCCGAGGTGCAGGCGGCCGCCAACGCGCTGGCCGAGCAGGTGGCCGGCGCCCACGCCCAGCTGGAGGGCGTGGCCCGTGGCAACCCGAAGCTGCGGGCCGGCCAGGCGGTGAGCCTGGGCCAGGTAGGAACGCCGTTCGAGGGCAAGTACACCCTCACGGCCACCCGCCACGTGTTCGACAACGGCGAGTACCTCACCCACTTCTCCTCCACCGGCCGCCAGGACCGGTCCCTCCAGAGCCTCACGTCGGCGGGCGGCGGCGGCCAGGGCGCCAGCGCCGCCTTCGTGCCGGCGCCGGTGCTCGGCGTGGTGGTCGGCATCGTCACCAACGTCAACGACACCGAGGACAAGATCGCCCAGGTGAAGGTCAAGTTCCCCTGGCTGGACGACACCCTCGAGAGCGACTGGCTCCGGGTCGTGCAGGCCGGTGCCGGCAAGGAGTACGGCATGTTGGTCCTCCCGGAGGTCAACGACGAGGTGCTGGTGGCCTTCGAGCACGGCGACATGCGCCGCGGCTACGTGCTGGGCGGCCTCTACAACGGCCTCGACAAGCCGAACAACAAGGCCTACACGGGCATCCTCGAGACCGGCAACAAGATCGCCAAGCGGTCCTTCACCTCGCGCATGGGCCACTTCCTGCTCATCAGCGACAAGGCCAGCGACCAGTTCGTCCAGGTGTCCACCGTCGACGAGAAGTTCTTCCTCAAGCTCGACAAGACCAACCAGGTGATCCTCGTGACGAGCGACAAGGAGATCAAGGTCGACGCCAAGGGCGACATCACCATCACGGGCGCCCAGAACGTGACCGTGGAGGCGAAGAGGGACCTCGTCCTCAAGGGCATGAACGTCACCGTCCAGGCGACCCAGAAGGCGACGGTGAAGGGGGCCCAGGTCGCCATCGAGGGGTCCTCGACCACAGACGTCAAGGGAGCGACGACCAAGGTGGCCGGCACCGGCACGCTGAACCTGGAGTCCTCGGGCATCGCCGTGCTCAAGGGCTCCCTCGTGAAGATCAACTAGGAGGACAGGACCGTTGGCCGAGGAGTTCGTGGGTGCCGGGATCGCCTTCCCGATGAAATTCGACTCCACCGGGGCGTTGGCGCTCGTGTCCGACGACCAGGAGATCCGAGAGGCCATCCGGCTCGTGCTGGGCACCGCCTACGGCGAGCGGCCGATGCGGCCCGAGTTCGGCTGCGCCATCCACGACATGGTCTTCGCCCCCTCGAACCCCGACACCGCCGGCCGGGTGGCCTACGAGGTGCGGCGCTCGCTGGAGCGCTGGGAGCCGCGTATCGACGTGGAGAGCGTCGACGTCACCTTCGACTCGGAGGACGCCTCGATCATGTACGTGGCCGTCACGTACTCGATCCGCGGCTCCAACGACCCCCGCAACCTGGTGTTCCCCTTCTACACGATCCCGCCCGAGGAGTAGGCACCCGTGCCCCTGCCCGCCCCCCACCTCGACGACCGCACGTTCCAGTCGCTGGTCGACGACGCCAAGCGCATGGTGCAGCAGCGCTGCCCGGCGTGGACCGACCACAACGTCTCCGACCCGGGCGTCACCCTGATCGAGACCTTCGCCTACATGGTCGACCAGGTGGTGTGGCGGCTGAACCGGGTCCCCGACAAGGCCTACGTCAAGTTCCTGGACCTGCTCGGTCTCCAGCTGGCGCCTCCGAGCGCGGCCCGGGCCAACGTCACGTTCTGGCTGTCGGCCGTGCAGGAGCACACCGTCGACGTGCCGGCCGGCACCGAGGTCGCCACGCCGCGCGGCGAGGACGAGCCGGTGGTGTTCAGCACCCTGGCCGACCTGCCGATCGTCGACTGCGCGCTCCAGCGGGTGGCCACCGAGGTCAACAACACCCAGGAGGACCGCACCGACGAGCTGGCCGCCGGCCGGCCGGTCGCCTGCTTCGAGGCGGTGCCCCGCCCCGGGGACTGCTTCTACGTGGGGCTCACCAAGGCGGTGCCGTCGTGCGCGGTGGGGCTGCGCTTCGACTGCCAGGTCGCGGGTGTCGGCGTCGACCCCCGGTTCCCGCCCCTCGTGTGGGAGGCCTGGACGGGCGGGGGCTGGGTGGCGTGCGAGGTCGACCGGGACGGGACGGGCGCCCTGAACATGAGCGGCGAGGTCGTCATCCACGTCCCCCGCACCCACCAGGTACACGCCGGCGTGGTCCGGCAGTCGGCCGGGTGGCTGCGGTGCCGGGTGGTGGAGAACGCCCCGTGGCCCACCTACGAGGAGTCGCCCAGGATCACCGCCCTTGAGGCCTACACCCTCGGGGGAACGGTGCCGGCGGTCAACGCCGAGATCGTGAACGAGGAGATGATCGGCACGTCGGACGGCGTCCCGGCCCAGCGCTTCCCCCTCCGCAACCGCCCGGTGGTCCCGGGCGACGAGCCCTACGTCCTGGAGGTCTCGGGCGAGGAGGGCTGGGAGGAGTGGACGGCCGTCGACGGCTTCGGCGACAGCGGGCCCGACGACCGCCACTTCATGCTCGAGGAGACGGCCGGAGAGGTCGTCTTCGGGCCCGCCGTCCGCGAGCCGGACGGGTCCCTCACCTGCTACGGGGCGGCGCCGAACAAGGGGTCGCAGATCCGCATCCGCAGCTACCGCACCGGCGGCGGGCGCCAGGGGAACGTGGCCCGCGGCGCCCTCTCGGTGCTGAAGAGCTCGGTGCCGCTCATCGACACCGTCGGCAACCGGGCGGCGGCGGCCGGCGGCACCGACGGCGAGGACCTCGAGGCGGCCAAGATCCGCGGCCCGATCCTCCTGCGCACGAGGCAGCGGGCGGTGACGCCCGAGGACTACGAGCACCTGGCGCTGGCCGCGGCGCGAGAGGTCGCCCGGGTGCGCTGCGTGCCGGCCGGCACCGACGGCGTCGAGGCCGGCGGCGCCCGCGTCCTGCTGGTCCCCCACGTGGAGGACGGCGAGCTGGGCAGCGTCGAGTTCGGCCAGCTGGTGCCGTCGGAGGAGATCTACCGCAAGGTCGCCGACGCCCTCGACCAGCGGCGCACCATCGGGGCGCGGGTGCTGGTGCGGGCGCCCGGCTACGTCGGCATGAGCGTGGTGGCCAGCATCCGGGCCCGGCCCCGCGCCAACCCCGAGCGGCTGGAGCAGTCGGCCCTGGAGGCCCTCTACCGGTACTTCCACCCCGTGCGGGGCGGGCCCGACGGCGACGGGTGGCCGTTCGGCCGCTCGGTGGTCACCGGCGAGGTGCACGCCGTCCTCCAGCGCATCCGTGGGGTCGACGTCGTCGAGGAGGTCCGGCTCTACCCGGCCAACCCGATCGAACGGACACGCGACAAGCGGGCCGAGCGCATCGACCTGGGGCCCAACGACCTCGTCTTCAGCTGGGGCAACCAGATCATGGTGCAGTCGGCGTGAGGGGTTCCATCGAGGGGCTCCTCAGCCCCAAACCCATGACGACGCTGCTGCCCGCGTTGTACCAGGATGACGACGTGGCCCTGGCCTTCGTGGACGGGCTGGACGAGGTGCTGGCGCCGGTGCTCGTCACCTGCGACAGCGTGGAGGCCTACGTCGACCCCCACCTGGCCCCGCTCGACTTCGTCGAGTGGCTGGCCGGCTGGGTGGGCATCGAGCTCGACGAGACGTGGCCGGACGAGCGCAAGCGGAACCTGGTTGCCCGGGCCGCCGATCTGTTCGCGTGGCAGGGTACCGTCCGGGGCATGGCCGATCTGGTCGAGGTGTACGTGGGGGTGCGCCCGGAGATCGAGGACAGCGGGGGCGTCACCTGGTCGCCGTCGCCACAGGGCGACCTGCCGGGCACGCCGGCCATGGAGATGACCGTGCGGGTGCGGGTCGACGACCCGGCTTCCGTCGACGCCCGCCGGCTGGAGCGGCTGGTGGCCAGGGCCAAGCCGGCCGAGGTCGTCCACCGGGTCGAGGTCGTCGGCCGGTGATCATCTGCACGAGCTGCAACTTCCGGAACGAGGACGACGACGAGTTCTGCGGCTCCTGCGGGAAGCTGCTCGAGTGGGTCGGCGAGCGGGTCGAGGCGCCGGCACCGCCGCCCGCTCCCGTCGTGGCCGAGGAGCCGGAGCCGGCCGCCCGGCCCGGGCTCATCACGCGGGTGAAGACGGCGGTCGGCCTGGAGGAGACGCCCGAGGAGGCGGCCCGGCGGGCGGCCGAGGAAGAGGAGGCGCAACGGGCCGCCGAGGAGGACGAGGCTCGTCGGTCGGCCGACGCCGAGGCGGCGCGCAAGGCCGCTGAGGAGGAGGCGGCGCGGGCGGCGGCGGCCGAGGAGGCGCGGCGGGTGGCGGCCGCCGAGGCGACCCGGCGGGCGGCCGAGGCGGCGGCGGCGGCGCGCAGGGCAGCCGAGGAAGAGGCGGCACGCAAGGCCGCCGAGGAGGAGGAAGCCCGGCGCCGGGCCGAGGCGGAGGCGGCGCGCAAGGCGGCCGAGGAGGCGGCCCGCAAGGCGGCCGAGGAAGAGGCGGCGGCGCGCAGGGCGGCCGAGGAGGAGGAAGCCCGGCGGCGGGCCGAGGCGGAGGCGGCTCGCCTGGCGGCCGAGGAGGATGCCCGGCGGCGGGCGGCGGAGGAAGCGGCGGCGCGCAAGGCGGCTGAGGAGGAGGACGCTCGGCGGCGGGCCGAGGCGGAGGCCGAGGCGGAGCGGCGGGCGGCGGCGGCAACGGAGGCGGCCCGGCGGGCGGAGGAGGCGAGGCTCGAGGCCCAGCGCCGGGCGGCCGAGGAGGAGGCGGCCCGGAAGGCGGCCGAGGAGGCGGAGGCGTCGGCGGCGGCCGAGGAGGAGGCGGCCCGCAGGACGGCGGCGGCCGAGGAGGCACGGCGCGCCGCCGAGGCGGAGGCGGCCCGGCAGGCGGCCGAGGCGGAAGAGGCCCGGAAGGCGGTCGAGGAGGCCGAGGCGGCCCGGCAGGCGGCGGCGGCTGCCGAGGCGGAGCGCCGGGCGGCGGCGGCCGAGGAGGAGCGCCGGGCGGCCGAGGAGGAGGCGGCGCGCAAGGCGGCGGCCGAGGAGGCGGCCCGCAAGGCGGCCGAGGAAGAGGCGGCCCGGCGGGCGGCGGCGGCCGAGGAGGCTCGCAAGGCGGCCGAGGAGGAGGCGGCTCGGAAGGCGGCGGCCGAGGAGGCCGCTCGGCAGGCGGCCCAGGAGGAGGCGGCCCGGCAGGCGGCGGCCGCGGAGGCGGCCCGGCGGGCGGCCGAGGCCGAGGAGGCCCGGCTGGCGGCCGAGGCCGAGGAGGCGCGACGCAAGGAGGAAGCGGCCCGCAAGGCGGCCGAGCGCCTGCTCATCACCCCGCGGGCCACCGCCCCGGCCCCGCCGGCGGCGGAGAAGCCGGTCGCCACGACCCCCTCCACCCCAGCGCCCACGGCGCCGGCCGCCCAGCAGCCCGTCCAGGGCACCGCCCTCCCCCCGCAGCAGGTCGCCGCCCAGCGCCCGAAGGTCCAGCGGCCGGTGGCCGAGGAGCGGCCCATCAAGCCGGGCGACAAGGTGTGCGGCTCGTGCGGAGCGGGCAACGACCCGGCCCGACGCTTCTGCCGCAAGTGCGGCGCCTCCCTCGTCGAGGCGCCTGTCGCCGCCAAGGTGCCGTGGTGGAAGCGGCTGTTCCGCCGCAAGAAGAAGGTCTACAAGGCGGGCGAGCGGCCGGGCCGGTCCACCAAGGGCGGCGTCCAGGGTGCCCGCCGCGGGGTGCGCAGCGCAGGCAGCACCTTCAAGCGGGTGTTCCTGCTGGCCGCCGTCGCCGCCGTCGCCGTGGGCCTCGCCATGCCGAACCCCCGCCGGGTCGTGAAGGACCGGGTCACCGACATCCGCCGGACGCTCTTCCCGAAGTACCAGGACATCAACGTCGTGAAGGTCCAGCCCTCCTCGGAGACGAAGGACCACCCCGCGTTCAACACCGTCGACCGCACGCGCAACACCTACTGGTCGGAGGGCGGGGCGGGCGACGGCGAGGGCTCGACCCTCACGTTCACGTTCGCCCAGCCCGTCGACCTCGACAAGCTGCTCGTCAACTCGGGGGCGTTCAGCCCGGACGACCCCGGGCTCTTCACCTCGCAGCCCCGGCCGAAGGTGATCCAGGTGTCCTTCGACGGCGGCCCGGCGTCCACCTTCACCCTGAAGGACAAGCCCGAGCCCCAGGTGTTCGGCCTGAAGGGCGCCAAGCAGGTCAAGCAGGTGGTGCTCACCACGCAGTCCGTCTACCCGTCGGCCAACGCCGCCAACGGGCACGAGATGTCGATCTCCCAGGTCGAGTTCAAGCAGAAGACGTAGCGTTTTGGCGCCCCACGGGCGCCGCTCAGGCCGGTGACCGGCGGAGCCGGATCGCCGGCTCTCTGCGAGTGCATTTCGGGCCTCGGCCTACGACGAGACGCCGAGCTCCTGGAGCATGGTGCGGTAGCGCTTGCGGGCCAGCTCGGCGCCGGCGTGGTCGCCGGCCCGCTCGTGGCCCTCGGCCAGCATCCGCCAGAGGTTGTCGTCGTAGCGGTCGACGAGGAGGCCCCGCTCGGCCCAGGCGGCGGCGGCACGGGGGTCGCCGCGCCGGAGCTCGATGCCGGCGAGGGCGGCGGCGGCGGACGCGGCGTCGCGGTGGTACCGCTCGCGGACCACGACCACCCACTCGGCGGGGCCGTCGACCGGGAAGAGGTCGCCGGCATGGAGGGCGAGGGCCTCCTCGTAGGAGTGGGCGGCCCGGTCGGGGTCGCCGGCGGCCATCGCCGCGTGACCGGCGGCGACGGCCTGCTCGAAGCGGAGCACGTCGACGTCGGCGTCCTCGCCCAGGGCCAGCCGGTACGACTCGCCGTTGCGGGCGAGGAGCGACCCGCGGTCGCCGGCATCGAGGAGCTGGCGCAACGACGAGACGGCGACCTGGAGGCTGCGGGTGGCGGCCCGGGCGTCGGCCTCGCCCGGCCAGAGGGCCTCGAGGATCTGCTCGCGGTGCACCGGGCGGCCGGCGTGGCAGGCCAGCAGGCGGAGCACGGCCCGCGCCCGGGGCCGCACGGTGCTCAGCTCGATGGGCCGGCCGTCCACCGCCAGCTCGAAGCGGCCGAAGCAGCGGATGGACACCGACGCCGCCGGCAGGTCGGGAGCCGGCGGCCGCGCCGGCACGTCGTCGAGCAGCTCGGTGAGGATCGCCAGGCCGGTGTCCTGGGCCATTGCCCGCACGGCCGCGGCGTGTCCGGGATCACCCGGCTGGGCGGCGGCCAGCGCCGCGTAGGCGAGCCCGACGGCGCCGTAGGCCCCCACCCCTTCGGCGAAGCGCTGCGCCCCCCGGGCCGCCGGCAGCGCCGCCGGCCCCGAACGCCGGGCCTCGGCCAGGGCCAGGGCGGCGCGGGCCCAGGCCTCCGGCACGCCGGCGCCCACGCTCCGGAAGGCGTTGGCCGCGTCGGTGAGTTCCTCCACCGGGTCGCCGCCCGAGCGCAGCGCCCCGAGCCCGGAGAACAGGGCGGCGAGGCCCACGCCCCAGGGCTCGGTCTTGTGCGATCGCGACGGGTCGAGGTCCCCGCCGGCGTCGAGGCGGCGGGCCGCCCGGGCCAGGCCGGCCAGCCAGGGGAAGCCGAACAGCTCCGCCTCCTCGGCCACCTCCGTCAGGCGATGCCTGTTCCCGCTGAGCGATGCGGCCACCCCCTCGGCCAGGCCGGCGGCGATAGCCAGCACCGGCGTGGCGTCCGCCTGCTCGGCGGCACCCGCCAGCACCCGCTCGGCGTCGCCGGCCCGCCCACCCAGCAGCAGGCACAGGCCGGCGGCCAGCTGGCCGGCGACCCCGGCCGCGGGTGTGGCAGCCTCCCGGAGCGGGTCGCGGCGCGAGGCCCGGCGCAGCACGCCGGTCCAGTCGGCGGACGGCACGCCGTGCGGGTCGAACCACGACGCGAGCACGTGCCGCTCCCGCCGGCACGTCTCCTGAGGAGCGCCGGGGCCGAAGCCGCCGGCCGCCCGCTGGTAGGCCTCGACGGCCGCCTCCCAGCTGCCCAGCGCGGCGTACCGGCGGGCGGTGGCGAGGAGCAGCCACGGGTCGTGCTCCAGCAGGCTGGGCGAGAGCGCCTCGATCCACGCCCCCGGGCCGGCCACCAGCTGCTCGCCCCGGAGGCCGAGCAGGCGCCGGGCGGCGGGCCAGTCGTCGGCCCGGCAGTACGCCCGGAGGGCGTCGGGGAGGGCGCCGGCCGCCTCCAGCAGGGAGCCCGCCCGCTGATAGCGGGCGCGGGCCGGCTCGTCGCCGTCGCGCTCGACCAGCACCGCCTCGAGGTGGGAGCGGAGGACCTCGTGGTAGCGGTAGCCGCCGTCGTCGCCGTAGGCCGACGTGAAGATCCTTCGGTGCTCCAGCTCCTCCAGCACGGCGGCGCTGCCCGAGCGCCCGAGGAGCTGGTCGCACAGCGCCGGCGTGAGGACGCCGAGCACGCAGGTCTCGAGGAGGAACGAGCGGAGGCCGGCGTCCAGGTCCTCCAGCACGTTGCGGGCGAGGTACTCGCGCACCATGCGGGACTGGCCGGCCAGTTCCCGCAGCAGCCGCCGGCGCTCGACCGCCGGCTTGCCCCGGGTGGCCAGGTGGAACAGCTGGAGGCCGGCCGCCCACCCCCCCGTGCGCCGGGCCAGCTGGGCCAGCTCCTCGGGCGGGAGGCGGTCCTCGTAGAAGTCCCGGAAGAGCTGTTCCACCTCCCATGACCGGAAGCGCAGGTGGTCGGGTCCGAGCTCCAGCAGCTCCTCCGAGACCCGCAGCCGGGACAGGTCGAACGCCGGCGCCCGCCTCGTGGCGGCCAGCACCACCACGCCCGGCGGCAGGTGGCGGATCAGCCGCTCCAGCGCCTCCTCGGCCTCGGTGCCCCACAGGGCGTGGAGGTCGTCGACCACCAGCAGCGCCGGCTCCCCCGCCCAGCGCTCCAGGGCGGCGACGGCGTCGTCGATGCGCTCCCACCCGGCCGGCAGCCCCGGGAAGGCGGCCGTGACGGCGCTCTCGAGGTGGGCCACCAGCGCCGACTCCGACGAGTCCGACGCCTCCGCCCGGTACCACGCCACCGGGCCCGGGGCGGAGGCGGCGAAGTGGGCGGCCAGGGTGGTCTTGCCGGAGCCGGCGGGCGCCACCACCAGCCCCAGCCGGTGCTGCCACAGCGGCTCGAGGGCTTCGGTCAGCCGGGGCCGCCCGATCCCGCGCACCGACGGCATCTGGACCCTCGCCCGCAGGACGGACTGCCCTCCCGTCTGCCGCATCCGTGCCCCCGACTGCCTGGCTGGACTGACCGTTTCGAACGTCTTGGCGAGCACCTTAGGGCAGCCCCGGACCGCCGGCAACCCGGTTCCCGAGTACATAGGGTGCGGAATCCGCACCCTATGTACTCGGGACTCGGGCGAGGGCCCGCCTCACGGTCTCCACCACTTCCTCGGGCGAGCCGACGAGGTCCTCCCAGGTGAACCGGTAGACGTCCCAGCCGGCGAGCTGGGCCGCCCGGTCCCTCCGGCGGTCCTTCTCGAAGTCCCGCTCGCGGGTGTGCCAGCGCCGGCTGTCGGCCTCCACGATGATCCGCTGGACCGGGTAGGCGAGGTCGACCCGCTCGGCGGAGTCGAGCGACCAGGGGGCGTCGTACTCCCGCACCGGCTCGGGCAGGCCGCCGTCGACCAGCACCCGCCGCAGCCGGCGCTCGAGCACGGTGGACGAGCGGGCGGGACCCGGGCCCAGCGCCCGGAGCACAGCGGCCATCCTTGTCATACCACGCTTGCCCGGACGACTCAGGTCGGCGTAGAGCCGGGCCAGTTCGTCGAAGGTACAGCTCCGGGCCGCCAGCGCGTCCTCGACCACGACCCGGAGGCGACCGGACCGCACGACGCCAGCAAGGTCGACCAGCGTGCGACCCACGGTGGTAGCGGGGATCCCGTCCACCAACGTGCGGTGCCCAGGCCTAAGGTCGGTCGACTGACGCAGCCGCCCGATGAGCGCCCGGTGGTGGTCGCCATGGTCGACCATCACGACGATCGGGCCTTGTGGAAACGCCGTCAGGCCGTGGAGGGCGGCGGCCGCCTCGTGCGAGGCCACCGCCCTGGGCCCGGCGTGGAGGCTCGCCGCCATGAGGTCCCGTCGCCACGACGACGCAAATCCCGGAAGCGAGTACACCCCCGGCGCGACATGTATCCACCGCCCCGAACGGAGCCGGCGTCCGATCAGGTCGGGTGATGCCCCCCGGTCCAATGCCTGGGCGCGCGAGTACAAGCCGTACTGCCTGCTCGCCAGTTCGGCGAGCGCCTGGTCCACCATCGCAATCTCCGCTGCGAGAGGGCCGTACACGGGCTTCCCGAGTACATAGGGTGCGGAATCCGCACCCTATGTACTCGGGATGCGAGAGGGGGTCAGCCGCCGCTGACGTCCTGGGGGCGGGTCTTGCCCGCCGAGATGAACGGCATCATGGCACGGAGTTCGGCGCCCACCTTCTCGATGGGGTGGGCGGCGCCGGCGGCCCGCAGCTCGTTGAAGCGCTCGCGGCCGGAGCGGTTCTCGGCGATCCACTCCTCGGCGAACTTGCCCGACCGGATCTCGTCGAGGATCTTGCGCATCTCCTCCTTGACCCCCTCGTTGATGACCCGGGGGCCGCGGGTGAGGTCGCCGTACTCGGCCGTGTCGGAGATGGAGAAACGCATGCCGGCGATGCCGTTCTCGTACATGAGGTCGACGATGAGCTTCAGCTCGTGGAGGCACTCGAAGTACGCCGACTCGGGCTGGTAGCCGGCGCCCACGAGCGTCTCGTAGCCGGCCATCACCAGGGCGGTGAGCCCGCCGCACAGCACGACCTGCTCGCCGAACAGGTCGGTCTCGGTCTCCTCCTCGAACGTCGTCTCCAGCACGCCGGCCCGGGTGGCGCCGATGGCGTGGGCGTAGGACAGGGCCAGGTCGCGCGCCTTGCCCGAGGCGTCCTGGGCCACGGCGATGAGCGCCGGCGTGCCGCCGCCCTCGGTGAACGTGCGCCGCACCAGGTGGCCCGGCCCCTTGGGCGCGACCATCGCCGCGTCGACGCCGGCCGGCGGGGCGATCAGGTTGAAGCGGATGTTGAACCCGTGGGCGAAGAAGATGGCGTCGCCCTCCGACAGGTTCGGGGCGATGGACTCCTCGTACACCCGCTGCTGCTCGGTGTCGGGCAGCAGGATCATCACCAGGTCGGCCTCGGCGGTCGCCTCCGCCACCGTCTTCACGGTGAGGCCGGCGGCCTCCGCCTTGCCCCACGACGACGACCCCTCCCGGAGCCCGACCCGGACGTCGATACCCGAGTCCTTCAGGTTGAGGGCGTGGGCGTGGCCCTGGGAGCCGTAGCCGATGACGGCGACCTTGCGGCTGCCCACGAGGCCCGGATCGGCGTCGTTCTCGTAGGAGATCTTGGCGGCCATGCTGCTCACCCAACCTTCCCTGACACGCTGCGCAGGCGGGGTGCCTGCCGCTCGAGCTTGGGCAGCGCCACCCGGCCGGTGCGCTGCAGTTCCACGATGCCATAGGGTCGCACGAGGTCTTCGAAGTCGTCGACCTTGGTGGGCGTGCCGGCCATCATCACCGTGAGCTGGTCCTGGCCCACGTCGACGATCTTGCCCTCGAACAGCTGCACCAGCTCGATCACCTGACCGCGGCTGCCGGCGCCGGCCCGCACGGTGGCGAGGACGAGCTCGCGCTCGACCGATTCCTCGGGGGACAACTCGTTGATCTTCACCACGTTGATCAGCTTGAACAGCTGCTTGGTGATCTGCTCCAGCGGCTTGGACTCCACGTCGACCACGATGGTGATGCGGCTGAACCGCTCGTCGTCGGTGGGCGCCACCGCCAGCGAGTAGATGTTGAAGCCCCGGCGGGCGAACAGGCCGGCGATGCGGGTGAGCACGCCGGCCTTGTTCTCCACCAGGACCGACAGGGTGTGATGCTTCTCGGCCATGTCAGCGACCCCCCTCGCCGTGGGCGGGGTCGACGATGATGTCGTCGTTGCTGTGGCCGGCGGCCACCATCGGGTACACCTTCTCCGACGAGTCGGTGCGAAAGTCGATCACCACCGGCCGGTCGTCGATGGCGTTGGCCTTCTCGATGACGGGCAGGACCTCGTCGGCGTGCTCGGCCCGCAGGCCGACGCAGCCCATGGCCTCGGCCCACTTCACGTAGTCGGGCAGGTCGGGCGACAGGTACACCTCGGAGTAGCGCTCCTCGTAGAACATCTCCTGCCACTGGCGCACCATGCCCAGGTAGGCGTTGTTGAGGATGGCGACCTTCACCGGGATGCGCTCGGCGGCGGCGGTGACCAGCTCCTGGGCCGTCATCTGGAAGCAGCCGTCGCCGTCGACCGCCCACACCATGCGGCCGGGCATGCCCACCTTGGCGCCGATGGCGGCCGGGACGGCGAAGCCCATGGTGCCCAGCCCGCCCGAGTTCACGAACGTGTAGGGGTGGTCGAACTTCCAGTGCTGCGACGTCCACATCTGGTGCTGGCCCACCCCGGACACGACGATGGTGTCGTCGGGCGTGTTGTCCCGCAGCTGCTCGAGCACGTACTGGGGCTTGAGCGGCCCGCCGGGCTCGAAGGACTGGTCGTAGTGCAGCGGGTACTGCTCCTGCCAGGCCCGGATCTGGGCCATCCACTCGCTGCGGTCGGGCTGGGCCTCGACCCCGCCCAGGGCCTCCACCGCCTTCACCAGCTCTTCGATGACCCGCCGGCAGTCGCCCACGATCGGGACGTCGGGCCGGCGCACCTTGCCCAGCTCGGCCGGGTCGATGTCGACGTGGATGATCTTGGCGTCGGGGGCGAAGGTCGAGACCTTGCCGGTGACCCGGTCGTCGAAGCGCGACCCGAGGGCGATCAGCAGGTCGGCCTTCTGCATCGACGTGACCGCCGTGTAATTGCCGTGCATGCCGGGCATCCCCAGGCACAGCTCGTGGCGGTCGGGGAAGGCGCCCCGGGCCATGAGCGTGGTGACCACCGGGATGCCCGTCATCTCCGCCAGCGCCTTCAGTGCCTCGGCCGCCCGGGCCTTCAGGATGCCGCCGCCGGCGTAGATCACCGGCCGGCGGCTCTCGCCGATCAGCCGGGCCGCCTCCTTGATCATCCGGGGGTGGCCGACGGTGGTGGGCTTGTAGCCGGGCAGGTCGAGGGTGTCCGGCCAGTACCACTCCATCTCCTGCATGCTCACGTCCTTCGGGACGTCGATGAGCACGGGCCCGGGCCGCCCGGTGGTGGCGATGTGGAACGCCTCCCGCACGATGCGGGGGATGTCGCGGGCGTCGGTGACCAGCCAGTTGTGCTTGGTGACCGACATGGTGATGCCGGTGGTGTCGCACTCCTGGAAGGCATCGCTGCCGATGACCACCGAGGGCACCTGCCCGGTGATGACCACCATCGGTATCGAGTCCATGTAGGCGTCGCACAGCGGGGTGACGATGTTGGTGGCCGCCGGCCCACTGGTGACGATGGCCACGCCCGGCCGGCCGGTGGCGTGGGCGTAGCCCTCGGCCATGTGGCCGGCGCCCTGCTCGTGGCGCACCAGGATGTGGCGGATGGTGGAGTCGATGATCGGGTCGTAGACGGGGAGGATGGCCCCGCCGGGGAGGCCGAACATGACCTCCACCTTCTCCATCTCGAGGCTCTTGATGAGGGCCTGGGCCCCGGTCAGCTTCATGGTCGTCTTTCCTGGTTCGGGTATTGGTGCTCGGGAACGAAAACGACCTCCCGTCGGGGAGGTCGTGGGCGCACGCGGGAGTGAGTCGAGCGTGCGCTAGGTGCCTACGAGAATGAGGTGGGCGGACACAGTGCCTTCCAGTGTTGCACCTCGGGCGGGCAGCGGCAAACTCCATGCCCGTCATCCGGTCTTCCGCTAGTCTTCCGGTCGAGAAGGGGGAGCCGTGTTCCAACGTCTGCGCGCCACCGTCGCCCTGGCGGGCGCCGCCCTGGTCGCCCTCGCCGTCGGCCCCGCATTCGCCTGCGGAGCGGCGCCGTCCCAGCTTCGGGTCGCCCCGGTGACGGGAGTGAGCGGTACGACCGTCACCGCCAGCGGCTCGTACTTCCCCTCGGCCCAAGTCGAACTGCACTGGGGCAGCAGGGCCGGGCCGCTGCTGGCGACGGCGATGGGGCCCAATTTCTCGGCCGCGTTCACCGTTCCCGACGCCGCGCCCGGCTACTACGCGGTCGTGGCCGTGCAGTCCGGCGACCCGTCCACGGCCGCTGCCACCTTCTCGGTGACCCAGCCGGATCCGACGACGACGACCACCACCACCACCACGACGGTCGCCACCACGACGACCACCGCTACCACCCCACCGTCGACTGTCGCCCAAGGCGACCCGCCGGTCGCCTCCCACGCGGAGCCGGCAGCGGCGGCTGCCGTCGCCTTGCCGGTCGCGCCGGCAGCCGTCCCGGCATCCACCGGGAAGGCGGCACCGGGAGTCGACAGCCAGGCCGTCGTGCGACCCGCCCCCGCCGCCCCGGCCACGTCCACCACCACCGCCTCCACCTCGGCCCCGCCGGCACCGCCGCCGGCGGCGGTCGCCGAGACACCGGTCACACCGCCCGACAGTGCTCCCCCGGCCACCACCCGCTCCCTGGCCCTGGCCGGCCGGCCGGCGTCGTCGTCCCAGGGCGCCGGCTCCTCCTCCGTCGCCTGGTTCGCCCGGCTTGCCGTGCTCGCTGCCCTGGCGGCGGGCGCCACGCTGGCGGTGCTGCGCCGGCGCCGGGCCGGGCCATAGGCGCCGCGGCAGCCATGCGACTGCGCCGGCCCGCGGCGGTCACCGTGCTCGGCCTCGCCGCGCCCGCCCTCGTCCTCGCCGCCGCCACGTCGGCGTGGGCGTGGTGCAGCCCTTACTCGGGAAACCCGCCCAGCCTCACCGTCAGCCCCGATCGCGCCCTCCCCGGCGCCACGGTCACGGTGTCGGGCAGGGACTGGGCGATGAAGGCGGGGCCCACCAGCATCGCCGTCCACTGGGACGCTCCCACCGGCCCGGTGCTCGGGGAGGTGCCTCCCTTCAGCAGCGGGACTTTCTCCGTCCCCGTCGTCCTGCCGGAGGGCGGACCGGGCGCTCACGCGCTCGTGGTCGTCTCCGACCCTTACCTCGTGTCGTCGGTCGCGATCACCTTGCTGGCCGCAGACGTCCCACCGACCACGACCACCACCGAGGGCGCGGCTTCCGTCACCCCCCCCGTCGCGGCGGCCGCACCGCCGGCCGTCACGAGCCCCGCTCAGCCGGCGGTGGTGGCGCCCGACGGCGGGCCGGTCGTGGTGATCCCGCCCTCGCCACCCGTCCCGGGCCTCCCTGGGGCGTCGGGCCCCCTCGCGGCGCGGGCCACGGTCCGGGCCGCCTCCCCGGCGACCACAGCGGCACCGGTCGTCGGCCCCAAGGTCGCTGCCGACCTGCCGGCCGCCGACCAGCCACAGGCGCCCACACGGGCGGCCCCACCTGTCGCCACCGTCCGCCTGGCGGCCACCAGGCCGGCCGGTCACGGCCCCAGCGTCCCCTTGGTGGCCGTCCCTGCCGCACTCGGAGCGGCGGCCGGCGGCGGGTGGCTCCGCAGGCGCCGGCGGCGCCCGCTCTAGCGCCGCTCCACCCGCCGCACCCCCTCCCCCGGCCGCCACGACTCGATCAGGAGGCGGTCGCCCTCCGGGTGGATCGAGGTGAGCACCACCTCCGAGACGTCGAGGCGGAACAGGTGCGACGACCCGTAGTCGTCGTGGACGACCACCTCCTCGGCCACACCGGCCACCTTGGCGTCCCCGCCGGCCAGCGAGCCGTCCCCAGGGTGGGCGTGGAGGGCGAAGCGCCCGTCCCGCCGCAGGTCGAGCGCCTTCACCGCCCCCCACATGGAGCCGAGCCGCAACTCGTCGCCGGCCACGTCGACCTCGGTGCCGCTCACCCGGGGTGCCCCGTCCCGGCGCAGGGTGGCGAGAATGTGGTGCTTGGACGAGGCGAAGCGGGCCTCCACGGCCGCCGCCAGCTCGGGAGCGCCGGCTCGGACCTCGCCCCACGTCGCCACGGGCGCGGACACTACGGCACCGGGGATCTCTACGCTCGCCGGCATGCGCCGCACGCTCGCCGCCGTCCTCCTCGTCGCCGCCCTCGCCGCCGGCTGCACCACCGGCAGCCGGGCTGGCGCCGCCGGCCCCCGCTACGTGATCGTCGGGGCCAGCGACGCCAAGGGGTTCGGCGCCGACGACCCCGAGCAGGACTCCTGGCCGCAGCTGCTGCTCCACCACACGTTCGAGCCGGGCTCGGGCCTGGTGAACGTGGCCGTCCCCGGCGACACCGTGGCCGACGCCTTGGCCCATCAGGACGCCGACGCCGTCAACGCCGACGCCAAGGCGGCGTTCGTGTGGCTGGCCGTCAACGACCTGCTCCACCTCGTCCCGCCGGCGACCTACGAGCAGCAGCTGCGGCGCCTGGTCCACGACCTGCGGCGGGGCGGCCGCACGCGCGTGCTGGTGGCCAACGTCCCGCCCCTCGACCACCTCCCCGCCTACCTGGCGTGCCGGAACGGCGGGGACTGCCTCGTCGACGGGCCCCTCCCGCCGCCGGAGGTGGTGAACGCCGCCGTCGACGCCTACAACGCCGCCGTCGCCCGGGTGGCGACGGCCGAGGGTGCCGACCTGGTGGACCTGCATGCCGCCGGCGTGGCCGCCCGCCGGGCCGGCACCGAGGCGTCGCTGGTGTCGGCCGACGGCTTCCACCCCAGCAACGCCGGCCACAAGCTCATCGCCGACGCCTTCGCCCGCGTCCTCGAGACGCGGGGGGTCAGGGTTCGGTGACGGCGCCGCGGTCGGCGCCGGTGACCAGGCGGGCGTACTTGGCCAGCACGCCGGTGGTGTAGCGGGGCTCGGGGAGCTTCCACTCCTTGCGGCGCTCGGCCAGCTCGGCGTCGGGGACCAGGAGGTCGATGGAGCGGGCCCCCACGTCGATGACGATGCGGTCGCCGTCGCGCACGAAGGCGATGGGGCCGCCGTCGACCGCCTCGGGCGCCACGTGGCCGATGCAGAACCCGTGGGTGCCGCCCGAGAAGCGCCCGTCGGTGAGGAGGGCGCAGTCGCCCCCCCGGCCGGCGCCCTTCATGGCGCCGGTGACGGCCAGCATCTCCCGCATCCCGGGCCCGCCCTTGGGCCCCTCGTAGCGGATGACCACCACCGACCCGGGCTCGATGCGGCCGGCCAGCACGGCGTCGAGGGCGCCCTGCTCGCCGTCGAACACCCGGGCCACGCCCTCGAAGCGCGACGTGTCGATGCCGGCGACCTTGACGACCGCCCCGGCCGGCGCCAGCGAGCCCGACAGCACGGCGATGCCGCCGTCGGCGTGCAGCGGCTCGGACAGCACGTGGATCACGGCGCCGTCGGGGGCCGGCGGGTCGAGGTCGGCCAGGTTCTCGGCCATGGTGCGGCCGGTGACGGTGAGGCAGTCGCCGTGCAGCAGCCCCGCCTCCAGCAGCTCCCGCAGCACCGCCGGCACCCCGCCCACCCTGTCGATGTCGACCATGTGGTAGCGGCCGTGGGGCTTGGTGTCGGCGATGTGGGGCGTGCGCCGGCCGACCCGGTCGAAGTCTCCGAGGCTCAGCTCGACCCGCGCCTCGTTGGCGATGGCCAGCAGGTGCAGCACGGCGTTGGTGGACCCGCCCAGCGCCATCACCACGGCGATGGCGTTCTCGAACGCCTCCTTGGTGAGGATGTGGCGGGGGCGGATGCCGGCGTCGAGCATGGCGACCACCGCCTGGCCCGACAGGCGGGCGAACTCGTCGCGCCGGGCGTCGACGGCCGGCGGTGAGGCACTGCCCGGCAGCGACATGCCGAGGGCCTCCCCCACCGACGCCATGGTGTTGGCGGTGAACATGCCGGCGCAGCTGCCGATCGTGGGGCAGGCGTGGCGCTCGATGAGCGACAGCTCCTCGTCGGTGAGGGCGCCGGCGGCCCGGGCGCCCACCGCCTCGAACACGCTGACGATGTCGAGGCTGCGCTCGGCCGGGTCGTCGGGGATCCGCCCCGGCAGGATGGACCCGCCGTAGAGGAACGTCGACGGCAGGTTGAGCCGGGCGGCGGCCATGAGCATCCCCGGCAGGGACTTGTCGCAGCCGGCCAGCCCCACGAAGCCGTCGAAGCGCTCGGCGTGCATCACCGTCTCCACCGAGTCGGCGATGACCTCCCTGCTCACCAGGGAGGCCCGCATCCCCTCGTGGCCCATGGAGATGCCGTCGCTCACGGCGATGGTGACGAACTCGATGGGGAAGCCGCCGGCCTCCCGCACCCCCTCCTTGGCCCGCTTGGCCAGCCCGTCGAGCGGCATGTTGCACGGCGTGACCTCGTTCCACGACGACGCCACCGCCACCTGGGGCTTGGAGAAGTCGTCGTCGGTCATCCCGACGGCCCGCAGCATGGCGCGCGCCGGCGCCCGCTCGAAGCCCTCGGTGACCTCGCGGGAGCGGGGCCGGTTGTCGGTGGTCATGGGCCGAAGAGTACGACGGGCACCACGCACTCCTCGGGCGACGTGCCGCCGTGCACGTAGCGGCCCTCGGGGCCCCGGCCCCACGACGGGTTCTCCCGGAAGCCGTGGTCGGCCAGCACCACCAGCGGGACCGACGCCGGCAGCGACACGAGCGACGGCACCACCCGCCGGGCCACGCCGGCAACCGAGTCGTCGAGGAGAGCGGCCAGCTCGACCGACGTGCGGTGGAGGCGCTCGTCGATGCCGGTGGCCACCGCCACCGACACCGGCGGTCCCGAAGCCCACAGCTCCTTCAGGTCGTCGGTGCTGTGGTCGCGGTCGGCCCGGACCAGCACCGCCCCCTCGTACCCGAGGTGGGCGAAGGGAACGTCGCCCGGGCCGGAATGGGACGCCGAGCCGGCGGGCACCGGGCGCCCGAGCCGGAGGGCGGCCACCGACTCGGCGGTCCGAGTGGGGTGAGGCACCACCGCCCACCGCCACGCGACCGGGCGGCCGGGGAGGGCGTCGGCGACCAGGCGGGCGACCAGGCGGGCGGCGTCGGCCCGCATGGCGTCGACCAGCAGCACGCCCACGCGGCCGTGCTGCGCCAGCAGCGGCGCCACCACGGCGGCGCCGACCTCCCAGATCGGCAGGCACCCGGGGAAGCCGGCGTCGGCGTGGAGTCGGAAGCGGGCGTCGACGGCCGACAGCACCCGGCGGGCGCCGATGCGGAAGGCGTCCACCGCGTCCTCGCCCACCACCGCCGGGCCGGCGCAGGCCAGCGCCGCCCTGCTCACCAGCTCGGGCACGGCGGCGTAGTGACTGGCGTACACCTCCTCGACCAGCGCCGCCGGGGTGGCTTCGGCGCCTTCCCGCTCGACGGCGGCCAGGTGGCGGGCGGCCTCCACGAGGAGGGCCAGCGGCGCCACCTCGGCCGGCGCCAGCAGGGCGTGCTGGGGGGCCAGGGCGCCGGCGCCGGCCACCAGCCGCACCAGCTGGACGTCGGCCGCCAGCCGGCGCAGGAACTGGTCGGCGGCCAGGCGGACGGGATGGCGCAGCAGGCGCTCGCCGGCCAGCACGGCGGCGACGTCGGCGGCCGGCGCCCCGGCCAGGCCGAGGGCGGCGGCGACCTGGTCGCCGAGGACGGTGCCCGGCCCAACCCGGCCGTCGAGGTCGGCCAGCTCGGCCCGGGCAGCCAGGTCGCCGAGGGCGGCGTCGGCGGCGGCCGCCAGCCGGTCGGGGTCGGCGAACAGGCGGGACGGCACCCACGGCGGCGGCGCCGGCCGCTCGGCCCACCACGCCGCCAGCCAGAAGGCGTCGGCCGCCTGGTCGGCCGGCAGCAGGGCGGCCAGGCCGGGGAACCGTTCGGCCAGCACCGCCTCGGTGGCGCTCACCGCCCGGGGACGGGCCGGCTCGGGAGCGGGCGCCCGGAGGGGCGGTCGGTCGGCGCTGTCGACCACCTCCACGAACCCGCCCGGCGGCACCTCACCGCCCGGGTCCACCCACGACGCCAGCAGCTCCAGCAGCCGGCGCTTCGGGTAGCGGCGGCCGATGAGGTCCTCGCGGAGGGCGGCCAGGTCGCGGGTGACGATGAGCTGGGCGCCGGTGAGCGCATCCCGGAGGACGGCCGGCAGGTCGCCGGCCAGGGCGGCGGCCACCGCCTCGGCGTCAGGCGCTCGCCCGCCGGCCAGCTCGACCAGGCGCCGCACGCCGGCCGCCATCTCCGTGCGGCCGAGAGCGTCGAGGTCGGCCGCCGCCGCCTCGAGGCGGGCGCGGTGCTCCTCGCCGGAAAGCTCGGTCAGGTACTGGCCCACGCCCCGCTCGGCCGTCGCCACCACGGCCCCGGCGTCGAGGACGGGCAGGGGCGTTCCGAGGGTGAAGCCGCACTGGCAGCGCGGCTTCCAGGCCAGCTCCGTCTCCACCCGGGCCCGGCACGGCCGGGGGCCGGCGGCGGCGAGGAGCCGGTCGACCTTCACCCGGTCGTCGGGCACGGCCACTGCGCCGATGGAGGCCAGCCGGGTCAGCGCCCGGTAGGCGGGCGTCTGCCGCACCTCGTCGAGTCGCCCCGGGGAGACGGCGCCGTAGTGCCGGTCGTGGGCCTCCTGGTAGGCGGCCACGTAGGCGCTCCGGAACTCCCGGTTGGCGGCGGCGAAGTCGGCCACCCGGTCGCGTGCGGCCAGGTCCAGGCAGTCGCGGGCGAGGGCCAGCGCCGCGTCACGGGCGCCGGCCAGCGGGCCCTCGTCGGGGAGCGCCAGATCCGAGGACGTGAGATAGGCGGCCGCCTCCTCCACCCGCCGCAGGTCGTCGCGCAGGAAGCGGGCCACCGCGCCCAGACGGCGGGCGGCGGCGACCATCCCTGCCGGGTCGTCCACCACCGAGGCCATGCGGGTGAGGCCGGCGGCTGCGCCGAGCGACGGCGGGCAGGCCTCCACCACCGCGCCCACCAGCGCGGCGTCGTCGACCACCGGCGCCACGTCGGCCCCGCCCAGCGCCGGCACCTCCACCACGCGGGCCAGCCCGGCCCGCACCTGGGCCAGATCCTCCCGCCGTGCTTCGAGCCAGGCCTGGAGGTACTCCCACGCCGAGCGCTGGGCGGCCGCCGTCCAGGGGTCGAAGGGGCCGGGCCCGCACACCGGCCCGAGCGCCAGCACGGCTTGCCGCACCGCCGGCTCCACCAGCTGACCGCTGGCCAGGCGGTCGGCCGGGGTGACGGCGACGAACGGGTCGGTGAGGGGCCGGTTCCCCCGCCGCGCCTCCAGCAGCCCGGTCTGGACGCACACGTTGAGCACCAGCACCGCCTCCATGGCGGTCAGCCCGAAGGGTCCCTCGGCCAGCCCCGTCATCACGTCCTCGGCCGGCACCGGGCCGCCGTCGCCCACCAGCCGCAGCACCTCGGCGACGGCCGGGCTGCGGGCCGGGTCGGCCCCGACCGTGGCGCCGTCCTTGCGCACCTTGGCCAGGCCCAGCGGCACGAGGTAGCCCTCGATCAGTGACCGCAGCGGGCCCCGGCTCACCGCCGCCGCCCCGAGCCGCCCGGGCACGACGGCGTCGCGCAGCAGCTCGCGCACGAACCGGTCGCCCACCAGCTCACCGCGTGGCGCCACTTCGAAGTGGCGGGGGTGCAGCGCCGACAGCAGCGGATCGACGACCGCCGGCAGCAGGCGCTCGAAGGGCAGGCCGGCCAGCGACGGCAGGTCGGGCGCGGCCCCGGGACCGTGCACCCGGCCCTCGAAGTACATGCGGCGCAACGCTTCGCGGCACACGGCGGCGTCGCCTCCGGCCGTGCGCTCCAGCACCTCCACGAGATCGTCGCGGTCCTCGTCGCGGGCGGCGACGAGCACCAGCCGGCGGCTGTGGACGTCGAGCACGGCGTCGCGCTCGGCAGCCCGGACCGGGCCGGGGACCCACACCGCCAGCCGCTCGACGGCTGCCACCAGGTCGGCCGCCCGGGCGTCGGCCTCGCCCTGCTCCTCCAGCTCCGGCTCGGCCAGCACGAGGCAGCCCTCGGCGCCGGCCGCCCGGGCCCGCTGCACCAGGCCGGCCGCCTCGCCGGCGTCGAGGTCGAGGACGCGGGTGGTGACGAGGAGGACGGACCGCTGGGTGTTCTGCCACATGACCTCGCGCCGGGACGTCCCCACCTGGGCCTGGAGCTGGAGGGGCAGCGTCGGCGACGAGCCCAGCTCGGCGAGGGTGGCCGCCACCCGCCGGTCGCCGGGCGACAGCTCCGCCCTCGCCTGCTCGACGCGGTTGCGGGCCACCATGCCGGCGTCGGCGTCGGGCACGACCGTGTAGGTGACCGGCGGGCCGGGCTCGGCCACCAGGTAGGCGCCGCTGCCGGCCAACGGCGTCAGCACCGCCTTCTCCAGGTAGCCGGCGTTCGCCTGCGGGTCGAGGTCGCTGACGCGCGCCAGCAGCATCCCGGCCAGCTCGGCCGCCGTGCGGGGCCGCTCCAGGGGCGAGGCGGCGAGCAGGCACATCAGTTTCACCGCCCGCAGGGCCAGGTCGACGTCGTCGCCGTCCACCAGTTCAGGTGCGCCGCGCTCGAAGTAGGGGACGACGGTGTCGGCCAGGCGGGCCGTCTCGGGGCGCTCGTGGAGGCGGCCCCGGAAGTGGTCGAACACGTCGTCCGGGGTGACCAGCCCGTCGTAGGGGCGGTCGAGACAGGCGGCCAGCCGCCGGCAGATGAAGTCCACCACGCCCCGCTGCTGGGACAGCAGGAAGCGCAGGCCCTCCAGCACCGAGAGCGTGTCGGGGTGCAGCGGGTAGCAGCGGGCCAGGCGCCCGCCGTCGACCGGCGCTCCCGGGAAGGCGCCGACAATCCCCTCCCTGGCCTGCTCGACCCAGCGCTCGGCGCCGGGGCGGAGGCGCACCAGCCGGCCCCGCACCAGGTCCTCCACGTGGCGCATCGACAGGGTGAGGCTGGGCCGGTAGCGGTCGCGGATGCGGGCCAGCTCCTTGCCGCTGACGTTCGCCACCGCCTCGATGTCCTCCTGGAGGGCGGCCACCACCAGCGCCGGCCGCTCCCCCGCCCACTCGCCGAGGAACTGGAGGAAGCGCAGGTCCTCGGTGAGGGCCGGCCCCTGCTTGGCCCGCAGGAACTCGCTCAGCTCGTCGAGCAGCAGGACGGCGCCGCCGTGGCCGGCCTCGGCGGCGGCGGCCAGGAAGGCGTCCCAGGACTCCCGCCGGTCGGTGCCCGACGCGGGCGCCCGCCGGCCCAGGGCCCGCCACGCCCGGGCCGCCACCACGTCCTCCAGGGCGGCGCCGGCCCGGTACTCGACCAGCGGCACGCCGACCGCCACGCTCGGCCGGGCGGCGCCGGCCAGCGCCCGCAGCTCCTCCGTCCACCCGGCCAGGCCGGCGGCGGCGGCCGGGTCGGCCAGCAGCTCCCCGGCGGCGGCCAGGAAGTGCGACTTGCCCGACCCGAAGGGGCCCACCACGAAGAAGCCGGCCCCCGCCTCGCCGGCCGCCGCCCGCAGGACGGCGGACAGGCTGCTCACCACGTCCCCGGTGAGCACCAGCTCGCCCAGCCGGGCACCGGGCCCGTCGAGGCGGACGACGGTGTCGACCACAGCCACCTCGACCAGGTCGCCGATGGTGGGCGACGCCTCCGTCACTTGCGGCCCTCCGGGATCTTCTTGAGGGCGGCGTGGAAGGCGCCCTTGCGGCCGGCGCCGGCCCGGGGCAGCGCCGCCTCCAACGTGGACCGCAGGCCGGCGTGGTCGCCGCGCTTCTGCTGGAGGCCCACGTAGGTCTTGAACAGGATCACGTCGTCGGGCTGCTCCACCAGGCAGGCCCCGAGCACGGCCGCCGCCTCGTCCAGCTTGCCGGCCCGCCGCAGGGCGTAGCCGTGCTGGCGGCGGGCCGACGGGGCGCCGGTGCGGGCCGCCTCGCCCCAGACCTCGGCCGCCGCCTCGTCGTCGCCCGCCTCCCTCCGCAGCCGGGCCAGCACGCCGAGCAGGTACCGGTTGTCCCGGCCCGCCGTCTTGAGCAGGACCTTGACCTCCCGCTCCCGCCGGTCGGGGGGCAGCTTGGCCAGACGGGCCTCCACCAGCTTGGCGTAGGCCCACTGGTCGCCCGGTGCCTCGTCGTGGGCCCGCTGGTACATGGCCTCGGCGCCGTCGAGGTCGCCCTCGCGGGTGGCGACGTCGCCCAGCACGATCCACCCGCCGGACGCCGCCGGGTGGGCCTCCACCGCCCGCAGGGCAGCCCCCTTGGCGCCTTCCACGTCGCCGGCGCTGAGCCGGCAGCTGGCCAGCCGGACCGGCGCCCACCAGCCCTTCTCCCCCAGCGCCACCGCGTCGGCGTAGCTGCGGGCCGCCTCCTCCCACCGCTCCTGGCCGGCCAGCAGGTCGCCCCGGACCCGGGCGGTGAACGCCGTCGTGCCGGCCACCGCCTCGGCCCGGTCGAGGGCGTCTGCCGCCTCCGCCCGCCGCCCCCGCCTGACCTGCACGTCGGCCAGGTGGGCAAGTGCCGGCGAGTGCGACGGGTTGCCGGCCAGGAAGGACTCGAGGGCGATCAGGGCGCCGTCGAGGTCTCCCGAGCGCTTGCGCTCCAGGGCGGCGTCGAGATCCCGCGACACCGAGGAAGACTAGGCGTTCGCCTCGCTGGCCGAGCATTGCCGGCGGCCGCACCCGGCGCCGGAGGCGCCCTCCCCGGCTGCCGGGACGACAAAGCTCGGCGAGGAACCTCCGGTTCCGAGCCGACCTACAACGGGAACGTGTCGCGGATCCAGAGGGCGAGCAGCGGGTCCACCAGCTCCCACCCGGCGCCGGCGGAACGCAGCACGCCGCGCCGCACGAGCGCGGTGAGCGGATGGCGCACCGACTGCTTCTTCAGGTCGAGGGCGGCGCTGGACCGGGCGAAGGGCGAGTGGCCGTGGGCGACGGCCCGCAGCACCCGTGCCTCGTTGCCGGCCAGGCCGGCCCACAAGGCGGTGAACTCGCCGCCGAGGCGGCCCAGGGCGGCCTCGAGGGCGGCGGGCAGCGCCTCGTCGTCGGCTGGCGCCCCGACCAGGGTTCGCTCCCACAACTCGTGGGCCAGCAGCAGTGACCGCTGAGGGTGTCCACCGGTGAGAGCGGCGATGCGGTCGGCACCGGCGCCGGCGTCGCGGCTGGTGGCTTCGAAGCGGTCGGCGATGTACTGGGCCAGCGCCGGCCCCGGCAGGGGCGGCAGGGTCAGCAGCTCGGCCTGGCCGTAGAGGGGACGGGCCGTGTCGGAGAAGAGCAGCTCGGTGAGGTGGGGCTCCGAGCCGGCGAACAGGTACGACACCTCGGCGCTGTGGTGCTGGATGTGCGAGCGGACCAGGCCGTCGGCGCCGTCGACCGCCGCGATCCCCTGGAACTCGTCAACGACGACCAGAACCCGGGAGCCGCGCTCGGTGGCCAGCTGCCGGGGCAGTTCCAGCAGCCCGTGGACGATGGGCACCGGATCGCGGGCGGGATCCTGGGCGAAGGTGGCCGCCACCGAGGCGGGGCCGAGAGCCAGGTCGATCTGGAGGTTGCGCAGCAGCGCCCGCAGCAGGGCACGCAACCGCCCGGCCGCTCCCGCCCGGTAGGCGGCGTCGAGCCGCACGGCGAGGTCGGCCATGCTGGCCAGGCCGAAGAGGTCGACGCGCAACGTCGGCAGGTCCTCCGTGCGCTCGAGGTGGTCGGCCAGGGCGTTGACCAGGCTCGTCTTGCCGTAGCGGCGGGGCGCGATGAGGGTGACGAAGCGGCCCCCGACCACCCGCTCGACGAGGGCGGCCAGCTCTGCGTCGCGCCCGGTGACCTCGTCGGCGCGCAAGGGCCGGTCGAAGGGGAACGGCGACATCGCCGGGTGCCAGACCAAGGGATACTCCTTCCAGGTACGAAGCGATGATACCTGGAGGTAGCGTCCTCTACGGCTCGGACGGCTCGGTGTCGGGCTCCGCCGGCGGGCGGTCGGGGACGAGGAAGCGGCCGATGACGGGCAGCTCCCAGAACGACTCGGCCTTGGCCACCGCCAGGGCGGCGGCGCCCATGTCGCCGGTGGAGTCGTACACCGCGTAGCGGGGCTTCCACGACGGCCCGAACTTCTCGTTGTACTTCCACAGCGACTCGATCTGCATGGAGTCGGACATCTTCCGCAGCAGCCACCGCTGGGTGCGCTGGCCGGGGCCGCTGGTCTCGCCGGCCAGCACCGCCCGCATGGTGGCGAAGTTGAGGGCCAGCCCGCGCAGCCCCTGGTCCTTCAGGTGGCGGATGGTCTCCACCACCACGAAGTCGAGCAGGCCGTTGGGGTGCTCGCCCTTGGAGCGGCGCATGAGGTCGAGCGAGTAGCCGTCGATGCCGAGGGCGGGCACCCACTGGCAGAACGCCACGGGGTCGCCGTCGGGGCCGAAGCACACCGAGAGCAGCAGGCCGCGGTCGTCGGGGTCGAAGATGCGGCTGAGGGTCATGGAGAAGCCCCGCTCCACGTCGCCCCGGCGGCTCTCCGACATCAGCTTGCGCAGCGACGCCACCATCTCGGGGGCGAGGTGGGCCGGGTCGTGGAACTCCACCCGGTAGCCGTTGCGGGCGATGCGGTTGACGGCCTGGCGCAGGCTCTTGGACCGGTTGCCCTCCAGGCTGAAGGTGGGGCAGTCGACGATCGCCTCGTCCCCCACGTACAGCTCGTGCATCCCGGCGTCCCGGTAGACGGGCAGCCAGTCCTCGGCCGCCCCCATGACCGCCACCGACCACCCGTTCTCGGCGGCGAAGCGGTGGAAGGCGTTCCAGGCGGTGGCCCGCTCCGACACCGGCCCCACCGGGTCGGGCGAGACCAGGCACACGGTGCCGACGACCGCGTAGGCGATCAGCGTGTCGCCTTGGAAGAACGGGACCTTGTCGTCGCGCAGGGCGAAGTACGACAGGGTGTCGTCGCCGTAGCGGGCCACGACATTGCGGGCCCGGTCGCGGGACGCCACGTTGCCCTTGTGGTGCGGAACGGCGGGGCGGAAGACCACCCAGCCGGCGGCGAAGATGGCGCCGAAGCCGACGGCGGCCAGCGCCGGCGTGAGGAAGTCGCCGACCCTGTCGGGCAGGGCGACGGTGGTGACGCCCACCAGCCGGCCCAGGGAGGCGAGGACGGCCCGGTCGATCGGCAGCCGGGGCCGGTGGGCCGGGAACAGCTCGATGACCACCGTGGCGATGAGGGTGGCGAAGGCGGCCGTGGCCCCGATGATCCGGAGGCTGAGGGCCACCGACTGGTGCTGTGACGGGGCCCGGAAGGCGGAGCGCCGGGCCCACAGGTAGACGGCGGCCAGGGCCCCGTACACCGCCTCCTCGACGTCCACGCCCTTGAGCAGATGGAGGACGGTGGAACCGAGCAGGAGGAGGACGGCCAGCTTCCACGCCCGGCGGCCGCCGCGCCGCAGGCCCCGGGCCAGCAGCAGGAGGCCGACCCCGGCCAGCGCGGCCAGGGCGGCCGCCGCCCGGGGGACGCCGAAGGGCATCACGTCGCGCAGCGTGCGGAGCCGCTCGGCCAGCGGCGGCGTGAGGGCCGACACGATGTCGATCAGGCCGATGAGGGCGATGCCGACGGCGGCCCGCGTCCTCGTCTTGCGCAGGCGCACGGCGTCGTTCTCCACCGCCGGCCACGCCGCACCGTCGGGGAAGGAGGCGACGACCGCCGGCGGGCCGTCGGGCGTGGCCGACTTCCGGGCCGCCAGCGCCTCCACGTGGGTGGCGCCGGGAAGCTGGCGGCGCCCGTGCACGAGGCGCACCCGCACCATGGCCGCCGCCTCCAGCTCCACCCACGAGGTGATGCGCGAGGCGAGGAACACCGGTGGCAGGCCGGTGCGGGCCGGCCGCTCGTCGACCACGGGCATCGAGCAGCCCGAGTTGGCGTAGAACCCCTCCGCGACCGGCGCCAGCTCCGGATGGTGGGTGTGGCCGGTGATCAGGCCGGCCAGGCCGGTGGAGACGAGGCGGCGCGCCTCGTCTCGGGGCGCGTCGTTCTGGGCCATGCCCCGCTTCTGGACGGTGGCCAACGCCACCGCCTCCCACGCCTGGCGGGCGGCCACGACGATGGCAGCGCCCACGAGGATCAGGTCGGCGACGACCGCCACACCGACGAACAGCGCCCGGTGGTACCAGACCGAGAGGTCGGCCTTCTCCAGCAGCAGCACCCCGAGGGGGATCTTGAGGGCCAGGGCCAGCAGCAACGGCAGCACCAGCCACTTGAGGTGGCGGGCCAGCCGGCGGTAGGCGAGGCGGGAGGCCACGAACTCGGGGAAGGCGATCGGGTCGCTCAGCACGGCCACGCCCTCGAGCCAGTCCCGCTCCCCCGACCGCAGGGCGGGCAGCAGCTCCCGGACCACGTGGTGGCCGAGGGGGGCGTCCAGCGGGTTGCGGATGTCGGTGAAGCGGTTGGCCGGGTCGAGGCGGTTGCCGTGCTCGACCCGCACGCGCCGCTCACCCTGGCCGGTCTCCAGCACCAGGTCGGCGGTGAGGGCCAGCCGGGCTCCGAACGCCTTGCACACGGCGGCGGCCGCCTTGGCGTCCCACGCCAGCTTCCAGTCGTGATTGCCGATCAGGTAGATCACCGAGCGCCCCGGGCCCTCGCCGAAGCGGCGTACGGCGTCGACGAACCGCCGGTGGCTGCCCAGGATGGCGGCCACGTCGGGGTCGTCGCCGGCCAGCAGCTCGACGATGTCGCCGTTCAGGACGACGACGCCCGGCCCGTCGCAGGCCTCGATCGCCCTCGTCACCTCGTCCACCGCGTGGCGGCCGTGGTGCTGTGAGCGGGCCGACAGGTGGAGGTCGCTCACCACCAGCACCCGCCCGCCGGCCGGCACGGGCACCTCGAGGAGGTCCTCGAACTCCGGGCGCGGCGCGCTGTCGGTCACAGTGAGACAATTGTCGCGCCCCCTGGGGAGGCGCCCAGAGTCGCCCGTCACAAAATTCCCGGCCGGGCTCACCCGCCGGCGGCCCGCTCCCTGAGCAGGGCGGTGACCGCCTTGCCATCGGCCTTCCCGGCGCTGGCCTTCATCACCTGACCCACGAAGAACCCGGTGATCTTGGCGTCGCCCGCCTTGAACCGCTCCCACTCGGCCGGGTTGCCGGCGATGGCGGCGTCGACGGCGGCGGCCAGGGCGTCGTCGCCGAGGGCCTCGAACCCCTTGGCCCTGGCGATGTCCTCCGGGTCGCCTCCGGCGGCCAGCAGCTCGGCCAGCACCTGCTTGGCCTGCGTGGCGGTGAGCTTCCCCCGGTCCTCGAGGAGGAGGAGCTTGGTGAACGCCGCCGGGTCCAGCCGGCGGGCCGCCTCGAGGTCGGCCGCCACCTCGTTGACCGCCCGGTTGACCGCCCGCCGGCCGTCGGCCTTGGCGGAGACGGCGGCCAGGACGAGCGTGTCGAGGTCCAGTTCCACCACCGTGCCGGCCAGGCCGCCGTCGACGCCGGTGGCGTCGATCACCCGCTGGCGGCGGGCGGCGGGCAGCATGGGCAGGGACGTGCGGACCCGTTGCTGCCACTCGTCGCCCGGCGCCAGCGGGACCAGGTCGGGCTCGGGGAAGTAGCGGTAGTCGTAGGCCTCCTCCTTGGAGCGCCCCGAGATGGTGCGGCCCTGGTCCTCGTTCCAGTGCCGGGTCTCCTGCACCACCCGCTCGCCCGTCTCCAGCAGGTCCCACTGGCGGGCCGCCTCGTGCTCGATGGCCCGCACCAGCGACCGCAGCGAGTTGAGGTTCTTGATCTCGCAGCGGGTGCCGAGGGTGTCGCTGCCGGCCGGCCGCACGGAGACGTTGGCGTCGACCCGCAGCGACCCCTCCTCCATCTTCCCGTCGCTGGCGCCGGTGGTGACGAGGATGGCCCGCAGCTCCCGCACGTAGTCGGCCGCCTGCTGGGAGGAGCGGATGTCGGGCCGGCTCACGATCTCCACCAGCGGCACGCCGGCCCGGTTGTAGTCCACCAGGGAGTACTCGGCGCCGTGGATGCGCCCGCCGCCTCCCATGTGGGTGTTCTTGCCGGTGTCCTCCTCCATGTGGGCCCGTTCGATGCCCACCGCCGACCCGTCGGGCAGCTCGAGGCGGCCGTCGACGTTGAGGGGCTCGTCGTACTGGCTGACCTGGTAGTCCTTCGGCATGTCCGGATAGAAGTAGTTCTTCCGGTGGAAGATGCTCGGGCGGATCTCGCACTCCAGGGCGGCGCCCACCCGCATGGCCAGCTCCACCGCCTGCTCGTTGAGGACGGGCAGCGACCCGGGCAGGCCGAGGCACACGGGGCACACGTTGGTGTTGGGGTCGTCGCCGAAGGCGTTGCGGCAGCCGCAGAACAGCTTGGTGCCGGTCTTCAGCTCGCAATGGACCTCGAGCCCGACCACGACGTCGTAGGGACGCTCAGCCACGGCTGGCCTCCAGGGCCGCCGCCACCCGGAACATCACCGGCTCCCCGAGCGCCGGCGCCAGCACCTGCACGCCGACGGGCAGGCCGTCGTCGCCGGTACCGAAGGGGACGCTCATGGCCGGGTGACCGGCCAGGTTGGACGGGATGGTGCACACGTCGCTCATGTACATGGCCAGGGGGTCCGCCGTCTTGGCCCCCAGCGCGAAGGCGGTGGTGGGGGCGGTGGGCGACAGCAGCACGTCGAAGCGCTCGTAGGCCGACTCGAAGTCCCGGATGATGAGCGTGCGCACCCGCTGGGCCTGGCCGTAGTAGGCGTCGTAGTAGCCGGCCGACAGGGCGTAGGTGCCGAGCATGATCCGCCGCTTGACCTCGGCACCGAAGCCGGCGCCCCGCGTGGCGGCGTTCATGGCCGCCACGTCGCCGCCCGGCTCCACCCGCAGGCCGTAGCGCACGCCGTCGTAGCGGGCCAGGTTGGACGAGGCCTCGGCCGGGGCGATGAGGTAGTAGGCGGCCAGCCCGTGCACGGCGGCCGGCAGCGACACCTCGTCGACCTTGGCGCCGCCCGCCCCGAGGGCGTCGGCCGCCTCCCGGACCCGGGCCTCCACGTCGGGCGCCACGCCGTCGACCAGCTCGCGGACCACGCCGACCCGCAGGCCGTCGACCCCCTCGCCCAGGCGGGCCACGAGGGCAGGCGCCGGCGCCGGGTTGGAGGTGGAGTCCAGCGGGTCGTGGCCGGCGATGACCTCCAGCAGGAGGGCGGCGTCCTCCACGGTGGCGGCGAAGGGGCCGATCTGGTCGAGCGACGAGGCGAACGCCACCAGCCCGTAGCGGCTCACCGCCCCGTAGGTGGGCTTCACGCCCACCACCCCGCAGAACGCCGCCGGCTGGCGGATGGACCCGCCGGTGTCGGAGCCGAGGGCCAGGGGCGCGAAGCCGGCGGCCACCGCCGCCGCGCTGCCGCCGCTCGACCCGCCCGGCACCCGGCTCGGGTCGCGGGGGTTGCGGGTGGGGCCGAAGGCCGAGTTCTCGGTGGACGACCCCATGGCGAACTCGTCGAGGTTGGTCTTGCCGACCACCACGGCTCCGGCCGCCGCCAGCCGGATGACCACGGTGGCGTCGTAGGGCGGGCGCCAGCCCTCCAGGATCCTGCTGCTGCACGTGGTGGGCACGCCCCGCGTGCACAGGTTGTCCTTGAGCGCCACCGGCACGCCGGCCAGGGGGCCGGGGTCCTCGCCCCGGGCCAGCCGGAGGTCGAGGGCGTCGGCCGCCGCCCGGGCCTCGTCGGCCAGCACGGTGTTGAAGGCGTGCAGCTCGCCCTCCCCCGAACCGATGCGGGCCAGGGCCTCCTCCACCACCTGGCGGGCGGTGCGCTCCCCGCGCCGGACGGCGGCTGCCGTCTCGACGGCGGTCATCGGAAACACCGCCGCCGGCCGCTGTCGCCGCCGGAGGCGGCCCCGACGGATGGCGGCACAAGAATGCAGCGCGGAGGCCGGTCGGCTCCGCCGGCCGGTCGGAGCAC
Organism: Acidimicrobiales bacterium; assembly: GCA_035689115.1. Lineage (GTDB taxonomy): Bacteria > Actinomycetota > Acidimicrobiia > Acidimicrobiales > JAHFUS01. The sequence goes on from DASSMA010000045.1 coordinate 37,206, forward strand.
CGCTAACTCGCCCGAACGGAGCGAGCGCAGCGAGCGAGTGAGGGCGAAACTCACGGTTCCTCGCCGAGGATGGCGGGGACGCGGAAGCGGCCGTCCTCGGCGTGCGGGGCCATGGCCAGCACCTCGTCCCGGTCGAGACTCGGCCGCACCTCGTCGGGGCGCAGCACGTTGCGGAGCGGCAGCGGGTGGGCGGTGGGCGGGACGCCGGCGGTGTCGAGGGCGGTGACGGCGGCGGCGTGGTCGAGCACCGCGCCCAGGTCCACCACCATGCGCTCGATCTCGTCCTCCGTCAGGTCGAGACGCGCCAGATGGGCCACGTGGGCGACGTCGGCCCTGGTGATGCGGTCGGACACGCCGGTCAGCCTAGGGCGACGGCGCCGGCGAACTCGGCTGCCCGGCGCTCGATCATCGGGCCGTCGTGATCGAGGGTGGCCACGTGGTAGCTGTCCTCCAGGGTGATGCGCTCCACCGGGCCGGCCACCCGCTCGGCCAGGTGGTCGCTCGAGCTCGGCGGCACCACGTGGTCCCGCCTGCTGGTGAACAGCAGCAACGGGGCGGTGATCCGGCCCAGGTCGCCCTCGAGGCCGCCGAGCGCCTCCATGAGCGACAGCAGGGTGGCGACGGGCAGCCGGTCGTAGGCCGGCTCCCGCTCGTCGCCCTTGGCCACGTCGCCGCCGATGGAGGGCAGCATCGTGTTCCCCCCGGCCAGCAGGTCGCGGAGGATCTCGAGGAACGACGGGGCGGGGGGCTCCACGATCGGGTTGACGCACACCAGACCGGCGACGGGGTGGCGGCTGGCCAGCCAGCAGGCCAGGGTGCCGCCCATCGACAGGCCGGCGACCACCACCCGGGCGCAGCGGGCGGCCAGGTCGGCGTACGCCGCCTCGGCCGCCGCCGTCCACTCCGGCCACCCCACGGCGGCCAGGTCCTCCACCGAGGTGCCGTGGCCAGGGAGCAGGGGCCCCTCCACGGCCAGGCCGGCGCCGGCCAGCGCCATGCCGAGGCCCCGCACCGATCCGGGCGTGCCGGAGAGGCCGTGCAGCACCAGGGCGCCGTACGGCCCCCCGGCCGCCGAGAACGGTTCCCTGCCGTCGATGCCGTCGTCGCCCACCGACGGGCACGGTAGCGGGCACTACCGTGGCCGCGACCGAACCCGACACGGCGAGGAGAGCCCCGTGCCCGACGACGCACCCGAGCCCGAGCCGGCGACCGAGGCCGGCCCCGAGCCTGCCGCCTACCCCTTCCTGAGCGACGAGTGGATCGACGCCGCCCGCGCCATCCGAGAGGAGTTCCGGGACCGCGTCCCGGCCGGCGAGCACTCCGTGCGCCTCAACCAGGTGATCACCGAGGTGCCCTTCGGCGAGGGCACGGTGCTGGCCTACGTCGACACCTCGAGCGGCCAGTTCGACCTGGAGATCGGCCAGCTGGACGACGCCGAGGTGTCCATCACCCTCGACTACGCCACCGCCCGGGCCGTGTTCCTCGACCCCCAGAGCGCCATCCAGCACTTCATGGCCGGCAAGATCAAGATCCAGGGCGACATGACCAAGCTGGTGCTCGTGGTCCAGTCCCCGCCCGACGCCCTGGCCGGCGAGGCCCACCAGCGCATCAGCGAGATCACGGCGTAGCGCCGCTTCCGAGCCGAGCCCGGACGCGCCGGCGCCCCGGCGGGGGTTCCGGGGGGCGGGGGCCTGACGGGGCGCCAAGACGCGAGCAGGCGACCCAGGGGGTGGCGAGCACCGGCAGCGGCTGGGGGATCACTGCCTCGACAGGCGCCACCCCCGTGGGCCTGCTCAAGGAGGATTGTGCGGGTCGCCGGGCCTGCCGTCGATGACCAAATCGCGAATGGCCCGATCGGGCTAGTCCGGTGGGCCCTCAACGGACGAAGAGGAAGACCCCCGAGCCCCGTTTCGCCTGGGTGCCGGGCGCCGGGTCGGTGGAGAAGACCAGCTGGCCGTTGGGCTTGCCGCCCTTGCCGCTCACCTGGAGCCCCGCCGCCTGGATGGCGGCGGCGGCGTCGGCCACCGACTTCCCGATGACGTCGGGCACCGCCACGGTGTCGGGACCCTTGGAGACGTTGATGGTGACCGAAGAGTCGCGCTCGACGGAGTTGCCGCTCGCCGGCTTGGTGCCGACCACCTGGCCGGCGGGGAAGTCGGAGCTGAAGACCTCGGCCTTCTCCGGCTTCAGGCCGGCGGCGGTGATGAGCGCCGCCGCCTCGTCGTAGGTCTTGCCGGCGACGTCGGGGACCTGGCGCGGCGCCGGCCCGCTCGACACCGTGACCAGCACCTCGGTCCCCCGCGGCAGGGTGCCCGTCTTGGGCGACCAGGAGAGCACGGCGCCCTTCGGCTGGGCCTCGTCGGGCTGGGTGACGACCTTGGGGGTGAGTCCCGCCTGCTGGAGGCGCTGCTCGGCCGTGGCCTGGTCGGCGCCGGCGAGGTCGGGGACGGTGCGGGGCTTCGGGCCGCCCGACAGCACCACGGTGACCGCGCCGCCCTCCTTGAGCGACGCCGAGGGCGCCGGGGTCTGGTTGATGACGTGGCCGTCGGGCACCGTCTCGTCGAACTGGGTGGCGCCCTTGCGGACGGTGAACTTGTCGGGGGCCACGGCGGCCCGGGCCTCGTCGAGGGTCTTGCCCAGGACGCTGGGAACGGGGTGCTTCGGCACCCGGGCCTGGGCCACGCCGTAGGCGCCGGCGATGGCGAGGAGAGCGACCACGGCGGCGACCACCGCCCACGGCCACCGCCGCCGGCGCTTGGCCGACGGGAGGAGCAGCTCGCTGGCGGGCGGCTTGTCGCCCCGGTCGGCCTCGGCGTCGTAGAGGCGGACCTGGGTGCCCAGTTCGGTGACGTCGGGCCCCGTCTCGGGCGCCGACGGGACAACGGGGCTGCGGTCGAGGGGCAGGCGGCCGGGCGGCGGCAGCTCCTGGGCCACCTCCTCCAGGGCGGCGGCCAGCCGGCGGGCGTCGAGGCGGTCGGCAGGGTCCTGGGCGGCGGCCTTCTCCAGGACGGGCCCCAGCGGGCCGAGCTGCTCGGGGGCGTCGAAGCGGCCGTTGACCCGCGCCATGAGCGTGGCGATGGTGGTGTCGGCGGTGAAGGGGACCTCGCCGGTGACCGCCTCCACCATCACCAGGGCGAGGGAGTACACGTCGGCCTTGCCGTCGACCGAAAGGCCCTTGGCCTGCTCGGGCGAGGCGTAGCGGGCGGTGCCGAGGATGGCGCCGGCCGGCTCCGTCCACGCCGCCTCGGCCAGCGCCCGGGCCAGCCCGAAGTCGGCGATGCACAGCCGGCCCTCGTCGTCGAACAGCAGGTTGGCCGGCTTGATGTCCCGGTGCACGAGACCCCGCCGGTGGGCGTAGTCGAGCCCCCTCGCCGCCTCCAGGCCCACCAGCAGCGCCTGCGACGGGGACAGCAGCTGGCCGGTGTCGAGGAGGTTGCGCAGGCTGCCCCCGCCGAGGTACTCGAGCACCAGGTACGGCCCGTCGTCGGACTCGCCCCAGTCGAACACCCGCATGGCGTTGGGGTGGTTCAGCGCCGCCGCCTGCTGGGCCTCGGCCCGGAACCGGCGCAGGAACGCCTCGTCCTCGGCCAGGGCGGGATGGAGCAGCTTCACCGCCACCTTCCGCCGGAGCGTGGCGTCCTCGGCCACGAACACCTGGGCCGACGCACCCGAGCCGACGGGGCTCAGGAGGCGGTAGCGCCCTCCCAGGACGCGACCGACGTGGTCGGCCATACTCGACGTGGCCACACCAGGAGGCTAGCGGCTGGCTCCTCCCGCTCCGTGGACACCCCACCCATGGAGGAGAATGGGCGGGTGCCCGCCCCCGGACGTTTCCGCGAGCTGTTCACCTTCCGCCGGGTGGTGTCCACGGTGCTGCTCACCCTGGCCGGCGTCGGGTTCGTCTACGCCTTCACCCTCCACGACGACTCGCCGAACCCCCGGCTGCGGCCGGCGGCCGTGCGCACGGTGTCGCCGGCGCCGGGCGCCCTCCAGGTCCGCCAGACCGACATCTTCGTCGAGCTCGACCCCGGCTACCGGGCCTCGCTGGTGGTCAACGGCGTGGCCATTCCCGACGACCAGGTCGACGTGATCGGAGGCCTCAACCGCTACACCTTCACGCCGGGGAAGGATCGGGAGGTGAAGCGCCTCGAGCCGGGCCAGAACTGCGCCATCGTGTCGTTCGCCCTGGCGGTGGGCGGCGGCGACCCCGGCGAGTACCAGTGGTGCTTCACCGTCTCCTGACCTACAACTGACCCGTCTCCAGGAGGCGCTCGAAGGCGGCCTCGTCGATCACCGGGACGCCCAGTTCGGCGGCCTTGGTGATCTTGGCGCCGCCGGGGGCCTCGCCGGCCACCACCGCCGTCGTCTTCTTCGACACGCTGCCCGGCGACTTGCCGCCCCGGGCCTTGACGGCCTCCTCGGCCGACTCCCGCGACCAGCGCTCCAGCGTGCCGGTGACCACGAGGGACACGCCGGCCAGGACCTGGGGCACGTCGGGGGCGGCCGGTCCCTCGAAGTTCACGCCGGCCGCCCGCAGCCGCTCGACCACCCCGCGGTTGCGCTCGTCGTCGAAGAAGGCCCGGACGCTGGCCGCGATGGTGGGGCCGATGCCCTCGATGGCCGCCAGCTCCTCGGTGGACGCCGCCATGATCCGGTCGAGGTGGCCCATGGCCCGGGCCAGGACCTGCGACCCGGTGCCGCCCAGGTGGGGCACCGCCAGCGCCACCAGCAGGTTGGCCAGCGGCCGGTCCTTGGACTCCTCGATGGCCCGCCCGAGGTTCCCCACCGACACGTCGCCGAAGCGCTCGATGGCCCGCACCTTGTCGAGGTCGAGGGTGTAGATGTCGGCCACGTCGCCGATGAGGCCCTGGTCCAGCAGGAGCTGGACGGTGCGCTCCCCCAGGCCGGCGATGTCCATGGCGCCCCGGGAGGCGAAGTGCTCGATGCGGCGGGCCACCTGGGCCGGGCAGTCGATGTTGACGCAGTTGGTGTCGGCCGCCCCCGGAAGGCGCACCAGCGGGCCCCCGCAGCTCGGGCAGGTGGCCGGGAACCGCCACTCCGGGAGCCCCTCAGGGCGCAGCGACAGCACCGGCCCCACGACCTCGGGGATCACGTCGCCCGCCTTGCGGACGATCACGGTGTCGCCCTCCCGCACGTCCTTGAGCCGCACCTGGTCCTCGTTGTGGAGGGTGGCGACGCCGACCGTGGACCCGCCCACGAACACCGGCTCGAGCATGGCGAACGGGGTGGCCCGCCCCGACGGCCCTATGGACACCTGGATCTGGCGGAGCAGGGTGGTGCGCTCCTCGGGCGGGAACTTGTAGGCGACGGCCCAGCGGGGCGCCTTCGACGTCGACCCCAGCTCGTTGCGCTGGGCCAGGTCGTCGACCTTCACCACCACGCCGTCGATCTCGTAGTCGAGGTCGTGGCGGTGGGCCTGCCAGTGCCGGCAGTAGGCGTGCACCTCGTCCAGGGTCCCCTTCACCTCGATGGCCGGGTTGACGGGGAACCCGGCGGCCTTCAGGTACTCCAGGGTCTCGGCGTGGCGGGTGAAGGCCGGCCCGCCCTCGACGTGACCCAGCTGGTAGGCCCAGAACCCGAGCCGGCGGCCGGCGGTGACGCGGGCGTCCTTCTGGCGCAGCGAGCCGGCGCCGGCGTTGCGGGGGTTGGCGAACAGGCGGCCGCCCTCCTCGGCCTGGCGCTTGTTGAGGTCCTCGAAGGCCGACGTCGGCATGTAGACCTCGCCCCGCACCTCCAGCTCCGTCGGCGGGCGGTCGAGCGGCAGGCGGTCGGGGATGACCGCCACCGTGGCGATGTTGGGGGTCACGTCCTCGCCCACCCGGCCGTCGCCCCGGGTGGCGGCCCGGACCATCACGCCGTCCTCGTACAGCAGGGAGATGGCGACGCCGTCGATCTTCAGCTCGCAGACGAACTCCACCGCCCCGGAGATGAACCGCTCCATCCGCCGGCCCCACGCCACCAGCTCGTCGAGGGACGTGACGTTGTCGAGCGACATCATGCGGGTGCGGTGCTCGACGGGGGCGAACAGGGTGGACGCCGCCGCCCCCACCGTCTGGGTGGGCGACGAGGCCGTCACCAGGTCGGGGTGGGTCTCCTCGATGACCGCCAGCTCCCGCACCAGGGCGTCGTAGTCGGCGTCGCTGATCTCCGGCTCGTCGAGCTGGTAGTAGCGGACGTTGTGGTGCTCGATCTGCCGGCGCAGCTCGTCGGCCCGCTCCGCCGGGTTCGGGTCACACGTCACTTGTCCAGGTCCTCCGGCCACCACTCCTCGTCCTCGGCCGGCTCCGCCTCGGGGGCGGCGGCGGGTGCCGGCTCCGGCGGGGCCTCCGCCGGTCGGCGGCGCCGGCTGAGGCGGGGCGCCGCCTCCCCCGCCGCCTCCACCTGGCGCCTGGACGCCTCCAGGACGGCGAGGAGCTCCTCGGCCGGTGCGGACTCCTGGCGGATGGCCAGGCTGTAGCGCTTGAACACGTCGAGATCGACCAGCCGAACGTCTCCCATGCCGAGAGATTGTCGCCTGGCGCCGCGCTCTGCCAGAGTTTCGCCGTCATGGGCCGGGAAGCGACACCACCGGTGACCGGCCCGGGAGGACGGTCCATCGGCAATTCGCCGGTGCGACACCCCCGAAGGGGTGGCGTGGCGGTGACCGGCCCGGGAGGACGGTCCATCGGCAATTCGCCGGTGCGACACCCCGAAGGGGTGGCGCACCGGTGACCTTCCAGCGACTCGTCCCGTGGGCCCTCCGGGCCGCCTGGGCCGTGCTCCCGTTCACCGTGGGGCCGGCCGTGGCCGGCGCTCTCGCCGAGCACGGCGACGCGGTGGGAACCGTCGCCACCGTCGGCCTGTGGGCGGTGTGGGGCGGCGTCCTCGTCGCCACGCTGTTCCCCCACCCGGTCAGCCTGACGGCCGTGCGCTGTGCCACACCCGGTGCCGTGGTGGCCACCGCCGCGGCCGGCATCGCTGGCCACTGGTCGCCGCCCGCCCTCGCCACCGCCGCCCTCGCCACCGCCGTGGCCTTCCTGCCGGAGACGGGCGCGGTGTGCGTCAACGGGCCCGCCTACCCCAACGAGCGCCGGTTCCTCCTGCGGGCGCCGGCCCCGCTGCTGCTCGGCGTGCTGGGCCTGGCGTGGGCGCTGGCCTTCGGTCCTCTCGTCGCCGGCCTGCTGCTCCTGGCCGCCGCCGTGTGGGTCGCCGGCGGCGTCCTGCTGGCGCTCGGCCTGCCGCTCTCGTGGCTCCTCCTGCGGGGCATGCACAGCCTCTCGCTGCGGTGGTTCGTCTTCGTGCCCGCCGGCGTGGTGCTGCACGACCCCATCGCCATGGCCGACCCGGTGCTCATGCGCCGGCAGACGGTGGCCGGGCTGGGCCCGGCCGAGTCGACCACCACCGCTCTCGACCTCACCCAGACGGCGCCCGGTCTGGCCGTCGAACTGGCGCTCACCGAACCCGTCCCGATGATGCGCGTGCGCCCCGGCCGGCGCCAGGGCGAGAGCGTCTCGGCCGCGCGCCTGCTGTTCACCCCCACCCGTCCCGGCGCCCTGCTGGAGGAGGCGGCGGCCCGGGGCCTCCCGGTGCGCTGACCCCCCGATCTCGAAGATCCGCGGCTAGCGGATGACCACCCCGGTGGTGTCGTCGCCCGGCGGGTACTGCGGGTCGAGGTGCTCCAGCGTCTCGACGAGGATCGTGCTGACCGCCCAGTTCCGGTACCACTTCCGGTCGGCCGGCACGACGAACCAGGGGGCGTGGGCGGTGGAGGTCCGGCTGATGGCCTCCTCGAAGGCGGCCTGGTAGTCGTCCCACCGGGCCCGCTCGTCGAGGTCGCCGCGGCGAAACTTCCAGCGCTTCTCGGGATCGTCGATGCGAGCCTGGAGGCGCTCGGCCTGCTCCTCCTTCGAGATGTGGAGGAAGAGCTTCACGATGGTGGTGCCGTTCTCGGCGAGCAGGTGCTCGAAGTCGTTGATCCGCCCGTACCGGGGCCGCCACACCTTCTCCGGCACAAGGTCGTGTACGCGCACCACCAGCACGTCCTCGTAGTGCGAGCGGTTGAACACCACGACCTCGCCCTTGGCCGGCGTGTGCCGGTGGATGCGCCAGAGGAAGTCGTGGTCGAGGTCCTCCTGGCAGGGCGCCCGGAAGGAGACGACCCGGGCCCCGCTCGGGTTGAAGGCGCCGAAGACGTGCTTCACGGTGCCGTCCTTGCCGCCGGCATCGATGGCCTGGAGGAGGACCAGCACGGAGCGGGCGTGCTCGGCCCACAGCCGCTCCTGGAGGGCGGCCAGCCGCTCGGTGAGGGGGCCCACGGCGGCACGCGTCTCCTCCTCGTCGTCGGAGCCCGGCGTGCCGGCGGTGTCGATGTCCTTCAGCCGGACCCCGTGGTCGGGGTCGACCCGCCAGCGCCCGCCCGGATGGGCCATCAGGCGGCCAGACCGGCGCCGAGCACCCGGTCGCCGGCGTAGAGAGCCACCGTCTGGCCGGGCGCCACCCGTCGCTGCGGCCAGTCCCACCGGACGGCGGCCCCGTCCCAGGTGGCGGCGGCCGGTGCGCCGTGGGCGCTGGCCTGGGCGGTCACCTCGGTGCCCGCTGGGACCGGCTCGTCGACCCACGACACCTGCTCCAGCGCCACCCCGCCGGCGAGGACGTCGGCGGCCGTTCCCACCGTGACGGTGCGCCCCGGCACGTCGACGGCGACCGCGTAGCGCCGCTCCGTGCCTACGCCCATGCCCCGGCGCTGGCCCACGGTGACCAGCTCGACGGCGGGCACGGCGCCGACCACCGAGCCGGTGACGGCGTCCACCAGGCGCCCCGGGTGCAGGGCGATGCGCGGCCCGAGGAACGCCTCCCGGCCGCCGGTGGACGTGACGAAGCACACGTCCTGGCTGTCGGGCTTGGCGGCCGTCCGCAGGCCGAGGGCGGCGGCCCGGTCCCGCACGCCGGCCTTGGTGAGCTCGCCGACCGGCAGCAGGAGCCGGGCCAGCTGCGACTGCCCGAGCATGGAGAGGACGTACGACTGGTCCTTGGCCCCGTCGGCGCCCCGGCGCAGCTCGTACCGGACGCCTGCAGGCGCCACCCGGGCGTGATGCCCGGTGGCCACGGCGTCGAAGCCGAGCTTCACCGCCCGGTCGAGGAAGCGGTCGAACTTCAGGTGGCGGTTGCACTCGATGCAGGGGTTGGGCGTGCGGCCGGCGGCGTGGGCGGCGGCGTAGGGCCCCACCACGCGGGCCTCGAAGTCGTCGGTGAAGTTGAACACGTGGTGGGTGATGCCCAGCTGCCGGGCGACGGCCCGGGCGTCCTCCACGTCGGCCACCGAGCAGCAGCCCGAGTCGCCGGCGCCGCCCCACAGCTTCATGGTGGCGCCCACGACCTCGTGGCCCGCCTCCAGCAGCAGGGCGGCGGCCACCGAGGAGTCGACTCCGCCGGACATGGCGACGAGAACCCGCATCACACGCGCAGCTTCTCCACTGCGGCGGGGACGGCCTTCAGAGCGAGATCCACCTCGTCGTCGGTGGTGGTGACGCCGAGCGACAGCCGCAGGCTGGACAGGGCCTCGGACCGGGGGACGCCCATGGCGGTGAGGACGTGCGACGGCTCGATGGCCCCGCTGGCGCAGGCCGACCCGGCCGAGGCGCACACGCCGGCGTCGTCGAGCAGGACGAGGAGGGCCTCGCTCTCCACCCCGGGGAAGCGCAGGTGGCAGCTGCCGGCGACGCGTCCGGCCCGCCGGCCCGTCTCCACCGCCCCGGGGACGGCGGCGAGGAGCCCGTCGGCCAAGCGGTCCCGCAGGGCGCCGACGCGCTCGTTCACCGCCTGGCGGCCGGCGACCGTGGCCCGCATGGCCGCCGCCATGCCCACGATGCCCGCCACGTTGTGGGTGCCGCTGCGCCGGTCCCGCTCCTGCCCACCGCCGTGGAACAGGGGCACGATCTCGACGCCGGCCCGGACCACCAGGGCGCCCACGCCCTTGGGGCCGCCGAACTTGTGGGCGCTCACGGCCACCAGGTCGGCCGGCGCGGCGAGGGCGGCCACGTCGAGCCACGGGAAGGCCTGCACGGCGTCGGTGTGGAGGACGGCGCCCGGCGCCCGCCGGCGCACGACCTCGGCCACCTCGGCCAGCGGCTCGACGGTGCCGACCTCGTTGTTGGCCAGCATCACCGACACCACCGACACCCCGTCGTCGAGGGCGCCGGCCAGGGCGTCGAGGTCGACCACGCCGTCGCCGTCGACCGCCACCACCCGGCCCCCGAGGGCGTGGGTGGCGTGCAGGACGGCGTGGTGCTCGACGGCGCTGCACACCACCGTGCCCCCCCGCTTGCCCACCACGCCGGCCAGGGCCAGGTTGTCGGCCTCGGTCCCGCCGGCGGTGAACACCACCTCGCCCGGCTGGCACCCGAGCGCCTCCGCCACCGTGTCGCGCGCCTCGTCGACAGCGGCCCGGGCGGCCCGCGACACCGCGTGCGACCCCGACGGGTTGCCGAACCCGTCGGTCAGGAACGGCAGCATCGCCTCCAGCCCCTCGGGGCGCAGGGGCGTCGTCGCCGCGTGGTCCAGGTAGGCCGTCACCGCCCCCCAGCCTACGACCCTGCTTCCCGAGTACATAGGGTGCGGTTTCCGCACCCTATGTACTCGGGAGCAAGGGTCAGGCGCGGGTGTCGACCACGCGGTGGTCGCCGTGGCGGGCCAGGCGGGCGTCGAGGGTGCCCTCGTCGAGCACGACGTACTGGGTGGCGGCCAGCTCGGCGTCGAGCTCGGCCAGCAGGCGGGGCAGCGGCGTGCCGCTCCGGGGGGTGAGGAACACCAGCAGCTCCTCGATGCCGTCGACCACCCGCAGCTCGGCCTGCCAGCGGGCCACGCCTGCGTGGCGGTCGAGGACCCGCAGGAACGACGGCTCCCCCGAGGTCACGGTGAGCCGGGGCCCCGGCCGCTTGCACGACGGGCACGGCTCGTCCTCGAGGGAGGCGAACACACCGGTGCGCAGCCGGACGAGCACGGTGCCCGACCACCCGAGCGCCGTCCACACCACCTCGCCGTCGGCGCCCGGCGGCACCGCCGTGCCCGAGAGGGGGTCGGCAATCTGGATCACCTCGGCGTCGGGCCAGGTGTGCAGGTCGATGCCGCCCTTGCACTCCCACCACATGGCCCGGGCGCCCGGCGGCGCCCAGGCCGACACGAGCGTGACCCGGGGCGGGAGCAGGGCGTGGAGGCGGGAGCGCAGCCCGTCGTCGAGCGGCTCGCCGGCGGCGAGGACCACGCGCACGCGGGAGCGCCAGCCGTCGAGCGTGCCGCCCTCCTCGTCGTCGGCGCTCAGGAGGCGGGCCAGGTCGCCGGGCCGGCCGGCCAGCACGCTGGGCAGCAGCCGGGCGGCATCGGCCGGGCGGGGCACCGGCGGCACGTGGAACGCCGGTACCCCGTAGGCCCGCGCCCCCAGCACCAGCTGCCAGTAGGGCAGGTGGGGGCCGGCGGGGAGGAACCCGAGCAGCACGTCGTCGGGGCGCACCCCGGAGCCCCGCAGCCACTCGGCGCCCATGCCGGCCAGGCGCTCGAGGTCCTCCTCCGACGACCCGACGGGCACGCCGGCCTGCACCATCCAGTGCACCGGCTTGTAGCGCCGCAACACCCGCCGGCGCCGGCGCCGCTTGCGCCGGCTCTCCCCCATCGGCACCGGCGGGCGGAGCACCAGCGAGGCCGGCTCGGAGACGTCCTCCAGCGTCACCGGCGTCACCCGGGCCAGCTCGGCGGCGCTGCCGGGGACGCGGCCGCCGTCGGCCGTCAGCCGCTGGCGCAGCGCCGGCGCGTAGGCCGCCACCTCGTCGTCGAGGTAGCGGCTGATGCGCTTGTCGCGGGACCGTGCCATACGCCGGCGACCCTACCGGCGCCGGCACCGGCCGGGGGCGACGCTCCGGTCAGCTGATGCAGTCCTGGTTGCGCGTCCCGGTGCCGTTGTTGGTCCAGGTGTTGTTGTCGCACGGCGGCGTGAGGTTGGCGTCGTTGCGGTCGAAGGCGGTGACCCCCGGGTAGGCGGCATTGCCCTGGACGAAGTTGGAGTCGACGACGTTGGACTTCGACGCCACTCTGATGCCGTTGGCGGCGTTGGCCTGGACGCTGTTCACGGTGACGAGGCTGTTGTCGGCGCCGCCGACCGTGGCGCTCCCGGGCGCCCCGAACAGGACGATGCCGTCGCCCTTGCGGTGGCCGAACTCGTGGAAGCCGTTGCCGGAGATGCTGTTCCCGCTCACGATCGTGCCGGTGTTCTTGAACCCGGTGCCCTGGTCGGCGAACACGGCCACGCCGTCGAGGCCGTTGCCCGTGACGGTGTTGCCGATGATCTGCGTGCCGCTGGCGTTCGGCCCCTCGACGCGGATGCCGTCGTCCTGGTTGGGCCCGGTGGGGCCGCTGGGCACGTCGTTGTCGGTCACCCGGTTGTTCGTCACGACGTTGCCGTTGGCCGTGGCCGAGGTGGTGCCGAGCACCGTGATGCCCCCGAAGGGCCCGTTGTTGACGACGGCGTTGGCGGAGACCGTGTTGCCGTTCGACCAACGGACGCTGATGCCGTCGCCGTTGTCACGGGAGTTGGTCTTGATCGAGCCGATGTTGTCGCGCACGTTGAGACCGGTGACCGTGTTGCCGCCGCCGCCCAGCACCACCACGCCGGCGTCGAAGAAGCGGACCGAGCCGTTCTTGAGCGTGACACCGCTGACACCGTCGAGCAGGATGCCGATCCCGTCGGCGGTGCGGGACTTGCCGGCGACGGTCCTGCCGCCCAGGTCGACGGTGATGTTGTCGGCCCGGATGATGAGACCGCCCTGGTTGCAGGGCCCGACGTCGGCGGTGAGCGTGGTGCTCTGGGTGATCACCGAGCCGCACCCCACCGGTCCGGCCTGGGCCGCCGCCGGGGCCAGGACCGCCCCGAGCGCGACCAGTCCTGCCAACGTGCACGTCCGCCGCAAGCGCATTCCCGCTCCCCCTTGAAGCCTCGTTCCTACCGCCGAAACGATACCTACTGGCGCGAAAGGTTCGCAACGGTCTTCGGACACATTCCGCTGTTCAGTGGGCGGCCATCCCGAGGGCCTCGGCCAGCGGGGCCAGGTCGGCGGCGGGCACGGTGCGGTCGTGCAGGGCCCGGTGGACCAGGTCCTGGACCCGTTCCCACGGCCCCTGGATGCCGAGGTCGTCGGCGATCCGGAGCAGGGCCAGGGCGGCGCCGATCTGGCGCCTGGCGCCCGCCCCGCCGCGCACCGCCTGCTCGACGGTGGAGGCCAGGAGCCGGCCCACCATGCGCCGCGACCGGTCGGTGGCCACCTCGAACCCGCTGGCCCGGGCCTCGCGCGCCAGCGCCACCGCCCGGCGGTAGTCGGCCGGGTCGACCGACCCCTGCTGGGCCACGATCTCGGCCTCGATGCGCCGGGCCAGCACCAGCTCGGTGGTGGCCCGCACCTCGGGAGGCAGCGGGTACTTGGCCGCCGCCAGGACGTCGATCGTCTTGCGGTGGTCGTCGAAGAGGCGCTCGTAGGCGGCGGCGAAGCGGTCGGCGAGCGTGCGGGCGGCGCCCTGCACGATCTGCTCGGCGGCGTCGGGAAGGGCGGCGGTGATGTCGAACTCGCCGGGCCCGAACCCGTTGCTCAGCAGGCGCAGGAGGGTGATCACCGGCGCGCCGTGGTCGAACGACCCCCGCAGGAACGAGAGCGCCGCCCGGTCGGCCACGGGATCGGGCCGGCGGGTGCAGCCGAGCACCTCCAGCCCGCCCAGGTGCAGGGCGGCGTACACGTGCTCGCTGGTGCGGCCGGTGCGCACGTGGGTGAGCAGGACCTGACCGCTGCACAGGGCGATCGCCCCCCGGTCGGCCCGCACGTGGTCGACGACCTTGACGGCGTAGGCGCCGATCCGGGGCGCCGGCGGCCGGTGCTCGAGCAGCTCGACCAGCGCCAGGTGGGCCACCACCCGGTCGGCGTCGACGCGCGACGGCAGCACGTGGCGGTGCCACACCTCGCGCCCGCCGCCCTCCTCGGCGACGTTGCTCTCCGCCTTCGCCAGGATCTCGAGGAGCGCCTCCTCGCCCGTCGGCTCGCCCAGCTCGGCCAGCAGGTCGATGACCCGCGCCGCGTAGCGCAGGATCTGCACCGTCTCGATGCCGGCCAGGTCGTTGAAGAACCAGCCGCACGACGTGTACATCGCCATGGCATGGCGCTGGGCCTCCAGCAGGGTGAAGGCCACCACGGGGTCGCCCACCACGTGGGTGGCGGCGAACTCGTCCCTCCCCACCGCGCCGAGCAGGACCTCGACGTAGGCGTCGCGCGCCGCCCACGGGTCGCGCAAGACACCGGCCCCCCGCCGCTCGAACACCTCGGTGAGGTGGTCGCGCAGGCCGTCGAGGGCGGCCCGCAGCGGCGCCCGCCACCGCTGCTGCCACCCCGGATGGCCCCCGGTGGAGCACCCGCAGTCCTCGGACCAGCGGCCCACGCCGTGGGCGCACGACCACGAGCTGAGGGCGACCTCCACCTCGAAGGCGGGCCGGGCGCGGTGCAGGTAGGCGCTCACGTTGGTGACGTCCACGCCCCGGACGGGCGCCTCCAGGGACAGGGCGTGGGCCACCAGCCGCTCGCCCCAGCGGGCGTGGTGGCCGAACGTCTCGCCGTCGGCCGCCGCCGCCACCAGGCCCTCGCCGCTCCCGAGCACCCGGTCCACCAGCTGGCGGCTGGACATCGACGACACCTCGAAGGCGAGGGCGTGGGACAGCCCCCCGTCGTAGAACACGATGTCGACCCCCCGGCCCGACCCGTCCGGGTGCAGCCACCGGTAGGGCCGGGTGGTGTCGATGTGGCCGCCCTCCATGCCGGCCCACGACCGGGGGCCGGCGCCGAGCGGCCGGACCCGGCTGGCCTGGCCCGGCGCCAGGACGGTGAACTTCACGTCCTCCTCGGCGAGGACGGCCAGCACCCGGGCGTCGACGGCCGCCTCAGGGAGCCACATGCCGTCCGCCGGCCGCCCGAAGCGGTGGGCGAAGTCGAGCAGGCCCCACCGGACCTGGGTGCGCACGTCCCGGTCGCTGGCCAGCGGCAGGATCATGTGCCCGAACGCCTGGGCCACGCCCCCCCGGCGCTCGGCGTCGGCGGCGAGGATGCGCCCGTAGGTCTCCGGGTCGTTGACCTCCAGCCACGACAGGAGTGTCGGGCCCACGTCGAACGAGAGGTTGGCGTAGTTGTTGACGATGTCGACCACCCGGCCGGCGTCGTCGAAGATGCGGGCCACCCCGTTGGGCCGGTAGCACTCGGCGTCGATGCGCTCGTTCCAGTCGTGGAACGGCGCCGCCGACGGCTCGCGGGGGATCTCCTCCGTCCACGGGTTCTCCCGGGGCGGCTGGTAGAAGTGGCCGTGGAGCACCAGCGACGTGGCCATCCCCCGACGGTACCGGCCTCCGGGGTCGAGCTCGTCGCTCCGGGTCAGCCGCCTGGGGTGAGCCAGACGACCGCCAGTGGCGGCAGCACCAGTTCGGCGGAGAAGGGCAGCCCGTGCCACGAGCGGTCGGCGGCGTAGGCCCGGCCGGCGTTGCCCACCCCGCTGCCCCCGAACTCGAGGGCGTCGGTGTTGAGGACCTCCCGCCAGTCGCCGCCCTCCGGCAGCCCGACGCGGTACCCGTGGCGGACGACGGGCGACAGGTTGGCCACGCACGCCAGCACCCGGCCGTCGTCGCCGTAGCGCAGGAACGACAGCACGTTGTTCTCCACGTCGCTGGCGTCGATCCACCGGAAGCCCTCGGGCGAGTCGTCCCGCTGCCACAGCTGCGGCAGGTCGAGGTAGAGGTGGTTGAGGGCCCGCACCAGGTCCTGCACGCCCCGGTGCCCGGGGTCGTGGAGCGACGCCCAGTCGATGCTGCGCTCGTGGCTCCACTCCCAGTCCTGGGCCAGCTCGCCGCCCATGAACAGCAGCTTCTTGCCGGGGTGGGCCCACATCCACGCGTACAGGGACCGGAGGTTGGCCCGCTTCTGCCAGTAGTCGCCCGGCATCTTCGACAGCAGCGACGCCTTGCCGTGCACCACCTCGTCGTGGCTCAGCGGCAGGATGAAGTTCTCGCTCCACGCGTACAGCAGGCCGAAGGTGAGGTCGTTGTGGTGGTACCGGCGGTGGATCGGGTCCTTCGAGAAGTAGTCGAGGGTGTCGTGCATCCAGCCCATGTTCCACTTGAAGCCGAACCCCAGGCCGCCCAGGTAGGTGGGACGCGAGACGCCCGGCCAGGCGGTGGACTCCTCGGCCACCATCATGATCCCCGGATGCTCGCCGTAGACGGCCTCGTTGAGCTGCTTCAGGAATCCGACGGCCTCGAGGTTCTCCCGCCCGCCGAACTGGTTCGGCAGCCACTCGCCCTCCTTGCGGGAGTAGTCCCGGTACAGCATCGAGGCGACGGCGTCGACGCGCAGGCCGTCGGCGTGGAACTCCTCCAGCCAGAACAGGGCGTTGGCGATGAGGAAGTTGCGCACCTCGTGGCGCCCGAAGTTGAACACGAAGGTGCCCCAGTCGGGGTGGAAGCCGAGCCGGGGGTCGTCGTGCTCGTAGAGGGCGGTGCCGTCGAAGCGGCCGAGGGACCACTCGTCGCTCGGGAAGTGGGCGGGCACCCAGTCGACCAGCACCCCGATGCCCCGGCTGTGGAGGGCGTCGATCAGGTAGCGGAAGTCGTCAGGCGTCCCGAAGCGGGCCGTGGGCGCGTAGTAGCTCGACACCTGGTAGCCCCAGGAGGGGTCGTACGGGTGCTCGGCCACCGGCATCAGTTCGACGTGGGTGAAGCCCATGTCGATGAGGTAGTCGGGCAGGGTCTCGGCCAGCTCCCGGTAGGTGAAGTAGTGGTTGTCGTCCGACTTGCGCCAGGACCCCACGTGGAGCTCGTAGATCGAGATCGGCGCGTGGATGCGCTCGACCTTGTCCCTCGTGGCCATCCACCCCTGGTCGTGCCACTCGTGCCGCGACTCGGTGACCATGCTGGCCGTGCCGTGGGCCGGGTGCTGGGCCCGGAAGGCCATGGGGTCGGCCTTCAGGAACAGGCGGTCGCCGGCCGAGAGGATCTCGAACTTGTAGAGGTCGCCGTCGCCCACGCCGGGCACGAAGATCTCCCAGATCCCCGACGAGCCGAGGACCCGCATCGGGTGGACGCGACCGTCCCACTGGTTGAAGTCGCCCACCACCCGCACCGACCTGGCGCTCGGCGCCCAGACCGCGAAGGCGGTGCCGTGGACCCCGTCGTAGGTACGCACGTGGGCGCCCAGGGCCCGCCACAGGTGGCGGTGGTTCCCCTCCCCGATGAGGTGGAGGTCGACGTCGCCGAGGGTTGGCCAGAAGCGGTACGGGTCGTCGTAGGCGAACACCGTGCCGTCCTGGTACCGGGCCTCGAGACGGTAGCCGGCCCCCGTCTCGGCCGGCGCCTCGAAGACGCCCTCAGGCCGGATCTGCTCCATCTCCACGGGCGTGCCGCCCTCCGGCAGCAGTCGCATCGACACCGCCCCGGGCCGCCAGGCCCGCACCACGCCGTCGTGGGGGCCGAGCACCCGGTGGGGGTCGGCCAGCACGCCTTCGATCAACCGGCTCAGCTCGCCGTCGATGGGGGTACGGGTGGTCACCGCCGATGGCTTTCGATCAGGCATCCAGCAGCCTCCTCACATGGCTCAGCGGGATCTCTACCCACTCCGGGCGGTGGGCCCGCTCGTACAGGACCTCGTACACCGCCTTGTCCAGCTCGAAGGCGGCCAGGACCGCGTCACGGGAGTCCCCCTCGGGAGGGAGGAGGGCGCCGATGCCCTCCGTCCCCAGGTAGCCGCGCAGGAAGGCCTTCCGGTTCCGGTGCTCCCACGCCTCGCCCACGTGCCCGAGCCGGTCCTGGTCGGCCCGGTCGCGTTCGGAGAGGGCGACGGCGGCGGCGTACTGGAACGAGCGGAGCATCCCCGCCACGTCCTTCAGGGGCGAGGACGGGAGGCGCCGCTGCTCCACGGGCCGGGCCGGCTCGCCCTCGAAGTCGAGCACGAACCACCCGGCGTCGGTGCGCATCACCTGCCCGAGGTGGTAGTCGCCGTGCACCCGGATCTGCCGCCCCGGGTCCTCGACCGCCCGGAGCCGCTCCACGAACACCGCCGCCGCCTCGGGGCCGACGTCGCCGGGATCGAGCCGGGTGAGCTGGTCGGCCACCGCGCCGGCCCATGCCGCGGCGTCGCCCGGCGCCGTCCCGAAGGACTCCGCCATGGCCAGGTGCAGCTCGGCGGTGACTGCTCCGAGGCGCCCGGCCTCGGCGGCGAAGTCGCCGCCCGTCCCGGCCGGGTCGTCGACGCCGGTGGCGTAGAGGTCGCGCAGCGAGGTGAGCGCCAGGGCCCACCCCTCCGCCCCGCCCGCCAGGTACTCCGTGCACACGGCGAGGTCCAGCCCGTCCTCGCGCCACACCCCGAGGGGCCGGGCGACGTGGGTGAAGCCGCGCTCGGTGAGGGCCGTCGTGACCTCGATGTCGGGGTTCGGGCCGTCGTTGAGGCGCCGGAACAGCTTCAGCACCAGCCGGTCGTCGAACACGAGCGACGAGTTGGACTGCTCGGCGCCCATGGGCCGCACCCGGTCGACCGCCTCGCCGGGGACGACCCGCTCGAGCAGCGCCTTGGCGTACGCGGGGTCGAGCACGGCGTCGAACAGCAGGCAGCCCTCGCTCACGCCGAGCACGGCGACGTCGTTCCCGCTCAGGAACTCCGGCGCGCTGCCCGCCTCGCGGGCGCCCAGCACGACCTGGTAGCGAGCGCCGCCGGCGTCGACCAGCATCCACTCCATCCCCTCGCAGAGGGCCTCGCGCGCCGCCACCTCCACGCGGTCGGGGGCGGCGCCGGCATACCAGCGCTGCCGGCCGAGGTAGGGCGGCAGCACACGCTCGAGGGTGTCCTCGTCGGCGACGGTCGTTCCCGTTTTCAATGGCTTCTCCCTCGTAACGTTCGGCGCCCCCGGTTGCCGGCCTACATGTCGACGAGCTGGAACCAGTAGAACGAGTAGGGGTTCAGGGTGACGAAGTACGGCAGCTCGCCCACCTTGGGGAACGGCACCCGGCCCATCAGCTCGAGTGGTGTCTTGCCGGCGAAGCGCTGGAGGGGCAGCTCGGCCGGCTGGGCGAACCGCGAGAGGTTGTTGACGCACAGCACCAGGTCGTCGTCGTGGCAGCGCAGGTACGCGAGCACCGACGGGTTCTCGGTGGGGATGACCTCGAAGTTGCCGGTGCCGAACACCGGGTGCTGGCGGCGCACCTGGAGCATGCGGCGGGTCCAGTGGAGCTGGGAGCTGGGGTTGCGCTGCTGGGCCTCCACGTTGACCGCCTGGAACCCGTACACCGGGTCCATGAGCGGCGGGAGGTAGAGCTGGGCGAAGTCGGCCTTGGAGAAGCCGGCGTTGCGGTCGGGTGTCCACTGCATCGGTGTGCGGACGCCGTCGCGGTCGCCCAGGTAGATGTTGTCGCCCATCCCGACCTCGTCGCCGTAGTAGAGGATCGGGCTGCCGGGCATCGAGAAGAGCATGGCGTGCAGCAGTTCTGCCACCCGCCGGTCGTTGTCGACGAGCGGCGCCAGGCGCCGGCTGATCCCCACGTTGCGCTTCATGCGGGGGTCCTTGGCGTACTCGGCGTACATGTAGTCCCGCTCCTCGTCGGTGACCATCTCCAGGGTCAGCTCGTCGTGGTTGCGGAGGAAGATGGCCCACTGGCACCCCGGCGGGATCTCCGGCGTCTGGGCCAGGATCTCGGTGATCGGGTACCGCTGCTCCCGGCGGATGGCCATGAACATGCGGGGCATGAGCGGGAAGTGGAAGCACATGTGGCACTCGTCGCCGTCGCCGAAGTAGTCCACGACGTCGGCCGGCCACTGGTTGGCCTCGGCCAGCAGGACCTTGCCCGGGAAGGCGACGTCGACCTCCTTGCGGAGGGCCTTCAGGAAGTCGTGGGTCTCGGGGAGGTTCTCGCCGTTGGTGCCGTCCCGCTCGTAGAGGTAGGGCACGGCGTCGAGCCGGAAGCCGTCGAGGCCGATGTCCAGCCAGAACCGGACGACGTCCATCATCATCTGCTGGACCTCGGGGTTGTCGTAGTTGAGGTCCGGCTGGTGGGAGAAGAAGCGGTGCCAGAAGTACTGCTGGCGGACGGGGTCCCAGGTCCAGTTCGACTTCTCGGTGTCGACGAAGATGACCCGCGCGTCCGACCACCGCTCGGGGTCGTCGTTCCACACGTACCAGTCGGCCTTGGGGTTGGTGCGGTCCTGCCGGGACTCCTGGAACCAGGGGTGGGCGTCGCTGGTGTGGTTCACCACCAGGTCGGCGATGACCCGGATGCCCCGGCGGTGGGCCTCCTCCACCAGCCCCACGGCGTCGGCCAGGTCGCCGTACTCGGGAAGGATGGTGAAGAAGTCGGAGATGTCGTAGCCGCCGTCCCGGAGGGGGGACTGGTAGAAGGGCAGCAGCCACAGGCAGTCGACGCCCAGCCACTGGATGTAGTCGAGGCGCTGGGTGAGCCCCTCGAGGTCGCCGGTGCCGTCGTTGTTGCCGTCGAAGAAACCCCGCACCAGCACCTCGTAGAAGACGGCGCGCTGGAACCAGAGGGGGTCGTTGACGGAGTCGGCCGTGGTCATTGCAGAACACATCCGGTGTCAGGGGTGTGCCGGTGGCTGCCGGCGCCGCCCCAGGCGGCCCCGCCGGCTGCCGGCCCGGGGGGTGTGGGGGGCAACGCCCCCCACAGAAGAGCCGCCGTTCCGGCTTGCCGGACGGCGGCAGGGGAGCCGTCCGCAGGACGGCACGTCAAACTCGCCGAGCAAGCTCCGCTTGCGAGTGCGAAACCCGTCACTGTGTCGTGCGGAGGTGGAGGACGTGGGCGGCCTGGTCGGGGGTGAGCCGGACGTAGGGGTGGTTCCCGGCCCACATGAACGACTGGAAGCTCAGCTCGTCGAAGGCGAAGAACGGCCGGTCCCAGGGCAGCCCGAGCAGCGCCAGGTCGAGGTCGAGGGTGGTCTCCACCGGGTCGTGGGGGTCGAGGCTCACCACGGTGAGCACCACGTCCGACCGGTCGTCGGTGTGCTTCGAGTACACGATCACGTCGGGGTTGTCGGCCCCGTGGAAGTGGATGTTCCGCAGGCGCTGGAGGGCGGGGTGGCGCCGGCGGGCGTTGTTCAGCAGCGTGACGAGCGGCGCCAGCGAGCCGGGTGCGCCGTAGTCCCGGTGCTTGATCTCGTACTTCTCCGAGTTGAGGTACTCCTCGTTGGTGTCCGAGGCGGGGCGGTTCTCGCACAGCTCGTAGCCGCTGTAGATGCCGTAGGACGGCGTGAGGGTGGCGGCCAGCACGAGGCGCTGGCGGAAGGCGGCCGGCGGCCCGTCGCGGAGCGGCCCGCTCAGGATGTCGGGGGTGTTGGGCCAGAAGTTGGGCCGCATGTAGTCGGCCTTGGGGCCGTGGGCCAGCTCCTCCAGGTACTCCTGGAGCTCCCACCGCCCCGTCCGCCAGGTGAAGTACGTGTAGCTCTGGCTGAACCCCACCTCGGCCAGCCTGGCCATCACCTTCGGGCGGGTGAAGGCCTCGGCCAGGAACAGCACGTCGGGGTGCTCGGCCTGCACGGCCGGCAGCAGCCACTCCCAGAACGCCACCGGCTTGGTGTGGGGGTTGTCCACCCGGAACACCCGGACGCCGTGGCCGATCCAGAAGTCGAGGATCTCCTTGCAGGCGTCCCACAGCGCCTGCCGATCGCCCTCCTCGTCGGGCCAGAAGTTCAGCGGGTAGATGTCCTGGTACTTCTTCGGGGGGTTCTCGGCGTAGGCGATGGAGCCGTCGGGGCGGTGGTGGAACCACTCCGGGTGCTCGGCCACCCACGGGTGGTCCGGGGAGCACTGGAGGGCGTAGTCGAGGGCGATCTCCATGCCCAGGTCCCGGGCCGCCGCCACCAGGGCGTCGAAGTCGTCGAACGTGCCGAGGTCGGGGTGGAGGGCGGTGTGGCCGCCCTCCGGCCCGCCGATGGCCCACGGGCTGCCGACGGCGTCGGGCCCTCCCGCCGGGTCGTTGTTCGGTCCCTTGCGCGCCGTGCGGCCGATGGGGTGCACGGGCGGCAGGTAGACGATGTCGAAGCCCATCTGGGCGATGGCCGGCAGGTGGTCGGCCGCCCCCGCCAGCCCGCCGAAGGAGCGGGGGAACAGCTCGTACCAGGCCCCGACCAGGGCCCGCTCCCGGTCGACCCAGAGGGGGAACGGCGCCGACGGCGTGAGGTCGGCGGCGCCGGCCGGTCCGGCCAGCAGGTCGGGGGTCTCGGCGCCCAGGGCCGGCGCCAGCCGCTCGGCCGCGGGAAGGGACCCGTCTCGCAGCGCGGCCGCCAGGTCGTCGAGGGCGGCGCCGTCGCCGCCGGAGGCCAGCGCCGCCCGCTGCTCGAACAGCCGGGCGCCCTCCTCCAGCTCCAGGTCGATCTCCTGCCCGGCGGACAGCTTGGTGACGATCTTGTGGCGCCAGGTGGCGTAGCGGTCGGTCCAGGCCTCGACGACGAACTCGTGGAGCCCGAGGGTGGTGGGCTCCACGACCGCCTCCCAGCTGTCGTTGCCCAGCTCCCGCATCGGCGCCACCGACCACTTGCCGTTTCCGCACGGCCGCCACCGCACCTGGGCGGCCAGCAGGTCGTGGCCGTCCTTGAAGATGTCGGCCGACACCCGGACCACCTCGCCGACCACCGCCTTGGCGGGATAGCCGTTCGGGGTGGCCGGCCGGATGCCCTCGATCACCAGCCGACCAGTGGCCGGGCGCGCGTCACTCACCCCTCTTCCCTACCATCCCTCGGGCGCGGCGGAAACCCCGTTCTCCATGGCCCGCCAGCAGTACCAGGCGGCGACCGTGCGCCACGGCCGGTAGGGCTCGCCCAGAACCACCAGTTCCCTTGCGGTGGGAGTTGCCCCCAGTCCGTGGATCCGGGCGAAGCCGTTGCGCACGCCCAGGTCGCCGACAGGCCACACGTCGGGCCGGTTGAGCTGGAACATGAGGAACATCTCGGCCGTCCACGGCCCGATTCCCCTCACCGCGCACAGCCGGGCCACCACCTCGTGGTCCGGCAGGCGGCTGATGCCGGACAGCCGCACGGTGCCGTCCAGCACCTTGGTGGCCAGGTCCTTGATCGACGCGACCTTGGCCGCCGACAGGCCCACGGCGCGCAGGTCGTCGTCGGGGGTGGCGAGCACCGCCTCCGGGGTCGGCCGGCCGCCGTAGAGGGCGGCGAAGCGCCCGTGGATGGCCCGCGCCGCCCCGGTGGCCAGCTGCTGGTAGGCCACCGAGCGGGCCAGCGCGGCGAAGGCGCCGCCGGGGAAGCGGCGGCGCTCCAGCGTGCAGGCGCCGGCCGCGGCCACGAAGGCGCCCATCCGGACATCGGCTCCGCCGACCCAGGAAGTCGCCTCCTCCCACCGCTGCACGGGTGCATTGTGCGCACAGATCCGCTTCAGGCAAGGACGGCTGGCCGGGCAGGCTCCGCCTGCGAACGACCGATTAGCTTCTCTGCCGATGAAGGCACTGCGCAGCTTCACCGTCCGGGCCAAGCTCCCGCCGGCCCTGGCCCCGCTCCACGAGCTGGCGATGAACCTCCAGTGGTCGTGGGACGGCCACACGCGCAACCTGTTCCGGTGGATCGACCCGGCGGCGTGGGAGGTCACCGGGCACGACCCCGTGCGCCTCCTCGGCATGGTGGGCAGGGACCGCCTGGAGGCCCTCACCGGCGACCGGGCCTTCATGAGCTTCCTCACCGAGGTGCACAGCGACCTCCAGGCCAGCCTCCGGGCGCCGACGTGGTTCCAGGACCGCCCGGCCGGCGCCCTGCGGGCGGTGGCCTACTTCTCGCCCGAGTTCGGCATCGCCGAGGCGCTCCCCCAGTACTCGGGCGGCCTCGGCGTGCTCGCCGGCGACCACCTGAAGGCGGCCAGCCAGCTGGGCGTGCCCCTCGCCGGCGTCGGGCTGTTCTACCGGCAGGGCTACTTCCGCCAGGAGCTCAACGCCGACGGCTGGCAGCAGGAGCGCTACCCCAGCCTCGACCCGCATGCCATGGCGCTCACCCTGGTCGAAGGCGTCCACGTCGCCGTCGAGCTCGACGGGGCGCCGCTCTCCGCCCAGATCTGGCGGGCCGACGTCGGCCGCATCAAGCTCTACCTTCTCGACGCCGACATCGACGACAACACGCCCGAGGGCCGCCTGGTCACCGACCGGCTCTACGGCGGCGGCACCGAGCACCGGCTGCGCCAGGAGATCCTCCTCGGCATCGGCGGGGTGCGGGCCCTCACGGCGGTCGGGCAGGAGACCCAGGTCTTCCACACCAACGAGGGCCACGCCGGCTTCCTCGGGCTCGAGCGCATCCGCCAGCTGATCACCGACGAGGGCCTCACGTTCGCCGAGGCGGTGGAGGCGGTCCGCGCCGCCACCATCTTCACCACTCACACACCGGTGCCGGCCGGCATCGACCGTTTCCCGCGCGACCTCATGGAGCGGTACTTCTCGAAGTGGGCCGACGAGTGCGGACTCGAGTTCGACGACGTGATGCGGCTCGGCCAATTCCCCGACGACCCGCCGGACAGCCCGTTCAACATGGCGGTGATGGGCCTGCGCCTGGCCGGGATGTCGAACGGCGTGTCCCGCCTGCACGGCCACGTGAGCCGCACCATGTTCTCCGGGCTGTGGCCCGCCATCCCGGCCGAGGAGGCGCCGGTCACGTCGGTCACCAACGGCGTCCACGCCCGCACGTGGGTGTCCGACGACATGGACGACCTGCTGGCCCGCCACCTGGTCCCGGCCTGGGACGAGGCCGACGCCGGCATGTGGTCACGGCTCGAGAACGCGCGCGACGACGAGCTGTGGCGCGTCCGGGAGCAGAACCGGGAGCGGCTGGTGGGCTTCGTGCGCCAGCGGCTCCGCGACACCGCCCTGGCGCGGGGGGTCAGCGAGTCCGACGTGGCCTGGTGCGACGAGGTGTTCGACCCCCGCGCCCTCACCATCGGCTTCGCCCGCCGCTTCGCCGCCTACAAGCGGGCCACCCTGCTCCTGTCCCAGCCCGAGCGCCTCCGGGGCCTGCTCCTGTCCACCGACCGCCCGATGCAGATCGTGTTCGCCGGCAAGGCCCACCCGGCCGACGACATCGGCAAGGAGATGATCCGCCAGATCGTCCAGTTCTCCCGCGATCCCACCATCCGCCACCGCATCGCCTTCGTCGAGGACTACGACATCGCCGTCGCCCGTACATTGCTCCAGGGCTGCGACGTGTGGCTCAACACCCCGCGCCGGCCCCTGGAGGCGTGCGGCACCAGCGGCGAGAAGGCCGCCCTCAACGGCGCCCTCAACTGCTCCATCAAGGACGGCTGGTGGGACGAGATGTTCGACCGGGAGAACGGGTGGGCCATCTCGTCGGCGGAGACCTACGACGACGTGGCCCGCCGCGACCACGTCGAGGCCAACAGCCTCTTCGACATCCTCGAGCACCAGATCGTGCCCCTCTTCTACGAGCGGGTCGAGGGCGTGGTGCCCCGCCGGTGGGTACGCCGCATCAAGACGTCGCTGATCTCCCTCGGCCCGCGGGTCACGGCGTCCCGCATGGTGCGCGACTACGTGGAGCACCTCTACGAGCCCACCGCCATGCGGGCCGACGCCGTGGCTGCCTCCGGGCACGCCCGGGCCCGCACCCTCACCGCCTGGAAGCGCCGGGTCGAGTCGTACTGGAACGAGGTCACCGTCGACTCGGTGGAGAGCGACTCCGGCGTGGCCGACCTGGGCGGCGAGCGGGAGGTCCGGGCCCTCGTCTCCCTCGGCCGGCTCACCGACGACGACGTCGCCGTCCAGTTGCTGGTCGGCCGGGTGGGCCCCAGCGACGAGCTGATCGACCCGTCGAAGATCGTCATGACCCTGATGGGACCCGACGACTCGCCCGGCCGGCACCGCTACACCGGCCGGTTCAGCCTCGAACAGGCTGGCCGGTACGGCTACACCGTGCGGGTGGTTCCGTCCCATCCGGACCTGCCGTCGCCCGTCGAGATGGGCTGCATGACCTGGGCGTAGGGCTTCGGCCGGTGCGCCGGTGGGTACCTGGAACCCATGAGCAACCGCCCACCGGACACCAACGTCGCGGAGTACCGGGAAGCATCGATCAACGCCGCCCAGGTGCGGGCGCGCCGGGCCGAGGAGCGCGCCGGCCACGCCGTCGAGCGGGCCGAGGAAGCCCGCGCCAAGGCCGGTTCGTCGCGGACCCCAGGGGCGCGGCTGCGCCACCTGCAGGAGGCCGCCCGCATGGAGCATGCGGTCGAGTTCCACCGGGACGCCGCCCAGCTCCAGTGGCACCACGTGGCCGACGAGTCGGCCCGGCAGCGCACCGCGGAGCGGCGAACATCCGGCGGGCCGGGGGTGGAGGAGCACACGAGCTGAGGAGGTAGCCATGCCCGACGCCTGGAGCGACAAGCGCGAGCGGCAGTACGAACACATCCGCGAGGGGCTTCTCGACCGCGGCGAGAAGGAGGAGACCGCCAAGGAGATCGCCGCCCGGACCGTCAACAAGGAACGGGCGAGAGCCGGCGAGGCGAAGGAGGCGAGCAGCAGCTCGATCCGCGACATCTCGTCGGGCCGCCGCGGAGGGCTGCGGTCCCACCGCGGCCCGGGTGGCCGCACCCGCGACCAGCTCTACAACGAGGCGCGGCAGAAGAACATCAAGGGCCGCTCGAAGATGACCAAGGCCCAGCTGGAGGAGGCCGTCGGCCGGTAGTTCTTCCGCCTAGCCGAAATCGATCGCCGAGAACTCCCTTAGCTTCTCGAGGTGGTGGCGGGCGTCGACCTGGCGCACCGTGCCCGTCTTCGAGCGCATGACCAGCGACTGGGTCGTCGCGCCCTTGCGGTCGTAGTGGACGCCCTTCAGCATCTCGCCGTCGGTGACCCCGGTGGCGGAGAAGAAGCAGTTGTCGCCGCGGACCAGGTCGTCGGTGAAGAGCACCTTGTCGAGGTCGTCGCCCGCCTCGAGCGAGGCCCGGCGCTGCTCGTCGGTGAGCGGGTGCAGCTTGCCCTGGAGCTCGCCGCCCATGCACTTGAGGGCGGCGGCCGAGATGACGCCCTCGGGCGTGCCGCCGATGCCCATGAGGATGTCGGCGCCGGCCTCCGGCCAGGCGGTGGAGATGGCGCCGGCCACGTCGCCGTCCTGGATGAGGCGGATGCGGGCGCCGGCGGCCCGGATCTCGGCGATCAGGTCGTCGTGGCGGGGGCGGGCGAGGACCACGACGGTGACGTCGCGCACCGACTTGCCCAGCGCCTTGGCCACCTCGTGGAGGTTGTCGGTGGCGGAGGCGGAGATGTCGATGGCGCCCTTGGCCTCGGGCCCGACCGCCATCTTGTTCATGTAGAAGGTGGCGCCGGGGTCGAACATGGCCCCCCGCTCGGCCACGGCGAGCACCGACAGGGCGTTGCCCCGCCCGAGCGAGGTGAGGGTGGTGCCCTCCACGGGGTCGACGGCGATGTCGACCTGGGGGGGCGTGCCGTTGCCCACCCGCTCGCCGTTGTAGAGCATCGGCGCCTCGTCCTTCTCGCCCTCGCCGATGACGATGATCCCGTCCATCGACACGGTCTGGAGGAGGACGCGCATGGCGTCGACCGCGGCCCCGTCGGCCCGTTCCTTGTCGCCTCGGCCCACCCAGCGGGCGGCGGCCAGGGCCGCCACTTCGGTGACCCTGACCAGTTCCATGGCCAGGTTGCGGTCGGGAGCCTGCTTCTCCGCTGCGTTCATGGGCAGGGAATGTAGCCGGGCCGAAAGATTGCCCTCCATTTGGGCGACACTTAGAAGGTGAGCACGCGGGAGGAGTGGGAGGAGCAGGCGGCCGTTCGCCCGCTCCGGGACGCCGACTTCGAGACCATGTCCGGCATACCGCTCGAACCGGTCTACGGGCCGGACGACGGGCTCTTCCCGGGCCAATTCCCTTATACCCGCGGCCCCTACGCGTCCATGTACCGCTCGAAGCTCTGGACCATGCGGATGTTCGCCGGCTTCGGCACGGCGGCCGACACCAACGCCCGGTTCAAGGAGATCCTGCGGGCCGGCGGGGACGGCCTGTCCACCGCCTTCGACCTCCCCACCCTGATGGGCCGCGACTCCGACGACCCGGCGTCGCTGGGCGAGGTGGGCAAGGCGGGGGTGGCCGTCGACACGGTGGAGGACATGGAGGACCTCTTCGCCGGCATCGACCTGGGCCGGGTCACCACGTCGATGACGATCAACTCGCCGGCCGCCATCCTCCTCGCCATGTACGTGGCGGTGGCGGAGAAGGCGGGTGTCGAGCGCAGTCGCCTGGGCGGCACCCTCCAGAACGACATCCTGAAGGAGTACCAGGCCCAGAAGGAGTACATCTTCCCGCCCCGGCCCAGCCTCCGGCTGGTCACCGACGTGGTGCGGTTCACCACCGCAGAAATGCCGGCGTGGCACCCGATCTCTGTGTCCGGCTACCACATCCGGGAGGCCGGCTCCACGGCCGCCCAGGAGCTGGCCTTCACGGTGGCCAACGGGTTCGCCTACGTGGAGGCGGCCCTCCGCACCGGGCTCGACGTCGAGGCGTTCGCCCCCCGGCTGAGCTTCTTCTTCAACGCCCACATCGATTTCTTCGAGGAGATCGGCAAGTACCGGGCGGCCCGGCGCATCTGGGCCCGGTGGATGCGGGACCGCTACGGGGCCACGAGCGAGCGGGCCCTGCGGCTGCGCTTCCACACCCAGACGGCCGGCGTGTCCCTCACCGCCCAGCAGACCGAGGTCAACATCGCCCGGGTCGCGATCGAGGCCCTGGCCGGCGTGCTGGGCGGCACCCAGAGCCTGCACACCGACGCCTACGACGAGGCGCTGGCCCTGCCCACCGAGCGAGCCGCCCGCATCGCCCTGCGCACCCAGCAGGTGATCGCCCACGAGACCGGCGTGGCCCACGTCTGCGACCCGCTGGGCGGCTCGTGGTTCGTGGAGTCGATCACCGACGAGCTGGAGCGCCAGGCCGAGGAGGTGTTCGCCCACCTCGACCGGCTGGGCGACGGCTCCATCCTCGACGGAGTGGTGGTGGCCATCGAGTCGGGCTGGTTCCAGGGCGAGATCGCCGACGCCGCCTACCGCTTCGAGAAGAAGGTGGCCGCCGGCCGGCGGGTGGTCGTCGGCGTCAACCGCTTCACCGAGACCGACGACACCCCCACACCCATCCTCTCCATCGGCCCGGAGGTCGAGGAGTGCCAGCGATCGCGCCTGGCCCGGGTCCGGGCCGGCCGGGACTCCACCGCGGTGTCCTCCTGCCTGGCGGCGGTGCGGGAGGCGGCCGGGCGGCCCGAGGTCAACCTGGTGCCGCCCATCCTCGACGCAGTGCGGGCCCACGCCAGCGTCGGCGAGATCGTCGACGCCCTGGCCACCGAGTTCGGCCGCTGGACCGAGGACCCCGTGCTTTGATCTGACCCATGGATGTCGAGCCCCTGCCGGCCGCGGCCTGCGCCGGCGGCCGGTCGCTGTCCGAGCCGGTGCTGAGCCCGGACGGGTCGGAGGTGGCCTTCGTGGCCGGCGACGAGGACGGGTCCCGGGTCGTCGTGGTCCCCACCGCCGGCGGCCCCGAGCGGGTGGTCGCCGCCGACCCCGAGCCTGCCGGCCGGGGCGGCGTCCTCGCCTGGGTCGACGGTGGCATCGCCTACGTCACGCGCGACGGCGGCATCTGCCTGTCCCGAGTACATAGGGTGCGGAATCCGCACCCTATGTACTCGGGGTCGGGGGCCGCCGCCCTGGCCGCCTCGCCCGACGGCCGGCGGCTGGCGTTCGTGGACGACACGCGGGCGGTGTCGGTGGTGGCAGCGGTCGGCGGCGACGTGGAGGTGGTGGCGGCCGGCGCCGACTTCGCCCTCGACCCGTCGTGGGCGCCGGACGGGCGGCTGGCCTGGCAGGAGTGGGACGTGCCGGCGATGCCGTGGGACGAGAGCCGGGTCGCGGTGGACGGGAAGCCGGTCGCCGGCGGGCCGGACGTGGCGGTGCAGGAGCCCCGCTGGTCGCCCGACGGCTCGTCGCTCGCCTACCTGTCCGACGCCGGCGGGTGGCAGAACCTCTGGGTGGGCGGCCGGCCGCTGGTGGCCGAGGAGCGCGAGCACGGGGGGCCGGCATGGGGGCCGGGGCTCCGGTCCTTCGCCTGGTCGCCCGACGGGCGGGAGATCGCCTTCTGCCGCAACGAGGCCGGCTTCGGCGTGCTGTGCGTGGCCGACGTGGCCACCGGGTCGGTGCGCGAGCTGTCCCGGGGCGTCCACTCCTCCATCACCTGGGCCGGCGACACCATCGCCTGCCTGCGCAGCGGGGCCCGCACGCCGACCTCGGTCGTCGCTGTCGACCCGGCCACCGGGGCGCGGCGGGTCCTGGCCACCGGACCGTCCGGCGACCTGGCGGCGGCCGCCGCCTGGATGCCCGAGCCGGAGGTCGTGTCCTGGGAGGGCGACGACGGGGCGGTGGTGCGGGGCCGTCTGTGGCGGCCGCCGGCGGGCGACGACCCGCCCCCGCTGCTGGTGTGGGCCCACGGCGGCCCGACGGGCCAGTTCCGGGTGATCTTCGACGACGACGCGGCGTTCTTCCTGAGCCGCGGGTTCGCCGTGCTGCACCCCGACCAGCGGGGGTCCACCGGGTGGGGCCGGGGCTGGGCCCAGGCGCTGCGGGGCGGGTGGTGCGACGTCGACGTGGCCGACGTGGCGGCCGGCGCCCGGGCGGCGGTGGAACGGGGCTGGGGCCACCCCGACCGGCTGGTGGCGGTGGGGTCCTCGTCGGGCGGCACGGTGGCCCTCCTCGCCGCCGCGCTGGAGCCCGACCGTTGGGCGGGAGTCGTCGCCCTGTACCCGGTGGCCGACCTGCTCGACCTGGTGGCCGCCACCCACCGCTACGAGGCCCACTACCCCGTCCGGCTCATCGGGCCGCTGCCCGAGGCGGCCGGCCTCTACCGGGACCGGTCCCCGCTGGCGGTCGCCGACCGCATCACCGCTCCCGTCCTGCTCCTCCACGGCGCCGACGACCCGGTGGTGCCGGCGGCCCAGTCCGAGCGGCTGGCCGGCGCCCTGCGGTCGGCGGAACACCACGTCTACGCCGGCGAGAAGCACGGGTGGCGGTCGCCGGCCACCGCCCGCGACGCGTTGGAGCGCACGGCCACCTTCGTATCTGCTGCAATGGCGCGATGACCACGACCTTCTGTCCCAAGTGCGGCGCCGAGTACGAGCACGGCGTGGCCGTGTGCAGCGAGTGCGGGGTCCTCGTGGCCGACGACAACATCGTCCAGTACGAGATGGACGGCTGGGAGGAGGGCGAGCGCAACGCCCTCGACACCATGCTCACCAGCGAGGAGATCGCCCACCGCTGGGAGGGCGACGACCTGGTGGTCCTGGAGGACGCCGAGGACCAGGTCGACGCGATCATGGACCGGGTCGAGTTCCCCGACGCCCTCGAGGCGGTGCCGGACGAGGAGGAGGACGACGTCGACGACGAGGCGGTCTACGCCGTGATGTCCAACCTGTTCGTGGCCGCCGACCGCCTGGCCGACGACCACTCGGTCGAGGTCGAGACGGCCGGCGAGCTGGCCATGGCCGCCGCCGCGGCGGCGGCCGCCCCCGCTCCCTACGGCGTGGAGCCGGCCGTGTGGAAGCAGGTCCAGCAGCTGTCGCACACCATCGTGGAGTCGATCGAGGCGGAGGCCGACGACGAGGTCGTGCTCCGCGACGCCGCCGCCCTGCGCGACCTGTTGCGCCGCTTCGTCTGACGCCGATCGGCGGTCAGCGCCTGGTGGGCACCACCGGGTTCGACGGGGCGGAGGCCGGGCCGGTCCCGACGCAGTTGGTGGCGGCCACCGTGAAGGTGTAGGTGACGCCCGGCTTGAGGCCGGTGACCTTCACCGACGTCGCCGTCCCGGCCACCGCGGCGCTGCCGCCGGGCGAGCCGGTCACCGTGGAGCCGGTGACGGCACAGCCGCCGTCGGCGGCCGGCGGGGTCCACGACACGGTGGCCGAGCGCTTGCCCGCCACCGCCGCGGCGTTGGTGGGTGCGCCCGGGAGGGTGGCCGTGGAGCCGCCGAAGAAGTCGCTCATCGGCTGGGCGTTGCCGTCGTTGGCCGTCAGGGCGGGCAGGCCCCACGCCGCCTCGACCGTCTTCAGCAGCGAGTAGTGGTCGTGGTGCACGCCCGAGCGGAAGCCGGGGGTCACGCCCTTGTTGATCACCAGGGTGGCCACCTGGTTGGACTGGCTGGAGTCGTCCTCGTCGAAGGTGATCACCAGCAACGAGTTCTGGGTGGTGAAGGCGGGCGAGTTCAAGATGGCGGGGACGTTGTCGGCCAGCCACGTGTCGCCGGTGGCGATGGAGCAGTCGTGCATGTCGTTGCACAGGTTGGGGGTGATCCACCCGTAGCTCGGCGTGGTCGCCGCCGAGGCCAGGTCGCCGGCCAGGCTGGTGTAGGGGACGACCTTGTTGCACTCGGTGGCGTTCAGCCGGACGTCGTCGAAGTAGATGAACGGGTCGTGCTTCTGGGCATACGGCGAGGCGTCGCCGACGAAGCAGGGCGAGGGCATCGACTCCATGTAGCCCTTCCAGGTGCGGCCAGAGGCCTCCACCCGGTCGACGGCGATGTTGGGCTGGTTCTGGAAGCAGGTGGTGCAGTCGGTGGTGACCCCGAAGGTGGAGCCGCCGGCCAGGGCCAGGTAGTTGGGCAGGCTCGGGTGGGCCACGGCGAAGTAGTTGGTGGCCAGGCCGTACTGGGAGGCCAGCGAGTTGATGTACGGCGCCGAGCTGCTGCCGATGATCTCGTTGTAGGAGTGGTTCTCCATGACGATGGTGAAGATGTGGTCGAAGGCCGGGACGCCGGCCGCCGCCGCCGGCGAGGCGGCGGTACCGACCACACCCGTGAGCAGGATCGCCAGGGCGCCGAGCAGGCGCGCAACGAACGGGGGTCGGTGCATGGGGCCTCCTTGGGTCGTAGTGCCCTCATTCCCCGGCGGCCGGATGCCAACCTACGACTACAGCTCGACCACCATGCCGACCTCCATCGTCTGCTCGACCGGCAGCTTGAAGTAGGTCGCCGCCCCGGTGGCGTTGCGGAGGAGGACGGCGAACAGCCGCTCCCGCCACCACGCCATCCCTGGGATCCTGGTGACGCGCACCGCCTCCCGGCCCACGAAGTAGTGCGTCGAATCCAGGTCCGTGCCCGTGTGCATGACGACCCGCTCCTGGAGGGCCCGGGGGACGTCGGGCTCGTCGAGGAACCCGTAGTGGAGGACGACCTGGTGGAAGCCGCAGCCGAGGTCGGTGATCTCGGCCCGGCGGATCTTGGGCACCCGCGGCCGCTTCTCGGTGACGATCGAGATGACCAGCACCTGCTCGTGCAGCGACCGGTTGTGCCGCAGGTTGGCCAGCAGCGCCGGCGGGGCCGCCCCGGGCGTGGCGTAGAGGTAGGCGCCGGTGCCGGGCACCCGCTGGCGGTGGCCCTCCAGCAGGCTGTCGACGAGCAGCCGGAGCGACGGGTTTCGACCGACGAGCCGTTCCCCGACGATGAGGCGCCCGGTGCGCCAAGTGGTGAGGACGGCGAACACCGCGGCGCCGACCAGCAACGGGAACCAGCCGCCCTCGGGGATCTTGAACAGCGTGGCCAGGAAGAAGGCCATGTCGACGGCGAAGAAGGCGGCGCACACGGGCCCGACCAGCCAGGAGGGCAGGCCGAGGCGCCGGCGGGCCACCACGAAGAACAGGGCGGTGGTCATCACCATGGTGGTGGTGACCGCCACGCCGTAGGCGGCCGCCAGGCTGGCCGAGTGGCGGAACCCGAGCACCAGGCCGATGCAGGCGACCATCAGCAGCCAGTTCACCGACGGGATGTAGATCTGCCCGATGTGCGTCTCAGACGTGTGCCGCACCTTCACCCGGGGGCAGTAGCCGAGCTGCATGGCCTGGTGGGTGAGCGAGAAGGCACCCGAGATGAGGGCCTGGGAGGCGATGACGGTGGCGAGGGTGGCCAGCACCACCAGCGGGTAGAGCGCCCAGTCGGGGGCCATCCGGTAGAAGGGGTTCTCGATGGCGCCGGGGTTGTCGAGCAGCAGGGCGCCCTGCCCGAAGTAGACGAGCACCAGGGAGGGCAGCACCAGCGCGTACCACCCGACGGCGATGGGCCCGCGCCCGAAGTGGCCCATGTCGGCGTAGAGCGCTTCCCCACCGACGACGACCAGGATCACGGCGCCCAGCACGAGGAACCCGGTGAAGCCGTTGTGCACGAAGAAGGACACCGCGTGGCCCGGCCACACCGCCCGCAGGACGCCCGGGCGCTGGACGATGTGCGACCCGCCCAGCACCGCCATGGTGGAGAACCACACGATCATCACCGGCCCGAAGATGCGGCCGATGACGGCGGTCCCCTTGTGCTGCACGGCGAACAAGCCGATCAGGATGACCACCGCCGCCGGAATGACCAGCGGCTTGAGCCCCGGCTGCGCCACCAGCGTCCCCTCGACGGCGGCCAGCACGGAGATGGACGGTGTGATCATGCCGTCCCCGTACAGCAGGGCGGCCCCGAACAGCCCCACCAGCAGGAAGACCCACGGGGCGCCCCGGCGGGGGGCCTGGCCGCCCACCGCCAGAGCGGACAGGGCGACGATGCCGCCCTCGCCGTCGTTGTCGGCCCGCATCACGAACGTCAGGTACTTGAGCGTGATCACCACCAGGAGCGACCAGAACATCAGCGACAGCAGCCCGAGGATGTTGCCGGCCGAGATGGTGACGTGGTGGCGGGCGACGAACGCCTCCCGCATGGCGAACAGCGGGTTGGTGCCGATGTCGCCGTAGACGACGCCGAGGGCACTCACGGCGAGAACCGCCTTGGCCGTCCCCGCAGCGACGCCGTGCCCGGCGGCCCCGTCCCCCTGCTGCTCGTGCTCCATGCCGGGCATGATCGCCCATGGGCGGGCGGCCGGTCAGCCGGTCAGGGCCGTCGCGCCCGGTACCGTGGCCGTCCGATGGCCGGAAAGCCCTTTGAGCCGCCGCCCGCTGGCAGCTCTCCTGCGTTCTGGCTCGGCACGCCCTCGGCGTGGAAGACCGTCCGCCGCCCCGTCGCCCTCGCCATCGGGGTGCTCGCCGACGCGTGGCTCATCTACGTCCTCTGGCGCCTCGACGCCGACCAGCCGATCCCCCTCGGCTGGTGGCTCGGGTCGGCCGTCGTCCTGTTGGTCGGCCTGCGGTGGCTCCAGCTGCACTTCGCCGCCCGGCACGACTATGCCCTGCTCGACGACCTGCGGGCCGCCGAGGACTGGTGCGAACGGCCCCGGCGGAGGCGGTCGCCGCCTACGAGCAGCTGGTGCAGCGGTTGCACCATCGCTGGAACCGCAACACCTTCGGGCTCCGCGCCGTGGGCTACCACGCCATCCGGGGGGAGACGGCGAAGGCGAGGGAGGTCCTCCGTTCCACCTCGCTCGACTGCCGCACCCTGCTCGCCGACTGCATCTCCGACCAGCCCGGAACCGGCCGGTTGTCCCGGTGGACGCGCCTGGAGCTGGCCCGAGGCAGGATCGCCTTCGCGCTACCCCTTCAGGCGGCGCGGGCCCTCCACATCGTCGAGCAGGCGCAGATGCTCCTGCACCACAGGGGCCGGTTCACGGAGTCCTACGAGGTCGGTCGCCGCCTCTGGCGCACCCGCCGGGCCGCCTTCGTCGCCTGGAACTGCGCCTGTTCCCTGTGCCGGGCCGGCGACGAGGAGCGGGCGCTCGAGTGGCTCGAGACGGCGATCAGGCACGGCTACCCGGCGGCTGCCGTCGCACGCGATCCGGACCTCGCCCCCCTGGTCGGCCATCCGCGTCTCGTGGCGCTGGCGTCCGTCGACGGCGCCGGCACCGACGAACCCGCTGGCACCGTCATCGGCCCCTACCTTGCCGAGTGAGGAAGCGGAAGGTCGGCGGCGGCGGGGGCGGTATGGAGGCGTCGGACGGGTTGCGCCGGCGCCGCAGCTCGAGGCGAAGGCTCTCTTCCCCCCGCCGCATGGCCCAGGTGTGGTTGGCAGCGAAGGCGGGCTTGAGCAGCCAGGCCAGCCGGCGGAGCAGCGGCTTGGCGGCGTGGACCCGCCAGTCGTAGGTGATGACGACCTCGGGCCCGTCGACGGCGAAGGCCCACACGCCCGTGCCCTCCAGATCGCCGGCGGCCGAGAGGGCGAAGCCGGCGTCGGTGATCGGCTCGGTGACCGAAAGGCGCCACTTCAGGGTGTAGGGCAGCCAGCCCTTGGTGTGGAGGTCGATGACCGCTCCGTCGCCGTCGGGCCCACCCTCGTCGACCACGTCGACGCTGAGATACACCGACGGCCACCACCGGGGCAGCGACGGGCCGTCGCCGAGGACCGCCTTGACCTCCGCGAGCGTCGCCGCCACCCGCCAGGTGGTGAAGAAGTGGTAGTCGCTGGTCACTGCTCCGCCGTCCGCCGGTCCATCGCCCGGGACAGGGCGGCGGCCCCGACCACCACGGCGGCGAAGCCGCCGAGCAGCGACCAGGTGAGCGGGTTGGCGCCGTCGAAGTCGGCGTGGGCCCGGGCCGCCGCCAGGAGGACCAGGCTCAGCATGAAGACCTCCACCCGGAGCATGAGGCGCGAGGTGGTCCAGCGGGGGTCGGTGAGCACGCCCAGGCCGGCGGTCCCGAGCAGGAAGATGCCGCCCATCACCCGGGACGTGAGCGGCGTCAGCAGCCACGGCCACACGTCGATGGCCCGAGCCGGCGCGAGGAACAGGAAGAGCCCGGCGACGACGGCGACGGCGCCGACGCCGGCGATCGCCCAGCGGGCGGGAGGAGGAAGCACCAGGTCGTCGGGCCCGGGACGGGACCCCCGCCGGCCGTTGGCCAGCCAGGCCGCCCACACCAGGAACGGGGTGGTGAAGTACAGGCCGGCCCACAGCCAGAAGGCGACGTGGTCGTGGTTGAACCGGTCCCAGTGCACGACGGTGGCCACGCCCTGGGCGGTGGCGAAGGTGCCGACGGCGACGAAGCCGGCCTTGATCGTGTGCCATTCGCCGGCCCGGTAGGCCTGGACGAAGAAGTAGGCCCCGCCTATGTAGACGGCGCCGAGCATCATCGGCGTCATGGCCGGTTTGATGGTCCACGCGAACAACCGGGCGGTGTGGCCCGGGAACCCGTAGAGCACCACGAAGGCCACGACCAGGAACGGGACGATGAACGCCGACAGGACCCGCGTGGCCGGCAGGACGGCGTCGTCCCGTGCAGGTTCGGTCACATTCCCTCCTCGAGCCGTCGGCGAGCGTAGCGGCGCCGGTTCCCAGCCCGGTAGCTTCCGGAGGTGCTCCTCGCCGAGATCGAGATCCGGCATTCGCGCGCCGTCGCCCCCACGCGCCGGGTCGCCCTCGGCGACCTGTTCCTGCCCACGGACGGGCCCAACCACGGGGGCATCCTCCTCGCCGGCATCCTCGGCGCCTGGGTGGCCACGCTGCCCGACGAGGAGCGCGACGGGATCGACCGGCTCCTCTGGGACCTCGAGTACCGGGGCCGGGTGGCGCAGCCCCGCCTGCGCCACCGCTTCCAGACCGACGTGGTCGGCCTCGACCGCAGCCGCCACCGGCTGGTCGACCAGGGCGGGGTCCGGGTCCTGGAGCTCGACGACCACGGGGCGGGCATGCCCCAGGTGCTCGGGTCGGTCTACGCCGCCAGCCGGCTGGAGTCGGCCGTGCGGCCCGGCGTGTTCCGCCTGCTGCGGCGGGCCACCCGCTGGGAGGGCGACCCCGACGAGCGGATGATCGCCTACCTGGCCGGCGACGAGGCCGCCTTCCGCGCCACCAAGCCGCTGGGGGACGAGCGGTGGGCCCTCGAGGTGCTCGGGTTCTCCACCCGCAGCGAGCCGCCCCGCAGCGACATCATCCGCCGCTTCCGGGCCCTGGTGCGCGACGCCCATCCCGACCACGGCGCCGAGTCGGAGGGCGCCAGCACCCGCATCACCGAGCTCACCGAGGCCCGGCGCATCCTGCTGGGCAGCGGGTGAGCCCCGACCGCCCTTCGCGAGGGCTGCTGCTGGCGCCGGGGGCGTCGGCCGGGCCGGATCAGCCGGCGCTGGTGGCCATCGACCGGGCGGCGACGGCGGCCGGCGTCGCCGTCCAGCGCATCGGGCTCGCCCGGGGCGGCAAGCCGCCGGCGCTGATCGAGGTCGTGCGGCGCGCCGCCGCCGGGCTGGCCGAGGCCCACGGGCTGGAGCCGGCGGCCGTCGCCATGGGCGGGCGGTCCTTCGGCGGGCGCATCTGCTCGATGGCCGCCGCCGACGGCGTCCCGTGCCTGGCCCTCGTGCTGGTGTCCTACCCCCTCCACCCGCCCGGCCGCCCCGACACCCTGCGGGTGGACCACTTCCCCGCCCTCACCATCCCCTGCCTGTTCGTGTCCGGCACCCGCGACGCCTTCGCCACGCCGGCCGAGCTGGAGTCCCACACCGCTGCCATCCCCGGCCCCGTCCACCGCGTGTGGATCGACGGCGCCGACCACGGCCTGCGGGGCCGGGACGCCGACGTGGCCGCCGCCGTCGTCGACTGGCTGATCTCGAGTACATAGGGTGCGGTTTCCGCACCCTATGTACTCGAGACGGGCCGGTCCTCGGGGTTGAGGTCCTCCAGTTCGGTGTGGGCGGTCTCGGGGTAGCGGGCGACGACGAGGGCGGCCAGCAGGACGGGGCCGATGGCGAGGGCGGCCATGGCGGGGCCGAACGAGGAGACGGCGGCCAGGCGGCCGGCGGCGATGAGGCCCACGACGCTGCCCGCCCGGCCCAGCACGGCGATGGCGCCGTTGGCCTTGCCCCGGAGCGACGTGGGGAACAGCTCCGGGCCGTAGACCCCGAGGGCCGGGATGGTGGCGGCGCCCACGATCGAGCCGACCACGGACCAGAACCACAGCAGCCACCCGGACACCGAGAACATCAGCACGGTGGCGCCGACGCCCACCACCAGGGCCACCGCGCCCACCCACCGCCGGCCCCGCTCGGCCAGCCGGCCGCCCACCACCACGCCGATGCCCCCGGGCGTGGCCGTGAGCAGCGTGAACGTCGAGATGCGGGCGGCCGAGAACCCCCGCTCGGTGCGCAGGTACTCGTTCCCGAACTGGGACGCGGGGGCGAAGAACAGGTTGAAGAGGAACGCCGAGACGGCCAGCAGCCAGAACCGGCGGCCGTGCCCGGCCATCCCCACGTCGCCGTGCGGGGCACGGAAGCGCCGGCTCTCGGGCAGCACCCGCCCCACCGCCCGCACCGCCGGCAGGCCCAGGGCGCCGGCGGCGAACAGCAGCCGCCACCCGCCGGCCAGGTCGGCCACCCGCAGCAGGATCACGCAGATGCCCGCCCCCAGGGCGGCGGCCATGGCCAGAAGGCTGATGGCGTACGCCCGCGACCCCTTGGGCATCTCCTCGGCGGCGGCCACGGTGAGGACGATGGCGGCCGCCGTCACGAACCCCCTGGTGACGACCTGGCTGCCGGCGAGGAACCACAGGGACGGGGCGAGGGCGCCCGTGGCGGTGAGCAGGCACCCCGCCGCCGAGGACAGCAGCAGCACCCGCCGGCGGCCCCGCTTGTCGGCCATCGACACCAGCACCAGGGCCACCACCACGTCGGCCCGCACGGCCGCCAGGGCCACGCCCTGGGCGCCCGTGCCGGCGCCGAACTCC
The DNA here is from genome assembly GCA_035689115.1 of Acidimicrobiales bacterium. GTDB lineage: Bacteria > Actinomycetota > Acidimicrobiia > Acidimicrobiales > JAHFUS01. The sequence goes on from DASSMA010000045.1 coordinate 76,862, forward strand.
TTGGCCGCGAAGGTGATCGTCTGGGTGAGCACCGTGCCGAGGTACCCGACCACCACCGACAGGCTGCACAGGGCGCCGAGCATCGAGGCCGAGCGGGCGTCGAGGCGGTCGGGCGGCGCCCACCAGGGCACGCCGTGGGCACCGCCCAGGCGGCCCATGGTCCGCCGCAGCGGCCACCGGAACAGCAGCCCCCACAGGGGCAGGTCGAGCCGGTACTCCACCGTCTGGCGCACGCGGTGGCGGCCCTCCCCCGCCGCCTCCGCCGCAACCGTCCGCCGGTAGTCCCCGAGCAGCCCGGCCGCCGAAACGTAGGCGCCCGGGCCGTCGGCCTCCTCCAGCACGATGCCGTGGCGGGGAGCGAGGACGAGGGCCAGGCCGGCGTCGTCGACCTCTCCCTCGGTGACGACCCGCCGGAGGGGCGCCGGCCGCCGGCCCCTCACCCGGGGAAGGTGGCGTACAGCTCGGCGAACACGGCGGCGGCGGCGACCAGCCGGTCCACCGCCACCCACTCGTCGTTGCCGTGGGCCTGGGCGATGTCGCCGGGCCCGAACACCACGGCCGGGATGCCCACCTGGTTGCGCACGAACCGGGCGTCGGTGGTGAAGCGCATCCCGATGACCGGCGCCGGCTCACCCAGCACGGCGGCGACGGCCGCCTGGACGTGCCCGACGAACGGGTGGGCGGGGTCGAGTTCCGACGCCTCCCCCAGCACCTCGGTGACCAGTTCGTAGCGCAGGTCGGGGTCGCTGATGGCGTCGAGCTTGGCCCGTACGCCGGCCTCGGCCGACTCGGCGGTGTCGCCCGGCAGCAGGCGGCGGTCGACCTTCACCATGCAGCGCTCGGCCACGGTGTTGTGGCCGGTGCCGCCGTGGATCTCGCCGATGTTGCACGTCGGCCGGCCCAGCAGCTCGTGCTCGGGGCCGCCGAAGTCGGCGGCGTGGAGGGCGAGGACGGCCTTGGCCGCCAGCTCCACCGCCGAGATGCCGTTGCGGGGCTCGCTGCCGTGCGCCGGCCTTCCGTGCACGATCAGGTCCGCCACGTAGAGGCCCCGCTCGGCCACGCACACCGCCATGCCCGTGGGCTCGGGTACCACGCAGCCGGCGGCCGCCACCTTGCCCGCCGCCACCAGGGCGGCGGTGCCGAGGGCGCCGCCCCGCTCCTCGTCGGCCACCAGGTGGAACGCCAGGTCGCAGGCCGGCTCCCGCCCGGCCCGGCGCAGGGCGGCCAGCCCCTCCAGTGCGGCGGCGATGCCGCCCTTCATGTCGCAGGTGCCCCGTCCGTAGAGGCGGCCGTCGACCAGCTCGCCGCCGAAGGGATCGCGTGTCCAACCGGGGCGGTGAACGGGTACGACGTCGATATGACCGTTGACGAGCAGGACGGGCCGGTCGCCGGTGCCGACGGTGGCGAGCAGCGACGCCCGCCCGGGCGCCGGCTCGAACACCTCGATGCGGGCGCCGAGGGGCTCCAGGGCGGCCCGGCAGGCGTCGACGACCGCCGCCTCGTTGCCCGGCGGGTTCTGGGTGTCGACCGCCACGAGGGACCGGGTGAGGGCGACGACGGCGTCCTCGTCCACGTGGGCCCGCATCGCCGGAGCATACCGACGAGGCCGGCGGAAAAGGTACGCTCTGCCGTGGACCGCTTCCTGGTGCGCCCCGGCCCGCCGCTCGCCGGCGAGGTGCGGGTGGGCGGGGCCAAGAACTCGGTGCTGAAGCTGCTGGCCGCCACCCTGCTGGCCGAGGGCGTCCACGTCATCCGCAACGCCCCCCGGATCGACGACGTGGACACGATGTGCGAGCTCCTCCGGGCCATGGGGGTCGCCGTGGGCCGCGACGGCGACGCCCTCCACATCCGCCGGCCGGCCGAGATCACCCCGTCGGCGCCCTACGAGCTGGTGGAGCGCATGCGGGCGTCCATCGTGGTGCTCGGGCCCCTGCTGGCGGCGTGCGGCGAGGCCTGCGTGTCCATGCCCGGGGGCGACGACTTCGGGTCCCGCCCGGTCGACGACCACCTCGGCGCCCTGGAGGCGCTCGGGGCCACCTTCGAGCTGAGCCACGGGATCATCGAAGGCCGGGCGCCGGTGCTGGCCGGCAACCGCGTCCTGCTGGAGGTCCCGAGCCACACCGCCACCGACACGGTGCTCATGGCCGCCGTGCGGGCCAAGGGCACCACCGTCATCGAGAACGCGGCGCGGGAGCCGGAAATCGCCGACCTGGCCGGCATGCTCAACCGCATGGGGGCCCACATCCGGGGCGCCGGCACGTCCACCATCACCGTCGAGGGCGTGGAGGAGCTGCACCCGGTTGACCACACCGCCATCCCCGACCGCGTCGAGGCGGCAACCTTCCTCGGCGCGGTGGCGGTGGCCGGCGGCGAGGTCACCATCCGCGGCGCCCGGGCCGAGCACATGGACATGCTGCTGCTGAAGCTGGGCGAGATGGGCCTGCGAACGTCGCCCACCAGCGACGGGCTGTGGGCCTTCGCCCCCGGCCGCCTCCAGGCCGCCGACGTCTCCACCCTCCCGTATCCCGGCATCGTCACCGACTACAAGCCCGTGCTCATGAGCATCCTGGCGGTGTCCGACGGCACGGCCATCGTCACCGAGAACCTCTACGGCGCCAACCGGTTCCGCTACGTCAACGAACTGGTGCGCATGGGCGCCGACATCCGGGTCCGCGGCCACCACGCCCTCGTGCGGGGCGTGCCGAGGCTGTCGGCCGCGCCGGTGAAGGCCACCGACCTGCGGGCCGGCGCCGGCCTGGTGCTGGCCGGGTTGGCGGCCGAGGGCGAGACGGTGGTGGCCGACGGCTACCACATCGACCGGGGCTACGAGGACCTCGCCGGGAAGCTCCGCTCCCTCGGGGCCGACGTCAGCCGGGGCTGAGCGCGGGTCAGCCGGCCTCGCCGACACCCAGGCGCAGCCGGCAATTGGCCCGGCGGGGGTCGTTCGCCACCAGTCCCTCGACCGTGACCCCGGTGCCTTCGGCCAGGCCCTCGGCGATCCCCTGGTGCAGCCCGCACACCGTGCGCGGGTCGGCCAGGGCGGTGGACTCGAAGGGGCAGACCCGGAGGACGATCTCGACCCCGCCCCGCCGCGAGCGCACCTCGGGGTCGAAACCCTGGCGGGCCATCACCTTGACGATGTCGGCCACCGTGTCGCGAGGACCCTCGGAGGGGGCCGCCTCCCGGCCGGCCCGCCGGCCGACCTCGACGGGCGTGTCTCCCGAGCTGATCACCTCGGCCAGCAGGAGGCTCAGCCGCTCGTAGGGCCCGAGCGTCCCCCACCGGTCGTAGGCGCGCGGGGCCACGGCGAAGACGAGCTTCGGCCGCCCCCGGCCTCCGGCCGAGACTGTGGTGGCCTCCACCAGTCCGGTGTCGACCAGCTTGGACACGTGCTGGCGGATGGCGTTGTGGTGCAGCGAGAACTGGGCGGTGAGGCGGGCGACGTCGACCGGCTCGCCGGCGTCGGCCAGGTACCGGAAGATGGCGTGCCGGGTGGGGTCGCCGAGAGCACGGGCCTGCTGCTGGAGTGTGGGTGTCATGCCCCCTCCCCCGGTTCGGCGTCGGGCCCCGTCGCCATTTCTACCATCCCGTCGAGGAAATTCGGCGCCGGGCGCCCGGCGCGGGATACTGCGGGGCATGGCCGATCGCAACGTCCTGGGCGGCGCACTGGAGCCGTGCGGCACCGACCCGGTCACCGGGTTCTACCGAGACGGGTGCTGCACCACGGGGCCCGAGGATCTGGGCAGCCACACCATCTGCGCCGTCGTCACCGCCGAGTTCCTCGAGCACCAGCGGGGCATCGGCAACGACCTCGTCACGCCCCGCCCCGAGTTCCGGTTCCCCGGCCTGGTGCCCGGCGACCGCTGGTGCGTCACCGCCCGCAACTGGCTCCGCGCCCATCTCGACGGGTGCGCGGCCTTCGTCGTCCTCGCGTCCACCCACGAGCGGGCGCTCGACATCGTCCCGCTGGAGGCGCTCCGGGAGCACGCCGTCGACGTGCCGGCCAGCCCCGGCGCACTGGAGTAGGGCGCCGGCAGCCGGGGGAATGGGAGCGGGCCCGGGCCGGTTGTACCGTGTCGGTATGGAAGCTCAGCTCCTCGAGGCCATGGACGTGATCCGTCCGGCGCTCCAGGCCGACGGCGGCGACATGCGGCTGCTGTCGGTCGACGAGGACTCGGGCGTCGTCGACATCGAGCTCATGGGCGCCTGCGGCGGCTGCCCGATGTCGTCGCTCACCCTGAAGGCCGGCATCGAGCGCATCCTGAAGGACCGGGTCCCCGGTATCACCGAGGTGCGGGCCAAGGGCATCGACTTCGACACCACCGACGGCTTCGACAGCCCGTTCGGGAACGTCGAGACCCGCTTCTGAACGACCCCGCCGCCCTGCTGGCGGCGGCCCGGGACGGCGACCGGGCCTCTCTCGCCCGCCTCATCTCCCTGGTGGAGCGCGGCGGCACCGTGGCCCGCGGCGTAGGCCGGCTGACCCACCCCGCCGGCGGCCACGCTTACACGGTGGGGCTCACCGGGGCGCCGGGGGCGGGCAAGTCCACCCTCACCGACCGCCTCATCACCGCCCTCCGGGGCGCCGGTGCCGAGGTGGCGGTGCTGGCCGTCGACCCGTCCTCGCCCTTCTCGGGCGGCGCCATCCTGGGCGACCGCGTGCGCATGCAGGGCCACGCCGGCGACCCCGGTGTCTTCATCCGCTCCATGGCCACCCGCGGCCACCTGGGAGGCCTGGCCCTCGCCACGCCGGAGGCCATCAGGGTGCTCGACGCCACCGGCTTCCCCGTGGTGCTCGTCGAGACGGTGGGCGTCGGCCAGGTGGAGATCGAGGTGGCCGGCGCCGCCGACACCACCGTGGTGGTGGTCAACCCGGGGTGGGGCGACGCCGTGCAGGCCAGCAAGGCGGGCCTGCTGGAGGCGGCCGACCTCCTGGTGGTGAACAAGGCCGACCGTCCCGGCGCCGACGCCACCGTGCGGGACCTGGAGCTGATGCTCGACATGGACCTCCACCCCGGCCCCTGGCGCCCCCCCGTCCTGCGCACCGTCGCCGCCACCGGGGAGGGCGTGAAGGAACTGTGGGAGGCCGTCGGCGCCCACCGGGCGTTCCAGGAGGACACCGGCGCCCTGGAGCGCCGGCGGGCCGGCCGGGTGGCCGAGGAGGTGCGGGCCATCGTGGCCCACGAGCTGGGCCGGCGGGTGGACGAGCGCTGCACGGGGCCGGCGTTCGAGCAGGCGACCGCCGACGTGGCCGCCCGCCGCACCGACCCGTGGACCGCGGCCGAGGCCCTCCTGGACTGACATGCGAAGCGCGGCGAATTTCGCCGCGATCGACATGTCGGTGCGTCAGGAGCGGGTGCGGCGCAGGGCGACGAGGCTGGCGGCGACCAGGCCGGTGAAGCCGGCCATCTGGGCGAACCACCACAGGCCGATGGATTCGTGGTGGCCGGAGACCGGGCACATGGCGGTGGCGAAGATGGCGATGCCGCCGGCGGCCACAGAGGCGATCAGGCCGAGCCGCTGGCGCCGGGCCAGGCCGGCGCCCATGACTCCCAGGAAGGCGAACAGGGCCAGGGCCAGGAGGCCGGCCCACACCGGCTCCGGGGCGTCGGGGTGGGCCGGCGCCGGCTCGATGACCGTGACCGCCACGAGGGTGGCCACCCACAGCAGGCCAAGCCGCCGCGGCCAGCCGGTGACGACGCCCTGCTCGCCCAGCCACTCGCCCACCGGCCGGCGCCGGGCGGGGCGCTCGAGGGCGACGGTGTCGACCCGGTCGTCGTGCAGCTGGGGGACCTTGGTGCGGGTGAGCATGGGATGCCACCTCCGGGATCGTGTTCCGCCCCGAATGCTACCGGGCCGGGGACACTTCTACGCCCGCAGCTCGCCCCCGTGGGTGGCGGCCACCGCCTCGATGCAGGCGGTGCGCACCTCGGCCACGTCGGCGTCGGTGAGGGTGCGGTCGGGGGCCTGGAGGCGCAGGCGGTAGGCCAGGCTGCGCCGGCCGGCGCCCAGCCGCTCGTGGCGGTACACGTCGAACAGCCGCAGGTCCTCGAGCAGGGGCCCGGCGGCCCGGCGCACGGTGCCGGCCACGGCGGCGGCCGGCACGGCGTCGTCGACGACGAAGGCCAGGTCGACGTCGCTCGACGGGTGGCGCGGAACGGGCCTCGCCTGGGCGTAGCTGTGCGAGGTTGGGAGCAGCCCGGACAGGTCGAGGTCGATCCAGCCGACCCGCCCCTCGATCCCGAAGGCGGCGGCCACCTCGGGGTCGACCTCGCCCACGTGGCCGATGACGTCGAAGCCGAGCAGCACGCGCGCGGTGCGGGTGGGGTGCAGGCCGGGGGCGGTGGCCGCCTCGATGCGGGCCTCGCGCCGGAAGGCGTCGAGCACCACGTCGAGGACCTGCTTGGCCGCCGGCGCCCCGCCGCCCTCGCCGGCCAGGGCCACGCCCAGCAGCTCGCGCTCGTCGGGCAACGGTCCCCGCCGGCCGGTGGGGACCCGGAACACCTTGCCCACCTCGAACAGCCACACGTCGGCGTTGCGGCGGGCGGCGTTGAAGCCCACCGCCTTGAGCAGGCTGGGCAGCAGGGTGGCCCGCAGCACCGACTCCTCGCGGGCCAGCGGGTCGACCGCCTCGATCAGCTCGCCGGCGTGGCCGGTGCGCTCGTGGTCGCCCGGCGCCAGCAGCGGCGGCGACACCGCCTCGCTCACGCCGGCCCCGGCCAGCACGTCGCGCAGCCGGCGCCGCTCCCGCTGGTAGGTGGTGAGGTGGCCGACGTAGGGGCTGACGGGCACCGTGCGGCGGACGTTGGAGTACCCGTGGTGGCGGGCCACCTCCTCCACCAGGTCGATCTCGGTGCCGGCGTCGGGCCGGTACGACGGAGGGGTGACCGCCTGCACGCCGTCGCCGGCCGGCTCGACCCGGAAGCCGATGGGCTCCAGCAGGGCGCGCACCTCGGCGTCGCCCAGCTCGGTGCCGAGGATGTGGTTGACCCGGTGGGTGCGCAGGCGGATGGGGCTGGGCGCCGCCGGCTCCGTGCGCACGTCGAGCATCCCCGCCGCCACCTCGCCGCCACCCAGCAGCTCCAGGAACCGGCCGGCCGCCCGGTCGATGCCCTCGGGATCGCAGCCGCGCTCGAAGCGGGCCGACGCCTCGGTGCGCAGGTTGAGCCGCTTGGACGTCCAGGCGATGGCCATGGGGTCGAAGTAGGCGGCTTCCAGCAGCACCGTGCTGGTGGTGTCGGAGATCTCCGAGGAGGCGCCGCCCATCACGCCTCCGATGCCGACCGGCGTGCCCTCGGCGTCGCAGATCAGGCAGTCGTCGGCGGTGAGCCGGCGCTCCACCCCGTCGAGGGTGACGAGCACCTCGCCCGGCTCGGCCCGGCGCACCGACAGCCCCCGGCCCGGCAGCTTGTCGAGGTCGTAGGGGTGGGTGGGCTGGCCCAGCTCCAGCATCACGTAGTTCGACGCGTCGACCACGTTGGAGATGGGGCGCATCCCTGCCAGCGTGAGGCGCCGGGCGACGAGGGGCGACGACGGGCCGACACTGACGCCGGTGACCACCCGGGCGGTGAAGCGGGGGCACAGGTCGGGGCAGTCGACGGCGATGGTGGCCAGCTCCTCCACCTTGGCCCCCGACTCGGCCACCGCCGGCTCGGGGATGGCGAAGGGCAGGCGCAGGCGGGCGGCCGCGTCGCGGGCCACGCCGGCGATGCAGTTGGCGTCGGGCCGGTTGCCCTCGATGGCCAGGTCGTAGACGACGTCGGTCTCGAGGCCGAGGGCGGCGGCCAGCGGCGAGCCCGGCTCGGGGTCGCCGTCGAGCACCATGATCCCGGCCGCGTCCTCGCCGAGGCCCAGCTCCCGGGCCGAGCAGATCATGCCCTCCGACCACACGCCCCGGACCTGGCGCCGGCCGATGGTGAAGTCACCGGGCAGCTCGGCACCCACCGGCGCGAATGCCACCAGCTGGCCGGCGGCCACGTTGGGCGCGCCGCACACGACCTGGAGGGCGCCGTCGCCGGCGTCGACCTGGGTGACGCGCACGCGGTCGGCGTTGGGGTGCGGGGCCACGTCGAGAACGCGGGCCACCACGACGTGCTCGACGCCCTGGCCGATGAACTCGATGCCCTCGACCACCATGCCGAGGTCGTCGAACGTCTCGCCCAGGTCACGCGGGTCGAGGTCGAACGGCGCGAAGTCACGGAGCCAGGAAAGGGGGACTTTCAACGCTTCCTCAGAACTGGGAGATGAACCTGATGTCGTTGTCCAGCAGGACCCGCATGTCGGAGATGCCGTGGCGCATCTGGGCGCAGCGGTCGATGCCGAACCCGAAGGCGAAGCCCGACCACTCCTCGGCGTCGAGGTTCACGGCCGCCAGCACGTTCGGGTGCACCATCCCGCAGCCGCCCAGCTCGATCCAGCCGGTGCCCGAGCACGTGCGGCACCCGCCGCCCGAGCAGATGGCGCAGGTGATCTCGAACTCGGCCGACGGCTCGGTGAAGGGGAAGTAGGCGGGCCTGAGCCGGGAGTGGATGCCGGCGCCGAAGTAGGCGTTGGTGAACGTCTCGATGGTGCCGGCCAGGTCGCCGAAGGTGATGCGGCGGTCGACGACCAGCCCCTCGATCTGGTTGAACGTCGCCGTGTGGCGGGCGTCGGGGGTGTCCTTGCGGTACACCTTGCCAGGCATGATGGAGTAGATGGGCGGCGGCTGGGCCTGCATCACCCGGATCTGCACCGGGGAGGTGTGGGGCCGGATCAGGGTGGACTCCGGCTCGCCCCACTCCAGGTACAGGGTGTCGAAGCCGCTGCGGGCCGGGTGGCCCTTGGGGAAGTTGAGGGCCTCGAAGCTGTGCCAGTCGGTCTCCACCTCGGGGCCCTCGGCCACCGTGTAGCCCATGCCGACGAACACGTCCTCCAGCTCGTCGCGGGTCTGGGTGACGAGGTTGAGGTGGCCCCGTCCCCGGGCCGGCGGCACCTCGGTGAGGTCGAGCCGCTCCGCCTCCAGCCGGGCCGCCCGCTCCGAGGCCTCCATCTCCGCCAGCCGCGACCGGGCCAGCTCCTGGAGGCGCCGCCGGGCCTCGTTGATCAGCCGCCCCGACTCCTTGCGCTCGTCCGGCGACAGCCGGCCGAGGCCGGCGTTGAGCCCGGCCAGGGCCGAGCGCTTGCCCAGCACGTCGGCCTCCGCCGCCTTGAGCTCGTCGAGGGTGGCGGCGGCCTCCAGCCGCTCCCGTGCCCCGGTCTCGACCTTCTCCAGTCCCTCCACTACCCGTGCAGCTCCTCGAAGGCGTACAGCGGCAGCGTAAAGCGGAAGGTCGATCCCTTGCCGGGAGTTGATTCCACGTCGAGCTGGCCCCCGTGCGCCTCCACCAGGCCGCGGCTGATCCAGAGCCCGAGCCCGGTGCCGTGCGGCTTGGTCTCCGCCCGGCGGAAGAACTTGGTGAACACCCGGGCCAGGTCGCGCTCGGGGAATCCCTCGCCCTCGTCGGACACGGCGAGAGCCACATGGTCCTCGGCCACGGTGCCCTCCACCCTGATGCCCACCGGCGAGGCGTACTTGCAGGCGTTCTCCACCAGGTTGGTGAGGACCTGCACCACCTTGTCGGCGTCGGCGTAGACCGACGGGAACGCCTCGGGGAACTCCACTGTGCAGTCGAGGTCCGGGTACTCCATGCGCACCTTCTCCACCACGGTGCGGCTGAGCTGGGAGAGGTCGACCATCTGGCGGCGGAGGACGAGGCGGCCCGACTCCAGCCGGCTGATGTCGAGCAGCTCGGTGATGAGGCGGGTGACGCGGTCGGCGTCGTGGTTGACCTGCTCGAGCATCATGCGCTTCTGGTCGTCGCGCAGGCGGTCCCAGCGGTTGAGCAGCAGGCTCGTGTAGCCCTTCACCGACGTGAGCGGGGAGCGCAGCTCGTGGCTCACGGTGGAGACGATCTCGATGCCCGTGGCGTTCTGGTGGCGGCGCAGCTCGGCCGGGCGGAGGGTGAGCACGGCGCCCTCGAGGTGGCCGTCGCCGTTGCGGAGGTAGCGGCCGGTGACGCTCACGTCGGCCCGGTCGCCGTCGGCCCTGGTGATCAGGATCTCGTGCTCGGGGATGCCCACGACCGAGCGCAGGAAGGCCGACGGGTGCCACCCGCCGTGCAGCAGGGCGGTGCCGCTCGGGGTCCGCGGCCGCAGGACCTCGCACGGCTTGCCGACCAGGTCGAGGGCCGCGTAGCCGGTGAGGGACTCGGTGGCGGCGTTGACCTCCACGATGCGGCGCTCGCCGTCGAGGCGGACGACGCCGTCGGGCAGGAGGTCGTAGTCGCCCATGTCAGCGGGCGCCCGCCGGCGCGTGATGGGACCGCCGCTGGCGGGCCGCCTCGAAGCACAGGACAGCCGCCGCCATCCCCACGTTGAGCGACTCCGACCGGCCCGCCATCGGGATGGTGAGGGCGCCGTCGAGCACGCCGGCGGCCAGCACGGCGGCCGGCAGGCCGCTGGCCTCGTTGCCGAGGACCAGCGCGCACGGCCGGCGCAGGTCGGACTCGGCGTAGTCGTCGCCGCCCTCGGCCACCGCCGCCAGCCGGCGCACGCCCCAGTCCCCGAGCGTCCGCAGCACGGCCACCGGATCACCGCCGGCCACCACCGGCACGTGGAACAGCGAGCCGGCCGAGGCCCGCACCGTCTTCGGGTTGTAGACGTCGACGCACCCGTCGCACAGCACCACGCCGCCGGCGCCGGCCGCCTCCGCACTGCGCAGCACGGTGCCGGCGTTGCCCGGGTCGCGCACGTCGACGCACACCACCACCAGGTCGGCCCCCTGCAGGGCGGGGAGGCCGACGTCGAGGAAGGGCAGGGTGGCGATCACCGGCTGGGGCGTCACCGCGTCGGCCACCCGCTCGAGGACGCCCGGCGCCAGCGAGTGCACCCGCGCGCCGGCGGCGGCCGCCCGGTCGAGAAGCTCTGCGGGCGCCCCGGGGGCGGCGAACACCGCCTCGACAGGCGCCCCCGCGGCCAGGGCCTCGGACAGCACCTTGACGCCCTCGACCACGAAGGCCCGCTCGGCGTGCCTGGCGCTCGTCCGTCCCGCCAGGCGGCGCAGCCGCTGGACCTTCTGGTGACGGTAGGCGAGCCCGGTGGTCAGCTTCGCTCCGGCTGCCCGTCGCCGCCGCCGGCGGCGACCGCCAGCTTCACCAGACCGCCGAAGGCGGCCGGGTCGGCCACCGCCAGGTCGGCCAGGACCTTGCGGTCGACGTCGACCTCGGCCTGGCGCAGGCCGGCGATGAAGCGGCTGTAGCTGACGCCGTGCTCGCGCGTGGCGGCGTTGATGCGCTGGATCCAGAGCTTGCGGAAGTCGCCCTTGCGCGCCCGGCGGTCGCGGTAGGCGTACTGCAGCGAGTGCATGACCTGCTCGTTGGCGGCGCGGTAGGAGCGGCTCTTGTTGCCGTAGTACCCCTGGGCCTGCTCGAGGACGGCGCGACGCCGCTTGTGACTGTGGACGGCGCGCTTGACTCTGGCCATCGTCGGGTCCTTTCTGGGAAGGGTGGGCTTAGAGGCCGAGCAGGCGGCGGACCTGCTTCTTGTCGCTGGGGGCGACGTCGGCAGGCCGGCCCAGTCGCCGGGTGCGAACCGACGACTTCTTCTCGAGGAGGTGCGACCGGAAGGCCTTGCGCCGGCGGATCTTGCCCGAGCCGGTGACGTGGAAGCGCTTGGCGGCACCGCGGTCGGTCTTCATCTTCGGCATTGCTCAGCCTTCCTGGGTGGTTGCGGGTTCCGGTTCGGGGGTGGGGACCGGTGCGGCGGTGGCGGCGGGCGGGTCCGGCGGCCGGGCCGAGCCGTTGCCGGCGGCCGGCTTCTTGGCGGGCTGGGCCCGCTTGTCGGGGGCGAGGACCATGACCATGTTGCGCCCGTCGACCTTGGGGGCGGCCTCGACCTTGGCGGACGGGCCCACCTCCTCGGCCACCCGCTGCAGGATCTTCAGGCCCAGTTCCTGGTGCGTCATCTCCCGGCCCCGGAACATGATCGTGATCTTGACCTTGTGACCCTGGTTCAGGAACTTCCCGACCTGGCGGGTCTTGGTCTCGAAGTCACCCGGCCCGATCTTGGGCCGGTACTTCATCTCCTTGATCCCGACGTTGGACGACTTGCGTCGTGACTCCTTGGCCCGCTGGGCGGCGTCGAACTTGTACTTCCCGTAGTCCATGATGCGGCAGACCGGCGGGCTGGCCATGGGGGCCACCTCGACGAGATCCAGGTCGGCCTCTCGTGCTATCTGCAGCGCCTCGGGAAGGGCTTTGATCCCCAGCTGGTTTCCCTCGGCGTCGACCAGACGGACTTCCCTCGCCCTGATCCGGTCGTTGATCCTGGTCTCGTTGGCCCCCGCTGCGGCGATGCGGCATCACTCCTTGCGTTGGTGCCCAATCGCGAGAAAGGGCAGGCGTTCGGAAGCAACGCCCGCCCTCGGCGGCCATTCGACCCGAGCACACCCCATGCTGCCGGCGGTCGGGTGGGGACCCGGCACTCATGCCGCGCCCCGCTTCCAGGTTCGGTTTTGTCGCCTAGGGTACCAGCGATGAGCACCCTTTGGACACCCGGCGGGGAGCGCCCGGTGGGCGGCGGTGGCTCGGGCCCCTCGCGTCCGGCCCCCGAGCCCGACGCCGTCGATGACCAGGAGGACCAGGAGGAGCTGGAGGCCAAGATGGCCGAGCTCCGCCAGAAGCTGGCCGAGACGCCGGCCGCGGTCATCGTCGCCAACCACTGCTTCGGCCTGTTCGAGCTGGCGGCGCTCCACCTTTCGCTCCAACCCCCCCAACTCACCGAGGCCCAGGTCGCCATCGACGCCCTCGGCGCCGTGGTCGACGGCGTCGCCGGCCGCCTCGGCCCCGAGGAGCAGCACCTGCGCGACGGCCTGGCCCAGCTCCGCCTCGCCTACGTCCAGCTGAAGGGCGCCATGGCTGCCGGCGGGCCTGCGGGCGAGGGGGCCGGCGGGGCGTAACGCCGGGCGGCTTGCTCACGTGGAGGCGGAGCAAGATCCGCTGGATGTGATCGTCTTCCGTTCACATCCGCCTTCGGCGGCCGGGGAGTCCTGCCCGTTGCCGCGCCGGCGGTCATGCGGAAGACTGCCGGCGTGCGAGGGGGCGGCACGCCGGGGAGGCGGCGGCTGGCGTCGGCGGCGGGCACCGTGCGGCGCCGGGTGGCCGGCGTCGTCGTCGTCGCCCTGGTGGCCACCGTGGTGGTTGCCGGCGCCGGGCGCTCGGGGGACCGGGCCGCCGGCCTGGCCCTCGGCCCCGGCACGGCCTGGTTCGGCGCCGCCCGCTCGGGCGCGGCGGTGCTGATCGACGGGGCGACCGCGACCAAGGTGGCCACCGTGGGCCTGCAGGCCAAGCCGACCGCCGTCGTCCAGGGCCCGAGCGTGCGCCCCGACCCGGCGGCCAAGCGGCCCACGCCGGCGGCCGGCAGCGCCTACGTGGCGGTGGAGGGCGCCCACCTGCGCCGCCTGGACGGCTCCAGCGCGGCCCCGTCGCTGGGCGCCGAGATCGACTTCCGGCCCGGCGACCAGGCGCTGGTGGCGGGTGGGCGGCTGTGGACGGTGGCAGCCGGTGCCCACCGGGCCCAGCTGCGCGACCCCTCCACCCTCGACACCCTCGGCCCGGCCGTGTCCCTGCCGGGCACGGCGACGTCCTTCGCCGGCACCGCCGACGGGCGGCTGTGGGTGGCGGGGGGCGACGAGGTGCGTTCCCTGGCTGTCGGTGCCGGCGGCGGCCGGTCCCGCAGCCGCACCCGGCTCGCCGGCATGAAGGCGGCCGCCGTGGTGGTGGCCGGCGGGTCGGTGGTGGCGGTGGACCCCACCACCTCCCGGGCGGTGGTGCTCGATGCCGGAACCGGAGCGCCCCGCCAGCCGGCGTGCCTGGACGCCGACGCGTCAGCCGCCGTCAGCGGCGCCGGCGACGGGCCGTGGCTGCTGGCGGTGTGGGCCGGCGGCCTCATGGTGTCCGACGTGCGGGGCGGGGCCGGCGCCTGCCGCTCGGCCCCGCTCCCGGCCGGCTCCCCCGGCCGCTACGGGCCGGCCGTCGAGCGCCGGGGCAAGGTGTACGTGGCCGACCACGACGAAGGGGTGGTGCTGGCCTTCGTCGCCGCCGATCTCGCCGTCGCCCCCCAGCGCATCGACGTCGGCCTGCCCGGCCGGCCCTTCGTGCTGTCCGCCACCCAGGGCCACGTGTGGTTCGACGACCCCGACGGCGACGTGGCCGGCGTCATCACCGACGACGGGCGGGCGCTGGCGGTGGCCAAGCAGGACCCTGCCCCGCACCAGGAGCGGCCCGGCACCCAGGGCGGCACCCCGGTGGTGGGCTGTGCCGGGCCGGCCCAGGCCTTGCGCAGCGTCCCCACCACCTTGGTGGGCACCTTCGCAACGGCCGCCGAGCCCAGCGCCTGGGTGTGGTCGGCGCCGGGGGCGAGCCCGCCGGCCGGCACCGGGCGGCGCTTCGACACCACCTGGGCCACCCTCGGCCCCAAGCAGGTGGCGCTGCGGGCCGAGGGGCCCGGCGGCCCCTACACCGCCACCTGCACCGTCGAGGTGGTCACCCACCTCGACCTGCCCAAACCGCCGAAGGGGCCCACCGTGCCCGTGCTGCCCGAGCCCGGGCCGCCGGCCACGACGCCGCCTCCACCACGGCCGCCCCTGGAGGCCCGCTTCACCCACACCCCCGACCCCGGCACCGCCGGCGACGTGGTCACCTTCGCCGACGCTACCACCGGCGAGCACCGGGTGCTGCGCTGGGACTTCCAGGGCGCTTCGCCCGCCACCGCCACCGGCTCACAACCCTCAGTGCGCTGGGCCACGCCCGGCACCTACACCGTCACCCTCACCGTCGAGCACGACGGCGCCGCCGCCTCGGCCAGCGAGCAGGTGGCGGTGGCGCCGCCCGGCGGCCTGGCCGTCACCACCGCCCTGCTGCCGAGGGGCACGGTCAGCGTCGCCTACCGCCAGAGCCTGGAGGCTATCGGGGGCATGCCGTCGACCGACCCCGGCCATCCGCCCTACACCTGGACAGTGGCGTCCGGCACCGTCCCCGCCGGTATCACGGTCAACTCCGACGGAACCGTGAGCGGCACCCCGGCATCCAGCGGCTCCGGTGACTTCGTCGTAACCGTCACCGACAGTGCGGGCCAGCGCGCCAGCCGCAAGCTGACACTTCCCGTACGACCCAGCGGGCGGGTGCGAATGTGGGGGTCGCAATCGCCATTGGATCCTCTCCAGCCGTGGATGCCAGTAGACGTCGGGGGACTTGGCCCGGAGAGTGGTGTGATCTCGGCGGGGGGGAGCGACCAATTCCGGGCAGTCGCCCTCGACAACGGTGCTGTGATGGCTTGGGGTTTGTTCTACGACCAAGAATCGAAGAAGGCCATCTACCAGCAGCAGCCGACGGCAACGAAGGCATTTCCGCCCGGATCGGCGATCACGCAAGTGTGGAAGGGACGGTATCTCGACGGAGGCGACACCCGGCCCCTCTTCGCTCTCGACTCGAACGGCAAAGTCTGGGAACTGGCGGGGGATCCCACCTCAGCCGGCGCAGTGGACGTCACGCCCCCTGCCAAGCAAGTCGTGGACATAGAGAGTGGCGCGTGGCTCCTTGCCGACGGGACGGTGTGGGGGGTCGACGGCCTGAGCGACGTCGTTTCGGTCGCCGCGATGGGTTACACCCAGTTCTCAAGTCCGCCGGGAGACCCACCTCAGCATTTCATTGCCCTACATTCCGACGGCACGGTCTCCGACGTACTGTCGGGGACGCCGCCCCGCACCGTCCCTGGGCTCTCCGGCGTCGAACTCATCGCCTGTGGCGATGCCTGCTACGCGACGACCCACTCTGGAGCGATCTACGCATGGGGTCGGAACGACGGGGGCGCCCTCGGCGACGGGACGCTGATCAGCCGAACCGATCCAGGACTCGTGACCGGCTTCGAAGGAGGCGGTCGCCGTGTAGTCAGCATCGCCGCCTCTACGTATGCATTAGCCGTCCTTGATGATGGTTCCACGTATGGATGGGGGTTGAACTACCACAGCCAGCTCGGGAATCCCAATCCTCCCAAACCAAAGAAGCCCTTCTACTATGAGCCCCTCCCCGTCCCAATCGAGGGGCTGGGCGTGGGCAGCGGTGTTTGGAAGGTTGTCGCTCTAGCGCGGAACTGCTTTGCCATCGGATAAGAAGCGTGACGCGCGCTCTCGTCAGGCCAAACCTGCTGCCGGTCTGCGGCTCACCGAAGCGTGTCTTCGGAAGATGTTGGTTCGCGTCGAAGCTCGGCAGCCATACAGTCGTGGTGGACGACGAGCAGCCGACCGTTGTCAACGTCGAGGATCGCCGCATCTCCGCTGAAGAACGGGTCGTCGAACCGCTCGGCGTGAGTCTTTACCAGGTCTCGGAGGCCGGCGCTGTCGAGGAAGAACGGACCTACCTCGGGGACGTGCGAAGCGAAGGTTACGGCCACGACGAACCCGGCCTCGACCGGTCCGAACGTCGACCACAGCCATTCGGCGATCACCGCATCCGACCCCTCGGCCGGCTCGATCGGCGTCCAGGACTCCGGCGTGAGACCGACGATTTCATCCGGGTCAAAACCACTCGAGCCCGGGACGAACTTGTCGAGGATCGAGAGCGCCAACGCCCAGTTGGGATGACGCAAGCGGGAGCCCTCGGTCATGAAGCTTCACTGGCCCGACGCGCGGACATTGCCGATCACCTCTCTGGCGCCGTCGCGATCGTCGGAGGCAAGGGTGCCGTCGGGGATCCGGGCCAGGATGGCCTCCGCCCGGGCAGGGATGACGCTTCGAGAGGCAGCGGCCGCCTCGATGGCGACGGCGATGCTCCTCCAGTGCTCGTCGCCCTGGGCGTGTGCGGCGGCGGCATCGAGGACCTCGTCAAGCTCGTCCGGCTCCCCGAACATCGCCATCGACCACAGCGCCTCGGTGAAGGTCGAAAGGTCGTCCGAGGCGACGGCCCTCAGCGCCTGATCCACGTCGATCGGCTGAACTGGTTCGTACTTCACTTCATCGGCCTCCCCCGCTCATCGACGAGGCCCGCTCGCTTCAAAGCGTTCTTGTCCGGTTGCCGCAGAGCCGAGTACTCGGCAACGTAGCCGTGGTAGATGCCCTTCCCGGGGTGCGTCTCGTGGAAGACGACGATCTCACCGCTCTCCTTGTCGTAGCCGACCCGCCGTCGCGGATTCACCTCGACGGATTCGCCGAGCACCTTCTCGGGATTCGTGGGCTGCGGCCCTACGCCGCCGCGCACCTGGTCGTGCTTCGGGCTTGGCTCGTAGATGAGCCTCGGTGGAGCCGGAGGATCGCTGCCCTCGGCATCGGCGGGGGCAGAGGGCAGATGCGATCCGAATAGCTGCGGACCCAGTCCACCGCCTGCGCCGGTGTCCGTCCACCCGCCTGCGCCACCCTGGACGACCCTGCCGTCGATCCGGCACGACAGGGTTGCGCCGAGAACCACGAAGAGGTTGCACCCGACGGCGCCTCCTCGCTTCGGCTGCGGGACGAGCACCGTCGACCACCGCTCCATCAGCTGGACGTCCCGGCTGCGCCGGCGCACGTCGGCCGCCGCCGTGCCGCACCAGCCGGCGACGTCGCGCAGGTCGACCGGCGCCAGGCAGGAGACGCCGGCCTCGTCGAGCAGACGCTGGACCCGGCCGGCGCAGCCGGTCAGCGAGGTGGCGGCGTCGTCGAGGAGGAGGGCGAGGCGGCGGGCGGCGTCGGGATCGACGCCCACCAGCGAGTCGAGTGGCACAGCATGAAACTACACGAAGATCAGGAGCCGGGCAAGGCCCGCACGCCGGCCGCCTCGGGCTTGCCGCGGGGGTCGGTGACCGCCTCGTACTCCACGTCGACGCCGACGGGGATGGTGCGGGTGCCGTCGGCGATGGCCGTGCAGTGGAAGAACAGCCGCCCGCCGCCGGCGGTCTCCAGGTACCCGTAGCCCTTGTGGTCGTCGTACTCGGCCACCCGGCCCCGCAGCACCATGCGTCAGTGCACGATCTTCGACAGCGGGAGCTCGATGATGTCGGTGGCGCCGTGGTCGGACAGGGCGGGGATCAGCGTGTTGATCTCCGACTTCGGCACGACCGTCTCCACCGCATAGCCCGTGTCCCCGAACAGTTTCGAGACGGTGGGCGAGCGCATGGCGGGCAGCAGCTCGATGACCCGGTCGAGGTCGTCGTCGCCCACGTTGAGCTTGACCAGCACCTTGCCCCTCGCCTCGAGTGTGCCCTGGAGGAGCGTGAGGATCTGGTTCATGGCGTGGCGCTTGTGCGGGTCCTCGCACGCCGCAGGGTTGGCGATCAGCTCGGTGTAGGAGACGAGGATCGTGTCGACGATGCGAAGGCCGGCCGCCTTCAGCGCCCGCCCCGTCTCGGTGATCTCCACCACCGCGTCGGCGATGTCGGGCACCTTGGCCTCGGTGGCGCCGTAGGAGAGGGTGATCTCGGCGTCGACGCCGTGCTTCTCCAGGTACCGGCGGGTGAGCTGCGGGTACTCGGTGTGCACGCGGGCGCCGGGCGGCAGGTCGGCCACGGACTGCACGGCCGAGTCGCCGGCCACCGCCAGCACGACCTTGATGGGCCGGGCCGTCGCCTTGGAGTAGTGGAGCTGCCCGAGGGTGACCACGGTGGAGGCCGTCTCCTCGATCCAGTCCCGCCCCGTGATCCCCATGTCGAACAGGCCCTCGTCGACGTAGCGCGGGATCTCCTGGGGCCGCAGGATGCGGACGCTGTCGATGCGGGGGTCGCCGATGGTGCCCGAGTAGTCGACGTCGGAGGACCGCCGCACCGGGAGGTCGGCCTCCTCGAACAGCTGCATGGTGGACCGCTCCAGCGATCCCTTGGGGAGGACCAGTCGCAGCACGTCAGCCCCTCGCCGGCTTGGGAAGCTGGCGCAGCAGGTCGGCCATCTCGATGGCGGCGGCGGCGGCCTCGAACCCCTTGTTGCCGGCCTTGCCGCCGGCTCGGTCGAGGGCCTGCTCCATGGTGTCGGTGGTGAGCACGCCGAAGACGACGGGCACGCCCGAGTCAAGCTGGGCCCGCTGGATGCCGGCCGCGCACTGGCCGGCGACGTGCTCGAAGTGAGCGGTGGCGCCGCGGATGACGGCGCCCACGCACACCACCGCGTCGAACTCGCCCGACGAGGCGAGCCGCAGGGCGGCCAGCGGCAGCTCGAAGGCGCCCGGCACGTGGGCGACCGTGACCGACGCCTCGTCGACGCCGTGGCGGCGCAGCCCGTCGAGTGCCCCCTCCAACAGCTTCGAGCTCACCAGCTCGTTGAACCGGCTGCACACCACGGCCACCCGCAGGCCGTCGCCGCGCAGGGAACCGTCAAACGTCGTCATCGAGGCCCTCCAGGTGATGGCCCAGCCGGTCGCGCTTGGTGCGCAGGTAGGCCTTGTTCTCGGGATTGGGAGAGGATTGCAGCGGCACCCGTTCGACCATCTCCAGGCCGAAGCCGTCGAGGCCGCCGTACTTGGCCGGGTTGTTGGTCATGTAGCGCATGGTGGTGATGCCGAGGTCGACGAGGATCTGGGCTCCGATGCCGTACTCCCGGCTGTCGACGGGCAGGCCCAGGTCGAGGTTGGCGTCGACGGTGTCGCGCCCCTGCTCCTGGAGCTGGTAGGCGGCCAGCTTGTGGGCCAGTCCGATGCCCCGCCCCTCGTGGCCCCGCAGGTAGACGACCACGCCGAGCCCCTCCGCGGCCACCCGCTGGAGGGCGGCCTCCAGCTGCCAGCCGCAGTCGCAGCGCATGGACCCGAACACGTCGCCGGTGAGGCACTCGCTGTGCACCCGCACCAGCACGTTCGGCTCGCCCTGCACCGCCCCCTTCACCAGCGCCAGGTGCTGGTCGCCGTTGAGGACCGACTCGTAGGCGTAGCAGGTGAAGTCCCCGTAGGGCGTGGGGATGCGGGCCTCCGAGACCCGCTTCACCAGCTTGTCCTTCTGGCGACGGTACCGGATGAGGTCGGCGATGGAGATGAGGAGCAGGCCGTACTCCTCGGCGAAGCGCTCGAGGTCGGGCAGGCGGGCCATCGAACCGTCGTCCTTCACCAGTTCGCACAGGACGCCGGCCGGCCGCAGGCCGGCCAGCCGGCACAGGTCGATGGTGGCCTCGGTGTGGCCGGCCCGCTTGAGCACACCGCCCGCCCGGTAGCGCAGCGGGAAGATGTGGCCGGGCCGGGCCAGGTCGGCCGGGTCGGTGGCGGGGTCGATGAGGGCGCGGATGGTGGCCGAGCGGTCGGCGGCGGAGATGCCGGTGCTGGTGCCCTTCCGGTAGTCGACGCTCACCGTGAAGGCGGTGCGCTGCGACTCGGTGTTGTCGAGCACCATCAGCGGCAGCGCCAGCCGGTCGAGATCCTCGCCCAGCATCGGCATGCAGATCACGCCCGACGTGTGCTTGACGAAGAAGCCGATCTTCTCGGGAGTGGCGAATTCGGCGGCCATGATGAGGTCGCCCTCGTTCTCACGGTCCTGGTCGTCGACGGCGACGACCAGGTCGCCACGGGCGATGGCGGCGACCGCCTTCTCGATCTCTGCGAACGGCACTGCGCCTTCTACCTGTGTCCTTCCAGCAGCTTCTCGACGTACTTGGCCATGAGGTCCACCTCCAGGTTCACCGTGTCCCCCGGTCCCTTCCGCCCGAGGGTGGTGAGGGACGCCGTGTGGGGGATCACCGCGACGCGGAAGCGGTCGCCGTCGACAGCCACCACCGTGAGGCTACAGCCGTCCACCGCGATCGGACCCTTCGTGACGACGTAGCGGGCCAGGCCGGGCGGCATACGCACCTCGAGGTCGGGCGCCGGCGTGAGGATCTCCCCCACCGCGTCGACGTGGCCCTGGACCACGTGACCGCCCATGCGGGTGGTCGGGGTGACCGCCCGCTCCAGGTTCACGCCGTCGCCCGGCCCCAGCACACCGAGGTTGGTGCGGGCCAGCGTCTCGTCGACCACGTCGACGCCGTACCAGCCATCGCCCAGCTCGGTGACCGTCAGGCAGACGCCGTTGTGGGAGACGGAGTCCCCCATCGCCAGCCCGTCGAGGACGGCGCCGGCGTCGAACCGGAAGCGGGCGCCGTCACGGCCGCGTAGGCGCCCCATCTCCTCCACGATCCCCGTGAACATCAGCCCTCCAACTCCACCCGGAGATCCTCGCCCACGCGGGCGACGTCGACGATGCGACCGCGCCAGGCGCCGGCCAGGGTGGGAGCGCCGGGGCCGGCGAGCAGGGGGTGCCCGTCGTCGCCGCCCATGAGGGCCGGCGCCAGGTACAGCACGTAGCGGTCGACCAGACCGGCGGCGTGGAACTCGTGGGCCACGCCGGCGCCCCCCTCCACCAGGAGCTGCAGCACGCCGCGCCGGCCGAGGTCGTCGAGGACGTCGCCGAGGTCGCCGTCCACCTCCACGGCGGGGTGGACGCGGGCGCCCGCCGGCGCCGTGCCCAGTACGACGCGCAGAGGATCGCGTCCCTCGACCCGCCGGACGGTGAGCTCGGGATCGTCGGACCGCACCGTGCCGGCGCCGACCAGCACGGCGTCGCTCTCCGCCCGCAGGCGGTGGGCGTCGTCGCGGGCCGCATCGCCGGTGATCCACCTGCTGGTTCCGTCGGGCGCAGCCGTGCGCCCGTCCATGGTGGCCGCCAGCTTGAGCACGACCCAGGGGCGGCCGGTGCGGCGGTGCTTCAGGTAGGGCGCCAGCTGGGCGGCGACCTCCTCCGCCCGCACACCGACCTCCACGGCGATGCCCGCCTCCTGGAGCCGTTGGATGCCGGCGCCGGCCACCCGCTCGTCGGGGTCCTCCACTCCCACGACGACGCGCGCCACGCCGGCGGCGATCACCGCGTCGGCGCAGGGCGGCGTGCGGCCGTGGTGCGAACACGGTTCGAGGGTGACGTACATGGTGGCGCCCCTCGCCTCGCCGCCGGCCGCCGCCAGCGCCGACACCTCGGCGTGGGGCCCGCCCGGCGCGGCGGTGGCGCCCTCGTGGGCGGCGCCGGTGGACGTCACGAGCACCGCTCCCACCCACGGGTTCGGGGAGGCGACGCGGCGCGCCGTGGCGGCCACCTCGACCGCCCGCGCCATCCACGCCATGTCGTCCACCCGACGATGATCCTCCACCACGGCGCCGACCTGCCATCCTTCCGGGATGCGTGCGACCCGGTGGCGATCGTCCTGGCTGCTCGTCGCCGTTCTCGTCGCCGCCTGTGGCGGCACCTCGGCGGCCGTGCGGGCGTGGGACGACGAGGTGACCGGCGTCGTCGCCCAGGTCAACGACGCCATGTCGCGCCAGGTCGTCCCCGCCCTGCTGGCGGTCGGCCGGGCGGGCGGCGCGCCGGACCTGAAGCCGGTCGACGAGGCGTGCGGCCGGCTGGCCGGCGCCGTCGCCCTCTTCCAGCCGCTGGCCGCCGACCCACCCAAGGGCCGGGCCGGCACCGCCGCCAAGGTCGCCCGGCTCCAGCACTCGCTGGAGCCGATCGCGTCCGACTGCCAGGCCTCCGTCGCCGCCGGCGACGTCGACGCCCTCGTCGCCGCCGGCCAGGGTCTCGGCGCCAAGCTGGTGACCGCGTCGGGCCTCGAGCGCGGGATCGCCGCCGAGCTGCACCACGGGGCCGCCTGCCCGAAGCGCCTCCGCGCCACCGTCCGCACGTGCAAGAAGGCGAAGTAGGCGACTCGTTCAGTGCGGCTGCTCGCCGGCCAGCAGCGCCAGCGCGTGGGGCACCACGTCGAGCACGGCACCCAGGCACTCCACCGCACCGGCCGTCGAGCCCGGCGTGTTGAGGACCAGCGCCTGGCCCAGCGTGCCGGCGACGCCGCGGGAGAGGCGGCCCAGCGGGTTGACGAGACGCATGGCCTCGGCCAGGCCGGGCGCCTGGCGGTCGAGCACGGCGAGGGTGCCTTCAGGGGTGTGGTCGCGGGGCCCGAAGCCGGTGCCGCCGGTGGTGACCACCAGGCCGGCGAAGCCGGCGGCCAGGTCGCGCAGGGCGCCGGCCACGGAGTCGACGCCGTCGGCCACCGCCCGCCGGTTCTCGACGGCGAACCCCGCCCCTTCGAGGGCGGCCACCAGGGCGGCACCCGAGCGGTCGTCGCGGGTGCCGGCGACGACGCCGTCGGACACGGTGAGCACCTTGGCCCGCAGCGTCACGCCGGCGCCCGCAGGCCGAGCACGAACATGCCGTCGGTGCCGGCCGACTGGGGAAGCAGGCGGGCCCCCCGGCCGAGCGGCTCCCAGGGCGGGCCGGGCGGGGGCAGCGGCACCAGCGACGTGTGGGCGGCGCTGAGCCACAGATCGACCTGCGCCGTCTCCTCCAGGGTGAGGGTGCACACGCTGTAGACGAGCGTGCCGCCCGGCCGGAGCAGGGGCACGGCGGCGTCGAGCAGCGAGCGCTGGAGGGCGGCCAGCCGGTCGATGTCGCCGGGCCGCACGCGCCACCGGGCGTCGGGCCGCCGGCGCAGCACGCCGAGGCCCGTGCACGGGGCGTCGACCAGCACCCGGTCGACGGACGCCGGGGGCAGCGGTGGGGCGGTGCCGTCGGCCACCACCACCGCGAGGTTGCCGGCGCCCAGCCGGCGGGCGTTGGCCGCCACCACGGCCGAGCGGGTGGGCGAGAGGTCGCCGGCGACGACGAAGGCGCCGGCACGGGCGAGGGCGGTGGCCTTGCCGCCCGGCGCCGCGCACAGGTCGGCGACCCGCTCCCCCGCCTCGGCGCCCACGTAGGCGGCGACCCACTGCGACGCCTCGTCCTGCACGTACCCGTCGGCCCGCTCGGTGACGGCCGGCGCCTCGTTCATCTGCACGAGCGCCGCCTCGGCGGCGGCCGGCCCCAGGTCGGCGGCCAGCTTGCGCACGACCCAGTCGGGGTAGCTGAGGCGGGTGGGCGGGTCGGGCCACGGCGGGGCCGGCTCGGCGGACAGCCGGCGCAGCACGGCGTTGACGAAGCCCCGGGCCCGGTCCGGGGCCAGGTCGACGGTGGCCGACACCGAGGCGTGGGGCGGCGTGCCCAGGAACGCCAGCTGGTAGGCGCCCAGGCGGAGGACGTCTCGGACCTCGGGCTCCAGCGAACGGTGGACCAGCCGGTCGACCAGGTAGTCGCAGGCCCGCCGCATGCGGGTGGTGCCGTAGGCGAGCTCGGTGGCGAAGGCCCGGTCCCGCCGGTCGAGGCCGCTGGCGTCGAGCAGCGGGGGCAGCACGGCGTTGGCGAAGGCGCCCTCGTCGATGCGCCGAAGTGCCTCCAATGCCACACTCCGCGCCGACACCACCGCGGCGGTCCGCGAGGTCACTGGTGCACCATCCCTCCGGGATGTCCCACCAGCGAGTTGCCGATGGACCGGCCTCCCGGGCCGGTCATGACCCCAGCCGGTCGCCGTCGCGCCAGCGGGCCCCCCTGGCCCAGTCGGCCGCCGGCATGGGGCCACGGCCCTCGGGCTGCACCTCCAGCAGCTCCAGTGGCCCGTCGCCCGTGGGGTGCACCACGCCGGCGCCGCTGACCCGGTGGGCACAGGCCCGCAGCACCTTCAGCCGCCGGCCCTTGTTCGTGGTCCACGCCCCGCCCACCCGCACCACCCGCTCCAGCTCGGCGGCCGGGCGGGACCAGTCGAGCACCAGCTCGTCGGGGCCGATCTTCGACGCGTACGTGGGCTCGCCCTCCTGGGGCACGCCCTCGCCCAGGCCCTCGGCCAGGGCGCCCACCAGCATGGTGGTGCCGACCTCCACCAGGCGGGCCCGGAGTTCGGCCGCCGTCTCGTCCTCGCCGATGGGGACCACCGCCCGCCGGTAGACGGGCCCGGTGTCGAGCCCCTCCTCCAGGGCCATGAGGCACACGCCGGTCTCGGCGTCGCCGGCCAGCACGGCCCGCTCCACCGGCGCCGCCCCCCGCCACCGCGGCAGCAGCGAGAAATGGATGTTCACCATGGGGAGGACGTCGAGCACGTGCGGCTTGATCAGCCGGCCGAAGGCCACCACCACGCCCAGCTCGGCGCCGGCGCCCAGCACGTCGTCGACCTGGTCGGTGACGGCCACGCCCAGCTCGGCGGCGGCCTCCTTCACCGGCGTCGGCAGCAGCGCCCCGCCCCGGCCCCGGCGCTTGTCGGCCCGGGTGACGACGAGGGCCAGGTCGTGGCCGGCGGCCACCAGCGCCCGCAGAGGCGGGACGGCGGCCGCCGGAGAGCCCAGGAAGACGAGGCGCAGGGCGGCTACCTCGGGTCGAGGTTCAGGGAACGGTCGCGCAGCGCCTTCTTCGCTTCCTTGCGCTGCTTGGCGTTGAGCCGCTCCAGCAGGAGCATGCCGTCGAGGTGGTCGACCTCGTGCTGGAACACCCGGGCCAGCAGCTCGTCGGCGTCGATCGACAGCTCGTGGCCGTCGAGGTCGATGGCGCTCAGGTGCACTGTCTTGGGCCTGATGATGGGCCAGTACAGGCCCGGCACCGAGAGGCAGCCCTCGTCGTACTCCCACTCGCCGGCGTGGGCGGTGAGGGTGGGGTTGACGGCCACATGGGGACCGTCGCCGATGTCCCACACGAACAGCCGCTTCTGCACGCCGACCTGGTTGGCGGCCAGGCCCACGCCGGGCGCCGCCTTCATCGTCTCGATCATGTCGTCGACCAGCCGGCGCAGGGCGGCGTCGATGTCGGTGACGGGGGCGGTGGGCGTGCGCAGGACCGGGTCGCCGTGGACCCGAATGGTGTGGGTGGCCATCGCCGCCCAGGGTACTTGGCGGCCCCGGTGAAGGGCTCAGACGCGCGCCGGGTCGACCTCCACGCGGAGGCGCGCGCCGGTGCGGGGAACCGACGCCAGCGCCCGCGCCAGGACGGCGCGGTCGGCGGCGCGCACCAGCCATCGACCATCGGCCGGTCCGAGGGCTTCGACATCGTCCGGCAGCGACGCCACGAACGCCTCGGCGTCACCCGACACCAGGGCGAGGGCACCGGCCGGGGGCAGCCGCAGGTCCCGCCGGCGCTCAACCTCGGCGGCGACGAGGCGGCCGGGGTCGGCCAGCACCGCCGCCCGCAGGACGTCGTGGCCGGCCGCCCTGGTCTGCACCACGACCCGCCCGCCGCCGTCGCGGCCGCCCACCAGCCGGGCGGCCCGGGCCAGCAGGGCGAGCGCCTGCTCGGCGGCGCGGAAGCGGGCGGCCAGCAGCTCCTGGTCGAACTCGAGGAACACCACGGCGTCGGCCCGGTCGAGGCGGTGGAGCAGCGCCTCGGTACCCACCAGCACGCCGGCGCCCGGAGGCTCCTCGGTGCGGCCGGTGACCTCCGCCACCTCGCGGCCGGCCAGCGCCTCCAGTTCCTCACGCACCCGCGTGACGCCGGGCCGCAGGCGCCGCAAGGCGGTGGAGCCGCACGCCTGGCACAGCGCCGGCCGCTCCTCCCGGCACCACCGGCACCGCAGGGCGTCGCCGTCGCCCTGGGCCATGCCGCCGCCGCAGCGCTCGCAGCGCAGGACCTCGCCGCAGGCCCTGCAGGCGAGCAGCTGGGCCCGGCCGGTGCGGTTGAGGATGCAGGCGACGCGCCCCCCGCCCCGCACGAGTGCGACCAGCCGGTCGGAGTAGAGGCCGGTGCGCGGGTCGGCCCGCCGCTGGTCGACCACCTCGACCACCGGCCACCCAGCCCGCTCGGTGGCCCGCGACGGCGCCAGCAGCCGTCCCCACGCCAGCTGCTCCAGCGTGGGGCAGGGCGAGAGAACCACGCACGGCACGCCGGCCCGCCGGGCCCGCTCGGCCGCCACCTCCCATGCGCTCCAGGTCGGCGATCGCTCCTCCCGGTATGCCTCGTCGTGGGCGTCCAGCACGACGACGGCCGCCGGCACCGGCAGCGGGCCCCACGCCGCCGCCCGGGCGCCGACCACGACCGAGCCGCCGGCCGCCGCCCTGGCCCAATCCCGGGGGACGACGGCCACGGCCCGGCCGGACCGCCGCAGGCGGGCGGCCAGCAGGCCGGCGGCGCCCACCGACGGGGCCAGCACCAGGGCGTCGCCCCGGCCGGCGGCGGCGGCCACGAAGGGGAACGGGTCGGCGGCCGGCGGGAGGCGCACCACCGCCCGGTCGCAGGCGAGGGCCTCGGCGGCCAGCCCGTCGTCGTCCCCCGTCGCGGCGGCCGCCGGGGCGGCCGGCGCCGGCGCCGGCAACCCGCGCACCGCTCCCGGCGGCGACGCCGAGCGCAGCACCGCCCGCACCGGCCCGGCCCACCACCACGCCGCCCACCGGGCCAGGTCCACCAGGTCGGCGGGCGGCCCGCAGCCGGTGATCTTGGCCAGCGGACGCAGCGCCACGCCGGCCGGCGGCGTCACACCGTCGGCGACGACCCAGCCGCCCACCCGCCGGCCGTGGAGCGGCACCCGAACCAGGGTGCCCACCGGCGCGTCCCACCCGTCGGGAACGGTGTAGTCGAACGTCTTCTCCAGGGCCGCCACGTCCGGCAGGACGCGCACGACCCGCGTTTGTGAGCCGGGGGGGGCTACAGCCCCAGCGCCGACTTGAAGTCGGGCAGGCGGGAGAGGGTCTCCCACGTGAACTCCTTGTCGGAGCGCCCGAAGTGGCCGTAGGCGGCGGTGCGCTGGAAGATCGGCCGGCGCAGCTTGAGGTCGCGCACGATGGCGGCCGGCCGGAGGTCGAACACCTCGTCGATGGCCTTGACGATGGCGGCCGGGTCGACCTGCTCGGTGCCCGACGTCTCCACCATCACCGAGACCGGGTGGGCCACACCGATGGCGTAGGCCACCTGGATCTCGCAGCGGGCGGCGGCGCCGGCGGCCACCACGTGCTTGGCCACCCAGCGGGCGGCGTAGGCGGCCGACCGGTCGACCTTGGTGGGGTCCTTGCCGGAGAAGGCGCCGCCGCCGTGGCGGGCCGAGCCGCCGTAGGTGTCGACGATGATCTTGCGGCCGGTGAGACCCGTGTCGGCGTGCGGGCCGCCCTGCTCGAACTTGCCCGTGGGGTTGGCCAGCACCCGGAAGTGGTCGCCGGCGAACTCGGGCGGCAGCATCGGGTGGATGACGTGCTCGACCAGGTCGGGCTTGAGCAGCGTCTCCAGGTCGATGCCCGGCTGGTGCTGGGTGGAGATGAGCACCGTGTCGAGATGCTTCGGCCTGCCGTCCTCGTAGACGACGCTCACCTGGGTCTTGCCGTCGGGCCGCAGGTAGGGCAGCACGCCGGCCTTGCGCACCTCGGCCAGCCGCTGGGCCAGGCGGTGGGCCAGCCAGATGGGCAGCGGCATGAGGTCGTCGGTCTCGTCGCAGGCGTAGCCGAACATC
>DASSMA010000046.1:0-37155 GCA_035689115.1 Acidimicrobiales bacterium
GCCGCCCAGGCGCAGCCGGGTCTGGGCGGCGACGCGCTCGATGGCCGCCGCCGTGCGCTCCAGCTCGGCCACCAGGGCGCCGGCCGAGGAGGTGGCGGCCAGGCCGGCCCGGCGCAGGCCCCGGCGGGCGTTGGCGGCCAGGTGGCGGGCGTCGGCCACCGCGGCGGTGGCGATGCCGGCCATCTCGGCGGTGATGGCGTAGACCTCGGCCTTGGCATCCTCGTTGCGCCGGCGCAGGAAGGCGGCGATGTCATGGGCCCGGCGGCGCACCGAACGGGTGCGGTCCCGGGCGGCGGTGCGGGTGGCCAGGCCGGCCGCCTTGATCTTGGCGCTGAGACGGGCCAGGCGGGCCACTCCCTTGGCCAGCAGACCCGAGTCGGTCGGGTAGGCGACGTTGGCCTCCACCACGGTGGTGTCGGCCCGCAGCTTGTCGAGGCGAATCAGCTTGTCGCCGGCCGCCTTGGCCAGCAGGGCCTCGTTCAGCGCCGCCACCGCCGCGGCCCCACAGCGGGAGGTGATCTTCATCAGCGTGGTCGGGTGCGGCGTCGAGGTGCCGAGCGGCACCCGGCAGAAGCGCCGCCACGCCAGCGAGTCCGCCACCTCCCGGCACAGGGGCTCGAAGCCGAGCCGATAGCGGTACTTCAAGAACATCATCCGCAGGTAGGTCTCCATCGGGATCGACGGCCGGCCGGCCACGGGATCGAAGAAGGGCCGGAACGGCTCGAAGAACCGCTGGTCGTCCAACAACGCGTCGATCTCGGCCAGGTCCCCGGGCAGGACCATCAGGCACTCGGGGATCACCGACTCCCACAGCGTGGGTTGGCCGCCTACGGTACGCAGCACGATGGCCTCAACTCCTTCTCGCACAAGGGGTTGAGGCCATCATGGCGACATTCGGGCCGGAACGCGAGCACCCTCGCCACCAGGAACCGTTGCCGCACAACGATCCCTAGATTTCGTTTTTCAGGTCGAAGTAGCTAGAAGTGGTGGGCCTGGGTGATCGGCACGGTCGGGCGCGGTCCGACGCGTGCGGCCACCGGGCCCGGCGCCGGCGTCTGGAGGCACCCGGCGCCTTTGCCGAGGAACGCGAGCCCGGCCAGGTCGCCGCGGTGGAAGGCGGTGGTGCCGGTCTGGGCCGCCGTCTCCGGGTACATCAGCTCGGACGGGTCGCTCACGTGGCCGAGGCCCGTGATGTGGCCCAGCTCGTGGAGGATGACCCGCCCCCAGTGGACGCCGGTGGGGCCGATCTGGCCGATCGTGGGCGGGTCGTCGAACCCGCCCGGCACGGGTGTCCCCCGGGTGTCGACGACCGCCTCGGGGTTGAGGAACAGGGTGCCCGACACGTAGACGTCGCCCACCCGGGTGGGGACGCCGCCGCCCACGATCTGGGTCTGCGTCCCGCCGCCGAGCCGGTTGTTGGCCATCCAGCGGATGAGGATGGGCGCCCAGCGGCCGGGGTAGCGCTCCGGCTGGTAGGCCCGGTTCCCCAGGTCCGTCTCGTCGGTGAAACCGTCGTCGACGTAGGAAATGCCAGTCGCCGACCCCAGGCGGCGGAAGGCCTCGCGCACGTCGGCCACGCCGGTGGGCGTGGCGCCGGCGGGGTTGATGACGAAGTGGACCGCCTCGCAGGGATTCCACCGGACCGGGGTGCACCCGTTCGACGTGAGCTGGGAGAACGAGTAGTCGTGCGACAGGTTCGGGATCTCGGCCGGGGTGAGGCCGTTGGCCCGGCCGTCGCGGTGGCCGTCGGCCGGGCATGCGCTCGCCGTCACGACGGTGTTCTCCGGCTGGCTGATGGCGGCGGAGGCCGACGACGGGCGGCTGCTGGGCGCCAGCACGGTGAGCCGCAGCGCCACCGCGAGCACGATCACCACCGCGAGGACGGCGAACCCGGCGCCCCGGCTCGACAGGCGCGCCGGCTGGCGCACCGTGCCCGACAGCACGACCGGCTCGCCGGCGCTCGGCCGGGCGGCGACGGAGAACGTGCGGGTGCGGGCCCGCAGCAGCGGCGACGGTCCCGGGCGCAGGCGCACTGCCACCGGCACGCGCTGGCCCGGTGCGGCCTCCACCTCCGCCGGGACGACCTCCATGGCGACGCCGTCGCCCGACGGTTCCACAGTGGCGGTGACCGGTACGTTGCCGCGGTTCTCCACGACCACGCTGTGCTCGTCGGGTCCGGCCGGCCGGGCGTCGGGCGGGTCGAGCTCCACGGCGACCTCGTCGAAGGGCCGAACCTCGAGCGTGCCGGTGGCAGCGACCGGGCTCCCGTCGGCGTCCACCCGGACGCCGAACGCCAGAATGCCGGCCGCCGGCTCGGGACCGCGGGCGACCCTGAAGCCGACGCTGACGGCGCCCCGCTGGCCGGGTCCCACCTCGAGCTCCGGCGGCACCACCCACGCGTACGGGGCGGCCGGGCCGTCGACGGCCACGCGGACGCGGACCGCGTCGGTGCCATCGTTGTCCACGAGGAGTTCGGTGCGGACGAACTCCCCGGGATCGACGGCCAGGGCACCGTCGCGAAGGGAGACCGAAATGCCCATGAGGTGCCAAAGGTACGCCAGGAGGCGCGGGTAGCGCCGTGGCCACGGCATCGTGGTGGGATGGTGCGGCCATGACCGAGCAGGAGCTGCTTCTCGACCGCCTGCTGGCCGAGGGGCTCACCGAGTTCCAGAGCGCCGATCCGACGCTGCGGGACACCGCCCGCCGGCACGGGTGGTCGGGGTCGCTCCGCGGGCCGCTGCTCCACGACGGGGGCCGGCTGCCGGCGGATGTCCCGGAGGCGGTGGGTGCCCTCGTCCCGGCCGTCCGGGTGAGGCCGGCGGCGCCGCCCGGTCCGCTGCGCGGCCTGGTGCGCCGGGCCATGGCCGGCATGGCGGACACCGTCGAGATGGTCGTCGCCGACTCCACCGGCCTGCGCCCGTTCACCGTGCGCTTCCCGGACCGGTCCGAGCTGTTCGTGGAGGAGCTGGCCCGGGTGGTGGACGTGACCGCCCGGATGCGGGCCCGCTTCGGAGCGGCCCTCGCCCACGTCCGCCTGGTCGCCGTCGACTTCGGGCCCCAGGGCTTCCGCAGCTCGCACTACGCCGGCGTCGCCACGCCGACCCTGGGCGACGTCCACCTCAACGCCGCCCTCTTCCTGCCCGGCCCGCTGGCCGAGTTGGAGGCCGTCCGCGAGGTGCGGGCGGCCCGGCCCGGCGCCACGCCCCCGGCCCGCCCGGGCGGCGACTACACGCCGGTTGACGGCACCACCGCCCACGAGTTGTGGCACCAGGTGGAGCTGGCGTTCACGGCTCGCGACTACCCGGCCAGCGTGGCGTTCCGGCGCGACGTCGGCGCCTGGTTCGGCGTCGCCACCATCGAGCACGCCGCCGGCACACCTGGGCCGGCCCGGGAACGGGTCGCCGCCGAGGTGTCCCGTTACGGCGCGACGCTCCCCTTGGAGGCCACCGCCGAGATGGCGAAGCTCTGGTGGTGCGGTAGCGACGCCCCGGTGGCCCGCTACTTCGGCCAGGTGGTGGAGCGCTACTTCCCGGCGCCGGCGACGGGCTGAAGTTCTCGGTATGGAAACTCACGCTGCAGCGTGAGTTTCCATACCGAGAACCTGCCGGCTGGAGCGGACGACGGGACTCGAACCCGCGACCCCGACCTTGGCAAGGTCGTGCTCTACCAACTGAGCTACGTCCGCAAGAGGATGGCAGTCTACTTGAGGAGGCGGGAGAGCCGTCGGTCCGCCAGCGGCTTGCCGCCCGTCTGGCAGGTGGGGCAGTACTGGAGCGACTTGGTGGCGAACGACACCTCCCGCACGGTGTCGCCGCACACGGGGCAGGGCTGGCCGGTGCGGCCGTGCACCCGCAGGCCCGACTTCTTCTCCGACTTGAGGCCCGACGCCGGCAGGCCGGCGCTGCGGGCCACCGCGTCGGTGAGCACCTCCACCACGGCGGTGTGGAGGCGGGCGACCTCGTCGTCGGTGAGCTTGGCGGCGTTCTTGAACGGCGACATGCGGGCCACGTGGAGCGCCTCGTCGGAGTAGGCGTTGCCCACGCCGGCGACCACCGACTGGGTGGTGAGGGCAATCTTCACCTGACCGCCGTGCTCCCGGAGGGCGGCGCCCAGCTGCTCGGGCCCGAACGCCGGGTCGAGGGGGTCCGGGCCGAGGTTGGCCACGCCCTCCACGTCCTCGGGCGAGCGCACCACGTAGGCGGCCAGGCGCTTCTCGGTACCCGCCTCGGTGACGTCGAAGCCGGCCCCCGTGTCGAACCCGACGCGCAGCGCCAGCGGGCCCTTGCCGGGCCGGGCCCTGGCCGCCGGCAGCTCGTCCTGCCACTTGACCCAGCCGCCGCGGGCCAGGTGCAGCACCAGCCACAGCGGGTCGGCGGCGAGGAGCAGGAACTTGCCCCGCCGGCCGCATCCGGTGACCGTGCGCCCGACCAGGGCGTCGAGCGGCGGGTCGTAGGTCTTGAGGGCGGAGAAGGCCACCACCTCGGCGCGCCCGATGGTGAGGCCGGCGGCCTTCTCGGCGAGGAAGGCGGCGAGCGACTGGACCTCGGGCAGCTCGGGCATCAGGTGCCGCCCATGCCCGTGGACCCGAAGCCGCCGGTGCCCCGCTCGCTGGGCGCCAGGTCGTCGACTGCCGCGAAGCGCACGTGCTCCACCCGCTGCACCACCAACTGGGCGATGCGGTCGCCCCGGCGCACCGTGTACGACTCGTGCGGGTCGGTGTTGACGAGCAGCACCTTCAGCTCGTCGCGGTAACCGGCGTCGATGAGGCCCGGGGTGTTGAGGCAGGTGACCCCGTGGCGCAGGGCCAGGCCACTGCGGGGCTGCACGAAGCCGGCGTAGCCCTCGGGGATGGCCAGGGCGATGCCGGTGGGCACCAGCGCCCGGCCGCCTCCGGCCGCCAGCTCGGCGTCCTCCCGGGCCAGCAGGTCGGCGCCGGCGTCGAAGGCTCGCGCGTAGGACGGCAACGGCAGGTCGGGGTCGAGCCGCACCACGGGGACCTCCAGCACGGCGACTCAGCCTACGATCCGCCGATGCTCGTCTGGATGGACCTCGAGATGACGGGGCTGGATCCGGCGAGCTGCGCCATCGTCGAGGTGGCCACCCTCGTCACGGACGACCAGCTGGAGATCGTGGCCGAAGGCCCCGACCTGGTGGTCGCCTGCGACCCCGAGCGGCTGGCCGCCATGGACGCGGTGGTGCGCCGCATGCACACCTCCAGCGGGCTGCTGGCCGCCATCGGGGCCTCCACCGTCACCCTGGCCGAGGCCGGCGAGGCCACGCTGGCCTTCATCAAGGAGCACGTGCCCGAGGCCCGAACGGTGCCCCTCGCCGGCAACTCCATCGGCACCGACCGCCGCTTCCTCGCCGCCCACCTCCCCGAGATCGAGAACTGGCTCCACTACCGCTCGGTGGACGTGTCGACGATCAAGGAGCTGGCCCGCCGGTGGTACCCCGAGGCGCTGGACTCGGCGCCGGCCAAGAAGGGCGCCCACCGGGCCATCGACGACATCAGGGAGAGCGTGGCCGAGCTGCGCCACTACCGGGCGGCCATCTTCCGTTGACGGCGGGTCAGGGCACGCCCAGGCCGGCGGCGCCGGTGCCCACCCGGCCGGCGGCGGTGCCGTAGGAGACGGCGTCGCCGAAGGCGTACACCGCCCCGCCGGCGCCGAGGAGGTAGTACCCGTGGCCGAGGTGCGAGGGCCGGGCCGCCACCACCCGGTCGGCGATGCCCCGCTGCGGCAGGCCGCCGGCCCGGCGGGCGGTGCCGAAGGGGTACACGCTGCCGTCGGACCCCACCAGCCAGTAGCCCCGGCCACCGGCGGCGCCGGCCACGGCGACGATGGACCGGCCCGGCGCGTCGCCGAGGTAGGGGGCGTCGCCGAAGGCCATGACCCGGCCCGACCCGGTGGCCAGCCAGTAGCCGCGGCCTGAGGTCGTGCGGGCCATGCCCACCACGGGGCCGGCCGGCGCCGAGCCCAGGTTGGGGGCATCGCCGAAGTTCCACACCCGGCCGTCCTCGCCGGCCACCCAGTAGCCGAGGCCGCTCGGCGTGGGCTCGATGGCGACGGTGCGGCCCACCGGACCGAGGAGGGCCGACAGCTCGGGCGAACCGAGCAGTGGGGCATCCCCGGAGGGCAGCACGCGGCCGTTGCCCGTGAGCGCCCACCAGCCCCGCCCGCTGGGAGTGGCGGCGATGGCAGCACCGGGCGCCAGGAGCGCCGGCCCCAGCCCGCCCACCAGGCCGGGGTCGGCCGTGCCGAGGGCGACAACGGTGCCGTCGCGGCCCAGCACGACGTAGGCCGGCGGCACCGACGCCCGGTCACGGGCGACGACCGCGCCGACCGCCTGGCGGACGGCGCCGAGCCGCGACTGGAGGCGGTCCCCGGGGCACGTGGTCTGGCCCACGTCGCGGTGGCCCACGATGGTGGGCAGCACCTGGCCGCCGGCCCACGTGGTGGTGCCGAGGGGGTCGATGCCGTTGCGCTCCGCCTTCCATGCCAGCAACCGCTGGAGGGCGTCGAGGGCGGCCGGCGAGGGATCCCGGCCGGTGAACTCGCCGAGGAGGGCGACGCCCACCGAGCCGGCGTTCTCGCCCTCGGCGTGGGCGCCCACCACGCCCTGGCCGTCGAGCGACTCCCCGTCGTGGGTCTCGCCCGGCCCGTAGTTGCGCGCCCAGCGGCCCTCGTAGACCCGGCCGGCGGCGTCGACCACGAAGTTGTACCCGATGTCGTCCCAGCCGTTGGCCTTCACGTGGTATGCCTCGATGGCCCGCATGGTGGCGGCGGGGTCGGGGTCGTCGTTCGGGGTCACCGTGTGGTGCACCACCATGCGCGTGACGGGGGCGAACGAGGGCGCGTGCCGGCGGATCGACTCGTCGGCCCCCCACTGGGCGCGGGTGATCACGGGCGGGTCGGCGACGTCGGCCCGGGCCGGCGGGGCCGCCGCCCGCACCAGGCGCCGGCGCCCGTGCTCGGTGTCGATCGCCACGACCTCGACACCGGCGGCGTCGCCCCGGGCCCGCACCTGGGCGAAGCGGGCGCCGCCGGCCCGCACCAGCCCGCTGAGCACGACCCGGTGGGCCTCGTCGCCCAGGTCGTGGGCCACCTCCGCCACCCGCCACGGGCCCCACTGGCCGGCCCGCTCGGCCGTGCGCACTTCCACGACGGCCGAGTCGCTCCCCTTCCAGCGCACGCCCAGGTGGGAGACCGGGAACGGCAGGGCGAGGGACCGGCCGACGCCGAGCGGGGCTCGGGCGAAGGGCACCGACAGGGTGGGCGCCGGCGGCGCGGCCAGGCTGGCCAGCCGGGTGGCCGGCCCGCCCCACGCCATGGAGACGGGTACGACGGCCGAGGCGGCGGACAGCACCACCGCGCCGACGACCACCACGAGCAACCGTCCGGCCCTCCGCACAGCGGCCAGATCATGGCACGTTCCGCGGTAACGTGCGCGCTATGGGCGTTCCCCGGCAGAAGCTGGACGCCCTCCTGGCCCGGGCGCGCGAGGACGTGGAGGAGGGCGTGCTGCCGGCCTGCCAGGTCGCCCTCGGCCTCGGTGGCGAGGTCGTGGCCTTCGAGACCTTTGGCGACGCCACCCCCGACACCCGCTTCTCGGTGTTCTCCTGCACCAAGCCGATCGTGGCCGCCGCCGCCTGGGTCCTCATGGGCGAGGGGCGGCTCGACGTGTCCCGCCCGGTGGTGGAATGGATCCCGGAGTTCGGCACCCACGGCAAGGAGGCCGTCACCGTCGAGCACCTCCTGCTGCACACCAGCGGGTTCCCCGACGAGACGCTGATGCCCCCCGACTGGAACACCCGCGAGGGCCGCCTGGCCGCCTTCGCCGACTGGAAGCTCAAGTGGGAGCCGGGCACCGCCTTCGAGTACCACCCGACCTCGGCCCACTGGGTGCTGGCCGAGGTGATCGAGCGGATCGCCGGCTGCGACTACCGGGACGCCGTGCAGCGCCTGGTCACCGACCAGGCCGGGCTGGGCCGCCGGGTGCTCGGCGTCCCGCCCGAGGACCAGGACGGCATCGCGCCCATGGAGGTCCGCGGCGAGCAGGCCACCGGCGACGAGCTGGAGGCGGCCATCGGCATCCGGGAGCTGCCGGCCAACGAGGTCACCCACCAGCACCTGGTGGGCTTCAACCTGGCCGAGGTCCGGGCGGTGGGCGTGCCCGCCGCCGGCGGCATCATGCGGGCCGCCGACCTGGCCCTGTTCTACCAGCGCCTCCTCCACGACCCCGACGGCATCTGGGAACCCGCCGTCCTGGCCGACGCCACAGGGAACGTGCGCAACACCTTCCCCGACCCTGTCTTCTCCCTGCCCGCCAACCGCACCCTCGGCACCGTGCAGGCCGGCGGCGACGGTTTCGGGTTCCTCAGGGGGTTCGGGTCCTCGGTGTCGGCCCGGGCCTTCGGCCACAACGGCGCCGCCGGCCAGGTGGCGTGGGCCGATCCGGTGTCGGGGATCTCATTCGCTTACTGCACCAACGGAATCGACGCCCATGTGATCCGCCAGTTCCGGCGCGGCATGGAGCTGTCCACCCTGGCGGGGTCCCTGCTGGTCGGCTGATCCGCCCCAGACGTGACCCCTTGGCACAGACCGTCGCGTCTGCCATGTTCTGGGTGAACGGCGGGCGTTGGGCCGCGCCGGGGGGAAAGGTTGACGAATGAGCAAGAAGGTCCTGTACGTCCTCGGCGGCGCGGCCGCCGTGCTGTTCCTCATGCCGGGCATCTCCGCCGCCACGGACACCTTCAAGGACGTGTTCGTCCAGAACGACACCGCCCACCCGGTGCCCGTCGCCGCCCAGGGGACCACCCAGGTCGGGGGCACGGTGAACGTCGGCGGCACGGTCAGCGTCGGCGGCTCGGTCGACGTGCGCACCGGGCCCGAGGCCCGCACGCCGTACGAGCAGACCAAGTTCTTCAACCAGGACAACACGACGTGCACCCAGTTCGTGTGCACGGTCACCTTCCCGGCCGTGCCGGCCGGCCAGCGGCTGGTGGTCACCTACGCGTCGGCCCGGTGGGCCCTCACCACCGGCGGCACCGGGGCCAGCCTCCGCCTCACCAACGGCGGCACGTCGGACAGCGACCGCTCCATCCTGCTGCCGGCGCCCACCAACCTCGGGTTCACCTCCATGGAGACGGCGGGCCCGGTGACGTTCTACGTCGAGGCCGGCCGGTCGCCCACCCTGGAGATGACCGGCCAGTTCGTGCAGCCGGTGAGCAACACCGCCGAGGCGGCGGTCGTCGGCTACCTGGTGCCCACCAGCTGATCGCTGGTGCTGCCCCCCGCCGGCCAGCCGGCCGGCGGGGGGGTGTCGGCCCTAGCGGGCCACGGCGTCGGAGTCCCAGCTGTCCACCGACCCGTCCGGCATGCGCACGTGGAGCTCCGTCCGGCCCGGCTCGTCGGGCTGCTCGCTGACCGCCACGACGGTGCCGACCTGACCGTCGGCCAGGGCGATCTGCTCCCCGATGGCGAAGCGCCGGACGGGAGCGGGCTCCACCTGCGGGACGCCGACCTCGCGGAGGAGACGGGTGAGGCGGTCGGCGTGGACCCCGGAAAGCGAGAGGCGCCACCGGCGCCCGGTCACCGTCGTGAGGAACAGGATCGTCCGCCCGTGGGTCCAGGACATCACCTCGGCCGAGCGGATGGAATCCCAGCGGCAGCCGAGGTCGTGGCTCAGCCGCTTCCTCACCGTCTTGCCGAACCGGAGGCGGAAGGCCTTGCCGTGCGCCTCGAAGATCGCCGGCTGCCCCGGCCATGGCCCCTGGCCTGCCGCAATGTTCGCCTGCGACCGGTGGTTGAGATCCTTCAGTGAGCCACCTTCGAGCTGCACGAGGGCGGGAGCAGCCAGGAGGCACCCGGCGACCTCCTTGGCGCGCATCTGGCGGTCGGTGCGCCGGTTGAGGGCCCTGGCAAGGAGCAGCCCCAGCAGGACGGCAATCACGAGAACGACGAGACCGCCCACCAGGCCGGCGCCCCGGAAGATGGCGCCGAGGCCGGCGAGCCCGCCGATCGCGGGGGCTGCCCTCGGCACCCCGCCCTGTCGCCGGCCGCGGGGCGTCACCGGGTACAGGTCCGACGGCTCCTCGCTCACGCCTACACCAGCGTGAGGCAGCGCACCCCGGGGACGTTGGCGAGCCGCTCCCAGGTCACCCCCTCGTCCCGGGACAGCCACACGT
Organism: Acidimicrobiales bacterium; assembly: GCA_035689115.1. Classification (GTDB taxonomy): domain Bacteria; phylum Actinomycetota; class Acidimicrobiia; order Acidimicrobiales; genus JAHFUS01. The sequence continues at coordinate 10,187 of DASSMA010000046.1, forward strand.
CGCCGTCGGCCAGGGCCACGGCGGCGGTCCCGTCGGGCCCCCCGGCCAGGCGGAAGGTGTCGACGTTGCCGCCCAGGTCGTCGGGCAGGCCGCCGGCGCAGCGCGCCAAGGTCCCGCCGGCGAAGGGGCGGCGGTAGAGGGCGGCGAGCGAGCCGCCGGGCCCGGTGGACACACCGACCAGCACGGTGGCGCCGGCCAGGGCGACCGACCGGGCATAGGTGGCGTGCAGGCCGTCGGCCTCGACCTCCCACGTCGCCCCGCCGTCGGCGCTGGCGGCCAGGCCCACGGCGCAGGCGGCCAGGGCCCGCCCGCCGTCGAGGGCCAGGACCTGGTGGACGTCGGCGTGCAGGTCGATGGTGGGCGACCAGGTCCGGCCGCCGTCGGTGGAGCGCAGGATGCCGCCGACGTGGACGTTCACCAGGGCGGTGCCGTCGCCGGCGACCGCCACCGAGCGGGTGTCGGGCGGGCCGCCCCACGGCGTGTACCACTCGGACCGGCCGGGGGCGTCCTCGAAGGAAGGCAGCGTGGCCAGGTCGTGGCCGCCGGCCCGGAACAGGTGGCCGCCGGCGGCCCCGGCCAGGGCCGTGCCGCCCGGCTCGCCGGCCACGCAGGTGAGTGACGCGTCGCCCTTCACCTCCGGGCCGTCCCGGCGGGCGACCACGTGCCCGTCCAGCACCGCCCACGGCCCCGAGAGGGCGGTGACGTCCCGGCCGGCGAAGCCCACCACGCCGCCGGCGACGACGTCGGTGAGTCCCGACCGGGTGCCGGCGAGCACGCCCATCGGCAACGATGCTACGACGGCAGGCGTGGAAGAGGAGGCGCTCGCCCGGTACAGGGCCAAACGGGACTTCGCCCGCACCCCGGAGCCGTCGGGCGACGAGGAGGCGCCGGCCGGCGCCGGCCGCTTCGTGGTCCAGGAGCACCACGCCACGTCGATGCACTGGGACCTGCGCCTTGAGCGCGACGGCGTGCTGGTCTCGTGGGCCGTCCCCAAGGGCATTCCGCCCGATCCCCGGGTCGACCACCTGGCGGTGCACACCGAGGACCACCCGCTGCTCTACCTCGACTTCGAGGGCGACATACCGAAGGGCGAGTACGGCGGCGGTCGCATGCGGGTGTGGGACCGGGGCACCTACACCTGCCAGAAGTGGGAGGACGCCGAGGTGATGGTCACGCTGGCCGGCGAGCGGGCCCGGGGCCGCTACGTGCTGATCCGGACCGGCGGCGACCAGTGGCTGCTGCACCGCCAGGACCCGGCCGAGGACCCGACGCGCGAGCGCATGCCCGCCACCCTGCGACCGGGCCCGATGACGGAGGGCCCGCTGCCCGAGGACCCGGACGCCTGGTCGTTCGAGCCGACGCTGGGCGGCCACCGGGTCGTCGTGTCCAGTGAGGGCGGGCGGGCCCGGGTGGTCGACGGCGCCGGCGACGACCTCACGTCCCGCCTCCCCGAGCTGCGGGACCTGGGGCGGGCGCTGGGCGCCGTCTCGACCGCCCTGGAGGGCGAGGTGGTCGTCACCGGCGCCGACGGCCGCCCCGACGCCGGCGCCCTGGCCCGCCGCCTGGAGGCCAGGGGCGATGCCGCCGCCCGCCGGCTGGCGACCCGGTCGCCGGCCGCCTTCCTCGCCGCCGACGTGGTGTGGCTGGAGGGCCACGACACCACGCCGCTCCCGTTCCGCCAGCGCCGGCTTCTCCTCGAGCGCCTGGAGGTGGCGGGCCCGGCCTGGCGGACCACCCCCTCCGCCCCTGGCGAGGGGACCACCCTCCTGGCGGCGGCCACCGACCAGGGGCTGGCCGGCGTCGTCGCCCGCCGCCTCGACGGCCCCCGGACCCCCGAGAACGTGCGCCACACCCCCGTCCCGAGTTCAGAGCGGAGATAGGCCGCCGCCCCGGGCACCAGCCCTGGCGGAAGGGCTGGCAGCTCCGGGGCGGCGGGAAACGCCCCCGGGGGGTGGGGGCGAACCTGCGGGAGCGGTGTCAGCCGCTCCCGAGACAGGGTGCCGCGAAGCGGCTGTCGCCGTGCCGGCCGCCCATGCGGAGGGTGAGCGACAGGCGCTCGCCGGCCAGCGGGGCGCCCACGGCGTGGCGCCGGCGGCCGTCGGGGTCGTCGTCGAAGCCGGGGCCCTTGAGCAGTACGACGTCGCCGGGTTCCACGAGCATCCGCACGCAGCGCTCGCCGCCGGTGGGGCCGTCGGGTAGCACGATGAAGGGGGCGGCGCCCACGAGGGAGTACACGGCGACAACCAGCCCGTAGCAGCTGCCGTCACGGTGGGCGCCCAGGCCGCCGGTGTGGCCCCGGTAGCGCATGAACCGCCCCTCGGTCGGACGGAAGCGGTGCACGCCGAAGGTGTCGGGCACCGAGTGGAGCGTGCAGCACAGCGACTCGGCCAACGCCGTGACGCGGGGGAAGTCGGGGTCGCCCACCCGCACGGTGAGCTGGTCGGCCCGCTGCTCGACCCGGTTGACGCACGGTGGCAGGGGGAGGAAGCGCCTGGCGGCGGCGCGGGCCTCGGCCACCAGCGCCTCCCGCTCGCTGTCCCGCAGGGCCCGGCGCACCAGGGAGAAGCCGGTGGCCGCCACCTCGCCCAGGAGCTCGCCCACGTCGTCGGGCAGGCGCAGTATGCCCCGTGCCCGGTCCCGAAGGGCCCCCTCGCTCCGCCGGTTCGTCATGTGTTCCGACTGTGTCAGGGCGCCGCCTCGGGTGCCTCCCCCGGACGGGGGAAACCCACGGCTCCGGCTGGGGGATTTCACCCCACATGTCCCCTCGAAGCCGCGACGATCAGAGCCGACGATCACAACGGCGATCGCCACGGCCCACGGCGGCCAGCCACATTCAAGGAGGACTTTCGACCATGCGTGCCCTCATCACCAAGTTCGCTGTTAGCATCGTGTCGATCGCTGGCGTCCTGCTGACCCAGGCAGGTACGGCCCACGCGAGCAGCTTCAACTGGCGATGATCGGGCACGAGTTGTGCAGGGGCGGCTGAGCTTGACGTCCGCGCCCCCGCGCACTCGTGATCCCCGACTCTTCGTTGCCCTCGCTGTCGCGACCACCGGGGTGGTGGTCGCGCTGGCCGTCGTCGCCGTCACGGGCGGCACGGCGGCCGACCAGCACCTCTGGACGGTGTTCGTCTGGATGGTCTTCTGCGCCGTCGCCAACGTGCTGCCGGTGCCGGTGTCCGACCACGTCTACCTGAGCCTCTCCAGCTCCGCCAACATCGCCATGGCGCTGGTCTTTCCGCTTCCTGTCGCCGGGCCGCTCGTGTTCGCCGCCGCCCTCTCCGAGTGGGAGGTACGGCGGCAGACGACGTTCCTGCACGGGCTGTACAACCGTGCCCAGCTGGCCATCTCGGTGGCGGCCGCCGCGGCCGTGTTCGAGCGGTCGAACCCGTCGGCGCTCAATCCCCTCGTCGCCCTGGGCGCGATCCTCGCCTACCAGGCCACGAACCTCCTGCTGGTGGCGCTGGCGGAGACCACCTGCCGGTCGATCCCCCTCATCCGGGTCGTGCGCCGGATGCTCCCCCGAGGGCCCTCGGCCGCCACCGCGTACCTGTTCCAGTCGCTGATGGGGGTGGTGCTGGCCCTCACCTACATGCGCGTCGGGGGCTGGGCGGTGGCGGTCCTCATGATCCCGCTGCTCGGGGCGCGCTTCGCCCTGCGCGCGGCCAACGAGCTGGAGTCGGCCGAGCGCGACCGCCGGCGCCTGTCCGACCAGCTCATCGACGAGCGGGAGCGGGAGCGGGCCCGTATCGGCAGCGATATCCACGACGGCGTGCTCCAGCAGCTGGCCGCCATCCAGATGCAGGCCGACACGGTGGGGTCGGCGCTGGACGCCGGTCGGCCCGACACGGCCACCGACCTGGCCCGCAAGACGGCCGCCGGGATCGAGACCACCATCGCCGACCTGCGGTCGGTCGTTCGCAGCCTCCGGCGCAGCTCCCTCGACGCCGGCGGCCTGCCCGGCACCCTCAAGCGGCTGGGCCGGTCGTTCCACGCCGCCTCGGGCGTCGAGGTCACCGTGGACTGCGACCGGTTCTCGGCCGAGGTCCCGCTGTCGCTCGAGCTGCTGCTGTGCGAGTGTTGCGAGGAAGCACTCACCAACGTGGCCCGCCATGCCCGGGCCACCACAGTCCGAATCTCGCTGTCCAGCCACGGCAGCGTGGCCGAACTGGTTGTGGCCGACGACGGCGTCGGGCGATCGGACCAGGCGAGCTCCTCCGGGCTCGGCCTGGTCCTCGCAAGGGACAAGGTCAATCTGGCCGGAGGAGGCGTGTGGGTCGAGGGGTCACCAGGGGTCGGGACAGTGGTCCGGGTGCGGGTACCCGTCCCGCCGGTCACCTGAAGCTCGTCACCATCGCCATCGCCGAGGACCACCTGGTGGTCGCCGAGGCGCTGGCCACGATGCTGTCGTTCGCCGACGGCTTCGAGGTGGTGGGCATCGCCGACTCGGGGGAGGGGATCATCGAGATCGTGGGCCGCAAGCAGCCCACCATCGCCCTCATGGACGTCTCGCTGGTGGGGCTCGGCGGCATCGAGGCGACGCGCCGCATCATCGACGAGTATCCCGCCACCAAGGTGATCATCCTCACCATGCACGACGACCCCGAGACGGTGCGCGACGCCATCGCCGCCGGCGCCTCCGGCTTCGTGCCCAAGAACGTCGGTCGGGACGACCTGGCCACTGCCATCGGGGCGGTGGCGGGGGGCGCCGGCTTCCTGCACCCGTCCGTCACCCGGCCCTTCCTCAAGGCCTTCGGCGAGATGGCCGAGTCGGCCCAGCCCCAGGTCCGCCTCACCGAGCGCGAGCGCGACGTGCTCGAGCAGCTGGCCACCGGGAAGTCCACCAAGGAGATCGCCAAGGTCCTCTACGTGGGCGAGGAGACGGTCAAGACCCACCTGAGCAGCGTGTACCAGAAGCTCGGCGTGGCCGACCGCGTGCAGGCGGTGGCCGCCGCCCTCCGCCGGGGGCTGGTCAAGTAGCCGGCGGCCCTAGTCTGCGGGTTCAGCCTGCGGTCAGGGAGGGTGGATGGACGAGTACACGACGGAGGTCTTCGCGGTGGGCCTCCACGGCTTCGCGCCGGTCGACGACGAGAAGCTCGGGGCCATGGCGGCCGAGGGCTGGGAGCCCCTGCAGATGACCCCCGTGCACAACGGCTTCGCCGCCCTCGTCCTGTTCCGGCGGGAGGCCACGGGCGCTCCCCGACCCTCCAAGCCGGTGCCCAAGCCGGCGCCGGCGGCCAAGAGCTCGAAGGCGGCCAAGAAGGCGGCGCCGGCCAAGTCAAAGGCGGCGCCGGCGGCGAAGGGGCGGGCGGCCGGCGGCACGACGCGGGTGCGACGGGCCCGGCCGCCTTCGTAGGTCCCTCGCCCACCCGCCGTCCAACTGGTGGACCAGGGCAGGTTGCTCATATGGGCACGTGATTCCAGGAGCCGATGACGGGCGTGTCGCGCTCGTGGGCCAGCACCGACACCGAGCCGGGGTCGAGGGCCAGCAGCCGCCCCTGCTCGGGCGCCAGCCCGCACCAGCGGGCGGCCAGCACCCGAAGGTGGTGGCCGTGGCCCACCAGCGCCACGTCGCCGCCGGCGGCCAGTGCCGCGGCGAGAACCCGCTCGGCCCGGGCGGCCACCTGCCCGGCCCTCTCCCCGCCGGGACACGGATGGGTCCACACCGTCCAGCCGGGGACGAGGGTGCGGATCTCCGGCGTGGTGCGCCCCTCGTAGTCGCCATAGTCCCACTCCCGCAGGTCCTCGCAGGGCCGGGCGGCGAGGCCGGCGAGCTCGGCCGTGCGCCATGCCCGGGCCAGCGGGCTGGCCAGCACCAGGGCGAAGCGCCGGCCGGCCAGGGCCCGCCCGAGGGCGCGGGCCTGGTCCTCGCCGTGGGGGGTGAGGGGGATGTCGGTCCGGCCGGTGTGCTTCCCCGACCGGGACCAGGTTGTCTCGCCGTGACGCACGACGACGAGCTCGGGTCGGTCCACGGGCGCCGAGCCTACGGACTCGTCGAGCACGGTCAGCGTGCGGCGCAGCGTGGCACCTGCGGTCAGAACGAGGCCGGCACGTGCAGGAAGCCCTCGGCCAGGCGCCCCTCGGGGAGCCCCATCCGCTGGGCGACCATCGTGCCCCAGCCCCGGATACGCTCCTCGGTGGCCGCCGGGTCGGCCAGCTGGCTCTCGTGACAGCGGAGCGCCTGCATCTTGCGGTCGAACTCCTCGGTGATGTCGACGTGCACGTCGGCGTGCGAGGTGGCCATGAGCCAGATCTCGTCCACCGTCCACGGCTCCAGGCCCTCGGCCAGCAGCTCCGGGAAGGCGAAGGGGTTGCGGGCGTCGGGGTACACGGCGTTGATGGCCGACTCGCCGGTGGCCAGGTGGTCGGGGTGGCTGGCGGGGATGCGCTTCAGGTCGCGGACCGGCGACGGGGAGACCACCCGCTGCGGGCGCACCCGGCGGATCACCCGGCTGATGTCGCGGCGCAGCTCGAGCGACGGCTGCAGCCGGCCGTCGGGGTACGACAGGAATTGCACATCGTGCACGCCGACGGTGGCGGCCGCCGCCGTCTGCTCGGCCTGGCGGATGGCCGGGATCTCGGAGCGGGGCACGCCGGGGTCGAAGCCGCCGGCGTCGCCGTCGGTGACCACGCAGTAGGAGACGTCGACGCCCTGGGCCGTCCACGTCGCCACGCTGCCGGCGGCGGCGAAGTCGATGTCGTCGGGATGGGCGGCGACCACCAGGATGCGCTCGAGGGGCACGCCCGACCCTACCGTCGCTACAACGACGTACCGACCGACACCACGAGGTAGGCGGGCTTGGCCGACGTCGACGTCAGGAACTGCGAGCGCTCCCCGAGGGTGAGGAACAGGTCGAGCTCGCCGTCGGCGCCCTGGGCCACGTCGATCTGCTTGATGTGGGTGAGGCTCTTGGGTTCGACCGTCGACGACCCGCTCCACGTGACCTTCGACGCCGGCATCGACGGCACGCCGGCAGCCGCCGCGGTGGCGGGGCCGCCGAGCCGGACGACGAGCTGGTAGGTGCCCGGCGCCGCTGCCGGTGGCGTGGCGGTGGTCTTGACGTCGTAGCCAATCGTGGCCGGCACGAGGGCCGGGTCGAGATTGAGCCGGATCTGGTCGATGCACCCCGAGGCGTTGGGAAGGATTGCGGTCAGCCTGGCCTCCGGCGTGCCCGGGCCAGGCAGGTAGGTGGAGTCCACCGCGCCCGAGAACGGGCACTCGCCGGCGCCGGCCGCGACCTGGGCCTTCGCCGTCGTGGTGGTGACGAGCGCGTTCGGGTCGGGCGGGTCCTCGCCGCCGCAGGCCGCGAGGAGGACGGCGGCCAGCGCCGAGGCGGCGGCCACCCGGATTATCGTTCGCCAACCGTTCATGGTGCGATTGTCGGGTCCGCCCCCCGACCGGGCGTCACCCACGCGGGGTGAACGCTCACCCCCTGTTGCGGGGAACCAGGTTGCTCACCAGCACGGCGACGACGGTCACGAGGTACAGCTGGCCGAGCAGCGCCTCGAGGACGGCGACCGAGCGGCCGAAGTCGCCGGCGGCGGTGAAGTCGCCGTAGCCGGTGGTGGTGAGGGTCACGAAGCTGAAGTAGAGGTAGTTGGCCGTCGTGGCCTCGGGCGTCTGAGCGAAGAACGGCGCCGACCCGAGGGCGCCGATGGTGGCGTAGAGGAAGGCCCAGAACATCCCGATGAGGATGTAGATGCACAGGGCGCCGAGCACCGTCTGCACGTCCACTTTGCGACGACGGACGATCCCGGCGACGATGACGGCGGGAGCGGCGCCGACCAGCAACAGGTCCACGACGAGCGAGGCATCCCGCTGCTCGCCGCTGCCGGCGAGGGCCAGAACGACGGTGAAGGCCACGCTCAGCAGCGACACGACGACCGCCAGCCGGAAGAGCCGACGCGGGGCCCGGGCCGCGTACAGCGCGGTGACGAGTGTCGTCGCCTGGAGCATCGTCGTGACAATCGTGGCGAAGCGGCCGGTCGGCGAGGTGGCCAGCACCAGGAAGGTGGCGAGGAGCAGCGCGAGGACGGCCCCGAAACGGCCGGCGTCGCGCGCTGCGGCCACCTCCAGCTCCTGTGCCGTCGACTGCACCTTCCCAGGATGGGCGGGACGGGACGGCGGCGGATCGCCCCCGACGGGTGATCCGTCTTCACCTTCCCGGTGTGACGACCCCGCCCGGTGCCGCCGGCACGCTTCGGTCATGACAATCGCCACAACGGGCCCGCGTCCGGCGGACGCGCCCTGGTACTCGAGGCGCCCCTGGCTCGTCGTGCTGCTGGCCGGCGGCGCCCTGCTGCTCATCTCCTCCGTGGTGACGGGCATCACCGAGGACACCGTGCTCATGCCGGCCGTGATCCTGGTCGGGAGCTTCCTCGTGCCCGTGGCCACGGTCGCCTTCGCCTTGACGCGCAAGCACGACGGCCACCTCTCGGCGGAGACGATCCTGTTGGCCTTCCTGCTCGGCGGCACCCTTGGCCTGGTGTCGGCCGCCCTGCTGGAGACCTACCTGCTGCCCCGGGCGGACGGAACGTTCCTCATGGTGGGTCTCATCGAGGAGGTCACCAAGGGCGCCGTGCTGCTCGGGGTCGCCCACTGGTGCGTCAAGAGCCGCAAGCCCCTGGACGGGCTGGTGCTCGGCGCCGTCGTGGGCGCCGGCTTCGCCGCCTTCGAGAGCTCCGGGTACGCCCTGAACGTGCTGCTCTCGCACGTCGCCAGCCACCCGGTGCTCAACATCCTCGAGACCGAGGCGTCGCGGGCGATCCTCTCGCCCTTCGGGCACATCACCTGGACGGCCCTGCTCGGCGGGGCACTGTTCTACACGGCCAGGGAGGACGGCCGGTTCCGGCTCACCAAGGGGCTGTTCTGGACCTTCGCCGGCGTCGTGGCCCTGCATGCCGCGTGGGACGCCTCCTACGGGTGGTCCATCGTCGTCACCCAGGGCCTCGTCGGCGACGGCTGGAGCTGGACCCTTCCCAATGCTTCCCACTGGGTGGGGTCGCCCACGGGCGACGACCTGGCGGTGTTCAACATCGTCTACAACGGACTGCTGATCATCAACGCCACCATCGGGGCAATGTGGGTGGCCCACAAGCACCGCTTCTTCCAGCGCCTTCGGCCGGCCGAGCCGGCGCCGGCGCCGGCGGTGGTAGTGACGGCGGCCCCGCCGCTGGCGTCCTAGCCGGTCCCGTCTGAGGACTCTGGCGGCAGCATCCCTCCGCGCCCGCCGGCAGTGCTGGTTCTGTCGTGCAGGATGGGCCGGTGAGCGCCGCCGAGGAGGTCGCTGCCGCCCTGGTGTCCTTCGAGCAGGCGATGGTGGCCCACGGCCATCCGGCGGCGGGCCTGCTTCGCCCGGGTGCCGACCCGGAGGCACTCCGGGCCAAGGCGGCGGCGGCCGGGGTGGTGCTCCCCGACGCAGCGGTGGCGGTGTGGGCGTGGCACGACGGCGTCGACAAGTCCGGGCCGGAGCTGCCGAGCGCTGCTTGGTTCCTGCCTGGCGGGTCGTGGCTTCTCGACTTCGACAGCGCCGTCGATGACCACGACAACGCCCGCGCGAACTTCCCGGTGACAGATCGCGATGACTGGTCCCCGGAGTGGTTCCCTCTGGCCAGCCTGGGAAGCGCGACGTACTGGCTCGTCTGCTCGGGCCCGCGCGACGGCCACACGCCGGTGCAGCTCGCCCACACCTGGGAGTACAACCCGCCGGCGGCCCTGGCCGCCCAGCGGGTCAGCTCGGTTCCGGAAGCCCTGGCCGTGTGGGCGGCCGTTCTGGACAGTGGCCTGTGGGGCGTCGACGCGACCCTGAACCAGTACATCTGGCTGGCGGAGCCGGTGCCGGGCGCGCTCCCACGCGCCTTTCTCGGCCTCGACCCGCCTTCCTGACACCTGTTTCGTCGTTGAACCCCTCCCCACACCACACTTCGGTCCGGTCCGCTCCGCTAGGAGCACCCGCTCGTGCTGCCGCACGAGGGACAGGCGTGGCAGCTTCCGGCCCGCACCATCTGCACCCCGCAGGTCATGCAGAACGGGGCGTCGCTGTGGGCCGCGGGCGGGGCGACGCGGGCCACGTCGACCACCGGCTCGTCCCTGGTGACCGCCTCGTCGACGCCCGGGAGAGTGGGCTGGATGCGCTCCTCGGTGGTGAGGATGCCCAGCTCGGCCCGCTCGTCGGCCGGGAGGTAGTCGACGGCCAGCCGACGGAAGATGTAGTCGACCAGCGACGAGGCGATGCGCAGGTCGGGGTCGTCGGTCATGCCGGCCGGCTCGAAGCGCATGTTGGTGTACTTCTGGACGAAGGTGCGCAGCGGCACGCCGTGCTGGAGGCCGAGCGACACGGAGATGGAGAAGGCGTCCATCACGCCGGCCAGGGTGGAGCCCTGCTTGGACACCTTCATGAACACCTCGCCGGGGCGGCCGTCGTCGTACTCCCCCACCGTGACGTAGCCCTCGCAGTCGGCCACCCGGAAGGCGAAGGTGCACGACCGCCGCTTGCGGGGCAGCCGCTCCCGGATCGGCTTCTTCACCACCACCGTCTGGCGGTCGAGGGCCTTCTCCAGCTCGGCGACCTTCTCGGCCAGCTCCTGGTCGTGGGCCTGGGCCGCCGACTTGGGCTCGTCCTTCTTCACGCTCGACAGCGGCTGGGCCACCTTGCAGTTGTCGCGGTACACGGCGACGGCCTTGAGCCCCATGCGCCAGGCGTCGATGTGGAGCTGCTCCATCTCCTCGACCGTGGCCGTCTCCGGGAGGTTCACGGTGTTGTGGTTGACGATGCCGTTGCCGACGAACGCCTTGGTGACGGGAACGGAGACGTCGAACACCTCGCGCATCCCGCCCGGGTCGACCGACACCACCGGGCTGAAGCGGAGGCCGTCGGGCCCGACGGGGTCGGCCGGGAACGAGCGGGCCGCCAGCTCGGCCGCCCTGGCGACCTTGGCGGGCTCCCAGAACGGCGCCAGCGAGACGAGGCGCTGGGCGTGGACGCCGCTGGCCTGCAGCTCGTGGCGGACGGTGCCGTCGGCGTTGCGCAGCAGGAGCCGCTCGTGGACGATCCCGAGGTTGGCCAGCACGGCCTGGAGGTCGTCGAGCAGCGCCGGCGATGCGACGCCCAACGTCCAGGTGGAGGCGGCCGCCACGTGGGCGGCCAGTGCCAGCCCCTCCAGGAAGGACACGACGACGGAGCGGGGCGAGGTGAGGACGGCGTCGGGGATCCGGCGGCTGGCCTCGCGACCACCGGCGCCGAGGTGGTCGAGGAACTCCACGATCGTCCGCGAGGACACCACGACCGCCGGGGTCTCGCCGTCGGGCCGGACGATGCGAGCCGCCACGCCGAACAGCGACCGCCACAGCCACGCCAGCCGCTCCAGCACCGGGTCGGCGTCACAGCTGACGGTGACCGTCCACGTGGAACGGGTGATCTCGCCAGCGGCGGCGAACATGCCGAGGAGAACGGCCAGCTCGTCGGTCATCTCGGCCGGGACCCGCACCCGCTTGGCCGTGCCGGCCGCCGGCGTGGGCCGGAAGTCGCCCACGTGGGCGGGCACCGACGACCACAGGTCGGCGCCGTACTGGACGGCGACGGCGTCGCCCTCCGCCAGCTCGTCGAGGCGGCGCCACTCGACGCCGCCGTCGCCGTCGGTGGCCACGAGCAGCCGGTGGTTGGGCGTGCCCGCGATGCGGTGGCCCGAACGGAGGACCACGTGGTGGGTCTCGCGCAGCCCGCCGTAGTAGAAGGCGTCGGTCTTCTGCAGGCCGTCGAGCGACGCGACCTCACGGATCTCGGAGCGGAAGGTGTCGGGCGCCTCGCCCTCGTGCAGCGACCCGATGCGAACCAGCCCGTCGGACGTCGCCAGCAGCGTGTCGCCGGTGACGCACTTGCTGATCGCGCCCGAGATGAACGGCTGGACGGCCGCCATCATCCGCACGTGCCCGAGGTGGTGGATCGGGTTGTCGCCCATGGAGCAGGCGAAGACCGCCAGGTGGTCGGGCGACAGGTGCGGTGCGCCGAGGGCCGACTTGTTGGTGTCGATGTAGGCGACGATGTCGGCGACCTGCGCATCGGTGTAGCCGAGCCGGCGCAGCGCCCGGGGGACCGTCTGGTTGACGATCTGCATGGTGCCGCCACCCACCAGCTTCTTGGACTTCACCAGCCCGAGATCGGGCTCGATGCCGGTGGTGTCACAATCCATGAGCAGGCCGATGGTGTTGTGGCTGACGAAGCCGTTGGCCAGGTAGGTGAGGTTGTCGGGCACCGACAGGTCATAGGTGAGCTCCTCCTCGCCCAAGGTGGCCGAGGCGACCCGGTCGTAGAAGAAGCTCAGCAGGCGACCAAGCTCGGGATCGCCGGTGCGCTCGTGGAGTTCGGTGGCGATCCGGCGGGACACCCGGTTGCGACCCAGCTCCGTGAGCAGCACCTTGCGGAGACGGTCGTTGTCCGGGGCGAGCCGGTCGACCAGCTCACGGGTGAACGGGATGTAGTCGTACCGGCCGGCCTGGCTGACGTTGGTGGACAGCACCAGGGCGGTCTTCCGCCCACCCATGAAGCCGACCTGCTCGAGCCAGCGGGCCCCGGCCGCCAGGTTGAGGAGGCGCACGACGCCAAGGGGAGCGGCGCCCCAGCCGGTGCGGTTGGACTGCACCTTGCGCGTCGACGGAAAACCGAGCGCCAACATCAGGGACTGGACGTCACGAGCAAGGTCGAGGGAGATGGTGCTCCACACCGGATAGCCGTTGGTGACGGTGCCGTCGGCCTCGAACAGGCCCCGCAGGAACCCGGCGTAGACGTCGCGGTCGTTGGCGTGGAGGACGGCGTCGGGGATGTGCGGCACGTGGCCCTTGCCGGTGTGGGCCTCGGTGGGAAGGTGCTTGGCAAGGCCGCACGCCTCCCACCAGAGGACGACCCGCACCGAGTCGATACGCACCTCGGTGTAGCCCTGCTTCGGCGCAATGGCGACGGGCAGGCCGAAGACCTCCTTGGCCAGCTGGCGGAGGCGGTCGACCACGTCGAAGTCGCCCTCGGTGACGCAGAAGCGCAGGCCACGGGCGTGCAGGGAGCCGTCGCCCATGAAGTAGCCGATCAACTCGGCCAGCTCTGCCGTCATCCGCCGGGGGGCGGTGGCGGTGTGCTCCCCGGTCCAGTAGGCCTCGGGCAGCGGCGGCAGCGGCACGACCTGCGGCTCGCCCACGAGCTGGTCGAGGCCGAGCGGCACCACGTCGCCCTCGGCGATGTCGGCCAGGCGCTTCCACTCCCAGGCGCCGGTTGCGGGGTCGACGACCTTGACCCGGTGCTGGGGCGTGCCCTGGATGCGGTAACCCCGGCCGGTGTCGACGGTGACGACCGGCTCCAGGCCGTTCACGTAGAACTTCGAGGTGCGGCGGGGCCCCTCGTCGGTCTGGACGGTGACGTCGAGGTCCTGCCACTGGGCGCCGTCGACGTCGCCGAGCGAACGCAGCCGCACGAGGCCCCGGTCGGTGGCGACCAGGCTCCCGCCGACCAGGCAGCCCGTGGGGGCGAGGACTGAGGCCTGCGAGTTCCGCACGCCGTAGGCCTGGCCCAGCTCGACCGCCGTGTCCCACTCCTCCTGGGCGGCGGACAGCAGCTCGGGCGGCACCCGCTCCTCGTCGATCTTGGCCACCTCGTCGCGGTGCATGCGCAGGACGCGGTTCATGTGCTCGGCGTTGTCGTGGTAGCCGGCGAAGGGGCCCATGCGGGCGGCGATGCGGGCCGACGTGGCGTAGGAGGTGCCGGTGAGCAGGGCGGTGAGGGCGCCGGCCCAGGCCCGCCCGTCGTCGGAGTCGTAGGGCATGCCCTCGGCCATCAGCAGGGCACCCAGGTTGGCGTAGCCGATGCCGAGCTGTCGGAACCGGCGGGACGTCTCGGCGATCTTCTGCGTGGGGTAGTCGGCGTTGCCGACCAGGATCTCCTGGGCGGTGAACACCACCGACACCGCCGCCCGGAACCCCTCGACGTCGAAGGTGCCGTCGACCGAGAGGAACTTGAGGAGATTGAGGCTTGCGAGGTTGCACGCCGAGTTGTCGAGGTGCATGTACTCGGAGCAGTTGCGCACCACCAGCCCGTTCACCACGTACGAGTGGTTGCGGGGCTCGCTCAGGTTGTAGGTGAGCTCGACGCCCTCGTCGGTGCGTTCGACCAGATGGGCGGCGGTAGTCACGTCGTAGAACCCGCGTGTCCGACCCTCGATGACCGAGAGGAGCGCGGCCGACTTGGCGGACAGGGAGAAGCCGATGTGCGAGGCGAACCGCTCGATCGAGCGGCTGGTGATCCGCAGGTCGAAGCTCGGCGACCGGCCGTAGGTGACATCGGTGCCGTCCTTGCGGGTGTACGGCGGATGGCCCGAGTCCCAGCCGGCGTGGACGGCAGAGATCCGGCTGGCGATCCCGTACGTGGTGAGCAGACGCTGCACGTCGACAAGGAGGGCGCGGGAAACCGAGCCGAGGCCCACGTAGCTGCCCTTGGCGCCGTCGACCCGCACACAGCCGTCGGCGTCGTAGAGGCCTCGGAGGAACGAGGCGGCGACGTCGGACGGGGCCTGCTGGATCGACCACGGGACCCGCTTGCCGGGGCCGGTGACGCCGGCCACGCCCAGGGCCTCGAGGAAGCGCTTGAACGGCCGGCGGGACAGCCTCAGCTGGGCGGTGGCGTTCTCCTGCTCGGACACCTTCAGCGGACGGTCGCCGTTGATCCAATGGAGCAGGTCCTGATGAGCGGGCAGGATTTCGGTGCGGTCGTCGGCCGAGCCGTAGACCGTGACCGTCGACGGCCCGGAGGTGGAGCCGTCGCCCACCAGCCAGCCGAGGTAGTGGGCGAACTCGGCGGACCACTCCTCGGGGAGGCGCAGCAGGTCGGCGTGCTCGCCCTTGCCGCGGTAGTCGTCGACATCGGTGGACACCGGGATCGCCCGGTGGGCAGCGGCCGCCGGCGCTGGCAGATCGAGAACGTGGACGGCGTCGTCGGGCGTGAGCTCCGACGCCTCCACGTAGCCGCGGTTGGTGGTGAACAGGCGGTGGCCCGGCGTGCACCGGACCTCCATGCCGTTGTCGAAGCGCAGGCGGACGATGGGGTTGAGGCCGGTGATGAGGAACGCCTCGGGCGTCGTCAGCGCCAGGTGGGAGGCGGGCGCGTCGGGGTTGGTGGCGTCGTGGGTGTAGACCCGGAAGGCCTCGCCGTGGTTCGCCCGGTCGAACAGCTCCCGGAAGGCGATCAGGCCCTTGTCGGTGTGGACGAGGGAATCCCCGGTGAAGCAAGGATTGCTTCCGTTGATGCGCCCCGTATTCGCGGCGGTGTGCCAGCGGTTGATGGTGGTGTCGAACTGCATGCCGGGGTCGGCGCACTCCCACGTGGCCTGGGCGATCTGACGGAACAGGTCGCGGGCCCGGACCGTCTGCACGACCTCGCCGGTGGTGCGGGCCCGCAGCTGCCACGGCTTGTCGTCGACCACGGCCTGCATGAACTCGTCGGTGACGCGCACCGAGTTGTTGGCGTTCTGGTACTGGATCGAGTGGGAGTCCCGCCCGTCGAGGTCCATGTCGAAGCCGGCGTCGCGCAGGGCGCGGGCCTTGCGCTCCTCGATGGCCTTGCACCAGATGAACTCCTCGATGTCGGGGTGGTCGACGTCGAGGATCACCATCTTGGCCGCCCGCCGGGTGACGCCGCCGCTCTTGATGGTGCCGGCCGAGGCGTCGGCGCCGCGCATGAAGCTCACCGGTCCCGACGCGGTGCCGCCGCCCCCGAGGCGCTCCTTGGACGACCGGATCCGGGAGAGGTTGACGCCGGCCCCCGAGCCGCCCTTGAAGATGGTGCCCTCCTCGACGTACCAGTTGAGGATGTCGTCCATGGTGTCGTCGACGGAGAGGATGAAGCACGCCGAGGCCTGGGCGGGCCGGCCCCGCACCCCGATGTTGAACCACACCGGCGAGTTGAACGCCGCCTTCTGGGTGACGACCAGGTGCTTCAGCTCGGCGCAGAAGGCCTCGGCCTCGTCGCTGCTGACGAAGTAGCCGTCCTTCATGCCCCACCCTGTGACGGTGTCGGCCACCCGGTCGATGACCTGGCGCAGGGACCACTCCCGCTCGGGGGTGCCCGGGTTCCCCCGGAAGTACTTCTGGGCGAGGATGTTGGTGGCGTTGACGCTCCACGTGGACGGCACCTCCACGCCGAGCTGCTCGAAGGCCACCGTGCCGTCGAGCCAGTTGGTGATCCGGGCGTCCCGCCGGTCCCATGCCACCTCGTCGTAGGGGTGGGTGCCCTCCACCGTGAAGTGGCGGCGGATGCCGATCCCCATGCGCTCGGGGGCCATGGCCATGGCGGAGCCTCCTGTTCGTCGAGCCGGTCGGTGGGCGCGCCACGTCCGGGTGCCTGTTGTGCCGGGTCCCTCCCCAGGGAGACACAACATATTGTGGTTGGCGGTCAGTCGACCGCGAGATGCGGGGACCATTACAGCACTGGAATTACACTCGTGTCAATGGTCGGGCGCCCGCGAAAGCGCTGGTGAGAGCCCGATTCGCGAAATCCCCAGGGCGGCACCCTCAGGTGCGGGGCCTTCCGGTCGATCACCCGGGGGGCGGCGAGGACAAGGGGACGCAGTCGCACAAAATCCCGTCCCGTCGCCTCAGATTCCCACGCACAGTGCCGAACGGCATCGGTGCCATGGAACTCGAGGAGCTCTCCAACATCCTCTGGCAGGAGCGACAGCTCCTCGAGCTGCTGCTGTTCAAGCTCGAGACCGAGCAGCTCCTCCTCGCCGCCGGGAACACCCGGTGGCTGGGCAACGCCACCCACGAGGTGGAGGTCGTCCTGGAAGAGCTGCGCTCGTTCGAGGTCCTGCGGGCGACCGGCGTCCAGGAGATCGGCCAGCGCCTGGGGTACGGCGACGAGCCTCCCCGCCTGGGCCAGCTCTCCGAGAGCGCCCCCGCCCCGTGGGACGGCATCTTCCGCGAGCACCGGGCCGCCTTCCTCTCCATCACCAACGAGATCAACGCCGCCGCCGCCGCCAACCGCGAGCTGCTCGCCCGCGCCCAGCGGGCCACCGAGAGCACCCTCGCCTGGCTGGTGGACGCCGAGCAGCCCGACGTCTACTCGGGGCGGGGCGCCGCCCGCTCGGGCGGGCGCACGAGGCACTTGTTCGACGAGGTGATGTAGCCATGCGAGGGCCACGGAGGGCCGGTCGATGAGCACCTTCTCCAGCCTGGGGACGGCGCTGTCCGCGCTGTACGCCCAGCAGCACGGGATGGACCTCACCGGCCAGAACGTGGCCAACGCCAACACCGACGGCTACTCGCGCCAGCGGGTGCGCCTCGAGGCCATGGGCGGCGTGGCCGGCCCCCAGATCTTCACCCGGAGCATGCAGCCGGGGGCGGGCGTCAAGGTCGTCGACTTCCAGCGGATCCGCGACGCCTTCCTCGAGCAGCGGGCGCTCACCGAGCAGTCGTCCACTACCGCCCTTCAGGCCGGCCAGACGGCGCTCTCCCGCATCGAGCTGTCGTTCTCCGAGCCCGGCCCCAACGGCCTCCAGTCGCAGCTCTCGGAGTTCTGGGGCAGCTGGGACGACCTGGCCAACCGGCCCGGCGACGTCGGCGCCCGGTCGCAGGTCGTCGAGCGGGCCCAGACGCTGGTGCAGGGCTTCAACCGGGCGGCCGGGGACCTCGTGTCGCTGCGGAACTCCCTCACCGACCAGCTCCGGTCCCGGGTCGACGAGATCAACGCCCAGGCGGGCCGCATCGCCGAGCTCAACAACTCGATCCAGAGCTCCGTCCAGGCCGGCCTCTCCCCCAACGAGCTGCTCGACCAGCGCGACCAGCTGATCAACCAGCTGAGCAACCTGGTGGGCATCTCCACCCGCGACGGCGCCGCCGGCACGGTCGACGTCTTCGTCGGCGGCAGCGCCCTCGTCCGGGGCCCGAACACCGAGACGCTCGGCGTCACCACCGACGCCCAGGGGAACGCCACGGTGATGTGGAACCGCCTCGGCGTGCGGGCCGACCTGGCCGGCGGCGGCGAGGCCGGCGGGCTCCAGAACGCCATCAACACCACCATCCCCACCTACCAGAGCCGGCTCGACGCCCTGGCCAACCAGCTACGGGACGCCGTCAACACGCAGCACCAGGCGGGCGACGACCTGGTGGCCGGCCAGCCCACCGACCCGTTCTTCACCGGGAGCGGGGCCGCCGGGCTGGCCGTCAACCCGACGATCGTCGCCGACCCGAACCGGGTGGCGGCGGCCGCGGCCGGCGCCGGCGCCCTCGACTCCGCCAACGCCCTCGCCATGGCGGGGCTGGGCGACGGTGTCGGCAGCCCCGACGCCGTGTACCGGGCCCTCATCTCGGACCTGGGCGCCGACGCCCAGCGGGTCAACCGCCAGGCCGACATCCAGAGCCAGATCGCCAGCCAGGTCGACGCCGCCCGAAAGGCCCAGTCGAGCGTGAACCTCGACGAGGAGATGACCAACATGATCGCCTACCAGCACGCGTACGACGCGGCTGCGAAGTTCATGACGGCCGTCGACCAGACACTCGACACGCTGATCCACATGGGCGTGGTGGGGAGATAGCCATGCCGCCGTTCCGTGTCACCCAGTCCACCATCAGCGCCAACGTGCTGGCCGGGCTGCAGACCAACCTCGAGCGGATGCAGGGCATCCAGAACCGGCTGTCGTCGGGCAAGCAGCTCAACCGGCCGTCCGACTCGCCGTCGGGGGTGCTCGACGCCATGGGCTACCGCGCCAACCTGCGCCGCCTCGACCAGTACACCCGCAACGCCGACGACGGCCTGGGCTGGCTGGGCACGGCCGACCAGTCGCTCACCTCGTCGCTCGACCTGGTGCGCCGGGCGCGCGACCTCATGGTGGGGGCCGGCAACGCCGGGCTCAGCCAGGAGTCGCGCGACGCCATGGCGTCGGAGCTGGACAGCATCCGGGCCAGCCTGCTCAGCGTCGCCAACACCCGCTACGGCGACCGGCCCATCTTCGCCGGCACCTCTGCCGTCACCGACGCCTACACCGCCGCTGGCGCCTACCAGGGCGACGCCGGTGCGGTGGAGCGCTCGGTGGGCCAGGGCGCCCGGGTGACGGTCAACCTCACCGGCCCCGAGGTGTTCGGCCCGGCGGCCGGCGGGGGCCCCAGCATCTTCGACGTGCTCGCCACCGCCGCCACCGACCTGCGCTCCGGCAACCCGGTCCAGCTGGCCAACGTGACCTCCGCCGACCTGTCGGCGCTCGACGGCTGGCGCACCCGGATCCAGGACCAGCTGTCGGTGGTGGGCGCCCGGTACAATCGCATCGAGACCATGCGGACGCGGGCCGACGACTCGACATCAACCATCTCCCAGCGGCTCTCCGACGTCGAGGACGTGGACCTGCCCAAGGCGGTCACCGAGCTGCAGATGCAGCAGGTGGCCTACCAGGCCGCCCTCGCCGCCTCCGCCCGGGTCGTCCAGCCCTCGCTCGTCGACTTCCTGAGGTGAGCGCCGGCACGGCGCTCGAGCTCCCCGAGCTGGTGTTCGAGGGAGGCATCCCGGGCTTTCGCGAGGCACGGCGCTTCGCCCTGGTGCAGGTCGGCGACGGTCCCTTCGGGGTCCTGCGCTGCATCGACCAGCCGGGCGTGGAGTTCGTGGTGGTCCCGCCCATGTTCTTCTTCGCCGACTACGAGCCGGAGATCGACGACGACTCGGCGGCCGACCTGGGCCTCACCGGCCCCGACGACGCCCTGCTGCTCGTGGTGGTCAACGTGGCCGACGACATCGCCCGCTCCACCGCCAACCTGCTGGGCCCCATCGTCATCAATCCGGAGACCCGCCGCGGGGCGCAGGTGATCCTCGCCGGCACCGACCACAAGACCCAGACGCCGCTCGTCCCGGCCTGAGCCGGCACGAACCTACCGGGAGCCGCCGCTCATGCTCGTCCTCACCAGGCAGCCGAACCAGAGCATCGTGATCGGCGACGACATCGTGATCACGGTGCTCGAGGTTCGCGGCGACCAGGTCCGCATCGGCGTGCGCGCCCCGCGGTCCGTGAGCGTGCACCGCGAGGAGGTCTACGCCGCCGTGGTGCGGGCCAACCAGGCTTCCGCCTCGCCGGCGCCCAAGTCGTCGCTCGACGCCCTCGGCGCGCTGCGCCCCAAGCGCCCGCCGGCCTGAGCGGGAGCGGGAACAGGCGGCGCAGCCCGGACGGTGCGCCACCAACGGCTACGGTCTGCCGGTGCTCGGTAGGCGCAAGCGGCGCGAGAACCCGCAGATCCTCCGTCACGAGCCGCGCCGGCGGGCGCTCGAGGCACCGGAGGCAGCCGACCCGGCGGTGCGCGAGGCGATCGAGGCCCACCTGGAGGGCCATCTCGGGCCGTGCGACGCGGTCTGGCACGAGCTCGTCTCCGACCTGGTGCACCTGGACGTCTTCATGTGGGCGCCGACCGAGGCGCGGCCCGTGTACACGTTCGTGACCGTGGGAATGAGCGACCGCCCGATGACCCTGCCGCCAGGCGCCGAGGACGCCGGTGTGGCCCGCCGGGCCGAGCTGCTCATCTGCCTTCCGGCCGACTGGCCGGTCCCCGCCGACCCGGCGACCATCGCCCCTTGGGACGACCCGGACGCCTACTTCCCCATCCGGTGGTTGAAGCAGCTGGCGCGCCTGCCCCACGAGCACGACACCTGGCTCGGCTTCGGCCACTCCATCCCGACCGCCGATCCCCCCGAGCCGCTGGCGGCGACCACGGCGCTGTGCGGCTGGGTCCTGCTGCCGCCGGTCCGTCCCTAAAAGACGGAAGCCTCTGACATGCCGAACGTGGCGAATTTCACCGCGGTTCGCATGTCAGTCCGCCCTTCCTGGGCGCCCAGCGGGCGCTCAGGAGCGCTGGTAGCAGATTGTCCGACCGGAGCTGACCCGCTCGAAGCCCTCGGCCACGTTCACGGTCGTCTCCGACGAGCCGAGGAACAGGTAGCCGTCGCCCCGCAGGTGGTCGCGGGTGCGGCCGAGGATGTCCCGCCTGGTGTCCAGGTCGAAGTAGATGAGCACGTTGCGGATCAGCACCAGGTCGAGCATGGGCAGCCGGCGGTAGTGCTCGGGGTCGGCCAGGTTCATGAGGCGGAACTCGACCATGGAGCGGACGTCCTGGTTGAGCTCCCACTCGGTGCCGGCCCGGGTGAAGTGCTTCACCAGCAGCATGGCCGGCAGGCCCCGGTTGACCTCCAGCTGGGAGTAGCGGCCCCGCTTGCAGCGCTCGATCATGGTGGGCGAGATGTCGGTGGAGATGATCCGCACCGTCCACCCGTCGAGAGCGGCGGCGAAGTGCTCGCGCAGGAGCATGGCAAGGGTGAACGGCTCCTGACCGCTGGAGCTGGCCGCGCACCACACGGTGAGCATCCGGGTGTCCTTCCGGCGCTCGATGAGCTGGGGCAGCAGGTCGGTGCGGATCGCTTCCCACGGGTGGCCGTCGCGGAAGAACGAGGTCTCGTTGGTGGTGAGGGCGTCGACCACCTTCTCGCGCAGCTCGGGGGCACCGCGGCGCAGCCGGTCGACGAGGGCGCTGATCGACTCGATGCCCTCCTTGCGGGCGACGGGGTGCAGCCGGTTCTCGGCCAGGTACTCCTTCCCCGGTTCGAGCACGATGGCCGCCTCGCGGCGGACCAGGTCGGCGATGAACTCGAAGTCGGATGCGGTGATGGTGGCCGTGGTCACGTCAGCTCCAGACGACGGATGGGAACAGGGTTGGAAGGGCGAGGCGTGAACCGCAGCATGGCAACGCGCGCCTCGATGGCGGCGGCCACGTCGGCGAGGGGCAGCACCTCGTCGGCCAGGCCGGCCCGGGCGACGGCGCCGGGCATGCCCCAGACGACGCTGCTCGCCTCGTCCTGGGCGACGATGGTGGCGCCGGCCTCGCGGAGGTGCTCGCAGCCGCGCTGGCCGTCGTAGCCCATCCCCGTGAGCACGACGGCCATGGCCCGCCGGCCGTAGACGGCGCAGACGGACCGGAACATGACGTCGACGGCCGGCCGGCAGGAGTTCTCCGGCGGGTCCTGGTTGAGCGCCAGCTCGACCCGGCCCTCCGCCTGGCGCACCACCAGGTGATGGTCGCCGGGCGCGATCCACACGTCACCGGGCTTCAGGACGGCGCCCTCGTGCGCCTCGCGCACGGTGAGCTGGCAGACGTTGTCCAGCCGCTCGGCCAGCAACCGGGTGAACACGGGCGGCATGTGCTGGGTGATCACCACCGGCGCCGCCAGCGTGCCGGGCAGGCGCGAGAGCAGGTCGTGGAGGGCGTTCGGGCCGCCCGTCGAGCTGCCGATGGCGACGAGGTCGCAGCGGCTGCGGGCGGCGGCGACGGCCGGCGCCGGCCTGGGCAGGGGGGCGGGCCTGACGGCCGGCGTCGCCGCCGCGGCGGTGCCGAGCCGGCGCCCGCACAGGGCCTTGATCTTCGGGACCAGCTCGGTGCGCACCCGCTCCAGCGACTCGTTGACGCTGCCGACGTTGGCCGGCTTGGTGACGTAGTCGCTGGCGCCGAGGGCCATGGCGTCGAGGGTGGCCGACGCCCCCCGCTCGGTGAGGGTGCTGAACATGATGACCGGGAGGTCGGGGTGGGTCTTGCGCAGCTCCTTGAGCGCGCCGAGCCCGTCCAGCTCCGGCATCTCGACGTCCATGACGACGGCGTCGGGGTTCACCTGCGACAGCTTCGACAGCGCGATGCGGCCGTTGGCGGCGGTCGACACCACCATGTCCGGCTCCTCCTCGAGGACCTGGGACACGAGGCGTCGCATGACGACGGCGTCGTCGACGACGAGCACGCGGAGCGGCGGCATGGCTAGTGCTCCACTTCGTGGGTGACGTGGATGGATCGCCGAGCGCTCGGCGTCGCCGGCAAGGCGCACCTCGTGCCGCAGAAGGCGACCGCGGCGATGTTCGCCGAAGCCTTCGGTGCTGCGGGTGCGGCTCGGCCGGGAGTTTCGAACATCGCCGTGGTTCCCTTTCGCGGCACGACGCGGGATTGCCTTGTGCAATCTCGGCGAGGAGCAACGCCGGCGGCGGCGAGAGCCGGCGAGACGCCACGGGAACCTGCGAAGTGGTGCACTACCCGAGCGCCGGCACGACGCCGAGCATGGTCAGCTTGTCCTCGATCACCTCGCGGGTCACCGGCTTCATGGCGTACTCGTCGACGCCGGCCTTGAGGGCGGCGTACACGTGGCGGGCGTCGGTCTCAGACGTCACCATGAGCAGGCGCGTCTGGTCGAACCGCGACTCGGACCGCAGGGCCTCGATCAGGTCCAGACCGTTCATCACGGGCATGTTCCAGTCGATCAGCACGACCGCCGGCGGCTCGCCGGCCTGGAGCCGGTCGAGGGCGTGGCGACCGTGCTCGGCCTCCACCACCTCCCCGAAACCCAGCTGGAGCAGCATCTTGCTCAGGATCGACCGCATGGCACGGGAGTCGTCGACGACCATTGCTCGCATCGGTCCTCCTCTCTAGGAAGCGTTCGTTAGGGACAGGGAACGGAGCTCGCGCTCGGCCCAGGCGCGCAGGCCCTCGGCGACGAGGCGCTCGACGGCGGGCACGGCGGCCCGGCGCACGGCCCGCAGGCGCTGCTCGCGCTCCGCCACCGAGTCGAGGGCGACGACGTCCAGCCCGGCCACGGGCTCGACGTTGCGGGGGAACCCGGCGTCGACCACGAAGGGCGACCAGCCGGGGCGCAGGCGGCGGACCGCGGCGATCACCTCGGCGGTGACGACGGCCGAGGGGCCGGAGACGGCGGTGACGACCGCGTCCGCTTCGGCCAGGGCGGGCACGAGGTCGGCCCACGGGCGGGCCTCGGCGCCGAAGCGCCCGGCCACGGCGGCGGCCCGCTCGGGGCTGCGGTTCACGACGGTGAGGCGGCACGGCAGCCGCTTGGTCAGCTCCCGGGCGATCACCGAGGCGGCGTCGCCGGCGCCGACCAGGACGACGGACGAGCCAGGGGCGACGCGGCCGGCGACGAGAGAGGCGGCGGCCGAGCCCACGCCCGCGCCGCCGGCGCTGATGGCGGTGGTGGCCCGGGCCCGCTTGGCGACGGCCAGGACCCGGTCGGCGAGCCGCCGGAGCCGGGGGCCGACCGTGCCGGCGGCGGTGCCGGCGTCGACCGCCCGCCGCAGCTGGCCGACGACCTCGGCGTCGCCGAGAACCGACGAGTCCAGGCCGCACGCCACCCGGAACAGGTGCTCGGCGGCGGCCCCGCCGGAGCGGTGGTACCGGGCGTCGGCGGCCAGCGCCGGGCAGGCGCCGTCGGCCGTGCCGGCGACCACCGCCCGGTGCCAGGCGTCGACCGCCCCGGCCCGGCTGCTCCCCACCACGTACAGCTCGGTGCGGTTGCACGTCGCCAGCACGAAGGCCTCGCCCACGCCGGCGGCCACCGCCGCCCGGAGGGCGGCGGTCACCCCCTCGGGCGTGAGGGCGAGCCGCTCCCGCACCGCCAGCGGGGCGGTGCGGAAGCTGACTCCGATCACGTGCAGGTCGACGTCGTCCATGACTGGTGGGGTTGTGTCCGGGACGGGTCGGACTAGTAGGTGAACCGGCCGACGAGCTGCTGGAGCTCGGCGGCCATGCGGGCCAGCTCGGCCGACGCCCGCTGGGAGTCCGACGCCCCGGTGGCCGTGCTCTCGGCCGCCGAGGCGACGCCGCCGATGTTCTCGGCGATCTCCGCCGAACCCCGGTTGGCCTCGCTCACGTTGCGGGCGATCTCGCTGGTGGTCGCCGCCTGCTCCTCCACCGCGGTGGCGATGGTGTTCTGGAAGTCGGAGATGCGGCCGATGATCTCGGAGATCTGGCCGATGGCGTCGACGGCGCCGCCGGTGTCGGTCTGGATGGCCTCGATCTTCTGGGAGATGTCCTCGGTCGCCTTGGCGGTCTCCTTGGCCAGCTCCTTGACCTCGTTGGCCACCACGGCGAAGCCCTTGCCCGCCTCGCCGGCCCGGGCCGCCTCGATGGTGGCGTTCAGGGCCAACAGGTTGGTCTGCTGGGCGATGCCGGTGATGACCTTGATGATCTTGCCGATCTCGGCCGACGACTCGCCGAGCTTCTCCACGGTGACGTTGGTGACCGTGGCCACCTCGACCGCCTGGCCGGCGACCTTGGCCGCCTCGGTGGCGTTCTTGGCGATCTCCTTGATGGAGGCCGTCATCTCCTCGGCGCCGGTGGCGACGGTCTCCACGTTCTTGGAGACCTCCTCGGAGGCGGCGGACACCACGTTGGCCTGCGAGGACGTCTCGGTGGCGTTGGCGCCCATCTGCTCGGCGACGGCGTTCAGCTCCTCGGCGGCGCTGGCCAGCGAGTCGGCGTTCTGGGCAATGGCCGCCACGCTGGTGCGCAGGTCCTGGAGCAGCCGGCCGAGGCCGTCGCCCATCTGCCCGATGGCGTCGTCGCCGGTGACCGGGACGTCCTTGGTGAGGTCGCCCTCGGCGGCCGCCCGCACGACGGCGAGCATGGCGTCGACCTTGGTGCGCAGGTCCTCGGCTGCCGCCCGCTCCCGGGCCTCGGCGTCGAGGCGCTCGATGGCCTGGGACACCAGCCGGCCGACCGAGCGCAACGACTCGAGGCGGTTGGTGGACGGGTTCAGCGTCTCGGTGGCGAAGAAGTCCATGGTGCCGATGACGTCGCCGCCGACGATGACCGGGAAGCAGACGCCGCTCTTGACGCCGATGCGCTGGGCGACAGGCGCCCGCACGCAGTCCGTCATCTCGCCGATGTCCTTGGTGAAGTACAGGTCCCGCTGGCGCCACGCGCGGCCCGAGAGGCCGACGCCCTCCTTGAAGGAGGCGGCCAGGGTGACCCGGCGGAACTCCTCGCCGGCGTCGCCGGACTCCAGCACGAAGTGCAGGGCGCGGTCGGTCTGGTCGACCTTCCAGAACGAGCCGTAGGCCCAGCCGAAGGACTCCCGCACGGTGTCGAGGGCTGCCTTGGCCGCCTCGTCGGCCGCGGTGGCGGACTGGAGGACGGCCATCACCTTGTTGACCGCCTCGGTGTCGGCCGCCGCTTCGGCGGCCGCCGCCTCGGTGGCCAGCTTCTCGGTGATGACCTCCCACGAGGCCATGGCGCCGATGGTGTTGCCCTGGCCGTCCTTGATCGGCGAGACCAGCAGGTCGAGTGTCTCGGGCCCGACCTTGATCTGGCTGCGCATGGGCAGGTACTTGTCGGGGTCGCCGAGGATCGTCCGCTGGTGGACCGGGTTCTTGTGGAAGATGTCGATGTTCTTGCCGACGATCTCGTCGGCCTTGCACGGCAGGTACTGCTCGATCCCCCGCAGGGTGTTGAGCGACGCCGGGTTCATGTACCGCAGGACGAGGTCGCGGTCGGCGAACATCATGTTCGTCGGGGCGTTCTCCATCATCGACTGGACCCGCGCCATCTCCTGCTCGAGGCGCACCTTCTCGGTGATGACCTCCCACGACGCCATGGCACCCATGACGTTGCCCTGGCGGTCCTTGATGGGCGACACCAGCAGGTCGAGGATCTCGGGGCCGACGTTGATCTGGCTGCGCATCGGCAGGTACTTGTCGGGGTTGCCGAGGATGTTGCGCTGGTGCGTCGGGTTCTTGTGGAAGATGTCGATGTTCTTGCCGACGATCTCGTCGGCCTTGCACGGCAGGTGCTCCTCGATGGCCCGCAGCGTGTTGAGCGAGGCCGGGTTCATGTACCGCAGGGTGAGGTCCTTGTCGGCGAACATCATGTTGGTGGGCGCGTTCTCCATCATCGACTGGATGCGCGCCACCTCCTCCTCCAGGCGCACCTTCTCGGTGATGACCTCCCACGACGCCATGGCGCCCATGACGTTGCCCTGACCGTCCTTGATCGGCGAGACGAGCAGGTCGAGGATCTCCGGCCCGACGTTGATCTGGCTGCGCATCGGCAGGTACTTGTCGGGGTTGCCGAGGATGTTGCGCTGGTGCGTCGGGTTCTTGTGGAAGATGTCGATGTTCTTGCCGACGATCTCGTCGGCCTTG
>DASSMA010000047.1:0-66857 GCA_035689115.1 Acidimicrobiales bacterium
CCGGGGTCGTCGTGGTGTGCGACGCTGACATTGTTGGTGGTCCTCCTTCTCAACTTGGATGGTTGACACCCCGAGCCTGCCTGACGGCAGGGCCGAGGGGGAGGACCGCCACTCAAGTTCTACGACGCCCGGGACAACCTCCAGGGGCGACGACTAGGACGTTCTTCGAGTACGCGGGGTCTTGCGCGTTGGCCGCCTTGTTGAGCACCTGCCATGCAATGACCATCGCCATAACGATGGTCTTGCCGGAACCGGTGGCCATCTTCGCGCAGTGTCGATCGAACGGACCCCCGTCGCTTGGCACTTCGACACCCTGTCGGTCGCCGGCGCTCGCTTCCGTCAGCCAGATGAGGGTCTCGACTGCCTCAAGCTGACAGAAGAAGAAGCGCCGGTCCTTCCGTTCCTCCGGATCTGTCCAGTGCTCAAGAAGACGGCGGGTGACAGGCGTGGCCCCGGGCCATCCTGCCTCGCGCCAAGCAGCGACACGCGGGCGGATCTGGTTGACGAGGGGGAGCGCGTGGAAGACGCCCGGATCGTCGAATGATTTGGACCCAGGCGTCGCGACGACATAGCCCGCGGGTCGACGCTCACCCTCGACGAGCGTGAACCTCCGTGTCTCCCGGTCATAGAGCCAGTGACGCTCGGGCTCTACGTAGGGCGAGTTGACGATCAGCCGATCGATGGTCGCGACGGATTCGGTGGTCACGGCAAGTCCCGGACCACCAGGCTCTCGATGCCACGGTCATCGACGAGCTTGACAGCGATGCGGCGATAAGACCCGGCAGTGAACGGGAGCGAGCGTGTCGTGGCGAGGCACGCAGCACGATCGGGGTCGATGGACGCCTTGAGTGTCCTGGCGAGTTTCATCCATCCCTCATCGTCCTCCGCGAACGGGAGGAACACCTGCCGCGGGTACACACTGCGTCCGTCATAGTCGGGGTCGAGCATCCACATTGCGATCTTCTCGGGACCGCCCGAGTCGATCGTTGCGGTCTTTGTGTTGAAGTAGTCGAAGCCGTGCACGGCGACCAGGAACTCGTCGGACCGCTCGGACGCGATGATCTCCACCTCCGGCTGGCCTATCAGCCAGAAGCTCTCATTTGAGGAGCGCTTCTTCTTGAGATCCTCGGTGGCGAGGTCCATGTTCATCTCGGCCCGCAGGAACGTCATGCCCGCCTTCGACGCATCCATGCTGTCGATGTCCTTGGCGGCCTCTGGATCGAACTCGAAGGCTGCGAACAGCAGAACCGCTGGACGGGGACTCAGCCGCTGGGCCTCCTCCCATGCGAGTTCGACTTGGCGTTGCTCCAGCAGTGTGTGCTCGGGGCCGAACGACACGACGACGCGGGCTCCGTCGAGGGCGGCGCCCTCGCCATTGGCGCGCACGACGGCATCGGCATGGAGATAGCGAGCGCCCGCGAGTGGCTCGACGGTCGCGAACCTGAGGTTCTGTCCGGCCTTGCCGCGCACACCGGAACCCAGCAGCTCGGCGCGCCATTGCGCCTGACGGAGCGTCTCGCCTTCTCGTGCAATGGAGTCGTCCTTGGCCGGCGCTGCCGGAGCGCCTGCGATGGGGACGACAATTGGCGCCGGCACTGCCTCCACCGTGAACGGACCGGTGACGCGAGTGACGTTTGGCTTCCGCTTGGGCCGGTCGTACAGGGGCTCCTGGGGTGCGTACTTGGCGATGGCTGCTTCGATCGCCTCCTTGTCCATGCCGTCGACGATCTCAGGGTTGTTGGCGATGCTCTCGAGCGTGACGTGCGGCGCGGTGTCGTAGATGAACCCGCTCGAAACACCTTCGCCGGGATGCGCAAGCTCGAAGTAGTCGAAAGTCGCAGTCATGAGCCGCTGCTTCGCCAGGGTGACGGCGACGCGAGAGCTGTCCACGGTGATCCACCGGCGCCCCCACTCCTCGGCGACGAATGCCGTCGTCCCAGAACCGCATGTTGGATCGAGTACGAGGTCGCCGGGATCCGTGGTCATCAGGACACAACGTTCGACGACCTTGGTGTTGGTCTGAACGACGAAGATCTTGTCGTCCGTGAAGTTGCCGGTTCCTGTGTCCGTCCACATGTTGTTGAGGGATTGGTATCCGAAGTCGTCGGCGTACCGGACATAGCGGATGCTGTTCCTCGCGACGTGGATGCGGCCGGCGACCGCCAGGCGCTGCATGCCGTCCGGGTAGCCCGCCTTCCAGTGCGAATTCGACCCGGGGCGGTACGTCTTGCCAAGGTGCTCAAACGGCTGTTCTTCGGAGGCCGCCCCCTGCGACTGCAGATCCCCAGGTGTGTAGAGCCGGCCCTCGGGCAGTGCTTCCTCGCCGCGAAGTTCTTTCGCACGAAGGCCACGGTGCGAACCGTCCCGCAGCATGACCCAGCGGTACGTGGTCGAGGGGTTCTTCTCGGCATCGAGCCATAGCTTGCGGACCTTCGCCTCCTTTTTGTCCCGTGCGTACCAAAGGAGGTAGTCGCCCGCTCGGGCGAGTTCCTTGCTCTGGAAGCCGCTTGTTGTCGAGAACGAGATGAGGGAGACGAAGTTCGAGACCCCGAACACCTCGTCGAGAACGTTGCGCACGAGGTGCACGTTCTTGTCGCTGATCTGGACGAAGACGCTGCCGCTTGATGCCAGCAGGTCCTTGGCCAGCCAGAGACGATCGCGCAGGTAGCTCAGGTAGGAGTGGATGTCGAGCTCCCACATGTCCCGGAACGCCTTCAGCGTCTCGGGCTCCCTCGTCAGGTGCTCGTCCTTGCGATCCTTGACTTCGGACTTTTTCACGAAGGGCTGGAAGTTCGACCCGTACTCGATGCCGTACGGCGGGTCCATGTAGATCATCTGGACCTTGCCCGCCATTCCCTCCTTCTCGAGAAGGGAGTTCATGACGAGAAGGGAGTCGCCAGCGATCAGTCGGTTCGACCACCGATGGGAATGCTGGTAGAAGTCGATCGCTTCGCGGAGCGGCGGGTTCTCCTCTGGTGATTCGAACAGGCCCATCTGCGTCGGCTGGTCCGCGGCGGGGATGCGGATCGCCTCGACGAGCGTGCGAGGGTCGATGCGCTCGTGCACGTGCAGTGAGACCGTCGGAACGTCGAAGCACGTCCGCTCCGCCTTGCCCGTCCACGCGAGGTAGGGGCCGCGCATCGACCGGAGTTTCTCGAGTGCGGCGCGCGCGTCGTCAACCGAGGCGGCTGCCGTACCTTCGGCGAGCAGGCGGTCGATCTCTGCCGCGACGTCAGTCGTCTCGAATCGCAGCTCAGGGTCGAGGTGCGGGTCGAATGCGTACCTGGCCCGCCCGCCATCCGGGTCGGTTGCGGGCGTCACGAGGCCCACCGGCGGGTTGTTGAGCCGCTCCTTGTCGGGGTGCTTGTACTGCTCGATGTGCTCCTGCGGTTTGCGCGGCACGCATCGAGACTACGGCGTCGATTCGTGCAGTTGGGGCGGACCGCGAATTCCGCGGGCGCTGCGTTGTGATATAGGGCGACCATCGGGTCTCCTCTGCCGTGTAGTGGCTAGAGGCGACCGGGAAACGGCGCGGTCGCGAGCGCGGGCCGAAGTGTACGACCGCCGATCGGCCACTTGCGACAGATCGTCGCAACCCGTGGAAGGCTGGAGGAGTGTCCTCCTTCGTAAAGCACATCTCGCTCCGGGTGGCATGGGACGACCGAGGCTGGGACGGGACCACCCAGGACCCGGTCGGCAACCCCTCGTGCATCCCGCTGAAGAACGTGGGCGCGAAGCGTGACGACGGGTAGAGGCCGGCCTCGCTGGCGCGGGATGCTCGGCGGTCGGTCGTACGTCCCGCGGTGCATCAACGAGCGGGCGACCTTCATGGCGCCGAAGACGCTCGGGGTTGTTAAGTTAGGTTGAGACGCATCCATTCGGCAGCAGCAAGACGCTGACTGCCCTGCGGCGCCAACACGTGTGCCGATGCCTGCGTACTCACTTCCTGAGCGGCGTAGGGGACGGGGGTTGTGCCGGCGCCGCCGAGGAGGCCGCTCAGGTGCTCACCGGCCTGCCGGAGACTTCCGCCCGGGTCTACCGTGTGATGTCGCTCAGCGAGCGCTTCGAGTCGGCGTACGCCATGGAGTTGCTGGCCAGCGTCCACTGGGTTGCCACCGACGATGGTTCCCGCCGCCGCCTCCGACCCTGCGATCGCTGCCGGTCGAGTGGAGGCGTGGAGCCCGCGCAAGAAGCGGATGTTCGGACCACGTCCAGACGGCATGGGCGGCGCTCCGGGACCAGGGCTGGCTGGTCGCCGCTACGTCGTGAGCGGACGCCCGGCGCTGTAGGGCGTCGCCAGGCGCCATCTGGTTCATCAGCTGGTGATGATCACCGCCTCCAGCAGACCCGGACCCCAGGCGCGCCACGTCGGTGCGACCCCGAGCCGGTCGTCGAACCAACTGGGATCGGTTGGCCGCTCCTCGAGCAGGGCCATCACGACCTTGGTGGCGCATAGGCGCTCCGGCTCGGTTCCGAGGGCGCCGGCCTGGTCGCACATGTAGCGCCATGCGGCCGTCGCGGCACGCCCCGAGGGCGTGTTGTCGTCGAGGAGGCAGTCCCAGCACCGCTGCATGCGACGAGCCGGAGCTCCCACCAAGCGGCCGCCACAGCGGCCGCACCCCTGGCGCCGCTCCCTCTGGACGGCGCCCGAAGGTGGCTGCGCTGTGCCGGCAGTCTTGCGGGCCCGGCCGACGGCGGCCTGGGTGGTTCGCCCCCGTCGAGACGGCGGCGGCCGCAGTTGGTCGATGTACGGCGACGGTCTCGACGGCCGGCCGTTGGGTCGCCGAGACGCCCACGTCACGTGCAGGCCGGTGCGGGCGCGGGTGATGCCCACGTAGAACAGCCGGCGCTCCTCGGCCAGCTCGGCCGGCGTGGTGGCGTAGGTCGATGGCATGGCGCCGTCGGTGGCCCCTGCGATGACGACGACGTCCCACTCCAGTCCCTTGGCCCGGTGAAGGGTGGCGAGCGCCACGCCATCCTCAGCTGGCTCGGCAGCCGCCAGCGCGAGCCGGTTGAACGCCGCCAGCAGCTCCGTGGCCGTCGCGTCCCCGGAGGGGTCGACGCTGGAGGCCAGGTCCACCAGGGCGGCCAGAGCCTGGTGGCGTGCGAGCGCGGCGCCCTGGCCCGGCGGCGGGAGGTCGCGGTTCCAACCGAAGTCGGCCAGGGAATCGGTGAGGAGCTTCAGCCCGTGAGCGTCCGGATTGGCGCGGGCCGCTCGACCGAAGGGCACGAGCACCCCGCGGACCTCGGCACGCTCGAAGAACGACGTGTCGTCGGTGACCCGGTAGTGGATACCGGCGGCCGTGAACGCCTGCTCGAAGCGAGCCGAGGCGGCGTTGTAGCGGAACAAGACGGCGATCTCCCGCAGCGGCGTGCCTGCCGTCTGCGCCGACCGCACGAGCGAAACCACTCTCGCGGCCTCGTCGGCCTCGTCGGCGCAGGCGTGCATCCGAGGCGATGGGCCGTCACGACGCGTGGGGACGAGGGCTGCGCGTCCGGCGCCGGTCACCGTTGGGAGGGCGGCGGCGAGCGAGTTGGCCCAGTCCAGTACCTGCGGCGTCGACCGGTAGTTGCGAGTCAGGGTCACCACATGCGCGCCCGGCCAGCGCCCGGCGAAGCCGAGAAGGAAGGAGGGCTCGCCGCCCTTGAACCCGTAGATCGCCTGTCTGGGGTCGCCGACGACGCACAGCTGGTTGCGCCGCCCGACCAGGGCTTCGAGGAACCGCTGCTGGGCGGGGTCGACGTCCTGGTACTCGTCAACGGTGACGTAGGCCCAGCGGCTCCGGATGGCGCTGGCTTCTGGGCCGTCGGCCACCAGCAGGTCGGTGGCCAGGGCCAGCAGGTCGGAGAAGTCCACCTTCGCGACGGCGTGCTTGGCGCGCTCGTAGGCGACCAATGCTTCGACCATGGCCGCCTCCTCCAGGCTGGGCGAACGCCCGGCAGCGCCTGCCGCGGCCGGCCAGTCGCCGGGATCGAGGCCTCGGGCCGCACACCAGTCGACCTCGGCGTCGAAGTCCCGCACCTCCTCGTCGGTCCCTGGTCTGCCGGTCACGCGCTCCAGGGCACCCCGCAGCAGCCGCCAACGCTCCGATCGAGCGAGGACCTCGGGTCTGGCGCCGGGGCATCCGAGGCGGGCCCAATGGCGGGCGCAGATCAGCAGGGCGGTGGCGTGGAAGGTCCGGGCATCGGCCTCCGTCACCCCTAGGCCGCCCAGGCGGGCGAACAGCTCGCCGGCGGCCTTTCGCGAGTGCGTGAGGGCGAGCGTCGCCGACGCCGCAACGGCGCCGGTAGCCACCGCGTAGGCGAGTCGGTGGGTGACGGTTCGGGTCTTCCCGGTTCCGGCGCCTGCAACGATGACGACCGGGCCGTCGACGGCCCGGGCAGCCTCCCGCTGGTCCGGGTCGAGCGCGGCCAGGATGGCCTCGGGCGACTGGAGGCGATACACCACCGGGCATGGTGCCATCGGGGTGAGACATTGGGAGCTGACCGGCCTCGTTCGCCCGAGGATCTGACGGAAGGGACGGCGGCGGGGCACTCTCTAGGACCATGCCGAGCAGGTCCGCTTCCAGGCGTCGCGCGGGGATCGGTCCTCGTCGCCAGGCCCGACGTCGGACTGCTCGGTTCTTCCGTTCCCCGAGGGTCTGGTTGATGATCGTCGTGGCGAGCACTGGTGTGGTCGGGGTAATCCTCGGGATCAGTGCCGTCCAGGACGCATGGCTGGGTCAACGCCCCGACCCGATGCTGACCGGGTTCTCCCTCGGTGCGGCACTCACCTGCGTCGCCTGGGGGGCGTGGTCCTTGGCGATTTCGGTCGATGGCTCCGCGAGCTGGCGGATCGGGGCTGATGCCGAGCAATGGACGGCAAGCGAATTGCATGCTCTCGGGCGGCTGTGGGTTGTGGAGCACGACGTGCCCTTTCCAGAGGACGGGTACTTCGTCGACGTCGACCACGTGGCCGTAGGGCCGTTCGGCGTGCTCGTCGTCGAGACGAAGTGGACGAGTGACGTGATCGACCTCGGAGCCCGCCGGCTGGCGAAGCGTGTCGAGGACGCCGTTCAAAGAGCGCAGGACAATGCGGGCCGTGTGCGCGGGCTCCTGCGGCGGGTCGCCGACGTTGAGGTCATTCCCCTTGTTGTCTTCTGGGGCCGTGACGTGAAGGGCCCGGAGGATGTCGTCCGTCGCGTTGGTGAGGTACGGGTTGTCGCCGGAGGGCAGGGCGACCGGTGGCGCCAGCGGCTCAGCTCGGAGCGTGTTGACCCGCAGACCGTCGCTCGACTCGCCGAGCGGCTGCAGGGGTGGACCGCTGAGCAGGAGGACAAGCTCATCGGGGCGGACGTCGGTCGCTGGCTGAGGAGGGCCACCTTGCTCGGTCGGTCATCCGTGGCCGCGTCCGGCCTCATCGCCGCGCTCTTGGCCGCGACTCGACTCTCCAAGGACGTCGACCGTTCCGTTGTACGGGTCTTGCGAATAGGAAGCGGCGCCATCGGAGTCTTCCTGCTGTTGCTTCCTCTTGTGCTGGCGCTCCTGGCGCTGGTGTGCGTCTATTTCGCTCGCAGGTTGGACCCGACGCTCGGGTGGTCCCGACGGCTTGCCCCCGTTGCGGTGTGGCTCGTTGGCTTCGTGGCGCTCTGCCTGGCGGCGTCCTAGGCCTTCCTGGGCGACCCAGATGGGGCCACTTCAGGAGCCCGTGCTCGGCGGGTCGTCTACGGCCAATCGGACCCGGCTGCCATCCACCTCGAACAGGTGGGCGTACCGGCCCCCAGAGAGGGTGGCACGCATGCGGAGCTGCCCGGGGTCGGCGAAGCCGCCGTCCTTCTTGCGGTAGAGGTTGCGAGACTCGATTCGGGCGGCGACCTCGCCGAAGCTGAGCCATCCGGCGTCTCGCAGCACCTCGGACATCGCTTCGTGGAGCATGAGCGAGTCACGAGTTGGTCGATCGGAGGGAGGGCGAGACGTGCTGGTGACGTCAGGCGATTCGCCAGGGACGGCCGCAAGCTCGGAGCGCAGCCGGCGAAGTCGCGATCGCACGACCGAGGGCGGCATGCCCTGGAGGTTCAACGGCGGGTCGAGCCGTACGAGGACAGCGTGTTCGACGACGGCCAAGACTCCACGATCATCGAAGGGAGCGACGGTGACACTGAGGTGCTGGCGCATCCACGACGACACGTTCCGGTTGCTCTCGGCATCCAGGCGCCCGGTCGCGGCCAGGCGTAGGCCGAGCGGCTCGAAGAGGATGGCGGTGAGGGTCCTGCGGAAGGTCGACGAGCTGATGTTGCCGTTGAGGTGGTTGCCGCCGATCCTCGACAGGAGGGTCGCGACGCGCTCGGTGCGGGATCGTGCCGAGGTGGCGCCGGCCTGGCCGGCGTAGATCAGCGGGGGAAGTTCCACATCGAACTCGTAGCCGAGCAGGGCGAGTCCCTTGTCGTCCGCCCACCATGCGTAGAGGCCGGGGTGGTCGGCGACGCTGCGGTCGGCGGGGAACGCGGAGGCCGGCGTAGCCGTTCGGCGATCCGACAACGTGGCGACCAACTCGTCGATGGATGGAGTCGGGGTCATCGGGCAACGTCCTCGACGACGAGACCTACCCCGTCACTGCTGGTCCATGCCGTCGTCAGGTTGCCGGCGACGGCGGAGGCGAAGGCTTCCCCGAGTGCACGCGGGACCAGAACCTGGGCCCCGCCGTGGCCAGCCATGGAGGGCGACACCAGGGTCGCCTGAACTCCCATCGCCCGCCAGCGCGCCCGCCGGATCAACTCGGCGTAGGGCGTCGTGGCAGCGCAGAACGCGAGCACACGTTGGACGCCGTCGGTGACGAGCGCTTCCAGGCACTCGTGCAGCAGGCCCTTCGGCCAGTCGGCGATAGCGAACCGACGGTCGTAGGTGCCGATGGGCTCCTCCGCCGTCACCAGCCCGTAGCCGCCCGAGATGATGACCACCGGGGGCCGCCGAGCCCGCTGGCGCTCCACTGCGTCACCGACGGCGGCGTACAGCGATCCTGCGTAGCGAAGGCGTGCGGGAAGCAGTCTTGACTCGTCGACTTGGGCGGCCGAGGCAAGCGCGGCGCGGGCGTTGGCCAGGCGAGTGGCCGACGCGTCGGGGAGAGCGTCAAGGATGGACATGCCCGACCCGACGACGGCCCGGGGACGGCCGCCGGTCACCTTCCGGCTGGAGCAGGGCAGGACGAGAAGACAGCCCTCGGTGGGCACGACTACTCCGGAGCGAGCGGCCCCCGCTGTGCGGGGTGTGGGCGCACTCGGGAGGTCGGCGTCGCCGCTGACCGCATGGTGCAGTTCGTTCACGATGCCTCTGCCCGGGACATGGCGTCTGGCCAGGACACCCCCCGCCGCCAGACGCCGGCAGATCTGGTTCACCTGTTGGTGCGGGGAGACGCCGCTGGCGTGGACGAGCTGGGCGTCAGTGAGGGGGCCACGGGCCCGGAGTGCGGCCAGGACCCGGTCGGCGTTTGTCACAGGCCCACGTCGCCGGAGTCAGGAAGCGGCTGGTCGAGGATGCGGCTCCACCCGCCGGCCGGAAGAACGGTCCCCATGCTGGAACGGTAGGCGTCGGCTGTGACACCAGCTCGGTGGACGGCACGCGGTGGCATGCTTGGCTCTGGCTCGTGCCGATGCCCCTGGACGG
Organism: Acidimicrobiales bacterium; assembly: GCA_035689115.1. Classification (GTDB taxonomy): domain Bacteria; phylum Actinomycetota; class Acidimicrobiia; order Acidimicrobiales; genus JAHFUS01. Next base: position 9,640 of record DASSMA010000047.1, read on the forward strand.
CGAGGCAACAGGCGCCGGGGGCCCGCTACTTTCCCCATACTTTTCGTGGCAGCGGGCGACGAGAGGGTGTAGCCGGCGAACAGTGGCGACACCGCCTCAGCCGAAACCATTGTCTGCCAGTGGTTTCGGGGTAATGGGCCCGGTTCGGCGAGGGACCTTCAGGACCGGCTGCCGAACATTAGCAGTGAGTCCGATTCGGCCGCTCTCGCACCTCTCCCGGCCACCATGGTACGTCGATGTCGTCGCCCTCGTCTCGGCCGGAGCGCGGTGCTCGGGCGGTGCAGGGCGACCGGGTCGGTGCTGCGTTCCGGCGGCCGGCCCGTTCCCTTGCTTCGCCGAGCGCCGGCGGAGCTACGGGGTTACGATCCGGCGCGGAGCCGAGGGGAGGAGCTGACGATGGGTCGGGTGACTTCAGCGATGGCTACCAGGACGCCGGGCGCCCCGGCGAGCGTGGCGATCCGGCCGGTGGAGGACGAGGCGAACAACCGCTGCGGCCGCGCCCGGGCGATGACGGTGTTCACTCCGATGCGGGCGTGGGCACGGCTGCCGATCCGCATTCGCGGGAGGAAGTTGCCGTTCCCCGTGCCCGGGCGGCTCGCCACCGAGGCCGTGTTCCTCTGGGTACGCGCCACCATCACCGGCAGCAACGATATCCAGACCCTCTCCTTCATCCACTTCGCCCGGTGGGGCATCATCAGGAAGCTCCCGAGCCCGGCCGGGCCATCCAGCCGTCTCGCCCAGCCGCTGTTCCTGTTCGAGAGCAATTACAACGGCACGTTCGAGCAGTACATCGACGCGTTCGCCCAGGTACTCGGACCCGGCATGGAATCGTTCTGGTTCACGTCGTACGGGTTTCCTGGCCCGTTGCCGGTGCAGCCCTTCAAGGACTACATCCGCAGCAACGAGTTCGTCCTCGACCACTACTACCTGGCCTATCCCACCGTGTCGACCACCGAGGCGGTGGCCGCCCTGGAGCTGCGCCCCCGGCACGTCGCCTTCAAGGAGGCAGCGGCCGCCCTCGAGCCGGCGGCCTTCGCCGAGGCCTTCGACGCGCTGCGCCGGCCGCCGCCACCGCCCGCGCCGCCGGCGCCGGCGGGCCGGCTCGACGTCGTGCGGCGCCTCCTGCACGAGGTGATGAAGAAGGACCCGCGCCCGGGCCGCGGGAGCCGGAGCGGGAGGTCGTACTACTTCACCGCGCTGGCGCCGATCAGCAAGGGCAAGGACTCGGCGCTGGCCGAAGCGCTGGCCGGGCTCGATCCGAGCCCGTTCGCCGCCGTCCCCCGGGTCCACCTCGGCCGGTTCCTCGTGGTCGACTCGATCAAGTACGACTGGCCGGGGGCACCGAGCGAGCGGACCACGCTGGCGTCGAGCTACCTCCTCTGCACGGCCGTCGTCACCGCCGACGACGACGCGACGGCGGACGGCCTGCCGGGGACGTTCCTCGACGAGCTCCTGCAGGCTGCCGGCGGGGTGGCGGCGACGCTCTGGAAGCACTGCGAGGGCTTCCCGGACGCCGACCGGGAGGCGCAGGTGGCCTACCTGGAGAAGTGCCAGCTCGACACCGTGCTGTTCTACGTCGGCTACCCCGACGTCACGCCCGCCGAGGTGCGGCGGGCCGCCGCCGGCCGTGACCTCCTGAGCCAGTTCGCCTACGAGCACCGCGACGATCCGCCGGCCGCACTGCAGGCCGCCTATGTGACGGAGTCGGCGACATGGGACCTGTGAGTCTCCGGCTGGACCTGCGCGACATCCAGGGGAACATCCTGCGCGGCTACCCGTCCCGGCAGGCCGCCTACCTGTTCTTCGCCGTGCCGACAGTCGACGCCGGCCGGGCCCTGCTCACCTACCTCGCCGGTGTCGTGCGCGACGCCTCCGACTGGGGCAGCGAGCCGCCGCTCACGGCAGTCAATGTGGCCGTCACCTTCGCCGGCCTGGCCGCGCTCGGCGTCGAGGCGGCGGTGCTGGACGCGCTCCCCGACGAGTTCCGCCAGCCGATGGCGGTGCGCGCTGCGACGATGCTCGACGACCGTCACCGGGGCGCTCCGGAGCACTGGGACGGTGCCCTCGGAAAGGGTGCCGCCCATGTGCTGGTGACCGTGAACCAGACCGGTCCGGACGACGAGGCGTTCGCGGGTGAGGTGGCCACCGTGCTGGCCGAGGCGGCGGAGGCCGGTGCGACGCTGGTGTACGACCAGCGGGCGGCCGGACTCCCGAGCCGCCGCGAGCACTTCGGATGGGCCGACGGCTTCGGTCAGCCGGCCATCGAGGGTGTCACCGGCGATCCGGCCGGGGGAGGGTCGCCGCAGGCCGACGGCACCTGGAAGCTGGTGAAGGTGGGCGAGTTCGTCCACGGCTACCCGGACGAGGACGGGCTCACCACGTCAGGTCCGACCGCCGCGCTCTTGCGCCACGGGACGTTCATGGTGTGGCGCAAGCTCCACCAGGACATCGTCGGCTTCCGCCGCCGGCTCCGGGCCGACGCCCTCGCCTACGGCAAGACGCTGCCCGACGACCCGCCGCTCGACCCGGACCAGCTGTACGAGCTGGTGGCCGCCAAGATCGTCGGCCGCTGGCGCGACGGCGTGCCCATCGAGGAGGCCGAGCGCCGGGCGCCGGGGGAGGACACCAAGCTGGGCGACGCCGAACTGCCAGGCCGCCCCGACAACGACTTCCGCTACGGAGCGCCCAGCGACGGCGGCGGCGACCTCAGCGGTGCCGTCTGCCCCGTCGGCGCCCACATCCGGCGCACCAACCCGCGCGACGCCCTGGGATGGAAGGGTGGCAGCCAGATGACGTCGACGCACCGCATCGTCCGGCGGGGCATGCCCTACGGCGACTTCAAGCCCTTCGAGGAGGGGGAGACCGACGACGGCAAGGACCGCGGTCTCATCTTCATCTGCTTCAACGCCAGCATCGAGCGCCAGTTCGAGGTGGTGCAGCGCCAGTGGTGCAACGACGGGAACGCGTTCGCGCTCGGCAACGAGAAGGACTACCTGCTCGGCGACCACCTGCTCGACCCGGCCACCGGCGGGCCACCGTCGGAGTCCGAGCCCGACGGCCGCTTGGGGTGTTCGTGGTTCAGCGTGCAGCGTCCGCAGGGCGCGCCGTTCCCCTTCTCCCAGGGCCCGCCCCTGGTGTGGACGCTGGGCTCGGAGTACCTGCTGATGCCGGGGATCGGCGTCCTCCGGCAGCTGGCCGCCGGCCAGTTCTAGTCTAGAGGTGGAACCCACGGACCTCCAAGACGTCTGACCCGGCGGTCGGTCCGCCGAGAGGTCAGTCCTGCTCGACGGTGAGCGCCCCGGTGGACGCCAGCTCGTCGGCGATGTCGACGAGCTTGCGGTTGAGGCGCTGGGACGCACGGCGGAGCACATCGAAGGCCTGCTCGGCGGTGAGGTGCTGGCGTTCCATGAGGATGCCCTTGGCCTGACCGATGACGTCGCGCGTCTGGACGGCGTGCCCGAGCTCGACGACCCGGCGCCCGGCGGCGGCGGCGTCGAGGGCGAGGGCCATGACTGCCCCGAGGTGCGCAGCCAGCAGCACGGCGCATTCGGCGTCGCTGTCGTCGAGTCCCTCGGCCGCGTAGCTGTAGCAGCAGAGGGCGCCGAGAACGACGTGATGTCGCTCATCGACCACGGGGACGGACAGCACGGCACGGCACGGTGTGTCGATGGCAAGGGCCCGAAGTCCCGGCCAACGGGGGTCGGCCGTGACGTCGGGAGTGGCGATGACGGCCTCGGCCCGGATGGCGTCGAGGCACGGTCCCTCTGCCGCCTGGTACTGGGCGAGGGCGAGCTTCAGGCCGGGACCGGCCGGATGGGCGGCCGCGGGCGTGACGATCTCGTCGCCCGGGGCGACCATGGAAAAGGTGGCGTCGTTGCAGCCGCCGATGGTGCGGGTCGCGGCCTGCACGACCTCGTCGAGCGCGCCGTCGATCGTGTCGGCGTGGACCAGCGCCTGGGCGACGGCGACCAGGTCGGCGGCAAGGGTGCTGCGCCGTGTGGCGGCCGAATCGTGGTCGGCCAGTTCCCGAGCGTGCCCGGCGTCGTCCCTGGCGGTCCGGGCCCGGCTGCGCTCGGCCCGGTCGCCGTCGGTGGAGAGCCCGAGGGCGGGGGCACCGCGCCGGGCGGCGTCGAGGCCGACGGCGACCGCCAGGTCCCGCAGAATCTCCTCGCGGAGATCGGCAAGGCGTTCGCGCTCGTCGGCGAGGAAGTCCCGTCGATTGGCCTGGTGCTGGCGGTCGTCGGCCACGAACTCTCGCTTGTCCAGCTCCCAGTCGGCCGCCGGCGGTGCGGCGGCCGCCCGCGACCGATCGGCCTGGGTGCGTTGATTCCCGTCGTTCGTGGCACGGGCTCGGCTGTTGGCGGCCAGGGCGTCGAGGATCGCCTGAGCGGAGGACGGCGCGAGCGGCGCCAGGGCGGCCTCGACGTCATCGGCCGCCTGCTCGCGCTCGCGTGCCAGCGCGTCCCGCTCCTCGGCCAGGGCGTCGCGTTCGCCGGCGATCCGGTCCCGCTCGTCGGCGGCCCGGGACTGGCCGACCATGCCCTGTTGGTTGTCCTCCCCGTCGGCCTCGCGCATGGTGTCTCCGTACTGACTGCTTCTCGTCGTCGCGGCGTCAGGTCGGGGGCGACGGCGACAGGGCCACGACGGCGATGTCGTCGGCGATGTCGCCGCCCTGGTGGGTGATCGCCGCTTTGGCGATCGCCGAGGCCGTCGCGGCCGGCAGCTGTCCGTCGGCCTGCGCCGCCAGCAGGCGCCTGAGCCCGTCCTCGCCGAACATCTCTCCGTCCCGGCGGGCTTCGAGCACCCCGTCGGTGACGAGGACGAGGGTGTCGCCCGGTGTCAGGACGGTGTGTGCGTCGTGGACGTCGACGTTGTCGAGGACGCCCATGACCGTGCCGCAGGTGCCGAACTCCTCGACCTGGCCGCCGGCCCGCCGGATGAGCGGGGTTGGGTGTCCACCGCAGGTGACGGTGACTTCCAGTCGGTCTCCCCGGCGTCGCATGCGGGCGAGGGCGACGGTGGCGAACAGGTCTGGTCCGCCGTCGGCTGCCTGGCGCAGCATGGCGTCGTTGAGGATCTCGAGGGCGTCCGCCGGCGACCGAACCTGCATCGCCGCGGCGCGGATCGTGTAGCGCGCCAGCGCGGTGACGGTGGCCGCCGACGCGCCCTTGCCGCACACGTCGCCGATGACGACGCCCCAGGTGTCCTTGGCCAGGCGGAAGACGTCGTAGAAGTCGCCGCCGACGTCGGTGCCGCCGCGGGCGGGGATGTAGCGGGCGGCGATCTGGATGCCCGGCATGTCGGGAAGGTGGGGCGGGAGGAGGCTCTGCTGCAGCGTGGCGGCGAGCGATGCCGCGTCGTCGAGCGCCAGCTGGAGGCGTCGCTGGGCCGCTTCTGCCTCGGCCCGGGCGGCGCGCTCGGAGTCGATCAGGGCGAGACGCTCCTCCTCCCGCGTCCGCCGCTCGAGGAACCATCCCAGGTCCCGGCCGAGCTGGGCCAGCCGCCGGCTCAGGACGGCGTCGACTTCGCGGGGCTCGGCGCTGAACATCTCGATGACGCCATGCGCCCGGTTCCCGGCGAGCACGGGAAAGGCGAATGCCGAGCGGAAGCCGACCCGTGCTGCGGCCCTGGCCCTCGGGAAGTCGGTCTCCGCCGCCAGGTTGTGCATCGGCACCGGGGTGGAGGACTCCCAGACCCGCCCCGGCAGCCCGGCGCCGCGGGAGAAGGTGCCGTCGCTCGCTTCGACGAAGCCGGCGTAGTCGCTGCCGGGCGCGGCCCAGGTGGCGTGACGGCGGAGGACCTGATCGGTCTCGTCCGGCAGCCACAGGTGGGCCAGGTCCCAGCGCAGGGACTCGACGAGGGCTCGCAGCACGCCGACCCAGGCGTCCTGGAGCGTCTCGGCGGCGGCCAGTGTGGCGACGAGACGGTCCGCCAGATCGCCGTGGCCCTCCAGCTCGACCCGCTCGCTGACATCGCGCAGGAAGCCCACGAGCGCCCGCGCGCCTCCGACCTCGAGGTCGGAGAGAAGGAGCTCGACGGGGACCTCGGTGCCGTCGCCGCGCAGCGCCGGCAGGCGTACCGGCTTGCCGAACAAGCCGCCCGTGCCGGTGGCGAGATAGCGATGGAAGCCGTCGAGATGCCGCTTCCGGAACCGTTCGGGAATCACCTCGGTCAGCGGCTGGCCCAGCAGTTCCTGCCGCTTGCGACCGAGCAGGCGCTCAGCGGCTCGATTCACGAAGCTGAAGGTGCCGTGGGCGTCGGCTGCCACCACGGCCTCGGCGAGGTCGTCGACGACCTCCCACCACTCGTCCCCGGGCGCCTTGGGCAGCGCAGCAATTGCCTCGGAACCGAGGGGAAAGGCTGTGATGGCCATGACGGCTCTTCGATTTCCCGCCAGGACGGCGGATCGTACAAGCCGCTCGGATGTGAACGGACCGGCGTCCGATGAGACACCGGCACGCCACTATGCCACAACGCCCGGGCTTGTGCCCCGGCCGATCGCTCGGGCCCTACGCCGGGCGGTGGTGAGCCCCCGCTCGGGCGAAGCCGAACTCCTTCGCCAGCTCGGCTTTGATCTCGGGCCTGCCGCCACGGAGGACGTGCATGTCCCGCGCCGGCGAGGGCATCACCGGAGGGCCCGGGAGCCTCTGCGCCAGGGCGCGTCAGCCCGCGTCCTACCGCCGGCCGACCACCGCCGCCGAAGCCCGCAGCGCCGATCCTGCCAATGCCCTGGGCGTCTTCGGACGTCGTCGCACGGTGGCCGCCCGGCGCCGCCGACGCACGAAGCGGCCGGCGAAGACGACGGCAGCGGCGCCGAGGACGGCGGCCAGGGCTCGCAGCCTCGGCCGGCGATCCGGGGTCGTGCGCAGCGAGGCGATCGCCGGCTCCGGCTCGGCGACGCCCAGGCGCTTGGCGAAGTCGTCGAGGTCGGGCTTGTCCTGCTCCGTGGCCGGGTGGTGGCCGGCTCGGTTGTCGGGCGGCACGGGGCCCAGATCGCCGTCGTCGGGCAGGGGCTGTCGGCCCTCGATGATGGACGAGGCGGCGTCGGGGTCCTGGGCCGTGGTCTTGCGGCTGCGGGCGATCTCGGGCTGCTGAGGATTCGGCATTGACCCGCGCGTACCCCGGGGCGGCCCGGGCGAACCGGCCGTCCGCTAGAACACGGGCGTGACGACGGACGCCGGGCTGCGGCTGGCCGAGCCGTTGGCCGCGCTGTCGCTGGTCACCGATCTCGGCATGGGCTACCCGGAGGAGTCGGCCGTGCGGGCCACCCTCCTGGCCACCCAGCTGGCCGATCGCATGGGCGTGGGCGACGACGAGCGCCGCACCGTCTACTACGCCTCGATGCTGCGCTACGTCGGCTGCATGTCGACCGCCCACGAGGCGGCGGAGGAGTTGGGCGGCGACGACATCGCGGCGATGAACCGCATGACCTTCGTGGACTCGCAGCGCTCGGCCGAGGTCCTGCCGGCGCTGCTCGGCATGGCCGGTCGTGATCGCCCGCCGCTGGGCCGGGCCCGCGCCGTGGCCGACGTCCTCGTCCATGGCAAGGCCAGGGGCGCCACGATCATGAAGACGCATTGCGAGGTGGCCGCCCGCCTCGCCGACCGCTGCGGCCTCGACACGGGCGTGTCGGGCGCCCTCTACCAGATCGCCGAGCGGTGGGACGGCAAGGGCGTGCCGGACCGGCGGCGGGGCGACCAGATCGCCGTGGCCACGCGGTTCGCCAACCTGGCCCACCTCGTCATCGCCGCCCAGAGCGCCGACGGCCCGGACGGCTCGAGGGAGGTGGTCCGTCGCCTGGCGGGGCGGACGATCGACCCCGAGATCGCCGAGGTCTTCGTGGCCCACTCGGCGGAGATCCTCGAGGGCGCCTCGGGGCACGACTGCTGGGAACGGCTGCTCGCCGCCGAGCCCGGCCCGCCCGTCGTGGTCCCGCCGCGGCGCCTCGACGAGGTGGCCGAGGCGTTCGGCGATGCCATCGACCTCAAGTCCCCGTGGCTCCACGGCCACTCGCGGGGCGTCGCCGAGTTGGCCGCCGGGGCGGCGCAGGCCAGTGGCTGCGAGGACGCGACGGTGGGCGCCCTGCGCCTCGCCGGCCATCTCCACGACCTCGGGCGGGCAGCCGTCTCCACCGGCGTGTGGGACCGGCCCGGTGCGCTGTCGGTGGGCGAGTGGGAGCGGGTCCGGTTGCACCCGTACCACACCGAGCGCATCCTGAGCCGCTCACCCGCGCTGGCGCCGGTGGCCCGCCTCGCCGGCTCGCACCACGAACGGCTGGACGGGTCCGGCTACCACCGTTCCTCCGAGGCGGCCGCCCTCGACCGACCGGCCCGGCTCCTCGCCGCCGCCGACGCGTACCACGCCCTGATCGAGCCGCGCCCGCACCGGCCGGCGTCGGCGCCCGCCGACGCGGCAACCCAGCTGGCCGGCGACCGCTCCCTCGACCGCGACGCGGTGGCCGCGGTCTGCGAGGCGGCCGGCCACCCGCGGCGGGCGACGCGGGCCGAGCACCCGGCGGGGCTCACCGACCGGGAGGTGGAGGTCCTGCGCCTGCTCGCCCAGGGCCTGACCAAGAAGGAGATGGCGGGCCGGCTGCACGTGTCGGCGTCCACCGCCCACACCCACGTGGTCCACATCTACGAGAAGATCGGCCTCTCCACCCGGGCCGGCGCCGCCCTGTTCGCCATGGAGCACGACCTCCTGCGCCCCGAAGATCGATCGTTCGGTCGATAGGCAGCGGGCCGCCACCTCCGTACGTTCATCTCACCGAGAAGCACCCGACGAGAGAGGACGGAACGATGGCGATCATGCTCCAGTTCACGTGGGACGGCGTCACCCCCGAGCAGTACGACGCGGTGCGGGCCGAAGTCGGCTGGCTCGAGGAGCCGCCCGCCGGCGGGCGCGTCCACACCGCCGCCTTCAGCGACGGCACCCTGCACATCACCGACGTCTGGGACTCGGCCGAGGACTTCCAGGCCTTCGCCGCCGACCGCCTCATGCCCGTGGTCCAGCGGCTCGGCGTCCCCGGGGAGCCGACGATCAGGATCCTGCCGCTGCACGAGGTTTCCTGCCCAGAACCGGCGACCGTGCTCCTGTCGTCTGTCTGAGGGGCCGAGGTCGGCTACCAGAAACTCCACTGGGGGATCGCGGTGTAGTTGGAGTAGCTCGTGACCTCGTCCGTGGCGTAGAGGTGCGAGTTGCCGGACCACCACTCGGTGACCCTCCTGGCGCCGGACGTCCCCTCGGGCAGGACGTAGCAGAGGATGCGCTTGGTGATGAAGTTCGTGCTCTGCTCGTAGTACTGGACGCCCCGGTCGTAGTTCCCGCCGCCCTCGGCGGCGTAGTAGTGGTCCTCGTGGTCGGGGTCGCTGCTGCGGCGGACGAAGTCCCAGAGGGCGACGGCGCCCGGCACCTGCGTGGCGTAGCAGGTGCCGGCGCTGCCGGAGGTGTCCCGCGGCCACACGTCCTGCCGGCGCTGGAGCTCGGTGAACACGAAGTAGCCCTTGGCCGCCGGGTTGTCGGGGGCCAGCGCCCACTGGTTCAGCGTCTGCCCGGTGCTCGACCGGGCGCGGTAGCGCACGAGCGTGGTGTCCGGCCCGGCCGGGTGGAGGATCGTGACGACCGAGCCGGGGGCGGCGGCGCTCCCGGGCGCCGGCGACTGGGCGTCGACGGCGGCCGGGTTGTTGGCGCTGTTGGCGGGGGTGGTGGTCCAGGCGCAATTCAGCTGGGCGCCGGCCATGGTGGCGCAGGCGACGTCCTGCGCCATGCCCCGCACGTCGGGGACGGCGACGGGGGCCTGGGTGTAGGCCCGCACCCGGACGGCCCCGCCGTTGGCCACCGCGGTGCCCGGTGCCACGTCCTGCGACTGCACCACGTTCACCGGGGTCCCGGTGCCGAGGCTGTCGACGGCGCAGGTGAGGTCGAGGGCGACGGCCTGCTGGCAGGCGGCGGCGGTGGCCTTCCCGGTGAGGTCGGGCATCGGGATGGTGGCGGCCGAGGTGACGGTGACGGGGTCGCCGGGATCGAGCTTGGTGCCGGCGGCCGGGTCCTGGGCGAACACGGTGTCGGCCGGCGTGCCGGCGGGGGCCGTGCCGGTGGCCGGCCGGCAGGTGAGCCCTGCCTTCTGCACGTCGGTGCAGGCCGGGCCGGCCCGCTCGCCGGCGACGTCGGGCACCGTCACCGGATCGGGGTCGAAGTAGCTGACGGTGACCGGCGCGTTGACCTCGACCGAGGTGCCCGGCGCCGGGTCCTGGGCCAGCACCACGTCGCGGCGGGTGCCGGCCGGCGCCGAGCCGACGGGCCGCGGGTCGCAGGTGAGGCGGAGGGCCCCGATCGCCGCGCAGGCGGCGGCCCGCTGGCCGCCCACGACCGAGGGCACGGTGGCCTGGGGCGGCGGCGGTACCGACGCCGGCGGCGGGGCGAAGGTGGTGGGGGTGGCGGCCGGGGCGGGAGGCGGCGGCGGCAAGGGGGCTTCGGGCGGCGGCTGCGGGGCCGGCGCCGGCGCCGGCTCCGGGGCGGGGGCGGCGGCCGGCTCCTCCACGCCGTTGCCCGTGCCCTTGTCGACCTCGCTGGACCGCCGGCCGTCGGCCGAGAGGAGCAGGGCGTGGCGGGCGGTGGCGTCGTTGATCCACACCCGTCCGTCGCGGGCGAAGACTTCGAGGCGCCCGCTCGTGCCCTCGGGTTCGTGGACGGCGACCACCTCGAGCGACAGGGCGTCGATCACGGTGACCGTGTGGCTGCCTCCGCTGGGCACGTAGACCCGTCCGTCGACTACCACCGGCGGCTGGAGGAGCGCGCCCTGCTCGCGCAGGGTGCCGGAATGCACCTGACGGGTGTCGAGGTCGACGCCGACCACGGCGCCGGCGGGTCGGACCACCAGCCAGGCGGTGGCGCCGTCGGCCTGCCGGTCGTTCACCGCCACGTCGCCCCTTGTGAGGCCGGCGATGGCCGGGACCGGGATCGGGTCGTCGAGGGCGCCCCCCGTGCCGACGCGGCGCACCGTGCCGGCCGTGCTGTCGACCACCACGGCCAGCCCTCCCACCGCGGTGAGCTGGAGGTCGGGGCCGGGTGGCGCCACCCGCACGGGCAGGGACGCCCGCCCGCCGGCCAGTTCGATCACGGTTCCGGCCCGGCCGTCGAGGACGACCACCGAGCCCGACGAGGTGGCGACCACGCCGCCCACCTGCCCCACCTCGACCGGCGGCCCGACGGGGTCGAGCGTCAGCGCCGACACCGCCTGCACAGCCCGCCCGGTGACGACGTACCCGCGGTCGCCCAGCACGACGTAGTCGAGCGGCTCGCCCTCCTTCCCCTCCCGGGTGGCACCCGGTGCCATCGTGGCCGTGTCGACCGTGGAGACGGTGGTCGTGGTCGGGTCCACCACCGCCACGCTGCTGGGTGTCTGGACGACCGACTGCGAGCCGGCGTCCGGCACCAGGTCGTGGTCGACGGTGGCGTCGGGCTGGCCGGTGGCGGCGTTGACGTGGGTGACGGTGCGGCCCTTGGACAGCCACGCGCCGCCGTCGCCCAGGACGGCCCGGCTGGCCGTGTACCCGGTGCCGAAGGCGACGACGGCGGCGGCCACGACGACGGCCGCCGCGATGCTCACCCGGCCCGCCCTGGCCGTGGGATGCAGGCGGCTCATGTCGCTTGGAGCCTAAGGGACGCCGGCCGGCGGCGGAACGGGAAGCCCTCCCCAAAGGAGGGAAGACTACGGCTGTGACCTCCGAGGCGACAGTGGTGGTGGCGGGCGAGACGCGCACGCTCGACCCGGCGCGGGGCTTCACCTTCGGCCGCTCGCCGGCGTGCGACGCCTGCCTCGATCCGGACGACGTGGGGATCTCCCGGCTGGCGGGGTCGGTGGACTTCTCCGAGGGCACGTGGTTCGTCACCAACCGCAGCTCCGGCCGGCCGCTCAGCGCCGCCGACCCCCTCGGCTTCCGCACCGTGCTCGCCCCGGGCCGGCGCCTGGCCGTGGACGGCCGGCTGTCGGTCACCGTGGAGGGCCAGGTGCGCCGCCACGAGGTCGTCGTGGTGGTGCCGGGGGCCGGCCCGCCGCCGGTCCCCGAGGACGCCGGCGAGGGCCTCGAGACCGAGGTCGGCGGCGGCGTCAACTACACCGACGACGACCGCCGCGCCCTCGTGGCCCTCTTCGCCGGCTACCTCCAGCCCTTCCCGCGCTACGACCCGCGGCCGCGCGCCTATGCCGACGCCGCCGAGGTGCTCGGCTGGCCCCGCACCACGCTGGTGAAGCGCGTCGAGTACGTGCGGGCCCGGCTGGTGCGGGCGGGCGTGCCCAACCTCCAGGGGGAGCACGCCATGGACGCGCTGGCCGAGCACGTGATCGCCACCGGCGTGATCGGGCGAGAGGATCTCTCGCTCCTCTAGCGACGGTGGCGCCGGAATGCCTCCTGTCGCCGGCCATCCGCGACATCCGCCAGATGTGATCGTTTTCCGTCCACATCTGGCGGATCTCAGCCGGACGAATGGCGGCGGCACGTCGGGTGCTGGCCCTACCGCCGGAACTGGCCGGCGATGGCCTGCTCGTTGTCGGCGTAGGCGGCCGAGGTGGCCCGCAGCTTGACGGCGAGGTGCTCGAGGGCGACCTCGACCTGCCGCCAGGCCGTGTTCAGCTCGGCGTAGTGGCTGCTGAAGGCGGCCGCCGCGCCGCCGGTCCAGCCGTGGGTGGTGACCGAGGCGACCTCCCCGACGAGGAGGTCCAGCTGGTGGCGGATGCCGTCGGCGCCGACTCGCAGCTTGCCGGCGGTCGAGTCGACGTCGGTGGTGTTGACGGTGATGCGTCCGAAGCCCATGGGTCCTCCGTGGTCGTGTGTTCGCTTCGGTGGCGACGGTACGGAGCGGCGGCCGCCGGCGGAATCGGGAGGGCTACCGATTCCCGCCGCCGGGCCCCGTCCGTACCGTCCTCTCCGTCGCCGGGACCCGCCGGCGCCGGGACCCAGGAGGCATCCATGGTCAGCCAAATCCGCGTCACCCCCGAGGAGCTGCAGGGTTGCAGCGTCACCTTCCGCAACGAGTCGGCGGCCGTCAACGAGCTGATCATCCGGCTCGACGGCCAGCTCAACGGCATCGACTGGGCCGGGCAGTCGGCCCTGCGCTTCCGGTCGATGTGGGAGGGCGAGTTCAAGAAGGTGCTGCGGCGCATGGCCGACGAGTTGTCGCTCAGCGCCGACCACCTGTCGGAGCGGGCCGCCAGCGCACTGGCCTACGACGGGGCCTGACCGGTGACCGCCGGCCGCCTCCTCACCCCGCCCGACCACCTCCACGACGCGGCCTGCTCGTTCCGGCGCCAGGCCGCCCGCCTCGAGGACGCCCGCGCCGACCTGGCCGGGCGCATGAGCCTCCCCGCCTTCGCCGGATCGTGGGAGGGCAAGGTGGCCGAGCGGTTCCTCGTGCACCTCGACGCCGGCCACCGCCAGGCCCACCTGGCGGAAGCGGCCCGGCGCCTCCAGGAGCTGGCCGCCGCCTGCCAGCGGGCGGCCGACGCCAACGCCCACCGCATCGACCGGAACCGGGTGCTGCGGGACCGGGTGGTCGACGCCCTGGTGGCGAAGCACGACTACGCCGCCATGGCCAAGCTGCCCACGTCCCTGCGTGACACCCGCTGGCCGTCGCTCGCCGACACGGTGGTCGCCGCATGACCGGCCCGGGAGGCCGGTCAAGTGGGCAACTCACTGGTGTGCCATCCGTGAGGCTGGTGCGCCGGTGACCGCGATGGTGGTCACCGCCGACGAGCTGCAGGCCGCCGCCCGGCTGGCGGGGACGGCCCTGCCGCCCACCCTGGCGGCGGGCGACGCCGACCGGCCCCGCGTCGACCTGGCCGCCCTTCGCGGCCTGGCCGTCCGGGGTCTGCTGCGCGGCCTGGGGAGTGGCCGCGCCGAGCCGGCCGGGCCACTGGCCGCCGCCCTCGACGTCCTCGCCCACCCGGTGGTCGTCGTCGAGGTCGAGCAGGACACCGGCGGCACGCCCCCCACCGCCCCCGGGCGGTGGTCGCTGGTGGCGGGCGCCACGTCCGCCGTCCGCCTCACCGTCCGGCCCGCCGGCCTGGTGGACGTGGACGAGGTGGACGGCGACCCGGCCGACGCGGTCGTGGCCGGGTGCCGGCTGGACGAGGTGGGCGACGAGCCGCCGGCCGGCGCGCCGTGGGAGGCGGACGCCGCCGCCCACGCCGAGGCCGACGAGCGGGCTTTGGCCGGCGACCGGGCGGGGGCGGCATCGGTGCTGGCCCGGGCCGGCGTCGACGCCGAGGCGGCCGCCGCCTGGGCGGCGGCGGTGCACGGCCGGCGGTCGGCCACCGCCCTGCGCGTCGCCCGGCTCCTGCCCGGCGGGGCGGTGGAGATCCGGGACGTGCGGTGGCTGGTGGACGGGTCCGGGGGCGCCTGGCTGGTCGAGGCCGGCGGCGGGCCGGCGGACGAACGTGACGGCGGGTGCACCAGCGTGGTGCGCCCCGTGGACGCCAGCGGCCTGCGGGCCGCGGTGAGGGAGGTGACACCGTGCTGGGTGGACTGGTGAGGATCATGGTCGGAGCGGCCGGGCGGGGACGCGCCGCTCGGGCGTTCGGCGGCCTGAAGCGCATCGTCTCGAAGGGCTGGAGGGCCACCAAAGGCGGCGCGAAGTGGTTGTGGGGCAGCGTCTTCGGGAGGTCGCACGTCACGGTCGGGCCCGACGTGCTCGTCTCGGTCGGCGGCCACCGCAGGCCGGGGCCACGCCTGTGCCCCATCGGGTCACCGGTCGCCGCCGCCGGTGCCGCCGCCGGCGTCCACGCCGGCCGGGAGGCGCAGCACGGGACCACCAGCTCGACCGTCCCACCCGAGCACCGCGCCCCCGCGGCCGCCCACCCCGGCGGCCACAGCGGTGCGCCGGCCGCCCCGGCGACCGTCCGGCGCAAGGTCGAGAAGCGCCCCGCCCACCGGCCGCGGAAGCGGCACCTGGGCGACGGCGGCCGGCGCATCCCCCGGCGGATCCACCCGTGGCAGTTACCCCCCGGCGGCGCCGGCTCGACCGGCCGCATCGTGGTGAGCCCGGCGTTCCTCCAGGAGCTGGAGCGGGTGCTCACCGGCCACCTGGCCACCGCCGACGAGGTCGACCGGCTGGCCCGCCGCCAGGTCGACCACCTCGACCTGCACGACCTGGTGGTGGACGGGGACCTGGAGCGGTGCGTCCGCAGCCGGGCCGCCGACGCGGTGGAGGATCACGCCGGCACCCGCCACCTGCCGCCTCTGCTGGCCAGGGACGTGGGCTACGTGGTCGATGCTCTCGCCCGGGCCGAGCGCATGGACGCCGAGGACGCCTTCGGCACCGGCGCGGTGGGCGCCCTGGTGGCCACCCTCGCCCCCGGCACAGTCCAGACGACCCGCTCGCGGGTGGGCCGCTGGCTCACCGCCCTGGAGCCGCCGACGAAGCTGCCAACCACGCCCCAGCCGGCCGGCGCCCCGGCCCTCGCCTTCGTGCCCGGCCAGGGCACCGTCTGCCCGCCGGCGGCGCAGCCGGCGCCGGCTGCCTAGGGAGGCGGGCATGGTCACCTGCGAGGCGAACCCTACCGACATCGTCGCCATGGGCGGCCGGATCGCCAACGCCGCCGGGCCACTGGGGGGCCAGGGAGACGCCGTGGCCCACGCCACCCCGGAGGCGCCGCCAGCCACCGCCCGAGCCCTGGAGCACTTCGCCAAGGCCTACGGCCAGACCGTCCACAACCTGGCCGTCGACGTGATCGCCCTCGGGCGGCTCACCCAGGTGGCGGGGACCAACTACGAACGGGTCGAGCAGGCGGCTGCCCGGTCCTGGGAGAAGGGATAGCCCGATGCAGGGAGACGAGGGATTGGCCGGCGAGGCGGGCCTGCCCTGGCCCCACGGCGACGCCGACGGCCTGCGCCGGGCCGCCCGCTCGTTCGCCGGTGCGGCCCGGGCCAGCGCAGCCGTGGCGGCACGGGTCGGCCACGAGCGGGCGGCCGGGGCGGGCTGGACGGGCGGCGCCGCCGGCCGCTACGAGGCCAGCGTCACCGCCGAGTCGGCCGCCCTGCGGCGCACGGCCGACGGCTTGGCCGACGGCGCCGGATCACTCGAGCGGCTGGCCGGTGTGCTCGACGACGCACAGCAGGAGGTCGCCCGGTGGGCGGCGCGCGTCGTGGAGCTGCAGGACCGGGCGAGAGCGGCCCACGCCGCCATTCCCACGCTGCTGTCGACCATGGAGAGCTGGGGCCGGACGGAGCTGCTGCCCGAGCTGGCCGCCGGCCGCCGGGCCGCCGCCGCCGCTGGGCGTCTCGACGGCGAGCTGGCCGCCCTGCGGGCCAAGGCGGAGGCGAGGGCGGAGGCTGCGTGCTCCCGGGTCGACGCAGCCGACCGGAGCTGCGCGGCAGACCTGTCGGCGCTCGCCGCCACCGCCCCGTTGCCGGGCGCCATCCCGGCCAGCCCGCCGGCCACCCCGCTCGGCATGGCGGTCGCCGGCGCGTTCGCGCCCGTGTACCACTTCGACGGGGGCGAGGAGCACTTCATGGACGACGTCCGCTACTACGTCGCCCACTCCGACCTGAAGAGGCGGGACGACGGCGAGCAGTACTACGACCCCCGCGGGGAGGCCATCCGCAACGGGAACCAGCGGCGGGCCACCCTCCCCGCCGCCTACCGCGTGACGGCCGACGGCGACCTCCAGATGGAGTACGGCGCGTTCTATCCCTTCAACGACTTCCCGAACGCGCCCAGCGTGCACGTCCTCGGCATCCACGGCTTCTTCAGCCACATCGACCACGAGGGCGACTTCGAGACCCTGACCGTCCAGTTCCAGGGAGGGCGGCCGGCCAGGGTCGACTACAAGGCGCACGGGAAGGCCGGCGTCGTGCCGTGGGCCCGAGCCGTGGGTGGCGACCGGAGCGGCCGGCCGCAGGACTACCCGGCCAGGGGTGGCCACGGAAACCATCCGACGACCGACCGCTATGACAGCAACTTCACCGCCGGGTGGCCCGTCAGCGAGCTTCCCCACCTCGTGACCCAGCCGTGGCGCGACGACCCCGGTACCAAGGGCGGCACCTGGGACTCGGCACCCAACCTGCTCGACGCCCGCTCGGTGCCCGCCCTCCGTGGTCAGGCCCACTTCGGCGAGGACGCCGGGAAGGACAACCCGAAGTCCTTCCTCGCCCAGAAGCCGACCGAGGACGCCGACACCGCTCCGCCCCACGGCGCCCCGCAGTCGATCTGGACCCACTGGGAACGGCTCCTACTGGTCCTGTAGCCGGCCACCGGGCGCGGGGTCCCGGCGCACACCGGCGCCGGTGCCGTGGGGAGGGCTGCCGATTTCCGGCCGGGGCCCCATTCCGTACGGTCGACGGTATGGCCGACGACGTTGCCCTCCAGCCCGTTCGGACCGCGGCGGACGACCACGAGGTCACCGTCGCGGCCGTGCTCCCCGGCGGCCGGCGCCTGCCGCTCACCGTGCGGGCCGCCGGCGACCACGCGGTGGGGGAGGTGGCCGCCGCCCTGGCCGCCGCCGCCGGCATGAGCGGTCGGCCCACCCTGTACGCCGGCCTCACCCCCCTCGACCCGGGGACGCCTCTCGCCGGCGCCGGCCTGCGCGAGGGGGCGCTGGTTGGCCTGGGCCAGCCGGTGGTCGACGTGGCCCCGCCGGCCGGCGGGCTGGAGGTGGCGGTGGTCGGCGGGCTGCACGCCGGCGAGGCGGTCCCCGCTCGGCCCGGGAGCACCGTCACGGTGGGGAGGGCGTCGGACGCCGGCCTGCACGTGGACGACCCCGAGGTCAGCCGCCGCCACGCCGTGGTCCGGGTCGACGCCGACGGCGCCGCCGTGCTGGAGGACGCCGGCTCCCGCAACGGCACCTCCTGGCAGGGCTACCGCCTCGAGCGGCCGGCGCCGATCGACCCGGGCGACGTGGCCCAGGCCGGCGAGTCGGTGGTCACCGTGCGCCCGGCCGCCCCCGCCGAGCCGGTGCTCGAGGCCGGCGCCACGCCCGGCACCGTCCGCTACAACCGGCCGCCGCGCATCACCCCGCCGGCCGCCCAGCGCGAACTGGTGCTGCCGGAGGAGCCCGAGGACCCCCGCGGCATCCGCTTCCCGGCCGCCGCCGTGGTGCTGCCGCTGGTGATCGGCGGCCTGCTGTTCGCCTTCATGGGGCCGACGCCGTACCTGCTGTTCATCCTGCTGTCGCCGCTGATGATGGCGGCCAACGTGGTGGGGGACCGCCGGGCCGGCCGGCGGGACCACCGCCGGAAGAAGGCGGCCTTCGACGCCGCCATGGCCACCCTCGACGCCGACCTGTCCGCCGCCGTGGCCGCCGACGAGCGGGCCACCCGGGCCGAGTTCCCCGACCCGGCCGCCGTGCTCGCCATCGCCAGCGGACCCACCGGCCGGCTGTGGGAGCGCCGGGTCACCGACCCCGACTTCCTGCACCTGCGGGTCGGGCTGGCCGACCGGCCGGCGGCCGTGCGGATCCGGGCCACCGGGCGGGCGGCGGACGAGGAGCGGGCGGTGGCCCCGCCGGCCCGCCTCGTCCCCGTGACGGTCGACCTCCAGCAGGCCGGCGTGGTGGGCGTGGCCGGGCCCCGCCCGTCGGTGCTGGCCCACGCCCGGGCGGTGGTGGTGGCCGCCGCCACCCTGCACAGCCCCCGCGACCTGCGCGTCGTGGTCCTCACCGGTGCCGAGCAGGCCGGGGACTGGGCGTGGGCGGCGTGGCTCCCGCACGCCCTCCCCGCCGACGAGGGCGGGTCCCGCCGCAGCACGGCCGCCGACCTGGCCCAGGCCGAGGCCCGCCTGGCCGAGCTGTCCGAGCTGCTGGGCCGGCGGTCCGCCCGCCGGCGCACGCTGCTGGCCGACGGTCCGCCCCCCGGCCACCGGGTCCTGGTGGTGGTCGACGGGTCCCGGCGCATCCGCACCCTCGCCGGCGTCACCGAGCTGCTCCAGGACGGCCCCGACTGCGGCATCTACACCCTCTGCATCGAGCGCGACGAGCCCAGCCTCCCGAGCGAGGCCCGGGCCACCGTGGTTTTCGAGGAGGCGCCGTCGCGCGTCACCGTGCGCCGGCCCGGCGCGGCGCCGGCCACCGGCGTGCTGGCCGACGGGATGGCCGAGCCGCTGGCCGACCGGGCGGCCCGCGCCCTCGCTCCCGTGCGCGAGCTGGGCGGCGACCGGGGCGGCGTGGGCTCGCTGCCGGCCCGGGCCCGCCTGCTCGACGTGCTCGGCGTGCCCGACCTCGACGCCGGCGAGGTGCGCCGGCGGTGGGCGGCGTCGCCCGGCGGGCGCACCACCAGGGTCGTCCTCGGCGTCGCCGGCGACGGGCCCTTCACCGTCGACCTGGCCGCCGACGGGCCCCACGCCCTGGTGGCGGGCACCACCGGCTCGGGCAAGTCGGAGCTGCTCCAGACGCTGGTGGCCTCCCTCGCCCTCGGCAACCGCCCCGACCAGCTCAACGTGGTGCTGGTCGACTACAAGGGCGGCGCCGCCTTCGCCGGCTGCGCCCGCCTGCCGCACTGCGCCGGCCTGGTCACCGACCTCGACGGCCACCTGGCCGAGCGGGCCCTGGCCTCTCTCACCGCCGAGCTGCGGCGCCGCGAGCGGCTGCTGGCGTCGGTCGGGGCCACCGACATCGACGGGTACTGGGCGTCGGGCGCCGCCGAGCCGCTGGCCCGGCTGGTGGTGATCGTCGACGAGTTCGCCACCATGGTCGAGGAGGTGCCCGACTTCGTGACCGGCGTGGTGGGGATCGGGATGCGGGGCCGCAGCCTCGGCGTGCACGTGGTGCTGGCCACCCAGCGGCCGGCCGGCGTGGTGACCGGCGACCTGCGGGCCAACGTCAACCTCCGCGTCAGCCTGCGGGTGGCCGACGACGCCGAGTCGACCGACGTGATCGACGCCCCCGACGCCGCCCGGCTCCCGGCCAACCGCCCGGGCCGGGCCTACGCCCGCACCGGCCACGACACCCTCACCGCCTTCCAGGCGGCGCGGGTGGGCGGCCCCCGCCCCGGGTCGGGCGCGGCGGGCCGCACCACCGTCGAGGTCGAGCCGTTCACCGTCGCCGCCCTCGGCTCGCCGCTCCCCGAGGCGCCGGCCGAGGCGCCCGGCGCGGCCACCGACCTGTCGGTGGTGGTGGCGGCGGTGCGGGAGGCGGCGGCGGCCGAGGCCGTCGAGCCCCAGGCAGGGCCGTGGCTGGCGCCCCTGCCCGACCGGGTCACCCTGCACGAGCTGGGCCCCGGCCGCCCCGCCGGCCCCCTCGACGTCGTGCTGGGCCTGGCCGACCACCCCGGCGAGCAGGCCCAGGCGCCGTTCTCCGTCGACCTCGAGCACGCCGGCGCACTGCTGGTGGCGGGCGGCGTCCGCAGCGGCCGCTCCGGCGTGCTGCGCACGCTGGCCGCCGGCGTGGCCGCCGGCGCGTCCCCGGTCGACGTCCACCTCTACGTCGTGGACGCCGGCAACCGGGCCCTCGCCGGCCTGGGCGAGCTGCCCCACTGCGGCGCCTGGGTGGCGGCCGACGACACCGACCGGGTGGAGCGCCTGGTGGCCTGGCTGAGCGCCGAGGTGGCCGAGCGGCAGCGGGCCCTGTCGGCCGGCGGCTTCGGCTCGCTGGCCGAGCAGCGGGCCGGCGATGCGCCGCTTCCCTACGTGGTGGTCCTGCTCGACAAGCTGGAGGCGTTCGCCGCCGTCTACGCCGAGCGCGACGGCGGCCGGGTGGTCGACGCCCTCGACCGCCTCCTGCGGGAGGGGCCCTCGGTCGGCGTGGTCTTCGTCCTCTCGGCCGACCGCACCGGGGTGAGCAGCCGGCTGCTCTCGGCCGTCGGCCACCGGCTGGTGCTGCGCCAGGCCGAGCGGGACGACTACCAGTGGTTCGACATCCCGCCCCGGTCGGTGCCGGCGGTGGTGCCGCCAGGCCGGGCCTTCTGGTCGGCCGGCCCGGTGGAGGTGCAGGTGGCCCTCCTGGCCGAGGACCCCTCCGGCCAGGCCCAGGGGGCGGCGGTCGCCGAGCTGGCCACCGTCCTGCGCCGGCGGTGGTCCGCCCTGCCGCCGGCGTCGCGGCCCCGCCGGGTGGACCCGCTCCCCACCGACGTGTCGCTGGCCGCCGTCGAGGCGGTGCGGGCCCACCCGAGGCCGGAGGGCGACGCGGTGGTGACGCTGGCCGCCGGCGGCGACGAGCTGGGCCCGGTCGACGTGGACCTGGAGGAGATCGGCCCCGCCTTCGTGGTGGCCGGCCCGCCCCGCTCGGGGCGCAGCACCGCCCTGGCCGCCGTGGTGTCGACGATCGACCGGCCGGTGGTCGTGATCGCCCCCCGCCCGTCGCCGCTGCGCGACCTCGACGGCCTGCTGGCCCTGTACACCAGTGCCGACGACGCCGCCGACCGGCTGGGCGACCTGCTCGACGAGGTGGACGGCCCGGTGGCGGTGGTGGTGGACGACGCCGAGCTGGTGGTCGAGGGGCGGCTCGCCCAGCTGCTGGAGCAGGTGGTGCGGGCCGCCCGCGACCACGACATCGTGGTGGTGGCGGCGGCCACGACCGACGACCTGATCGCCGGCCGGTTCCGCGGCTGGCTGGCCGACGTCCGGCGCTGCAAGGCCGGCCTGCTGCTGTGCCCGTCGTCGAATCTCGACGGCGACGCCCTCGACGTGAAGCTCCCGCGCAGCCTGGCCGGCGGGTGGCCGGCGGGGCGGGCGCTGCTCGTCACGCGTAATCGGGCGGCGCCGGTGCAGGTGCTGCGGGTACCGTGACCCTTCTGCAACGGATCGACCACACCACCGGCGGGTCCGCCGAGGTTGCGGCCGGCCGGGTCCGCACCACCTTCGCACCGATGCTGGACCGGGCCGCCCGCCGCCGACTGGCCGTTCAGGTGCAGGCCCTCGCCGGTCTTCCGGCCCTCGACCACGTGGCGCCGGTGCTGGACGGCGGCGTCGACGGCGACGGCCGGGTCTGGCTGGAGCGGCCGGGGCCGGCCGGGCCCACGCTGGCCGACCGGGTGGCGGCCGGCGTCGTCGACGTCGAGGAGGCGGTCGGCCTGGTGCTGCCCGTCGTCGCCGGCCTGGCCGCCCTCCACGAGCGGGGGGTCGTCCACGGCGGCGTGGGCCCCGACGCCGTCGTGCTGGCGCCGGCCGGGCCCACGCTGGTCGACCCCCGGCCGCCGCTGGTGGCCGAGCGGGCGGGCCCGCCCGACCCGGGGCTGGCCGCCGCCGAGGTGCTGCGGGGCGAGGCCCCCGGGGCGCCGGCCGACGTGGCGGCCGTGGCCGCCACCCTCGTGCTGCTGGTCACCGGGCGCACCCCGTGGGGGCCGCTGGGCCAGGACGCCGAGGCGGTGCTGCTGCGGATGCTGTCGGGGGCGGCGCCCGACGCCGGCCCGCTGGCCGCCTGGCCGGCGGTCTCCCGGTCGCTGGCCGCCGCCGACCCGGCCGACCGCCCGAGCGCCGCCACCCTGGCGGCCGCCCTGGCGGGCGACGACGACCGCCTGGCCACCTTGGGGCCCACCGCCCCCGTCCCGCTCGGCCCGGACAGCACCGTGGCCGGCGGCACGCCGCTCGGCAGCCGTTACCTGCTGCACGAGCGGCTGGGCCGGGGGGCCATGGGCGAGGTGTTCCGGGCCACCGCCCGTGACGACGGAGCCGAGGTGGCGGTGAAGGTCCTGCGCCCCGAACTGGCCGAGGACACCACCCTCGTCGCCCGGTTCCTGGCCGAGCGGGCCACCCTCGTGGGCATCGACCACCCCAACCTGGTGCGGGTGCGCGACCTCGTGGCCGAGGGCACGACCCTCGCCATCGTCATGGACCTGGTCGACGGCCCCGACCTGCGCCGCTACCTGCGCACCGCCCCGCCCATCCCGCCGGCGGCCGCCTGCCGGCTGCTGGCCCAGCTGGCCGGCGCCCTGGGCGCCGTCCACGCCGCCGGGGTGGTGCACCGCGACCTCAAGCCGGAGAACGTCCTGCTGGAGCGCACCGGCTCGGCCGACGTGCGGGTGCGGCTGGCCGACTTCGGCGTGGCCCGCTCGTCGTCCCACGTCACCCTCACCCGGATGGACCAGCTCATCGGCACGCCCGAGTACCTGGCGCCCGAGGTGGCGGCCGGCGCCACCGCCGGACCGGAGGCCGACGTCTATGCCGCCGGCGTCGTCGCCTACGAGCTGCTGGTCGGGTGCCGGCCCTTCGTCGCCGACCACCCGGCGGCCGTGCTGAAGGCCCACGCCGAGCAGGCCCCGCCCCGCCCGCCCGGCCTCGACGACCGCCTCTGGGGCGTGGTCGACGCCTGCCTGGCCAAGGACCCGGCCCGGCGCCCCACCGCCGGGGCACTGGCCGCCTCGCTGGCCGAGCGGGCCGCCGCCCTGGGCGACGACCCGGCGCTGCCCCGCCTCGCCGAGCCGCCCCGACCGGAGGCCGCCGCCGAGGAGCTGGGCACGGTCGCCGGCACCCTTCCGCCCCGTTCACGGCCGGCGCCGGCGCCGGCCCCCGCTTCGCGCCGGCGCCGTCTGGTGCTGGCCGGCGCCGCCGTGGTGGGCGTGGCCGCCGTCACCGGGGCGGTGGTGGCGTCGCGCGGCGGGGGGACGGCGGCCGGCCCGGCCACCACCACGACGGCGGCGCCGGCCGTCCGCAGCGTCCCCCTGGTCACCACCGGCGACCGGGCCGACGCCCACACCGTCAACCTGCGCTTCCAGCCCCTCGACGGCGCCGTCGACTACGTGGTGGTGCGCGACCCCGGGGCTGGTGACGTCCCCCTCGACGCCAAGCCGCTGGCCGGCGCCTCGTTCGTCAGCGTGGTCGACGACGCCAACGACAACCGCCACTGCTACGTCGTGATGGCCGTCGTGCGCACCACCGCCACCACCGGGCCCGCCGTCCTCGAGCCCTACTGCACGACATGACGGCAGCGGCCACCGGACGGGCGACGGCGGAGGAGGTGGCGTGGTTCGCCGCCCTGCACCGCCGGCTGCTCGAGAACGTCGAGCTGCTCATCCGCGGCAAGACCGACGAGGTCGGGCTGGCGCTCACGTGCCTGCTGGCCGAGGGCCACCTGCTCATCGAGGACGTGCCCGGCGTGGGCAAGACGTCGCTGGCCAAGGCGCTGGCCTCGTCGATGGGCGCCACCTGGCACCGCATCCAGTTCACGCCCGACCTGTTGCCCACCGACATCACCGGCGTGGCGGTGTGGGACCAGCGCACCGGCTCGTTCCAGTTCCGGCCCGGCCCGGTGTTCGCCGGCATCGTGGTGGGCGACGAGATCAACCGGGCCTCGCCGAAGACGCAGTCGGCCCTGCTGGAGGTCATGGAGGAGCGGCAGGTGACGGTCGACGCCGTGGCCCACACCGTGCCCCGGCCGTTCATGGTCGTCGCCACCCAGAACCCCATCGACCTCGACGGCACCTACCGGCTCCCCGAGGCCCAGCTCGACCGGTTCCTCATGCGCATGGCGCTCGGCTACCCGAGCGCCGAGCAGGAGGCCGGCATCGTGGCCGCCCGCGCCGGCCGCCACACCCCGCCCGAGGTGCGGGCCGTCGTCGGCGTCGACGACGTGCAGCGCATGATCGACGTGGCCGCCGCCGTGCACGTGGACCCCGCCCTGTACGCCTACGCCGTCGAGGTCGTCACCGCCACCCGCACGGCGCCCGACGTGCGGCTGGGCGCCAGCCCCCGGGGCACCATCAACCTGGTGCGGGCCGCCCAGACGCGGGCGGCGGCCGCCGGGCGCTCCTACGTCGTGCCCGAGGACCTGAAGGCGCTGGCGGTGGCGGTGCTGGCCCACCGCCTGGTGCTCACCCCCGACGCCGAGCTGGCCGGCCGCCGCCAGGAGACGGTGGTCGAGGGCGCTCTGGCCCGGGTGCCGGCGCCCCGCGTGGGCCGCTGAGTCCCGTGAAGGGCACGGCGCTCACCGCGTCGGGACGGGCGGTGCTCGGCGGGTCGGTCGTGCTCTACGCCCTCGGCGTCCTGCTCGGCTACCGGCCGCTGGTGAGCCTGGCCGCCGGCGGGCTGCTGGCGGTGGCGGCGGGCACCACCCTGGTGGCCCGGCGGGCCCTGGTCGACATCGAGCGCCGGCTGGACCCGGCCCGGGTGGTGGTGGGGGAGTCGGCCCGGGCGCTGGTGGTGGTCACCAACCGGGCCCGCACCGCCAGCCCGCCCTTCACGGCCGTCGACACGGTGGGCGACGGGACGGCCGACGTCTCCGTCGGCCGCATCCCCCCCGGCGCCACCGCCCGGGTGCCCTATCCGGTGCCCGCCCCCCGGCGGGGCCTCGTCCGGCTGGGGCCCATCCTGGTCAGCCGGTCCGACCCCCTCGGTCTGGTGCGCCGGCGGGCGCCCCACGCCGCCCCCCAGGCCCTGTGGGTGCACCCCCGCGCCCACCCGCTGCTGCCCGTGCCGTCGGGCATGGCCCTGGACCTGGAGGGGCCGGTGGTGGAGACGGCGCTCCAGGGCGCCATCACCTTCTCGTCGCTGCGGGAGTACGTGCCCGGCGACGACGTGCGCCAGATCCACTGGCGGTCCACCGCCCGCACCGGGACGCTCATGGTGCGCCAGCACGTCGACACCAGCCAGCCCCGCACCACCGTGGTGCTCGACCAGCGGGAGTCGTGCTGGACCCCGGCGGCGTTCGAGCACGGCGTGGAGGCGGCGGCGTCCGTGGCCGTGGCCGCCGAGCGGTCCGGCCACCCCGCCACCCTCGAGGTGGCCACGCCGGCCACCCCCGACGAGGCCGGCCGGCCGTCGTCCGCCCTCGACCTGCTCGCCCTCGTGTCGCCGTGCCCCGACGCCGGCCCCCAGCCCGTCGACCGACTGGAGGTGCTGGCCGGCGGCGGCGCCCTGGTGGTCGTCACCGGGCGCCCCGACGGCGCCACCGCCGGCCGGGTGGCGGCGCTGCGCCGGCGCTACTCGCTGGTGGTGCTCGTCCACGTGCACGAGGGGGCGGCGCCGTTCGCCGACCGCCGCCCCGGGATGCTGCTCCTCACCGCTCCCACCGGCGCCGACTTCGCGTCCCTGTGGAACGCGGCGGTGGCCCGGTGAGCGCGGACGGCCGGGCCCTCGCCCTCGCCGGCGCGCTGGCGGCGGCGGGACTGGGGTGGGTGCCGGTGTTCGCCGGCCGGGGGTTCGCCGCCGCCCTGGCCGGCGCCGCCGTGCTGTCGGTGCTGGGCGCCACCGCCCTCGCCCGCACCCGGCTGCCGGCGGTGGCCCGGTGGGCGGTCCTGGCCGGAGCCGGCGTGGTGTACGCGGCGGCCGTGGGCGAGCGGTCGGCACCGACGCCGGCGGCGGTGGGCGCCGTCCTCGGCGGCGTGCGGGACGGGTGGGCCCAGGTGCTGGACGCCACCCTGCCGGCGCCGTCCACCGGTGGGGCGATGGTGACGGCGGTGGTCCTCGTGTGGGTGGCCGGGGTGGCCTCGGCCGGCGCCCTGCGGGCCGGGCACCCGGCCCGGGCCCTGCTCGGACCGGTGGCCGTCCTCGCCGCCGGCCTGGCCTTCGGTGCCGGCGGGGCCGTCCCGGCGCTGTCGGTGGCCGGCGTCGTGGCCGCCGGCGCCGCCGTCCTCCTGCCGGCGCGGGCCCGGGCGAGCCGTCGCCTGGGGGCGGCGGGTCTGGTGGTCGCTGTCGCCGCCACCGTGGTGGTGGTCGGCGGGCGGTGGCCGGGCGCCGGCGCGCGCGAGCCCTGGGACCCCCGCCGGCTGCGGGACCAGCCGGTGCGCATCGCCCGCCCGCCCAACCCGCTGGCCGCCCTCGGCGCCACCGTGTCCGACCGGTCCGACCCGGTGGAGTTCCGGGCGCGCGTCGAGGGGCCGATCGCCAACTGGCGCCTGGTGGTGCTCGACCGCTTCGACGGCCAGCGGTGGTCGTCGACGGCCACCTTCCGCCGGGTCGGCGCCGGCCTGCCCGCCCCCGACCCGGACGCCCCGGCGGCCAAGGCCGCCCAGCACGTGCGGCTGGAGCGCCTGCCGGGCCCGTTCCTGCCGGCCGCGTCCAGCCCGGTGTCGGTAGCCGCCGTCGACGGCGTGGCGGCCGACGCCGACGGCGTGCTCGTGGTCCCGAGCGGCGTGTCACGGCCGGCCGAGTACCGGGTGACGTCCGCCGTGCCGGCCTACCAGGCGGGGCGGATCGAGGCATCGGCGCCGGCGCCGGCCGTCGCCCTTCCGGCCGTCGACGGGCCGGTCCGGGCGCGCCTCCTGCGCGCCGCCGCCCAGGCCACCGCCGGCGCCAACCCGTCGGCCGCCGGCACCCTGCAGGCCATGGCGGTGTGGTTCTCCACCCACTTCACCCTGGCGACCGGCGACGAGGGCCCGGTGCCGACCGGGAACGGCCTGTTCCAGATCACCCGCCTGCTCCAGGAGCGCACCGGCACGGCCGAGCAGTTCGCCTCCGCCTTCGCCGTGCTGGCCCGGCTGCGCGGCTACCAGTCCCGGGTCGTCGTCGGGTTCCGGCCCGGCCGGCGGGACCGGGCCACCGGCGAACTGGTGGTGCGGGCCCACGACGCCCACGCCTGGCCCGAGGTGCGCTTCGAAGGCATCGGGTGGGTGGCCTTCGAGCCGACCCCCACCGACGCCCGGGCCGCCGCCGAGGCCGCCGACCTGGGCGACCCGGCCACGCCCGGGGCCGTCAGGCCAGGGTTGCCGGCGACGGCGGCGATCTCGCCCGTCCCGCCGACCACGCTGCCCGACGCCCATCCCGGCGCCCACGGGGGGGCGGCCGGCGCCGGCCGCCACACGGTGGCCGACCGCGTCGGGGCGTCCGCCGCCGGCCTGGCCGCGCTGGTGCTGCTCGCCGCCGCCGCCGTGCTGGCCGCCAAGGAGGCCCGCCGCCGGCGCCAGCGGAGCGGCCCCCCGGCCGAGCGGGTGGCCGGCGCCTGGTCGGCCTCGCTCGACCGCCTGGCCGAGGCCGGCCTGGCCGTGCCGGCCCACCTGGCCGCCGCCGAGGTGGCCGGCGTCGAGAGCCTGCCGCCCGGCGTCGCCGGCGCCCTCGTCCCCCTCGCCGCGTCGGCCAACGCCGCCCGCTTCTCGGGCCAGTCGGTGGGCGACGCCGACGCCGACGCCGCCTGGGCCGCCCACGGGGCGGTGGCCGTCGCCCTGCGGGACGGTCGGTCGCTCCCGTCCCGGGCCCGCCTGACCCTCAGCCCCGCCCCGCTCGTCCGCCGCTGACCAAGCGGTCAGGCGCAGCCCTCGATGGCGTCGACGGCGTCCTGCCGGCCGGATCGGTAGGTGAGGACCTTGTGGCCGTCGGTCTCGAAGAGGAGCCTGGTACCGCCGTCGCCGTCGGTGTCGACGATCAGGTAGTGGCCGCCCTCGTCACCGCTGTACGCGTGGCGCTCGACCCGGAGCTTGTCGCCGTAGATGCGGCGCACCTCGTCCTCGGTGGACCCCACGTGGGCGCCGCCGCCGGTGGCGATGGTGCCGTCGTCGTCCACGTCGAGGCGCGCGATGCGCCAGGGGGCGTCGGGGGTGTCCCGGAGCACCATGAAGGTCAGGTCCCGGGACCCGCCCTCGACATCGGCGAACCCGCAGGTGTCGGTGCCGTCGCGCTCGATGAGGGAGTTGGGATCCACCGCCACCTTCCGCCCCACCGCCGCCGTCGCCTGGTCGAGGGTCATGCCCATCACGACCGGCCCGATGCCGTCGAGGCGCACGCGCGACGCCGAGGTCAGCTCCTTCGGGACGCTCGACGAGGTGGTGGACGACGCGGGCACGCTGGAGGTGGTGGTGGCTGCCGTCGTGTCGGCGCTGTCGCGGCAGGCGGCGGGGGCGGCGAGCAGGAGGACGCAGATGGTGGCCCGGACCGTCGGGAAGGGCACACCGCAGCCTCTCACCGATCCGGCGTCGCTTCGAACACATTTGCCGTCATACGGACCCGAACCGGACCGGACCCGAGCCGCCGCTCCACCTCGGCCGCCACCGCGGCGGTGGCCGCGTCGAGGTCGCCCCGGGCCTCCAGCTCGGCCCGCAGCGGCGTGCCCCGGCAGAAGCCGGCCGCCACCCCGCCGGCCGAGGGCGCCGTCCCCTCGAGCGTCACGGTGGCGGCGCGGCACCGGAACCCGGCGGCGGCCAGGTCGGCGACCACCGGTGCCGGGTCGGCACAGGCGTGGGGGACGGTGGCGAGGAAGGTGGGGGCGTCGCCGGGATAGAGCTGCTCCAGGGCGTCGACCACCGCCGCCTGGAAGCCGTGCGACGCCAGGGTCCCCCACGTGGTGAGGAGCAGTGTCCCGCCGGGCGCCAGCACCCGCCGGGCCTCGGCGTAGGCGGCCACGCGGTCGGGGAGGAACATCACGCCGAACTGGCAGGCGACGAGGTCGAAGCGGCCGCCGGCGAAGGGGAGGGCGGCGGCGTCGGCCTGGCCCCACGCCGCGCCGGGAGCCCGTCGCCGGCCCAGCGCGACCATGGCGAGGTTGAAGTCGGTGGCGACCACATCGGCCGCGCCCAGCTCGGCGGTGAGCACGCCCGTCCCGGCGGCCAGCTCCAGGATCCGCACGGGTGCCCGCTCGGCCACACGGGCGGCCAGGTCGACGGCGAAGGGGCGGAAGACGGGCGGCACGAGCCACCGTTCGTAGGCCTCGGGCATGGTGCCGGACCAGCGGCGGGAGGCGTCGCCGGGCACCGCCGGACGGTACCGCGGCGGACATTCGGAGCGTGTCCGGCGTACCTGGGCAAAGGGGACCGGTTTGGGGATGCTGGCACCCTTGACCGGACTCGGGGCTGGTGGTTCACTGACCGCGAGACATCGTGGCGGTCCCGGGAACGGGCCCGCCCGGGGAGATGTCGCCGGGTCGCGGGCGCTCCGACTCCGCCAGTCTCTCCGACGCTTCAAATAGGAGGCGCGGCCCCAAGATGTTGGTTTCCCGGTTGCGCCCGCCGTCGTCGGCGGGCGGCGTCGCAGCCTCGGTCGCCCGAGCAGCGCCGTCGTGACCCTTCCCCCGCTGCTCCGGCGTCCCCGCGGCGGCCAGGAGGACCTCCGTTCGGCCGTCGCCTGGTGGGAGGCCGCCTTCCGCACGGTGTCGGTCGGCATCGCCGTCCTCGACGCCGGCACCCTCGAGGTCGTGAGGGTCAACGGTGCGTTCGCCGCCATGCTCGGCTGGGACGACGCCGACGGGATGGTCGGGAGCGACCTGCGGTACTCGGTGGTCCTCGAGGACGTGGGGTCCTTCACCGCCGCCCTCGACCGCGCCCTGGCGGGCGAGCCCGCCGAGTGCCGTTACGACCTGCGCTGGGTCCGGGAGGACGGGGCCACGGTGTGGCTGCGGGTGAGCGTCGACGTCATCGAGGACGGCGGCCGGCCCGTCCACCTGCTGCTGCACGCCCACGACGTCACCGAGCAGCGCCGCACCGACGAGGCGCTGCGGGCCAGCCTCGACCGGCTGGCCGAGGCCCAGCGCCTGGCCCACATCGGCAGCTTCCGGTGGGACGTCGACCGCGACCGCCTGGTGTGGTCGGAGGAGCTGCGGCACATCTTCGGGCTGCACGACGGCCATCCCTCGCCCGGCTACGACTGGCTGCTGGACCACGTCCACGCCGAGGACCGGGCCGGCCTGGTGCGCGCCATGACGGTCGCCCTCGGCGGGGAGGACTTCACCCTCGAGCACCGCATCGTCCGGCCCGACGGCGAGGTGCGGTGGGTGCAGTGCCGGGCCCAGGCGGTCGTCGACGACGCCGGCGTGGTGCGGGCCCTGGCCGGCACCTTCCAGGACGTCACCGCCGCCCACGCCGCCCAGGACCAGCTCCGCCACACCGCCCTGCACGACGCCCTCACCGGCGTGGCCAACCGGGCGCTGTTCGGCGAGCGGATGGGCAACGTGGTGGCCAAGGCGAGGCGCAACGGCTCGTCGGTGAGCCTGCTGTTCGTCGACATCGACGACCTGAAGGGCGTGAACGACGGCCTCGGGCACGCCGCCGGCGACCTGCTGATCCAGGGGGTGGCCCTGCGGCTCCAGGCGGCGGTGCGGCCGGGGGACACGGTGGCCCGCCTGGGCGGCGACGAGTTCGTGGTGCTGCTCGAGGACGCCGGCCACCAGGCGGCGGTGGCGGTGGCCGAGCGGGTGCTCGACCAGCTCCGCACGGCGTTCTCGATCCTCGGCAACGAGCTGGAGGTCGGTGTCAGCGTGGGCATCGCGGTGGCCGACGACCACGAGGCCATGGACCGGCTCCTGGCCGCCGCCGACACCGCGCTCTACGTGGCCAAGGAGGCGGGGAAGAACCGCTACGCGGTCTTCGACGCGTCGATGCTGGCCGCCGCCCGGGAGCGCTCCAGTGCGCGGCGCGACCTCCGGTCGGCCATCGAGGGCGAGCAGCTGGTCGTGCACTACCAGCCGGTCATCGACCTCACCACCGGGGGAGTGGTCGAGGTGGAGGCGCTGGTGCGCTGGCGCCACCCCGAGCGGGGCATGCTGCCCCCGACCGACTTCCTGCCCCTGGCCGACGAGTCGGGGCTGGCCGTCGCCATCGGTGGCTGGGTGCTGCGCCAGGCGTGCGCCCAGGCCGCCGCCTGGCGGGCGTCGCACCCCCGGCTGGGCGACCTGCGTGTCAGCGTGAACCTGTCGGGGCGCCAGCTCCAGTCGTCCCAGCTGGTCGACGACGTCACCGCCGCCCTGCGGGCGGCGCGCCTCGCCCCCGAGTGCCTCACCCTCGAGGTCAGCGAACGGCTGGTCGACGGGCCGGGCCCGGTCCTCGCCACCGTGTCGGCCCTGCGGGACCTCGGCGTGCGCCTGGCCATCGACGACTTCGGGGCGTTCAGCTCCTCGGTGCGCCTGCTCGGCCGGTTCACGCCCGGCGAGCTGAAGGTCGACCGCTCGATCGTGGCCCGGCTCGGCGCCGGCGACGACGCCGCCGTGGTGGCGGCCGCCATCGACCTCGGCCACGCTCTGCACCTGGACACCGTCGCCGAAGGGGTGGAGACGCACGACCAGCTGGAGGCCCTCACCGGGCTCGGGTGCGACCTCGGGCAGGGCCACTACTGGAAGGGGCCGGTGCCGGCCGAGGAGCTGGGGCCGTGGCTGCTGGCGGTCGTGGGGGGCGAGCTGGGCCTGGCCGGCTGAGGCGGCCCGCGTCGCGGGTTAGCCTGCCCCATGCAGGTCTGGCCGGGGAACCCGTATCCCCTCGGGGCCACCTACGACGGCGCCGGTACCAACTTCTCGGTGTTCTCCGAGGTCGCCTCCAAGGTGGAGCTGTGCCTCTTCGACGAGGCAGGCGCCGAGACCCGGATCGCCATGCCGGAGGTCACCGCCTACTGCTGGCACTGCTACCTCCCCGGCGTCGGGCCCGGCCAGCGCTACGGCTACCGGGTCCACGGGCCGTACGACCCGGGCGCCGGACACCGGTGCAACCCGGCCAAGCTCCTGCTCGACCCCTACGCCAAGGCGGTGGAGGGCCAGGTCGACTGGGCGGAGGCGGTGTTCCCGTACCGCTTCGGCCACCCCGACAGCAAGAACCTGGCCGACAGCGCGCGCCACGTCCCCAAGGGCGTGGTCACCAACCCGTGGTTCGACTGGGCCAACGACCGCCCGCCCAAGTCGCCGTACCACGAGGCGGTGATCTACGAGGTCCACGTGAAGGGCCTCACCAAGCGCCATCCCGACGTGCCCCCGGAGCTGCAGGGCACCTACGCCGGCATAGCCCACCCGGCGGTCGTCGACTACCTCACCGCCCTGGGCGTCACCGCCGTCGAGCTGCTGCCGGTGCACCAGTTCGTGCACGACGCCCACCTGGTCTCCAAGGGGCTGCGCAACTACTGGGGCTACAACTCCATCGCCTACCTGGCGCCCCACAACGAGTACAGCGCCACCGGGCAGGCGGGCCAGCAGGTGCAGGAGTTCAAGCAGATGGTGAAGACCCTGCACGAGGCGGGCATCGAGGTGATCCTCGACGTGGTGTACAACCACACCGCCGAGGGGAACCACATGGGACCGGTGCTGTCGCTCAAGGGGATCGACAACGCCGGCTACTACCGACTCGTCGACGAGGACAGGCGCTATTACTACGACACCACCGGCACGGGCAACAGCCTCGACATGCGCCACCCGCACGTGCTCCAGCTCATCATGGACAGCCTGCGGTACTGGGTCACCGACATGCACGTCGACGGCTTCCGCTTCGACCTGGCCGCCACCCTGGCCCGCCAGTTCCACGAGGTCGACCGCCTGTCGGCCTTCTTCGACCTCATCCAGCAGGACCCCGTCGTGAGCCAGGTGAAGCTCATCGCCGAGCCGTGGGATCTGGGGGAGGGGGGCTACCAGGTCGGCAGCTTCCCGCCGCTGTGGTCGGAGTGGAACGGCAAGTACCGCGACCATGTGCGCGACTACTGGCGGGGCATCGACGAGACCCTCGACGAGTTCGCCTACCGCTTCACCGGCAGCTCCGACCTCTACGAGTCGGGCGGGCGCCGGCCCTTCGCCAGCGTCAACTTCGTCACCGCCCACGACGGCTTCACGCTGCGCGACCTGGTGTCGTACAACGAGAAGCACAACGAGGCCAACGGCGAGGACAACCACGACGGCGAGAGCTTCAACCGGTCCTGGAACTGCGGCGCCGAGGGGCCCACCGACGACCCCGAGATCAACGAGCTGCGGGCCCAGCAGGTGCGCAACTACCTCGCCACCCTGCTCCTCTCCCAGGGCGTCCCCATGCTCCTCGGCGGCGACGAGATGGGCCGCACGCAGCACGGGAACAACAACGCCTACTGCCAGGACAACGAGCTGTCGTGGTTCGACTGGGACGCCCGCGACGGCGAGCTGGTCGCCTTCACCCAGCGGCTCATCGCCCTGCGGCGGACCCACCCCGTGTTCCGGCGCCGGCACTTCTTCCAGGGGCGGCCGCTGCACGGCGACGACGTCTCCGACATCGCCTGGTTCCGCACCGACGGCTCGTCGATGAACGGCGAGGACTGGGCGGCCGGGTTCGCCAAGACGCTGGGCGTGTTCCTCAACGGCGAGGCCATCCCGGACCTCGACGCCCGTGGCGAGCGCATCGTCGACGACTCGTTCCTCGTGCTCTTCAACGCCCACCACGAGCCGGTCGACTTCGAGCTGCCCCCCGAGGAGTTCGGGGAGCGGTGGGTGAAGGTGCTCGACACCGCCGACGCCTTCGACGAGGGCCTCCAGCTCAAGGCGAGCGACCTCATCTGCGTGGAGGCCCGTTCGCTGTCCCTGTTCCGACGTGGCGGGTAGCCCCCTCTCCACCTACCGCGTCCAGCTGACCCCGTCGTTCGGGTTCGACGAGCTGGCCGCCCAGGCCGGGTACCTGGCGGCTCTCGGGGTGAGCCACGCCTACCTGTCGCCGATCCTCCAGGCGGCGCCGGGCAGCACCCACGGCTACGACGTGGTGGACCACCGGCGGGTCAGCGCCGACCTGGGCGGGGACGACGCCTACGCCCGGCTGTGCGACGCCCTGGCCGCCGCCGGCCTGGGCCAGGTGCTCGACGTGGTGCCCAACCACATGGCCATCACCGGACCGGAGAACGCCTGGTGGTGGGACGTGCTGGAGAACGGCCCGGCCAGCGTGTACGCCGCCTACTTCGACGTCGACTGGGACCCGCCGGAGGCCAAGCTGCGCCACACGGTGCTGCTGCCCGTCCTCGGCGACCACTACGGCCGGGTGCTGGAGGCGGGCGACCTGGTCGTGCGCCGCCAGGGCGGCAGCTTCACCGTCCATTACCACGACACCTGCGCGCCGCTGGCGCCCCGCTCGCTGGACCGCCTGCTCGTGGCCGCCGGCGAGGAGTGCCGGTCGGCCGAGCTGGAGTCGATCGGCGCCGCCCTGGGCCGGCTGCCGCCGGCCACCGCCACCGACCGGGAGTCGGTGCGCGAACGCCACCGCGACAAGGAGGTCCTGAAGTCGCGCCTCGACGCCCTCTGCGAGGAGGACCCTGCGGTGGCGTCCGCGGTGGGCGACGCAGTCTCGGCCCTCAACGCCGACCCCGACGCCCTCGACGCCCTGCTGGAGCGCCAGAACTACCGGCTGGCCTACTGGCGTACCGCCGGCAGGGAACTCGACTACCGGCGGTTCTTCGACATCACCACCCTGATCGGCGTGCGCGTGGAGGACCCGCAGGTGTTCGAGGACACCCACACCCTCGTCGTCGAGTGGGTCGGCAAGGGCATCGTCGACGGGTTGCGCATCGACCACCCCGACGGCCTGGTCGACCCGGAGGGCTACCTCGTCCGCCTGGCCGAGGCCACCGGCGGGGCGTGGGTGGTGGTGGAGAAGATCCTCGAGCCGGGGGAGCGGCTGCCGGCGTCGTGGCCGGTGGCCGGCACCACCGGGTACGACTTCGCCGCCCGGGTGGGCGGGCTGTTCGTGGACCCGGCCGGCCGGGAGCCGCTGCTCGCAATGTACGGCGACCTCACCGGGCAGCCCACCGACGTGGCCGAGGTGGTGGCGGCCAAGAAGCGGCTGGTGCTGCGCGACGTCCTGGCCGCCGACCTCAACCGCCTCACCGCCCTGTTCGTCGACGTGTGCGAGGGCAACCGCCGCTACCGCGACTACACCCGCCACGAGCTGCACGAGGCCCTGCGGGAGGTCCTGTGCTGGTTCCCCGTCTACCGGACCTACGTGCGGCCGGGTACCGCCGTCCGCGACGAGGACGTGGCCGTGGTGGAGGAGGCGGTGGCGGCGGCCGCGGCGCGCCGGCCCGACGTCGACGGCGACCTGTTCGGCTTCCTCGCCGACCTGCTCCTCCTCCGTCACCACCGGGAGAACCCACCGGGCCTGCCGTCGCCGGTCAGCCCGGCGGAGGCCGACCTGGTGGCCCGGTTCCAGCAGGTCACCGGCCCGGTGATGGCGAAAGCGGTGGAGGACACCGCGTTCTACGACTTCGTGCCGCTGGTGTCGCTCAACGAGGTGGGGGGGTCGCCGGCCGAGTGGGGCGTCTCGGTGGCGGAGTTCCACCACGCCTGCGCCGAGGCCCAGGCCGGGTGGCCCACGTCCATGCTGGCCACCAGCACCCACGACACGAAGCGCAGCGAGGACGTGCGGGCCCGCCTCCACCTGCTCTCCGAGCGGCCGGAGGAGTGGGCGGCGGCGGTGCGGCGCTGGTCGGCGGCCAACGACCGCCACCGCTCCGGTCCCGGCCTCCCCGACGCCAACGCCGAGTACCTGCTCTACCAGACGCTGGTCGGGGCTTGGCCGCTGCCCGGTGACCGGGCGGTGGCCTACATGGAGAAGGCGTCGAAGGAGGCCAAGGCCCGCACGTCGTGGATCGACCCCGACCCCGGGTACGACGCCGCCCTGCGCGCCTTCGTGGAGGGCGTGCTGGGCGACGCCGCCTTCCTGGACGACCTGGCCGCCTTCGTCGCCCCCCTCGTCGGCCCCGGCCGGGTGACGTCGCTGGCCCAGGCCGTCCTGCGCCTCACCGCGCCCGGCGTCCCCGACACCTACCAGGGCACCGAGCTGTGGGACCTGAGCCTGGTGGACCCCGACAACCGCCGGCCGGTCGACTACGAGACCCGCCGGCGGCTGCTCGACGAATTGCCCGGCCTCGACGCCGCCGCCCTGTGGGAGCGGGCCGGCGAGGGGCTCCCGAAGCTGAAGGTCGTCACCGAGGCGCTCCACCTGCGGCGCCGCCGGCCCGAGGCGTTCGGTGCCGGAGGTGCCTACCAGCCGCTGGCGGCCTCCGGGCCCAGGGCGGCCCACGTGGTGGCGTTCTCCCGCGGCGGCGCGGTGGCCACCGTCGTCCCCCGGCTGGTGCTCGGCCTGGCCGGCGACTGGGGCACCACAACCGTGGCCCTGCCGCCGGGGCGGTGGCGCAACCTGCTCGACGGCGCCGACGTCGGCGGCGGCGAGGTGGCGCTGGCGGGGCTGCTCGGCGCCTTCCCCGTCGCCCTCCTCGAACGGGCGGGGTGAACGGGTGCCGATCCGGGAAAGAGCGCGGGCATGACGCGCTTCCGGGTGTGGGCGCCGCGCGCCACCGTGGTCGAACTGGACCTGTCGGGTCGCCGTGTGCCCATGGCCGCCGCGGGCGGCGGCTGGCACGGGGCCGACGTGGACGCCGGGCCGGGCACCGACTACGGCTTCGTCCTCGACGGCCGGGAGGTCCTGCCCGACCCCCGTTCGCCGTGGCAGCCGGCCGGGGTGGACGGGCGGTCCCGCACGGTGGACCACGCCGCCTTCCCCTGGTCCGACGCCGGCTGGCGGGGCGTGCACCTCCCGTCGGCGGTCCTCTACGAGCTGCACGTGGGCACCTTCACGCCCGAGGGCACCTTCGACGCCGCCGCCGCCCGCCTCGACCACCTGGTGGACCTGGGCGTCGACGCGGTGGAGCTGATGCCCGTGGCCGAGTTCCCCGGCCGGCGGGGGTGGGGCTACGACGGCGTCGACCTGTACGCCCCCCACTCCGCCTACGGCGGGCCCGAGGGCCTGAAGCGTCTGGTCGACGCCTGCCACGCCCGGGGCCTCGGGGTGGTGCTCGACGTCGTCTACAACCACCTCGGCCCGGCCGGCAACCACCTCGCCCGCTTCGGCCCCTACTTCACCTCCCGCTACGCCACGCCGTGGGGCGAGGCGGTGAACCTCGACGGCGCCGGCAGCGACGAGGTGCGGGCCTTCTTCGTGGACAACGCCGTGATGTGGCTGCGGGACTACCACTTCGACGGCCTGCGCCTCGACGCCGTCCACGCCATCCTCGACACGTCGGCCAAACACCTCCTGGAGGAGCTGGCCGAGCGGGTCGAGGGGCTGGCCGCCGCCGCCGGCCGGCCCCTGTTCCTCGTGGCCGAGAGCGACCTGAACGACCCGCGCGTCGTGCGCCGGCGGGAGGTCGGCGGCTACGGCATCGACGCCCAGTGGAGCGACGACTTCCACCACGCCGTCCACGCCCTGCTCACCGGCGAGCGGGAGGGGTACTACGCCGACTTCGGCTCCATGGCCCATCTGGCGCTGGCCCTGCGCCGGTCGTTCGTCTACGCCGGCGAGCACTCGCCCCACCGGGGCCGGCGCCACGGCCGGCTCGACCCCACGCTGTCGGGCCACCGCTTCGTCGTCTGCACCCAGAACCACGACCAGGTCGGCAACCGCGCCCGGGGCGAGCGGCTGGCCGCCCTCGTCGGCCCCGGGCGCCTCCAACTGGCCGCCGCCCTGGTGCTCACCTCGCCGTTCGTCCCCCTGCTGTTCCAGGGGGAGGAGTGGGCGGCCACCACGCCGTTCCCCTACTTCACCGACCACGCCGACCCGATCCTCGGGCGGGCGGTGCGGGAAGGGCGGCGGGCCGAGTTCGCCGCCTTCGGTTGGGACCCGGAAGCGGTGCCCGACCCCCAGGACCCGGCCACCTTCGAGCAGGCCCGCCTCGACTGGTCGGAGCCCGGGGAGAAGGACCACGCCGCCGTGCTGGACTGGTACCGGCGCCTGATCGCGCTGCGCCGCTCGGTGCCGGCCCTCACCGACGGCCGCATGGACGCCGTCGAGGTCCGCTTCGACGAGGAGGCGGGCTGGCTGGTGGTGACGCGCGGACCGGTGACGGTGGCGGGCAACATCGGCCCGCAGCCGGTCGGGCTGGCGGTGGCCGGGTCGCTCCGGCTGGGGTCCGACGGGGCCGAGGTCGGGCCGGCAGGCCTGCGCCTGGCGCCCGACGCGGTGGCCGTCCTCGTCGCCTGATGCCGGGGCCGGTCGACGCCGTCGTCGTGGGCGGGGGGCCGGCCGGGCTGGCCGCCGCCACCTGGATCGCCCGCTACCGCCGCCCGGTGCTCCTGCTCGACGGGCGCGATCCGCGGAACCGGTGGGTGGAGCACGCCCACGGGTACCTGGGCGACGACCCGGTGAACCCGCTGGAGCTGGCCGAGCGGGGCCGCGCCCAGCTGCTGCGCTACGAGGAGGCCGAGGTGTGCGAGGGGCGGGCGACGGCCGCCCGCCGGCGCGACGACGGGCTGTTCGAGCTCGACCTGAGCGGCGGCGGGGGGCTGCTGGCCCGCCGGCTGGTGCTGGCCACCGGCGTGCGGGACCGCTTCCCCGAGGTGGGCCGGTTCTTCGAGCACTACGGGGCCGACGTGTTCCACTGCCCGACCTGCGACGGCTACGAGGCCCGCGACGCCCGGGTCGTGGTGTTCGGCTGGAACGAGGACGTCACCGGCTTCGCCCTCACCCTGCTCGGTTGGGCGCGCGACGTGCTGATCGTCACCGACGGGCGCCCCTTCGAGGGCGACCAGGAGTGCCGCCGGAGGCTCGACGAGGCCGGCGTGCGGGTGGTGGAGGACGAGGCGGTGGCGCTGATGGGCACCCGGGGTGCGCTGGAGGGCGTGCGGCTCCGCCACGCCGGCGCCGTGGCCTGCGAGCTGGCCTTCTTCTCCATCGCCCACGTGCCCCGCACGGCGCTGGCCGAGCAGCTGGGCTGCGGGCTCACCGACCACGGCTGCATCGCCGTCGACGAGGAGGCGGCGACGTCGGTGCCGGGCGTCTACGCCGCCGGCGACGTGACCCCCGGGCTCCAGCTGGTGCAGGTGGCGGCCGCCAAGGGTGCCATCGCCGGCGTGGCCTGCGCCCGGTCCCTCCGGGGCGAGGGCGGGACGCCGGAG
Source organism: Acidimicrobiales bacterium (assembly GCA_035689115.1). Taxonomy (GTDB): domain Bacteria; phylum Actinomycetota; class Acidimicrobiia; order Acidimicrobiales; genus JAHFUS01. Next base: position 49,073 of record DASSMA010000047.1, read on the forward strand.
GCGTGGGCCGGTCGCCTCCCTGGGTAGATGTCAGGCATGACCGTCTTCTCCAAGGAACCGCTCCAGAAGCTGCAGGACGACATCGACGAGGTGCGCCGACGGGCGGATATCGCCCCTGACCAGGAGGAACGCGCCTTCCTCGACGAGGGCGAGGCCGACCGGGACCAGCCGGTGGACGACACCATCGCGCCCCCGGGCTGAGATTCTCGAAATTTCTTCGGGAATCAGGTTTGGGGCTCCGCCACCTGGGACATAACTCTTCCTGTCCCGCCCCCCGGGAGCCCCACAAGCCGGGAGAGCCGAGCTATAGCCGGCTCTCCCGGCTTGTGCGCGTCCGGCGACGGGTCGCCCGGGGTCCGGCCCGGGCCGTCGCTCTGGCGGCGTCAGCGTGCGGTGGCGGCGGGGTTCACTTGCGACCGGGGCCGTGCTCGTCGAGATGGGACCCGGCCAACATCGGTCGGCCTCTTCACTCTCGCCGTCGGGATCGGGCTGGGCTGCTCCGCCGCGAGCGCGGAAGCACTCGAGGGCTAGCGGGCCTCGTCCTCGTCGGGAAGGGGGCCGGGGAGGGCCTGCTCGATGGCGTCGGCCTCGGGGACCTCGGCGCCGATGAAGATCGACGGGTTGTCGAAGTCGGGCGCCACGGCGGGCTGGTCCTGCTCGGCTCGATCGGCGTCGGGAACCTGGTCGAGGGAGGTGTCGGTGGTGCCGTGGGAGTCGGTCATGGGCGAACCAATCTATGCCCGCCGGCCGCCCCCGCGTACCCTCGTCTACGGCGCGGCGACGACCGCCCGCTTCACGCAGCGGATGACGGTGCGGTCGGCGTTGGTGTCGGGCGTCACCACGTCGGTGAAGGTGCGCACCAGCCACAGGCCCCGCCCGTGGTCCACGGTGGGGTCGGGCGGCTCGAGCAGGTGCAGCGGCCAGGCCAGCCCGCCGCCGTCGTCTTCCACCTCGAGCACCACGTCGGCCCCCTCGGTGTGGGCCCGCAGCACGACCCCTCCCCGCTGCCAGCTGGCGTGCTCCACGGCGTTGGCGCACAGCTCGGTGGCGGCCAGGAGCAGGTCGTGGACGGCGTCGGCGTCCACCGGCACCCGCACCAGCCACTCCCGTAGCAGGCCCCTGCTCACCGACACCGCCGCCATGCTCTGCGACAGCCGGTGCTCGAAGGGCCCGAGGGGCGAGCGGGCGGTGTGGCGAGGCGGCATGCGCCGGCGCAGGATGAGGGCCAGCGAGTCGTCGTGGCGCTCGGCGTCGCGCAGCGTGCGCTCGACGAGGATGCGGGCCCGCTGCTGCGCCGGGTACGGGGCGGTCTCCTCGGCGAAGCGGCGCAGCGACTCGAGGCCGCTCACCACGTCCTTGGTGCCCTCCACCAGTCCGTCGGTGTAGAGGATCACGCTGTCGGTGCGGCCCAGCTCCACCTCGACCAGGCCCTCGGAGCCGGCGCCCGGCCAGCCGATGGGCACGCCCGGGGCGAACAGCTCGCGGGCGGTGCCGCCCTGGACCACGAAGGCCGGGGGGTGGCCGCCGCCGGCCAGCCGCAGCGTGCCGGTGAGGGGGCTGTAGCGGCCGACGATGAGGGTGGCCACCAGGTCGGGGTTCTGGGCGGTGACGATGGCGTCGGCCCGGCGCACCACGTCCTCCAGCGGGCAGCCGTCGAGCACCAGCAGGCGCAGGGCGTGGGTGACGGCGACGGCGTCCTTGGTGGCCGCCACGCCCTTGCCCATCACGTCCACGACGGCGAAGTGCAGGTCGCCGTCGGGGAGCAGGATCCAGTCGTGCAGGTCGCCGCCGGTGGCCATGTGGGGGTCGGCCGCCGAGTACCAGCTGCCCAGCTCGGTGTACGGCACCTCCGGCGGCTCGGGCATCACGGCCGCCTGGAGCTGGTTCACCATCTGCTGCTCGGTGGCCCGGCGGTGCTCCTGGCGCCGGCGGGCGGCCAGGTTGTCGAGGGCCACGCCGAGGTGGGACGCGATCACGGTGAGGGAGGACTCGACGGCGTCGTCGAAGCGCCCGGGCCGGGCGGCGGCCACCAGGACGATGCCGTGGGTGAGGCCGTGGTCGCCGGGCACGGGGACGGCGAGGACGCTGGCCATCCCGGGCAGGCACTCGGCCGAGCCGGCGTCGTCGAGGCGCACGGCCCGTCCCTCCCGTACCGCCGGGTAGAGGGCGGCGTCGCGGCGGGGGTCGCCCACCCGGCCGAGGGACGTGGACGAGGGAGCCACGCCGGCCGCCGTGACCCACCGCGAGCGGTCGCCCTCCTGGAGCCACACGCCGGCCACGTCGGCGGCGGCGAGGGTGCGGGCGGCGTCGGCGACCCAGGTGAGGAGGCGGGCCGGGTCGCCCTCGGCGTGGAGGGCCCGGGCCGCATCGGCCAGCACGGCGGCAGCAGCGGGTCCATGCGCCGGGGCAGCCGGCGCGGGGACCACCGCTGGGTGGGGCCGCGGTTCGGGACGGGCGAGGCCGATGGCTCCCACCGTACCGCCGCCCGTGCGGGAACACCGCAGCCCGTTCTGTGGACGCCGGCGGCCGGATATGGCCGCCGTTGTCCAGAGAACGGCCCGGCGAGGGGAAACAGCGGGTATCCGCTCCCGGCCCGATGCTAAGGTCGGCTGCCTCCGGGGCCGTTAGCTCAGCTTGGTAGAGCACTTGCATGACGCGCAAGGGGTCAGGGGTTCAAGTCCCTTACGGCCCACCGGAAAACCTGGAGCGCCTCTACGCCGACCTCGAGCGGGAGGGCCGTGTCGACGGTCGGGGTTGCTTCGAGACGGCCGAAGACTCTGTGGACGTTTTCGCTCGCATAGCGATCGAAAACGTCCCGAGAAGCCGGCGACCTCCCTGCGGGTCCGCCCATCACCCGTCTGCCCCAAATGCCGGAGCGGCCCACCCCTCAGTTGGTCCTCCAGTACGCCTGCTCAGCCCACCGGCTCCGGTGCACGCGCTTTGACCCGGGCCTCCACGGCGAGGGTCGTGAGGTAGGCCACCACGACACCGACGATGATCAGCGGCTCGACGCCGGTACCGGCCGGTGCGCACAGCAGGGTGGCGAGGACCACGGCGGCGAGCGGGAGCCTGAGGGTGGTGGCCACCGCCGCGCCGATCCCGACTGCCACCGCTGGGCTCAGGTCGTAGCCCGGCAGCGACGCGGCCATCAGGCCGGCGGCGGCGCCAAGGAACATGGCGGGGAAGACGGGACCGCCGCGGAGCTTCCCCAGCGACAGCGAATAGGCGAGACCCTTGAAGGCGATCAGCAGCGCCAGCGCGCCGAGGGACCAGGTGGCCGCATCGCTGATCAGGGGCCCCATGGCGTCCTGCCCGGAGAACAGCACCTGATCGACGCCCTTGTCGGTCAGGTACGAGAACGCCACCGCCAGGACGGCGATCATGACCCCGACGACGGGGAGGATGACCAGGGTCCTGTCCTTCATGACGCGCTCGACGCGCCGGCCGACGCCGAAAACGACCAGGCAGCCGACCGTCACCACGAGGGCGAAGGCGACGGTCCACAGGAAGTCCACCACGGTCGGCCGGGCGAAGGACGGCAACGGCAGCGTGCCGAGGGTGATGGCCGCCATGTTCACACCCGTCCACGCCCCCATGCCGATGGCGACGAGCGAGCCGATCCCGGCTGCCATGAGGCCGGGAACGAGGAGCAGAGGCATCCGCCTGCGATCCAGTCCGGCCGCTTCCAGGAGGATGACCGCGGCGATGATGGGTGAGCCGAACAGGAACGACAGGGCGGCGAACGTCGCCGACGCGGCGATCAGCGTGCCGAGTTCCGGTGGGGTCTCCCTCCGGATGCGACCGACCAGGAGGAAGCCGAGCCCCCCGCCGAGAGCGATCAAGGGGGCCTCAGGGCCCAGGACGACGCCCAGCCCGACGGATGCGAGCCCGGCCAGCAGCACACCCGGCAGCGCAACCGGCGCCGTCGGCGTGGGGTCGAGGCCGTGCACCGGGACGTGCCCCCCTCGGCCGGGCAGGCGGGCGACGGCGAAGGCGGTGATCAGGCCGGCCAGGGCGAGGACGGGCAGGTACCACCACTTCGGGGTGGGTTCGAGACCGAGGCCTCGGGGGATGTCGGTGAACACCCACACCTGCACGTAGTGGATGAGCTCGAGGAAGCACCACGCCGCCAGGGAGGCGACCACGCCGACGACGGCCGACAGGACGAGGACGGCGAGGAATCGCCGGCTGACCAGCACCGCCGCCGGGTCGGGCTCGGGCGCCCGACCGGCTTCGGCCCCGCTGATCGTCGATGCGTCGTCCGACTGCCGACCCATCCGCTGATCGTCGCAATCCCCGAGAGCTTCGCCATCACCCGAGGAGGGTGAGCCGGGGCTCCTCCGGCCCCGTCGCGCCCGAGCGGCTGGACGTGGCCGCTCCCCCGACCCGCCCAGCCGCTCGTCGCTGCGCCGCTCCCGGCGGACGGGCCTACGGCTCGGTGATGACGCCGCAGGCGTAGCGGGGGCCGGCGTCGCCGGTGGCCAGGGTGGTGGCGTTGGCCGCGCCGTAGGCGGGCGGGACGTTGGCGAAGTTGTCGGCGCCGGCATGGAGGATCACGGCGGCACCGTCGCCGCCGGCGTCCAGCAGGCTGTCCACGTCGAAGCGGTCGGTCTCGAAGGTGGCGTGGGCGGTGCCGTCGGCGGTGAAGAGCAGGCTGGGCATGTCGCCGGCGTGGGCGCCGTGCGTGGCGGCGCCGGGGTTCCAGTGGCCGCCGGCCGAGCCGAAGGGCACGTTCGACGAGCCCGACGGGGTCGGGTTGCAGTTGCCGACCGTGTGCACGTGGAAGCCGTGGAAGGCGCCGAGGCCCGGCGCAGCAGGGGCGGTGACGTCGACCTCGACGAGGTTGGCGTGGGAGCCGTGGCCCTTGAACACCACCTCGCCCACCACGTCGCCGGCCGTGTTGACCAGGGTGGCCCGGGCCTGCGGGACCACCGCCCCGGACGCCGGTCCCGTCACCACGATCCCGACCCCGACGGCGGCCGCCGCCATGAACGCGGCCGCGGCTGCCCCACGCTTGGTCATGTTCTTCACGGAGTGTCTCCTGTACCCCCGGCTGGTTCGCCTGTCGCCCCCAGCTTCTTGCCCTCCCTGTCGCTCCGGGGGCGCCGATCGGTTCACCGCCGGCGGGCCGGATCCCTCGACAGCAGGAGGGCGGCGGCGCCGGCGGCGGCGGCGACGAGCAGCAGCCGGGCGGGGCCGTCCGGGTCCAGGGGGCTCGGCACGGCCGGCACCCCGGAGATCCGGAGGAACGACAGGGCGAACCAGGCGACGACCACGATCCCGCCGGTGGCGCCGCTGCGCCCGTCGCCGGCCAGGCGCTGCACGGCCAGGGCGGCAGCAACGGCGATGGCGGTGAGGGCGACCACCTCGGTGGTCAGGGCGGCGGCCGGCAGGTGGGCGGTACGGGCGGTGGCCACGGCCAGCATGGCCGCCCACCACCCCCCGACGGCGACGGTGACGACGGCGAGGCGGAACGACCGCCGGACGGGCAGGGCGGTGGGCGAGGGCGCCAGGGTGACGGCGGCGTCGTCGTCCAGGAGGATGGCCGTGGCGGCGGCCACCGCCATGGCGGCCACGCGGAGGTGGAGGGCGATGTTGCCGGGCCGGCTCGCGAAGGCCACCACGGCCAGCCCGCCGGCAGCCGCCCACGCCGGCGGTCCGAGGCCCACGATGCGGGGCAGCACCGCCACCGTGGCGCCGAGCTGCCGGCTCCTCATCGGCAGGCGTGCGGTGACGGCGGCGCCGGCGGGTCGGTGCCGGCCGGCGAGACGGCGAGGGACACCGCCGACGACGGGGTGGCCGGGTCGGTCAGCTCGGCCCAGTGCTCGTGCAGGACGGCCCGCACCCGCTCGACCGGCAGGTCGAGCAGGGCGACGGCCCGCCGCACGTCGTCGGCGTGGAACACCGCGCCCAGCATCGGCGGGTCGCTCCACCCGGCGAAGGTCAGCGGCCCACTTCCCTCGGCGCCGGCCACGTCCCTGAGGAAGCGGGCCCCGTCCGGTGTGGCGACGCCGGCCAGCCAGAGGGCGACGACGGCGCGGGCCTGGCCGGCGGCGTCGCAGCGGATGTCGAGGCCGTGGGGGCCGGGCGGCAGGCCCACCGCCCACGAACCCACCTGGAGGGCGGTGAACAGGTCGTCGTGCTTGAGTCCACCGCAGGCGGAGCGGTCGGTGCCCGGGTGCACCTGGCCGTCCTCGGGCCACACGGCAGCGGGGGCGACGGCCGCCGCCACCTCCCGGTGCACGCCGTCCAGGTACGGCTTGGGCCCGCAGGCGCTGTTGCCGGTCACGGTCGGCACCCGGTCGGTCACCGCCAGCCGGCGGCCGGCGACGGCGGGGGGCAGGAGGGCCCGGACGGCCTCGACCTGGACGGTCCAGCCGGCGACCTGGTCACGGTGCTCCTCGTAGGCGCAGTAGGTGGTGAGGCCCGACTCGGTGCAGCGCTGGCTGGACCGCGGGTCGGTCAGGTAGGCGGCCATCGCCGCCACCCGGCGGTCGGAGGGTGGTCGGGTCTGGACCCATCCGGTGCTGGCCACCAGCACGGCGGCCGCGGCGAACACCGCCGCCAGCGGGCGGGGAACGCCGTCGCGGGCCAGGGCGACGGCGGCCATGAGGAGGACCAGCCCGGCCAGGTAGGCGGCGTGCCATCCCGCCGGCCGGAACTCGAGGGCGGCCACCCCAGCGCTCGTGGTGCTGGCCAGGAAGCCCAGGAACCGGCCGGGGTGGGCCTGGGCGGTGTTCCACGGCCACGTCGTGGGGTCCATGAAGCGGGCTTGGAGGAAGGTCACGGCGAACACGGCGAGCAGCCCGAAGGCGAAGTGCGGAAGCCAGCGGGCCACGGCCACGCCCACCGCCAGGGCGCCGGCGACGATCAGCACGCCGGCGCCGATCTCGGCCAGGCGAGGAGACCCGACGGCGCCGTCGAGGGTCGCCGCGCTCCACAGCAGCCACCCGGCGCTGAGGGCGACGGCAGCGGCCACCGCCACCGACCCGCCGGCCAGGAGCGCCGTGGTCCGCAGCGGCTGCGGGGCGGGGGCGGCGGCGAACAGCTCGTCGACGCCGGCCCGCCGGGGCTTGAGGGCGAGCAGGTTGGCCGCCACGATCGTGCACCAGCCCAGCGGCACGAGGGCCAGCGCCATCGACGGCGACCGCTGCCACCAGCTCCTGGCGCCGCCCATGGCGGCGCTGAACATCAGCGGCGTCAGCACCACGCCGGCGACGAAGGCCGGGTGGCGGGCCAGGCGGCGGGCGTCGGCCCGGGCCAGCGGGGCGAGGACGCGCCAGTTCGTCCCCGGGGCCCAGCCCACGGCGCCGACCTCGGCCGACCGGGCCCGCTCGCCGCCCTGGCGCCGGCGCACGGCCCAGACGACGCCGACGACGAGGACGAGGAGGACGACCGGCATCGCTCAGCCCTCAGCCCCGGGCGCCCGCCCGAGCAGCAGCAGGTAGGCGTCCTCCAGGGTCGGCTCCACGAGCGTGGAGCCGGGCGGCGGGTCGCCGATGAGGCGGTGCTCGCCCGTCCCCGTGCGCCACGAGAGCCGGGCCGAGGGGTCGGGCTCGGCCGCCGCCCACACCCGTCCCGCCGCCAGGGCGGCCAGCGCCGCCGCCGTGCCGTCGAAGCGCACCCGGCCCCCGTGGACCACCACCACCCGGTGGCACAGGGCGGCCACGTCCTCGGTCTGGTGAGTCGACAGGACGACCGTGTGCTGCTCGGCCAGGCGGGAGACGAGCTCGCGGAACCGCAGCCGCTGCTCGGGGTCGAGTCCCACCGTCGGCTCGTCGAGCACCAGCAGCTCGGGCCGGCCCAGCAGGGCCTGGGCGATGATCACCCGCCGGCGCATGCCGCCCGAAAGCTTCTTCAGCTTCTTGTGCTGCACGGCGCCGAGGTCGACCTGCTCCAGCACCCGGCGCACCTCGGCGTGGCGGGCGGCGCGGTCGTCGTGCTCCTTGAGGATCGCCACGTAGTCGACGAAGTCGAAGGCGCTGAGGTTCTGGTAGTAGCCGGGCTCCTGCGGGAAGTACCCCAGCCGGCGGCGGATGGCCAGCCGGCCCTCCACCCGCCCGGGGTCCTCGCCGAGGATCCGCAGCCGCCCGGCGTCGGGGGCGAGGACGGTGGCCAGCATCCGCAGCATGGTGGTCTTGCCGGCGCCGTTGGGGCCGAGCACGCCGGTGACCCCCGGACCGATCGACAGGCCGATGCCGTCGAGGGCGGGTATGCCGCCGTAGGACTTGGTGACGCCCTTGAGCTCGATGGTGGTCATGCTGGCCTCCGTCTCGGGAGGTTTGCCGGCGGCCCGCTCGCCGCCGCAGGCGGCTTCCCCGGCTGCCGGCCCGGGGGGTGCGGGGGGTCGAGCCCCCGCAAGAAGACGCCGATCCGGCTCCGCCGGTCGGCGGCCTGAGCGCCGTCCGAAGGGCGGCACCGCAAGCTCGGCGAGGAACCTCCGGTTCCGAGTCGATTGGTGGTGGTCATGTGCACCTTCCCAGGTCAAGTGTGCGGCGGCGGAGGAGGAAGACGGCCGTGCCGGCGGCGGCCAGGGCGGCGAAGGCGACCTGGCCGGCCGGCTCCAGGGCCACGAACCGGCGGAGGACGTCGGGGTCGAGGCGGTTGACCTGCCCGCTGGCGGCGGCGGCGACCACCCACGCCGCGCCCAGGACGGTCGCCGCCCGGTGGGCCGGGACCCAGGTGGACAGCGCCAGCGACGCGGCAGTGAGGCCCAGGGCGGGGAGCAGCCAGGCGGCCGCGTCCCACCCGCCGAACACCGGGAAGGCGATGGCCGCGGTGAACACCATCGTCGCCGCCACCGCCGCGAGCGTGCGCACCAGCAGCAGCTCGAAGGCCGGCTTGGGCGTCGAGGCCGCCAGCTCGCGCGCCGGGTCGCCCACCGACCCGAAGGCGGCGGCCACGCCGGCCACGGGCAGCAGCGGGGCGAGCACGAGGAATGCGTAGAACGTGCCGGCATCTCGGCCGGGGTTCAGCACCGACATGCCGCCGGCCAGGGCGACCAGGGCGACCAGGGCGAGCAGCCAGTTGCTGCGGGCGGCCGGCGTCATCGTCACCAGCCGGGCGTGGCCCTCGCCCATCCCGAGCCGCCGCAGCGCCCGCTCCACCGGGGTGACCGAGCGCTCGTCGAGGCGGGCGGCGACGGCCGACCAGTTCCGGGCCAGCCGGTCGCGGTCGGCCGCGGCCGCCAGCAGGGTCCGGCACGCCCCGCACGCCGGCAGGTGGGCCTCCACGGAGGCGGTCTGCGCGGCGGACAGCTCGCCCGCCTGGTAGCCTTCGACGGTGGCGGCGTCGGCGTGCCAGGTCATGTCAGTGCCTCCCTCATCTGGCCCCGCGCCCGGGCCATGCGCGTCTTGACCGTGCCGGTGGGGATGCCGAGCAGCCGGCCCGCCTCCCTCGTGGTGAGCCCGTCGAGCACCGTCGCCTGCACCACCGCCCGCAGCTCGGGCGACAGGCCGTCGATGGCCCCGGCCAGGCGGCCGTGCTCGACGCCGAGCAGCACCTCGTCCTCGGCCGACACCTGCCTGGCCTCCCGCTCGGCCCGGAGGCGGGGCCGCCGGCGCCGGAGCTGGTCGATGAGACGGCGGATGCCGATGCCCCAGATCCAGGCCGCCACCTCCCCGGTGCCCGAGTAGGCGCCCGGCTTGCGCCAGATGGCTAGGAAGGTGTCCTGGACGGCCTGGTCCACCACGTCGGCGTCGGCGCAGCGGTGGTTCAGCCGGGCCGTCAGCCACGGGGCGTGCCGGTCGTAGAGCTCGGCCAGGGCCCCGCTGTCGGCGTCCCGGACGGCCAGCAGCAGCTCCCGGTCGCTCCGGCCGAGGGCCGACACGTCGCTCACGACCCACCTGTCGTAGGACGGGCCCCCACCGGTTCACCCCGAGCCGTTGTAGACGCCCCGGATGCGCCGCTGGCGCCACAGCTCGCCCAGCTGGGCCCGCAGGGCGGGGGCGACGGGAGCCCGACCGGAGGCGCCGGCGTTGGCGCGGACGTGGTCGGGGTCGGCCGAGCCGGGGATGACCGATGCCACGGAGGGGGAGTCGAGCACGAATCGCAGGCAGAACGAGGGGCGGTCGAGCTCGCTGGTGGCGACGACGCCGTCGACCAGCGCCGCCATGCGGGCCTGCTCGGCCACCCAGTCCCGCTGGACCTCCTGGGGCCACGACGCCCGCCAGTCGCCCTCGGGGAACTGCATGCCCGGCGTCCAGCGCTGGACGAGGGCGCCGGAGGAGAAGGGGCTGCGGGCCACCACGCCGACCCCGAAGCGGGCGGCCAACGGGAACAGCGACGACTCCGGCTCCTGCTGGAACACCGAGTACACGCACTGGACCACGTCGACCTGGCCCCGAGCGACGGCCACGTTGGCGTCCGCCACGCCGAGGTCGGGCACCGAGATCCCGACGGCCCGGATCTTGCCCTCCTCCTTCAGGCGGGCCATCTCGGCGTACCAGTCGTCCTCGTGGCCCCACGACCGGCTCCAGGTGTGCAGGTAGAGCACGTCGACGTGGTCGGTGCGGAGCCGGCGCAGGCTGGCCTCGCACTCGGCCCGGATCCACGCCGGCCGGAAGAACTCGTGGATGGGCCGCTCGGGCGGCGGCGCCCAGACCATGCACTCGGGCCGCACCTTGGTGGCCAGCACGACGTCGTCCCGCCCCACCGCGCCCGCCGACAGCAGCCGCCCCAGCAGGTCCTCGACGTGGCCGGAGCCGTAGTCGGCGGCCGTGTCCACGAAGGTCGCGCCCGCCTCCAGGCCGGCCCGCAGGGCGGCGAGGGAGCGGTCGTCGTCCTTGGCCCCCCACACGTCGCCCAACAGCTCCCAGGTGCCGAGGCCGACCTCGCTGACCTCGATGCCGGTGCGGCCCAGCGGCCGGCGGTTCACGCCGTGGCGTCCAGCACGGTGCGCACGTCGTCGACGCTGGTGCGGGGGTTGACGATGCAGATGCGCAGCATCGGCTCGCCCTCGAAGGCGGAGGGGACGACGAAGGCGGTGCCGGCGTCGAGCAGCCGCTTGGCCAGGGCGCAGTAGTCGGCGGTGGCCCAGCCGGCCCGGCGGAAGGCGACCACCGACAGCTCGGGCTCGACGACCAGGTCGAGGTGGGGCGCCTCGCGGACCAGCTCGGCCGCCGCCCGGGCGGTGGCCAGGCAGGCCTCGACGGCGTCCGCGTACGCCTTGGTGCCGTAGGCGGCCAGCGAGAACCACAGCGGCAGGCCCCGGGTGCGCCGGGTGAGGTGCAGGGCGTAGTCGGACGGGTTCCAGCCCGCCCCGCCGGTGATGGCGGCGTCGATGTCGAGGTAGCTGGAGTGCTGGGCGTGGCAGGCCCGGGCCAGCGACGGGTCGCGGTAGAGCAGGGCGCAGGCGTCGAAGGGGGCGAAGAGCCATTTGTGGGGGTCGACGATGAGCGAGTCGACCCGCTCGATGCCGTCGAACCGTGGGCGGGCCGACGGCGCCGCCATTGCGGCACCGCCGTAGGCGGCGTCCACGTGGAGCCAGGTGCCGTGGCCGGCGCACACGTCGGCGACGGAGGCGATGTCGTCCACCAGGCCGAGGTTGGTGGACCCGGCGGTGGCCACCACCGCGAAGGCCCGCTCGCCCACCGAGGCCAGCACCGGCGCCAGCGCCTGGCCGGTGAGCTTCGGGCCGGGGACGGTGACCAGCTCGACGTCGAGGACCTCCGAGGCGGTCTGCATCGAGGTGTGCGACGACTGGCCCACCACCAGCGCCGCCCGCCCCTCGACCGGCCGCCGCCGGCGCCACTCGTGCCGGGCCGCCACCAGCGCCGAGAGGTTGCCCATGGTGCCGCCCGAGGCGAAGCAGCCGCCGGCCGACGCCGGCAGCCCGGCCAGGTCGGCGATCCACCGCAGGGCCTGGTTCTCGGCCCACACCGCCCCGGCCCCCTCCAGCCACGTGCCGCCGTAGATGGAGCAGGCGCTCACGACCATGTCGGCGATGATCGAGGTCTCGGTGGGGGCGGCCGGGATGAAGGCGAAGTAGCGGGGGAAGTCGGTGGACAGGCAGGCCGGCTCCAGCACGTCGGCGAACAGGCGCAGCACCTCGTCCTCGCCCAGCCCGTCGGCGGTCACGGTGGTCCCGGCCAGGCGGTCCAGCTCCTCCTGCGAGCGGGGGCGGCCGAGGGGGACGCCGTCGAGGTCGAGGCGGATCCGCCGGCGGGCGAACTCGAAGGCCCGCTCGCCGAACTCCTCGATGACGTCGTCGAAGTGGTGCATGTCGTCCCGGCACGCCTTCCGGGCGGCGTCGGCCTCGGCCAGGGCGTCGTCGGCGCTCGTCACGTGCCGGACACCTTGGAGAAGCGGGCCTGCAGCTCGGCCTCCTCGGCCGGCGTGGTGCCGGCCCAGAAGTACAGGCGCCGGCGGGTGGCGTCGTCGGGGAACAGGATCGGGCTGGCGGCCAGCTTGGCGTTGTCGCCGCCCATCGACGCCAGCGCCTCCTTGGTGCCGATGACCGGGCTCACGTACTGGACGGCGGCGGTGATGCGGGCGGCGTTGGCCGGGTCGTACGCGAAGTTCATCCAGTCGCCGGCGGCGGCCACGTTGGTGGCACCCCGGGGGATGATCATCGAGTCGAACCAGCGCATGCCGCCCTCGCTCGGGATCACGAAGCGCAGGTCGGGCCGGTCGGCCTGGAGCTGGAGCACGCCGCCCGACCAGGCCAGGCAGGCGGCGAAGGTGCCCTTCTTCAGCAGGTCCACGTACTCGTTGCCGGTGAACTTGGCGACCTGGCCCAGCGTGACCGCCTTCTCCATGCGGTCGAGGGCGGCCGACGCCCGATCGGCGGTGGCCCGGCTGGGGTCCTCGCCGTTGGCCAGCATGAAGAACCCGAGCACCTCGCGCATCTCCGACACCATGCCCACCCGCCCGTGAAGCGCGGGGTCGAGGAGGTCGGCGAACGAGTGGATGTCGCCGCCCGTGAGCTTGGGGTCGTAGGCGATGCCGGTGAAGCCGGCCTGCCACGGCAGGTGGTGGCGGGCGCCCGGGTCCCACGCCGTGCCCAGCAGGGCGGGGTCGAGGTTGGCGTGGTTGGGGATGCGCTCCAGCGGTATCTCGTTGAGGAGGCCCTTCGACAGCAGCTCGGCGACCAGCCAGTAGGTGGGGACGATGACGTCGAACCCGGTGGGCCTGCCCCTTCTCGAGGGTCGGCCCGAAGACCTTCTCGCGGCCGTAGCTGTTGTCGTTGTAGGCCTCCGAGTAGGAGACGGCGGTCTTCGTCTCCTGCTCGAAGCGCGACACCGTGCCCGGCTGCCCGGGCTGGTCGGGATCGATGTAGAGCGCCCAGTTGAGGACCTTGAGCCGGCCGGTGGACGGTCCGACGTCGCCGGCCGCGGCCGTGGACAGGCCGCCCTTCGAGCAGGCGGCGGCCAGGCCCATGGCCGCCGCGCCGGCGAGGAACGTCCTCCTCGACATCGGCGTCGTGTGCACGTTCCCTCTCATCGGTAGTCGTTGATGCGCAGCTGGAACCCCCAGAACATCGCCGCCAGGGCGACGAGCAGCAGGAGCGGCACGGCGCGGGGGAGGCGGGTGGCCCCGTCGGCGGCGTGGGACAGCCCGGCGAGGAACTGGTCGCGGTTCTGGCCGAGGATGGACTGGACGGAGAAGTTGAAGCCGTTGAAGTCGGCGCTGGCCGGGCCCACTGCCACCGCCCGGGCGGTGGCCGCGTCGGCCTTCCGGAGGGAGGCGATGGTGGTCTGGAAGCGCTGCCAGCGCAGCGCCGCCTCGGCCACCGCCGCCCGCTCGCGCGGGGAGTCGGCCGCCTCCGCCGCCTGCCCGAGCAGCCCGCCGGGAGCGCCGCCGGGTCGGCCCTCGCGGATCCCCAGCGCCACGTCGCCGTTCACCGGCTCGGCGGCCACCTGGGCGGCGCTGGCGTCGGCCGCCGTCCACTGGGCGCCGTCGCCCGTGATCAGGGCCAGCGTCTCGGCCGCCTTGGCGCCGAAGCCGGCGTTGCCCAGCTGGGCGGTGAGGGCGATGGAGTCGTAGCCGTGGCGGCGGGCCTCGGCCATGTCCCGACCGGTGGAGCCGTGGGCCACCAGCAACCACACCAGGCCGGCGGCGACGAGTGCGGTGGCCACCAACAGCGGCGGGTTCACCAGCCGCCGGCTGCCCCGGAAGACGACGACCTGGCCGGCGGCCAGGAGCCCGATCCCGACGACGAGGGCCAGCGAGGCGGCGGAGAGCGCCCGCTGCCGGTGGGCCTCGTCGTCCACCAGCGCCGAGCGGGCGTCGTCGGCCAGGCCGGCGGCGTCGCCCTGCACCAGTTCCTCGGCCAGCTTCACCGCCGAGACCAGGTAGGCGTTGGCGTCGGCCGTGCCGCTGCGGTTGGACGCCCGGGCCGCCTCCACCAGGCCGGCGTAGCGGGTCAGGGCGACCGAGATGGTGTCGAGGTGGGTGCGCAGGGCGGCGTCCCGCCCGGCCAGGGCGGCGATCTCCTCGACCTGCTGGTCGGCCCGGGCGAGGGCCTGCTCGTAGAGGCGGCGCTGCTCGGGGTCCTCGTCCCGGCCCGAGAGGAAGGCGGCGGTGGCGGCGGCGTCCGCCTCGGCCAGGCTCGAGACCAGCTCCTGGGTGGCGACCAGCACCGGACCGCTCGTGGTCTCCGCCCGGCGGGTGGCCGAGCGCATCTCCGCCGCCGACGCCCCGGCGGTGAGGGTGGCCAGCACCAGCACGGCGCCGGTGGCCAGCGACCACAGGCGGTACCGGCCGGGCGTGGTGCGCGACGCCGCCCGCAGCCTGGCCCCGGCCTGGCGGGCCGGGCTCCGCGTGGCGATCGCGGTCATGTGGCTGGCGCGTCCCGGACGACGGTGATCCGCGTGAACGTGCCGCAGTTGACGTAGTCGCCGTCGTGGAGGGCGGTGAGGGTGCCGCGCGGCACGGGCTGGTCGGCGCCGTTGACCCAGGTGCCGTTGGTGGACATCTCGTCGAGCAGGGCCCACGACCCGTCGGCCTGGCGGCGCAGCACGGCGTGGCGGTGGCTCACGCCGGGATCGGCGACCGGCGCCGTGAGGTCGATGGTGGGGAAGAAGCCCTTGCCCTCGCTGCGCCGGCCGATGACGACCTCGTCGCCGGTGAGGGCGACCTGCCGGGGGGCGAGGCCTTCGGGGAAGGCGAGGACGCCGCCGGCGTCGTTGCCGTCGAAGAAGGCGCGGTCGGCCTCGATCACCGCCGTCCACCCGGTGGTCGCCCCGGCCGCGGAGGGCGCCGGCGCAGGGGCGGAGTCGGGGATGCGCCCGGTGGTGAAGTCGAGGCCGCACGCCTCGCAGAAGGCGTCGTCGGCGCTGCGGACGGCGCCGCAGTTCGGGCACGGCTCGCTGACTGCGGCCGGAGCCGGAGGGGGAGCGGCGGGGGCGGGGGTCGAGGCGGCGGCGAGGGGCGAGCCGCACGAGTCGCAGTAGTCGTCCGTGGCCGAGGCCGTCCCGCAGCTGGCGCAGGTGGTGGTCACTGGTCGCCGCCCCGCTTGACCTGGACGGTCCTCGTGGAGCGGGTGTCCAGCTCCATCTCGTCGAGCTTCTCGACGTTGCGCTTCACCCGCACCGTGCCGGTGGCCTCGTCCTGCACGTCGACGATCTTGCGCAGCACCCGCAGCGTGCCCTCGTTGCCCGACTGGGCGGCGAGCTGCACCGCCCGGCCGAGCTTGATGGTGGCGGTGTCGAGGTCCCCGGCCTTGCGGGCCTGGAGGCCCTCCTGGATGGCCTCGGCCAGCTCGGCCTGGCCGGTGTAGTGGGCGACCTGCGGGTTGATCCGCGTCGACAGGGCGTCGTCGTCGGTCCACACCGCCCGGACCAGCCCCTGGGAGACGGCCTCGTCGCCCACCATCAGGCTGACCCGGGCGGCCAGCTTCTCGTCGCCGACGTGGCCTGGGGGCACCGCCACGCACACGTGGTAGTCGCGGCTCTCCTCGCCCGCCCACGCCCCCGTGGCGTACTCGCTGGTGAGGGCGTCCACCGGCGTGCCCCTGCCGGTGAGGTCCTCGATGGTGGGCGCCACCTGGCGCACGAAGCGCACGGTCGCCCCCTTGGGCGCCCACAGCTTGATCCGCACGTCGGCCACGTTCTTGCTGATGGCCCGTTCCAGGAAGGCCTTGAAGTCGTCGTCCATCTGGTCGGGCTCCTTGATGATGTCCACCTCGCCGAGCAGGGCCGACGTGATCTGCCGCAGCTCGTCGACGTGCCAGTCGGCGCCCACCCCGCGGGCGTCGCACTGGAACACGCCCACCGCCTGCTGGATGGCGCTGACGAAGTCGCCCTCGTTCTCCCGGTTCTCGCCGTCGGTGAGCAGGTAGGCCAGCCGGATGGCGTCGGGATGGGGCTCGACCAGCCGCCGGGCGAGGTCGAGCCAGGTCGAGATCCGGGTGCCGCCCGAGCCCTGGAGCCGGCCCGCCATCTCGGCGGCCAGGCCGCGGGTGCCAGGGTCGGCCACCGCCAGCCCCTCGCGGGGGTACACCGAGACCGCCCCGTCCGATCCGGCGATCAGGGCGAACAGCGTGCCGTCGGGGAGCATCGAGCAGGCGGTGGCGGCCGCCCGCCGGGCGGCGTGGATCTTGGTGCGGGGGTTGGCCATCGACCCGCTGGTGTCGACGATCAGCACGACCGCCTTGGCCGGCGCGGCGCCGGCGGCCGACGCCCCAGGGCCGGCCGTCACGGTGACGACGGCGTTCACCTCGGTGGCGCCGTCCGCCAGGAACTCGTTCTGGTAGACGTCGGCCGAGAAGCCAGTGCTCATGACGGCGGTCCTTTCAGGTCGACGACGACCACGGTGATGTTGTCGTGGCCGCCGGACCGGTTGGCGAAGTCGGTGAGGCGCCGGGCCAGGGCGAGGGCGTCGCCGTCGGCCGGGTCGCCGGCGGCGGCCACCGCCTCGGCCGACGGGGCGTCGTTCCACAGGCCGTCGGAGCACAGGACCAGCCGGCCCGGCCCCTCCGCCCGGAACGACGCCAGGCGGGGGCTCCACGCCGGGTCGGCGTCGCGGCCCAGCCACCGGGTGATGGTGTGGGCCCTCGGGTCGGCGTAGGCCTCCTCCGGCGACATCTCGCCGGCGGCGATCTGCTCGGCCGCCCACGAGTCGTCCTCGGTGAGGGTGCTCGGTGTGCCCGAGGCGGGCAGCCAGAACGTGCGGCAGTCGCCCAGCGTCGCCAACTCGACGGCGGGGTCGCGCACCACGGCGGCGAGGAAGGTGGACGACGGCCAGCCCAGCTCGGGCGGCGGCTCCTCGGTGCTGACCGCCAGGACGGCCTGCTGGGCGGCGGCGTGGGCGGCGGTGAGGTCGCCGCCGTCCAGCAGCGCGGCGAGGGCGGCGTCGGCGGCCGCCCGCGACGCCTCGTCGGGGTCGACGGTGGTCGAGACGCCGTCGCACACCACGGCCAGCACCCGCCCCCCGCCCTCGTCCACGTGGAGGGCGAAGGCGTCCTCGTTGCGGTGGTGGCGCTTGCCCCGGTCGCTCACCGCGCCGGCGCCGGCGCCGCCGGCCTCGACGTGGTCGGCCGTCGCCGGCTGGCGCATGCCGCAGACGCCGCAGTAGCCGTCGGCGACGGCCGCCGCCTCCGCCCCGCACGACGGGCAGGCGGGGCCTTGCTGCTGCTCGACCGCCGCCTCGGGGTCGGGCAGGTCGGCGCCGCACGCCTCGCAGAACCGGTCGCCGGGGACGGCCGCCGCCCCGCACGACGGGCAGCGCAGGGTGGTCTCCGTCGTCACAGCAGAGTCCCCATGTCAGCCGTCGGCCGCCCCTGGCCGCCGCAGGCGGCCCCTCCGGCTGGCGGCACCGGGGGGTGCGGGGGGGGGGGGCCCCC
>DASSMA010000048.1:0-17132 GCA_035689115.1 Acidimicrobiales bacterium
TGGATCGTCATCGTCCCGCTCGTCGCCGTGACCGTCGGGCTCGTGTTCGCGATGCTCGCCGACCGCCTGCGGCGCGGCGAGGCCATCGCCAAGTCCTTGATCTTCTTGCCGATGGCGATCTCGTTCGTCGGGGCCGCCGTCACCTTCCGCCTCATCTACAGCTACCGCCCCGAGGGGTACGGCACGAACGTCGGTCTGATGAACGGCATCATCGGTGCCTTCGGCAGAGAACCCGTGCCGTGGTTGTCCGAACAGCCGTGGAACAACCTGCTCCTGATGGTGATCATGGTCTGGATGCAGACCGGGTTCGCCATGGTCGTGCTGTCGGCCGCCATCAAGGCCATCCCCGACGAGATCATCGAGGCGGCCAGGATCGACGGGGCGTCCGAGCTCCAGGTGTTCTGGCGCATCACGGTCCCGAGCATCCTGCCGACCATCGTGGTGGTCACCACCTACATGGTGATCAACGCCCTCAAGGTCTTCGACATCGTGTTCGTGATGGGCAGCGCCACCGGCAACGGCACCGAGGTGATCGCCGAGCGCATGATCCAGTGGTTCTTCATCGGCGACCACGACGGCCGGGGGGCGGCCATCGCCGTGATCCTGTTCCTCGCCGTCGTCCCGGTGATGGTGTGGAACGTCCGGCGGTTCCGGGCCCAGGAGGCGATCCGATGACGGCGGTCGCTCCCGCCCCGCCCGTGGTGCCGCCCGAGGACACGCCGGCGCCGGCGCCCGACGAGCCGCAGCGGGTCCACAAGGGCGGCTGGTTCGTGCGCATCACGATCGTGGTGGTGGTGCTCCTCTGGAGCATCCCCACCCTCGGCATCGTGCTCAGCTCCTTCCGGCCCGAGTCGCTGGTGGAGAACACCGGCTGGTGGACCGCCCTCGGCCACCCCTTCCGGGGCGCCCAGTGGACCCTCGAGAACTACCGCACCGCCCTCGGCGCCGGCGGCTTCAAGAACGCCTTCCTCAACAGCCTGGCCGTCTCCATCCCCTCCACCGTCATCCCCATCACCATCGCGTCCTTCGCCGCCTACGCCTTCTCGTGGATGGAGTTCAAGGGCCGGGACGTGATGTTCGTGCTGGTGGTCGGCCTCATGGTGGTGCCCCTCCAGATGGCGCTCATCCCGATCCTGCGCCTGTACACGGGCGGCGCCCACATCGGCCACATCACACTGCTCCCCGACCCGAAGCTGGGAGGCACCCTGCTCGGGGTGTGGCTGGCCCACACCGCCTTCGGGCTGCCACTGGCCACCTACCTGATGCGCAACTACATCGGGTCGCTCCCGTCGTCGATCATCGAGTCGGCCAAGATCGACGGCGCCGACCACTTCACGATCTTCTGGCGGCTCATCGTGCCGCTGTCGGTGCCCGCCCTGGCCGCCTTCGCCATCTTCCAGTTCCTCTGGGTGTGGAACGACCTGCTGGTCGCCT
Source organism: Acidimicrobiales bacterium (assembly GCA_035689115.1). Lineage (GTDB taxonomy): Bacteria > Actinomycetota > Acidimicrobiia > Acidimicrobiales > JAHFUS01. The sequence continues at coordinate 1,435 of DASSMA010000048.1, forward strand.
ACGTCTTCCTCGGCGGCAGCCACGAGAACCGCGTCCTCACCCTCGCCCTCCAGCAGCTCGTGGGCGCCCGGGGCGAGAACTGGCACCTCCTCACCGCCGCCGCCTTCCTCTCGATGATGCTGCCGATGCTGGTGTTCTTCTCCCTTCAGCGCTACTTCGTGCGGGGCCTCACCGCCGGGTCGGTGAAGGGATGAGGCGGGCGCCGGCCGGGTTGGAGCCGCTCTCCCCGCGGCGCAAGTGGCGGGCCATCACCATCGGAACCCTTCTGCTCGTTCCCGCGTGGTGGCTGCTGCTGGCCGGCCTGGTGGCCGCCGCCGACGGGACCGGCGACGGGGGTCCCGACCCGGCCGCCGCCATCGCCCTGGGCCTCGCCCTCATCCCCTTCGCCTACGTGGCCCTCGCCTTCCTCACCGAGCAGCCCCGGCCGCCGGCCGCCGTCCTGAAGGCCATGGCGCTGACCCTGCTGGTGGGCATCCCCGTGTCGGCCCTGGCGGCCGACGCCGTCACCGGCATGGTGGCCGGGCTGGGCGCCGGCGGGGCGTGCGCCATCCGGGCCGACGAGGGCCACAGCGTGCGGGTGCGGGCGGCGGCCGTCGCCCTCGCCGCGGTCTACACCTTCGTCCTGGTCCGGACGGCGTCGGCCCTCGTGCTGCTGCCGGCGCCCGTGTTCCCGTTCACCGCCGTCGGCATGGCCGACCACGTGTCGGAGTGGCGCCGGCGGCGGGAGGCGCCGGTCACCTGAGCGCCCGCTTCCCGCCCGGGTTCGCGTGGGGCGCCGCCACCTCCGCCTACCAGGTCGAGGGCGGCGTGGACGAGGACGGGCGAGGCCCCTCGATCTGGGACACCTTCTGCGCCGAGCCCGGGCGGGTGGCGGGCGGCGACGACGGGCGGTTGGCGGCCGACCACCGGCACCGCATGGCCGGCGACGTCGCCCTGCTGCGGGACCTCGGGCTCGGTGCCTACCGCTTCTCGGTGGCGTGGCCCCGCGTGCAGCCCGCCGGCGCCGGCCCGGCCAACGAGCCCGGCCTCGACTTCTACCGGTCCCTGGTGGACGCCCTGCTGGAAGCCGGCGTGGAGCCGTTCCTCACCCTCTACCACTGGGACCTCCCCCAGCCCCTCGAGGACGCCGGCGGGTGGCCGGCCCGGGAGACGGCGGCCCGCTTCGGCGACTACGCCGCCCTGGTGGCCGGCGCCCTGGGCGACCGGGTGCGGCACTGGTCGACGGTGAACGAGCCGTGGTGCTCGGCGATGCTCGGCTACTGCTCCGGCGTCCACGCCCCCGGCCGGACCGACCCCGCCGCCGCCGTCGCCGCCGCCCACCACCTCCTGCTGGGCCACGGCCTCGCCGTCGACGCCCTCCGGGCGGCAGCCGCGGGCGCCGAGGTCGCCATCTCCCTGAACCCGTACCCCGTGGTGGCGGCCGGCGACGATCCGCTCGACCTGGACGCCGCCCGCCGGGTGGACGGCGTGGCCAACCGGTTCTGGTTCGAGGCGGTGCTCGCCGGCCGCTACCCCGACGACGTCCTGCACGACTTCTCAGCCGTGAGCGACCTCTCCTTCATCAGGGACGGCGACCTTGCGGTCGTCGGCCGCCCGGTCGACGCCATCGGCATCAACTACTACCGGCGCCACCACGTCCGGTACCGGGCGGGAGCGTCGGCCGGCCCGCCGGCCTCGGTGTGGCCCGGCTCGCCCGACGTGGAGACCGTCGACCCCGGCGGGCCCGCCACCGACATGGGGTGGGCCATCGAGCCGGAGGGGCTGGAGGAGACGCTGCTGGCCGCCGCCGCCCACCCCGGCTGCCCCCCGCTGTACGTGCACGAGAACGGCGCCGCCTTCGAGGACCACCCGGACGGGGACGGGACGGTCGACGACCGCCGGCGGGTCGCCTTCCTGCGCGACCACCTGGCCGCCGCCCACCGGGCTCTTGTCGCCGGCGTCGACCTCAGGGGCTTCTTCGTGTGGTCGCTCCTCGACAACTTCGAGTGGGCCGAGGGCTACCGCCGGCGCTTCGGCCTCGTCCACGTCGACTACCCGACCCAGCGCCGCGTCCCCAAGGCCAGCGCCGCCTGGTACGCCGAGGTCGCCCGCTCCGGTGCCGTCCCGGAGAGGTAGCCGGGAACCGGAAGGTCTCCGGCTGGTGGGGCTGGCGTTCGCCGTCTTCGGCGCCTACTGGGGCGTGTTCGCGGTGGTGGCGGCCGACGTGGAGCGGCTGGTCGGGGTGTCGCACGGCGCCTTCGGCGTATTCCTGTCGGTCGCCCTCCTCGGCGCGGCGGCGGCCAACTCGGTGGGCGGGGCTGCCACCGAGCGCTTCGGCACCGGCCCGGTCCTGGCCGCCGCCCTGGTGGCCTGGGGCGGGGTGGTGGCGGCCTCGGGGGCCTCCGCCCGGCCGGTGCCGCTGGCCGTCGCCGTGGCGGCCGCGGTGGCGGTGGGCGGGCTGGTCGACGTGGCCATGAACGTGTCCGCCAACGCCGCCCTGGCCGGCGACCCGGGCGCCTTCGTCCGCTTCCACGCCCTGTTCAATACCGGGGCGGCGGTAGGGGCGGCGGCGGCCGGCGTGCTGGCGGCTGGCGGCGACGGCTGGCGGTGGGCGTGGGCGGTGACGGGCGTGGGCGGGGTGGCCCTGGGCGGGGCGTGTGCCGGCCGGCGGCTGCCCGGCGGGAGCGGCGCCGACGGGGATCGGGTGCCCCTCACCGCCTCGCTGGCGCTCCTGCGCCGGCGGCGCCTGGCCGTGCTGGCCGCCGCCTTCGCGGTGGGCGCCATGGTCGAGGGCGGCATCGACCTGTGGGGAGTGCTGTCGCTGCGGGACCGCTTCGCGTCCGGCCTGCGGGTGGGCGCCGCCAGCATCGTGGCCGCCTACCTGATCGCCGCCGCGGCGCGGGTGCTCCTCGGCCCGGCGGCCGCCCGGCGGGGGGCGGCCCGGGGGGTGGCCATCGGCGCCCTGCTCGCCGCCGCCGGCCTCGTGGTCGTGGCCGTGGCGCCCTGGGCCGGGGTGGCGGGACTCGGACTGGTGCTCGCCGCCGGGGGGATCTCGCTGTGCTGGCCGCTCCTCCTGTCCCACGCCGGGGCGGGGGCCGACCGGCCGGGCGCCACCATCGGCGCGGTGACGGCTGTCGGCTACCTCGGCTTCGTGTTCGGCCCCGCGGTCGTCGGCGCGGCGGCGGCTGTCGCCGGCCTCCGCGGCGGCCTGCTCATGCTGGCCGGTGCCGCCCTCGTCGTCGCTGCCGTCCCCAGCGCCACCGCCCGCCCGCCCGCTGGCGGGTCCTGGGGTCGAGGGCGTCGCGGAGGCCGTCGCCCAGCAGGTTGAACCCGAGCACCATGAGGAAGATGGCGATGCCCGGGTAGAGCATCATGTTCGGCGCCGGCCCGAGGTACGTCTTGCCCTCCGCCAGCATGGAGCCCCACTCGGCGGTCGGCGGCCGCACGCCGAGGCCGAGGAACGACAGGCTGGAGAGGCCGAGCAGCACGGCCCCCATGTCCAGGGTGGTGAGCACCACGAGGGGCGCCATGATGTTGGGCAGCACGTGGCGGGCCAGCACCCGACGGCTGGGCGCCCCGATGGCGCGGGCCGCCTCCACGTACCCCCGCCCCGTCTCGGCCATCACGAAGCCGCGCACCAACCGGGCGTAGCCGGCCCACCACACCAGCACCACGGAGAGGACGACGTTGCGGAGGCCGGGTCCGAGTACGCCGGTGACGGCGAGGGCGAGGAGGAACGGCGGCAGGGCGAGCAGCACCTCGATGAGCCGGCTGCACACGGCGTCGGCGACGCCCAGCGCATAGCCGGCGACCATCCCCACCAGTATTCCGATGCAGGAGACGGCGAAGGTGGCGACGAGCGTGGCGCCGATCGACAGGCGGCCGCCGTAGAGGAGGCGGGACAGCACGTCCCGGCCCAGGTTGTCGGTTCCCAGCGGGAACTCCCGCGACGGCGCCGCGAAGCGGCGGGTGACGTCGACGGCGTTGGGATCGTGGGGGGCGAGCACCGGCGCGAACAGGGCGCTGAGCACGAGGAGGGTGACGATGGCCAGGCCGGCGAGCGCCGCCCGGTCGCCGGCCAGGGAACGCAGCACATGGCCCTTGGGAGGCGGGAGGTCGTAGGTCGGCGCGGCGTCGGCATGCTGCGCCTGGGTGGCGACCGCGGTCATGACTGGCCACCCTTCGCGCCGGTACCGATGCGCACCCGCGGATCGAACGCACCGTACGACAGGTCGACGAAGAGGTTGATGACCACGAACGCCACGCCCGCGTACAGGGTGAACCCCTCGATCATCGGGTAGTCCCTCTGGAGGATGGCGTCCACCGCCAGCTTGCCCACGCCCGGCCAGAGGAAGATGGTCTCGACGATCACCGCCCCCGAGATCAGGTATCCGAGGCTGGTTCCGAAGGCGGTGACCACCGGGATGGCGGCGTTGCGCAGGGCGTGATGGCCGACCACCCGCCAGCCGCCGAGGCCTTTGGACCGGGCGGTACGCACGTAGTCGTCGTCGAGCGTCTGGAGCATGGCCGACCGCGTGAAGCGCGAGAGCACGGCCATCGGCGCCAGAGTGAGCGTCACGACGGGGAGCACGTAGCTGCGCAGCCCCGCTTCCCGCCCGGCCACCGGGAGCAGCGACAGCCGCACCGAGAACAGCACGATGAGCAGCAGGGCCAACCAGAACCCCGGCATCGACGCCCCCATCACCGAGACGACCCGGATGAGGTGGTCGGGCCACCGGTTGCGCCAGAAGGCCGATGCCACGCCGAACACGAGGGCGAACAGCAGGGCGGCGACTGCGGCGGGGATGGCGATGGCGAGGGTGTTCGGCACCCGGCGGGCGATCTCACCGGCGACCGGCCGGCGGGTGTCGTAGGAGATGCCGAGGTCGCCGGTCGCGGCGTGGCGGACCCAGGAGACGTACTGCACGACCAGCGGCCGGTCGAGCCCGAGCTCGTGGCGCGTCTCCACGACCTCGCTGGGCGAGGGCTGGTGGTCGGTGGTCCGCCGCAGCAACTCGACGGCCGGGTCGCCTGGGGTCAGGTTGGCCAGCCCGAAGGCGAGGAGGGATACTCCGATCAGCGTGGGGACGACCAGCAGGAGGCGGCGCAGGAGGTACGCCGGCACGAGCCGCCTCCTACCGGTCGCCGGGCGTCACGGGTTCTGGACGCCCGCCCACTGCACGTTCAGGAACGACGGGTGGGGGATGAAGCCGGTGATCGACTTCTTCATGCCGTAGACCCGGTAGATGCCGGCCAGCGGCACCACGGTGGCCTGCCCGTCGATGGCCTCGTGCATGGCGTCGGCCGTGATCTGGCGCACCTTCTCGAGGTCGGGCTCGGTGAGGGCGGGGGCGATCAGCTCGTCGAACTTGGGGCCCGGCGCGAACAGCGTCTGGTAGGGGGCGCTGGCACCCGACCCGCCGGTGTAGAGCAGGAGGACCGGCAGGAACGCCGGGTTGCCGTCGTTCTGGTTTCCCTGCTCGAGGAACAGGTCGCCGTCGCCGGAGGTGATGAGGGCCTGGAACGACGCCGAGTCGGGCCGCTCGACGATCTCCAGGTCCACGCCGATCTTCTTCAGCTCCGACTGGAGGAACGTGGGGATGGGCCGGTGGATCTCGGCGCTCGGAAAGCCCGACACCAGCTGGAGCTTCAGGGGCCGGCCGTCCTTCGACCGCATTCCGTCGGCACCCGCCTTCCAGCCCGCCTCGTCGAGGAGGGCCGCAGCCTTGGCAGGGTCGTAGGTGTAGCCCTTCACGGCTGAGGCGTACTTGCCCAGGGTGTCGGGCGGGACCCAGGTCTGGGCGTCCGTCGCCTCCCCGAAGAGCGTGCCCTGGATGAGCTTCTTGCGGTCGACGGCATAGGCGAGGGCCTGGCGCACCTTGACGTCGGAGAGGATGTCGTGGGGCGCCTTGCCGTGGGCGTTCTCGTACATCGCCTCGTACGCCCCGACCGTGCTCCGCTTGATGGTGAACCTGCTTTCCAGCGCCGCTACGTCAGGCGGCGGCACCTGGTAGGCGAGGTCGATCTCGCCCGACTCGAGGGCCAGCTTGCGGACGTTGCCATCGGGGAAGAAGCGGAAGGTGATGCGGGGGAGCTTGGCCTTCTCACCCCAGTAGTCGGGGTTGCGCTCGACCACGATCCGCTCCTTGGGCGCGTACTCGACGAAGCGGAAGGGGCCGGTGCCGACCGGCTTCTTGCCGAAGTCGGACCCGGGGGCGATCACCGCCATCTGGGGATGGACGAGCTGCTGGGGGACGCGCAGGTTCGGGACCGTCGGGGTGAAGTCGATGGTGTAGTCGTCGACGACCTTGGCGGAGTCCGGCCCGGCCTTGATCGTGCTGCCCCCGGTGCGCTTGGCGACCCGGTCGAACAGTCCCGTCTTCACCGCCTGGGCGTTGAACGGCTGGCCGTCGTGGAACGTCACGCCCTGGCGCAGGTGGAACCGCCACGTATTGGGCGGGATCAGCTCCCAGCTGGTGGCCAGCCGCGGCTTCACCTCGTAGTTCTCGGTGAGGAAGGTGAGGGTCTCCACTACGTTGGTGTTCAGCGGGTACGCACCCAGGTTGGAGTCGGGGCCCTCCAGGACGTACTGGTCCTCGGTGAAGCCGACCCGCAGCTCCTTCGAGGGACCCGCCGTCGTGGACGAGCCCGTCGCCTCGTTGTCCTTCGACGAGCTGCCGCAGGCCGCGGCCAGCAGCGCGAGCCCGAGGGCGGTGGCGACCAGCAGCCTGCCGGTCCGGGAGTGGTGCTGCACGGATCCTCCTTGGTTGTCTTCTTCGACACTGAGATCCGCCCCCGCCTCAGGAACCCCCGGTCAGGTCGTGAGGCGCGCCCTTCCCACCAGCTCGGGCCGATACACCGACTCCGGCTCGACCGGCTGGAAGCCGTGGGTGGAGGCCAGGAGGTCGAGCGTGACGGCCCAGCGGTCCTCCTCCATCGAGAGCGGCTCGACGCCCGTGAAGATGTTGGGCTCCACGAGGGACCAGCCCTCGACGGCCTCGTAGGGGTCGGCCTCCGGGTAGCGGCGGCCCAGCTCCGCCAGGCCCGACCGCGGGTCGGCACGCTGGGCCTCGAGCGCCGCCCGCAGGGCGCGCACGACCTGCTCCACCAGGTCCGAGGGCAGGTCGTCGTTCGCCACCAGGCCGCTCGAGTACACGTCGGTCCCGAGCGGTACAGCGCGGACGGGGATGCCCGACTGGCGCCGGACGCGGGGAACGAGATCGGCGTAGTCGGGAACCACCTCGATCTCCCCGCGGCCGAGGGCGGCCGACGACTGCTCGTAAGGAGTCGGGACCAGCAGCCCGGGGGCCAGCCCGAGGTGGTGCAGCTCGGCCTGGTACTCCTGGAGCAGCTGGCTCTCGGCCGGGCCGCCGATCAGCCGGCCGGCGAGGTGGGCGGGCTCGGTGATGTCGGAGTCGTCGGCCACGATGCCGGCCATGGGGCTTCGCTGCACCACCACGCCCACGAAGCGGGCGGCGAGGGGACCCGACTGGTGCCGGGCGGTGAGGTAGTGCAGCACGCTGGTGAGGCAGAACTCGGAGCCGCCGGCTGCCACCCGGCGCACGTTCGCCGGCCCGGGGGCGGGCTCCATGATCTCCACCTCGAGTCCGTGTTCGGCGAACAGACCGCTCGCCGCCGCCGCGAGGAACGGCAGGTGGTAGCCGGGCAGTCAGCCGGGGCAGTAGAGGCTGAGCCGGACGCGCTGCCGTGCTTGTGTGCCCGTCATATTCCCCTTTCGAAGTAGTGCTGCGCGTTCCTACAGGATTTGCACCTTTTGCGCAAGGGATACCAGCAAGCTCGGCTACGGGACGGTGCCGTCCTGGATGTCGCCCTGGGCGGCGTCGAAGTCGGTGGCCACGTCGGTGCCGGGGCCGCCGCTGAAGAAGTCGGCGCCGGCGCCGCCGGTGAGGCGGTCCTCGCCGAGGCCCCCGAGCAGGATGTCCCGCCCGTCGCCCCCGAGCAGGACGTCGTTGCCCGAGCCGCCGTCGAGCGTGTCGTCGCCCGCCCCGCCGCGCATCGTGCCGTTGCCGTTGCCACTGCAGGCCAGGTCGTTCCCGGCCCCGGCGTCGATCGTGTCGTCGCCGTTCAGCCCGAGGATCAGGTCGGCGCCGGCTGTCCCGGTCAGCGTCTCGGACTTGTTGGTGCCGACGATCACCGTGATGGCCACCGACGACGAGGTCGTGCCGTCGCTGGCCGTGACGGTGACGGTCGACCGGGCGCCGGTCGCCGACCCCCGGTTGAGGGTCACCGTGCGCGCCGTCCCCGAGCCGCCGAAGGAGATGCCCGACAGGGGGACGACCGCGGTGTTCGAGGAGGCGGCCGACAGGGTGACCGGATCGCCGTCGGCGTCGGCGACCGCCAGTTTCATGACGCCTCCGCCGGCCGTGCACGCCCCACCCCCCACGACGGCGACGGTCGGCGCCACGTTGAACTGGAACGTCACCGTACCGTTGCCGGTGGACGCGGCGTTGCCGTTGCCGGCCGCGTCGGCGGCGGCGCCGGCCGGGACGCCCGCCGTCACCGTGCCGTCGGCCGTCATGCCGCTCACGGCCACCGAATACGTGGTGGGGCCGTCGACGACGACGGCGGTGGTGGCGCCGGCCGTCCCCGACAGTGACACGTCGGCGCCAGTGAAGCCGGTGACCGGCTCGCTGAACACGACGGAGAACATGATGGGGCTGGCGCCCGTGGGGTCGGCCTGGCCGGCGGCGCGCTCGATGGTGACCGTCGGCGCGGTGGTGTCGACCGTCCACGTGGCAGACGCCGGTGACGGGTCGGGGTTGCCGGCGCCGTCGACGGCCCGGACCGAGAAGCCGTGCGACCCCTCCGAGAGCCCCATGTACGTCGTGGGGCTTGTGCACGGGGCGAAGGGTGAGCCGTCCACCGAGCACTCGAAGCCGGCCACGCCGGTACCCGAGTCCGTGCCGCTGAAGGCGAAGGTGGCCGACGCGCTGGCCACCGGACCGGAGGGGCCGGTGTCGATGGTCGTGTCGGGTGCGACGTCGTCGAAGACCACCGTCGTGCCGCTCGCGGCCGCACTCGGGTTGCCGGCCGCGTCGGCGGCGGCTCCGGCCGGCAGGGCGGCGACCACGGTGCCGGGACCGGTCATGCCGGTGACCGACACGGTGTAGACGGACGGGCCGCCCGTGACCGTCGCCGTGGTGGCACCGGCCGTGCCCGACAGGGCCACGTCGTCACCCGTGAGGCCGCTGACCGGCTCGCTGAAGGTGACGGTGAACTCGATCGGCCCGGCCGCCGTGGGATCGGCCTGGCCCGCCGCCTTCTCGATCGTGACCGTGGGCGCCATGGTGTCGATCGTCCAGGTGAAGGACGACGGCGTCTGGTCCCTGTTGCCGGCGGCGTCGACCGCCCGGACGTCGAAGGTGTGCGACCCGTCGGCCAGGCCGCTGTAGGACGTGGGGCTGGTGCACCCGGCGAACCCGCCGCCGTCGAGCTGGCACTCGAAGCCGGCCACGCCGCTGTCGTCGTCGGTGCCGCTGAAGCTGAACGACGCCGACGCGCTGGCGCTCGGGTCGGGCGGGGTGCTGTCGAGCGTCGTGTCGGGTGCCACCGCGTCGAGCACCAGCGTTACCGTGCCGTCCGTGCTGCTCGACGCCCCGCTCGGATTGCCGGCCGCGTCGGTCGCCGCGCCGGCCGCGATCGACGCCGTCACCGTGCCCGAGACGGTCATGCCGCTCACGGACACGGTGTAGGAGGTGGGACCGCCGCTGACCTGGGCGGTGGTGGCGCCGGCCGTTCCCGACAGCGTGACGTCGGTGCCGTCGAAGCCGGTGACCGGCTCGCTGAACACGGCGGTGAAGGTGATCGGGGCGCTGGTCGTGGGATCGGCCTGGCCCGCCGCCTGGTCGATCGCGACCGTGGGCGCGACGGTGTCGACCGTCCAGGTGTAGGCGGCCGGCGTGGGGTCGACGTTCTGGTTGCCGTCGATCGCCCGGACCGAGAAGGTGTGCGACCCCTGGCCCAGCCCGCTGTAGGACTTCGGGCTGGTGCACCCTCCGAAGGCCCCGGCGTCCAGCTTGCACTCGAACCCGGTCACGCCGGTCCCGCCGGTGGGGTCGCTGCCCGTGAAGCCGAACGAGGCGGAGGGGCTGTTGCTGGGGTTGGAGGGGAAGGCGGTGATGTCGGTGTTCGGGGGCGTGAGGTCGCCGCCCAGCGTGATGCACCATCCGCCGTCGATCGAGCCGGAGTCGGGGGCGCCGTCGTCGACCACGTAGAGGCTCCAGGTGCCGTCGGGGCTCGAGGAGTCGAAGTTGGAGAGGGTGAGGGCGTTCGACGGCGCCGGCGCCGACGGGAAGCTGTCGGGGCTCAGCTCGGTGTAGTTCGTGGGCTTGGCGAGGATCGAGGTGTTGGCCGCCGCCCAGCTCCCGGTCTGGGGCAGCAGCGACCCCGCCGAGTCGGCGAAGTTCACGGTGACGTTCGAAACGGCGGCATTGCCGGCGTCGGACAGCAGGACCAGGTTCTGGCCGCCGGGGCCCACGAGGAGGGCGTCGATGTCGCCGTCGAAGGTGTGCGACACGTTCTTCAGCGTCACCGTCACCACGTCGGCGTTGCTCGGGGCGCCGGCGACGAAGATGTTCGAGGGGTAGGGCGTGGCCGGGGCGCTGTCGTTGATCGTCACCGCACCCGTGTTGCAGTAGGTGTAGCCGGTCACGGTCGTGTTGTTGTCGACCCGCTGGTTCACCGAGCTGCTGCTGGTGGCGAACGATGCCGACCCGCTGTACGTGGCGACCACCACGTGGTTGCCCTCGGCGAGGGACGAGGTCGAGAACGTCGCCTGGCCCAGCCCGTTCAGGGCCACGCCCGAGGCGAGGGTGGTGGTGCCGTCGGTGAAGGCGACCGTTCCCGCCGTCACCGGGGAGCCGGACGACGTGACGGTGGCGGTGAAGGTGACGGTCTGCCCGGAGCGGGACGGGTTGAGCGAGGAGACGACGGCCGTGGACGAGGCGGCGGCGTCGGTGGTGGTGAGGGACAGTGACCAGCCGCCGCCGATCGAGCCGCCGTCGGGGCAGGCGTCGTCGAGGGCGTAGAGGCTCCACGTGCCGTTGGGGGTGATCCCGCCGAACGCCCCGTTCAAGGTCGTGGCCGAGGACGGCGCAGGTGCCGGCGCCGGGTACACGTCGGGGAAGGAAGGAGCGATCTCGCTGTAGTTGACCGGCTTCCAGGTGCCGGCGCCCCAGCCGGTGTTCTGGGGCGGCGCGGCGGCCGCGGAGTCGTCGAAGGTGACGGTGGCGCTGTTGAGCGGCCCGGTGCCGGCGTCGGACAGCAGCACCAGGTTCTGGCTTCCCCCGGCCGGTCCGACCAGCAGGAGTTCGAGGTCGCCCTCGAACGGGTGGGTGACGCCGGTGAGGGTCACGTTCACGTCCGACACGGTGCCCGAGAGGCCGCCCACCGCGATGCTGGACGGGTAGGGCGTCGCCACGCCCGGGGCGCCGGCGCAGTCGGCGTTGGGGATGGTGATCGTGGTGGTGTTGGAGAAGGCCGTCGTGGCCGCCCGTGCGCCGGGCGCCAGCCCCACGAAGGCTCCGATCGTCAGCATGGCCACCAGCAGTGCGACGCGGCGGGTTCCGACCCCTTCGCTTCTCAGGGGGGCCGGAAGATGGGGCGCGCACCGCCGCCCCCTCCGTGTGCCGCCGATCGGCACGAAGCTCCCCGGGAATCGAGACGCGCTCTTGCGCCTACAACCGAACTGTGCCAGCCGCGTTCAGATGTTTCAAGGCCATCAAGGGATTTGAACTATTTCATTCGGGCGTGAACTCGTACCGGAGGACCTCGGCGACGGCCCGGTAGCCGATCGCCCGGTAGATGCCGTTCGACACGGGGTTGGCCAGGTCGGTGTAGAGGACGCAGCGGCCGGGGCGGTCGAGGGCGCCCTGCGAGAGCCCGGCCACGAGCGCCGAGGCGTACCCGCGGCTGCGCCGCTCCGGCGGGGTGTACACCGGTCCGACGCAGGCCACGCCGGCGTGGGTGTCCGACAACCCGGCCATCGAGACCGGCCCGTCGTCGTCCCAGACCCAGAGCGCACCGGACTCCACCCGGCGCCGGACCGCTGCCGCCAGGTCGGGGTTGGCGCCGCCCTCCCCGGTCTCGCGCCCGAAGGCGGCGAACCACTGGAGGAGCAGCGGCTCGTCGCCGGCGCCGGCCAGACGGATGCGACCGGGAGCCGGGCGCGGCGGGACCACCCGCTCGACCTCGTAGAGACGCTGGCCGAGCCGGGGAGCGGCCGAGGCTCGGGTGGTCTCGGCCCAGTGCCCGGCGAACCGGGCCGCCGTGGCCGCGACCCCGGTGACCCCTGGCAGCCGCACGCCCTCGCCGGCGATCGCCTCGACCAGGGCGCACACGGCGTCGTCGTCCATCGGGGTGAGCGTGGCCACGAAGTGCAGCGGCGACTGGAACACCACGCCGGCGCACCTGCCTCTGCCCTCGGCCACCCAGTACCGTCCCGGCGCCGGGTAGCGGACCCGGCCGTGGAGCAGTCGCAGGATCAGGTGGTTCCGGATCGGGTCGGCCGCCAGGAAGGAGCCCGCCCGGTCGAGCACGTCGGCCGGTGCGCCGCTGGCCCGCACGGTGATCACCACCCATTGATGATCGCAGCGGCCGGCGAGAACCGCCGCCGAGTTTCCGGCGTAGCGAAGGGTGGACGTTCCTACAGGGAGGAAGCCATGACCAACCACCCCTCGGCCCGCCGGGCCGCCGGCGCCGGCGCGCTGCTGGCCGCAGCTGCCCTGCTCCTCGCCGCCTGCGGCGGGGACAAGTACCACACGTCGTCGGGCGCCACGCCCACCACGGGCGCGGCCGCGAGCACGCTGGCCACCGGTACCACGTCGCGCGGCCCGGTCGTCGTCGACGCCGGCGGCCGCACCCTCTACCGCTTCGACAAGGACACGGCCGGCTCCGGCACCAGCGCCTGCACCGGCGACTGCGCCACCGCCTGGCCGCCGGCGCTGGTGACCGGGACGCCGACGGCCACGGGCGTGGCCGGCACCCTCGGCACCGTCACCCGGGCCGACGGGGCCACCCAGGTCACCCTCGACGGCCACCCGCTCTATCGCTTCGGCGGCGACCAGAAGCCGGGCGACACCGCCGGCGACGGCCTCGGCGGCGTCTGGCACGTGGTGGCGGCCGGGGCGGCGCCGGCGGCCACGTCGCAGCCGTCGGGCTCCCGCTACTGACGCCATGGCCCCGGCCCTCGTCCGCCAGGGGCCGGGCGGCCTAGCGTCGCCGCTGTTGGAGGACACGCCAGACGTCGCCCGCTTCCGTGCCGGGGACCCCGACGCGGTGCGCGCCGTGTACCGGGCCTACGGCGGCCTGGTCTACGCCGTCGCCCACCGCGTGCTGGGCGACCGGTGGCTGGCCGAGGAGGCCACCCAGCAGGCGTTCGTGCAGGCGTGGCGGGCGGCGGCGACCTTCGACGAGGGCCGGGACCTCGGCCCGTGGCTCGCCACCATCGCCCGCCGGGTGGCCATCGACGTGCACCGGCGGGAGGCCCGCCGGGCCCACGGCCGCCTCGACGACGTGCCCGGCTCCCACCCCGCGGTGGTCGCCGTCCCCCGCACCGCCGATTCGGCCTACGACGCCTGGGAGGTGCGGCGGGCGGTGGACGCCCTCCCGCCCGACGAGCGCGAGGTCGTCCGCCTCCAGCACGCCGGCGGGCTCACCCAGGCGGAGACGGCGAGCAAGCTGGGCATCCCCCTCGGCACGGTGAAGTCGCGCTCGGCCCGGGCCTACCGCCGGCTGGCCGGGCGCCTCGGCCACCTCCGGGGCGAGGAAGGAGCTGGTCGCGATGACCACTGACGACGACCGCGTGGCCTACCTGTCCGGCGACGCCGGCGCGCCGCTCGACCCCGACGAGCGGGCCGCCCTCGACGACCTCCGCGCCCTGCTGGACGACCCGTCGCTGTGGGAGGAGCCCGACCCGGCCCTCGAGGACCGCGTGGTGGCCGCCGTCGGCGCCGAGGCGGGCACACGCTCGGCGCCGGCCCCCCGCCGGCCGCGCCGCCTGTTCCTCCTGGTCGCCGCCGCCGCCGTGGTGGTGGTCGGGCTGGCGGCGGGCGTGCTGGCAACCCGGCCGAGCGGCCGGCCCTACCGCGTGGCGCTGGCGGCCACCGCCGGCAACCAGGCGGCCGGCTCAGGCCAGGTGACGTTCTCCCGCACGACGTCGGGGTGGCGGATCGAGCTGCGGGCCCCCTCGCTCCCCCGGCTCGACGGCGGCCGCTTCTACGAGGCGTGGATGGAGGACGGCGCCGGCACCCGCGTCGCCGTCGGGACGTTCAACGAGGGCCGCCGGGTCACGCTGTGGTCGGGCGTGTCCCCCAAGGCGTTCCCCGTCGTCACCGTCACGGCGGAGCAGGCCGGCGGGCGGGGCGGCCCCACCGTCCTCGCCGGCCAAGTGAAGCGGCCGGACTGACTGCTCCAGTTCCCGCGCTCACGCGTTGCTGGAGCGCTCCCACAGGTTGATGCCCGAGTCGACGGCGTGGACGTCGATCTCGGCCAGCTCCTCGTCGGTGAAGGCGGGGCCGGACAGGGCGCCCAGGCTGTCCTCCAGCTGCTCGACGCTGCTGGCGCCGATGAGGGCCGACGTGACCCGCTGGTCGCGCAGCACCCAGGCGATGGCCATCCGGGCGAGGGTCTGGCCCCGGCGGGCGGCGACGCCGTCGAGCGCCCGGACCCGGGCCAGGTTCTCGTCGCTCAGGTACTCGGGGCGCAGCGAGCCCCGCAGAGCACCGCGAGAGTCGTCGGGCACACCCTGCAGGTAGCGGCCGGTGAGCATGCCCTGGGCCAGGGGCGAGAAGACGATGCACCCGGCGCCAATCTCGTCGAGGGCGTCCAGCAGCCCGCCCTCGATCCAGCGGTTCAGCAGCGAGTAGGAGGGCTGGTGGATGAGCAGGGGCGTGCCCAGGCCGGCCAGCACGGCCGCCGCCTCCCTCGTCCGCTCGGCCGAGTAGGAGGAGATGCCGGCGTAGAGCGCCTTGCCCTGGCGCACGGCCGTGTCGAGGGCGCCCATCGTCTCCTCCACGGGCGTGTCGGGGTCGACGCGGTGCGAGTAGAAGATGTCGACGTAGTCGAGCCCCATCCGCCGCAGGCTCTGGTCGAGGCTGGACAGGAGGTACTTGCGGGAGCCCCAGTCGCCGTAGGGCCCCGGCCACATGTCGTAGCCGGCCTTGGATGAGATCACCAGTTCGTCCCGGTACGGCCGGAAGTCGTCGCGCAGATGCCGGCCGAAGTTCGTCTCCGCGCTGCCGTAGGGCGGGCCGTAATTGTTCGCCAGGTCGAAATGGGTGACGCCCAGGTCGAATGCGCGCCGCAGGATCTCCCGTTGGGTGTCGAAGGGATTGACGTCGCCGAAGTTCTGCCACAGGCCCAGCGACACCGCCGGGAGCTTCAGGCCGTGGCGCCCGGCCCGCCGGTAGGGCATGTTCTCGTACCGGCTGTCCGCCGCGATGTAGGTCATCCGGTCATTCTCCCCGGGCCGGCCAACGGCGCTCGCTTGCGGGTCGACACCACGCACGGAGTAGGACGTCCGGTCAGATCACCCGGTTGAGCGGTAGCGTGTCTGCGGACGACACACACCTGAGAAGGGAAGCACCATGGCTGAGACCTACAACGGGTACTGCGTCAAATGTAAAGAGAAGCGGGATTTCGAGGGCGAGGTCGGCGAGACGAACGGCCGGCGGATGGCCAAGGGGATCTGCCCGGTCTGC
>DASSMA010000049.1:0-101344 GCA_035689115.1 Acidimicrobiales bacterium
GCTCACGGGCGATCGCCGGGCTGTGCGAGGACCTCAACGCCACCGCCACCACCTATCCGGGCACCGAACTGGTCCTGCGCTACTCCGTCAAAGGGTTCTGAAGCCCTCGCTCATTCTTGGGCGTGTGTCAGGAGTCCTGGAGTCGGCCCGCCACGCCCTGCGGGATGCCGCGGCCGGCGGCGACGATTCCGCGGAATCGCCTCCTTCTGTGGAAAACCACGCCGGCCGCCCCTCCAACGCCGACGCCCTGGTGCTGCTGGCCGACACCATGCTGGCCCACGGCCCGGCCGAGCGCGACGGCCGGGACCGCTACCAGGTGGTGGTCGTGGCCGACGCCGAGGTGCTGGCCGGCACCTCCGACGAGGGGACGTGCCAGGTGGAGGGCGGGCCGGCGCTCGATCCGGAAGCGGCCCGCATGGCGGCCTGCGACGCCCGCATCCTGGCCCTGTTGCGGGGCGAGGGCGACGAGGTGCTGAGCGTGGGGCGGGCCACCCGCTCCATCCCCCGCCACATCCGCCGGGCCCTTCGCTTCCGCGACAAGGGCTGCACCTTCCCGGGGTGCTCCCAGACGCGATGGGTGGACGGGCATCACATCGTGCACTGGGCCAACGGCGGGGAGACCTCGCTTGCCAACCTGTGCCTGCTGTGCCGCTACCACCACCGGCTCATTCACCAGCACGGCTTCGGCCTGTACCGTGACCCCCGCAGCGGCCAGCTGGTGTTCACCACCCCCGCCGGCGACGTGCTGCCCGGCGCACCAATGCCGGAGGGACCGGTCGACCTGGATCCCGAGGCGATCGACCGCCGCCTCGGGGTGGTGATCGACTCGTCGACCGGGGCATGCCTGTGGGACGGGCGGCGCATGGACCTCGACATGGTCATCTGGGCTCTGCTCAGCCAGGAGCAGCGGAACTGACGGAGCGCCGCCTGAGTGGAGTGCCGGGTGGTTGGAGGCGGATACCTCCGGATTCCGGAGCCAACCGCCTCGGGCGCCTCGGCGCGAGGCCGTAGGGCTCAGGCGGGCCAGGCCGGCTTTGCGGCGCCGGCCGACGGTGCGTCCTCGTCGTCGGCCGGCGTCGACTTCGAGCCGCCGACAACCGGATCGGCCTCCAGCACCTCGCGTATGGCGCCGTGCGCCGGCCGGTCGCGATCGTCGCTGTCGCCATCGCCGCCGGGCGCCGGCCCGGTGGGCGGCTCGGCCGGCGACGGCCACTCACCGCTGCCCATGGCCACCTCGGGGCTGTTGTTCTCCTGGCCGATCACCCGATCGTCGTCCGGAAGGGGAACAGAGCGGACCTTGTCGTCGTGGGGATCGGGCTGGCTCGGCATGTACGGGTTCGTTCCCGCGCCGGCGTCTCCCCATGCAGATGGGCGAGTCAGAAGCAGAACAGCGGCGTGTCGCCCCACACCACGGCCAGACCCCCGAGGCAGATCGCGACGGCGGCAATGGCGACGGCGAGGGCGAGACCGGAACGGCTCACACCGGACCGGTCGCGGCGGTGGGCGGCCAGGCACAGGTTGGCGAGCGAGAAGAGCGCGCCGAGGGCGCCGGCCGCCAGGGCGAGCAGGGCGATGGCCCACACCGGGCCGGCGCCGGCGCGCCCGACGTCGCCGCAGTTGTCCACGGGCGCCGTCCACACATGGCCGAGCAGGTAGCCGGCCAGGCCGCCGGCGATCGAGAAGGCACCGGTCCAGAGGAGCACGGTCGCGGTGCGCTCCACGCTGGTGGGTCGTCTGGCCGGCTCCGGCACTGTCGCGGTCTCCATGGGTGCGAGTGTCCTCCGGGCGGCGCACCGTGCCCATCCGGAAAAGCCCTCATCCCTGGCTGGGTGGCCGCCCTTCGGTGCCGTGCTGCCGCCGGCGCCGCACCGCGCCGGCCGCCGCGGCCGCCGCTGTGGCCGTGGCCGCGCCGGCCACCACGGCCGCCGGGCCGGTGCCGCCCCGACCGCCGTCCGAGGATCGGGCCGCCGCACGGGAGGCGGTCGGTGCCGCCGACACCGGCGGAGCGGAGGACGGTGGATTCGTCGCCGGCGCTGCCGTCGTCGAGGGGGGCGGCGGGGGCGCAGTCGTCGTCGGCGCCGGCCGGTTGACGGCCCCGCCGGACGCCGCCGCCCGAAGCTCGCCCAGGCAGGCGTAGACGAGGTCGCCAGGGCACTGGGTGCGGCTCATGTCGCGGTGGCCGGCCACCGTGGCCGCCGTCACGACGGTGCCGGCCGGGTGGCGGTTGGAGCCCCGCGAGGCGAAGGTGACGGTCGCTCCGGGCGACAGGTCGACGCCGTAGCGCCGGCCCAGCCCGCCCAGCAGGCGGCCCATGGCGGCGAACGCCGGGGCCGACGGATCGGCGGCCTGGTGGTTGCCGATGAAGCAGCACAACTGGTCGAAGCCCTGGTTGCCGCCCGTGGCGTCGCCCGCCACCGGGCCGGCCAGGCTGCCGGTGCGCCCCTCCCACACCCGCCCGAAGCGGTCGACGAGGAAGTTGTAGGCCAGGTCCGGCCACCCCTTGTCAGCCGTGTGGAACCGGACGAACGTGCGGAGGATGCCGGGCACGTCGGCCTCGGCGTAGTCGTTGCCGGGGTCGACGGAGTGGTGGACCAGAAGGAAGCGCACGTCCGGCTCCGGGTGCAGCGGTCCCGCCGGGGGCAGGTCGCCGCCCCACGCCGCGCGGGGGATGACGGCGACGCCGCCGAGGTCGACCGACGCCGCCGCCGCCGGCCGGATGCGACCGACGGCCAGGGCGCCGCCGGCCAGAGTCGAGGCCACGAGGAACCGGCGCCGGGTCATCGGCAGCGGCCCGACCGGGCGGTGCCCACCTCCCGCCTCTCCGACGCACATCGGGCCGAAGGCTAAGGCGCGGGCCTACCCCGTGGCGACGGCGGCCACCGGTGGCAGCGGCTCGGGCGCCACGGCCGGCGCCCGTGGGTCGAACCCGGGAAGCACGGCCGCCGCCACCAGGGCGAAGGCGGCGATGCCGACCTCCGCCAGCGCCACCCGGCGAAGGGGGGCGGCGGAACGGGCGGCCCGGGGGACGTTGCGGTAGCGGTTCACCGCACCGAGGGCGGCCAGCACGACGATGACGCCGCCCTTCACCAGCACCACGCGCCCGAAGCCGGTGGACACCAGTGCGCGCCCGGAGGGCACCTCGGCCACGGCCTCGACCACGCCGGTGAGGGCCACGGCCAGCACCGCCACCACGGCCACGCCCGAGTACCGGACGAGGCCGGCGGCCCGCCGCCCCGGGGCGACGCCCGGCAGGCAGGCCAGCACGGCGACCAGGCCGCCGATCCAGACGCCGACGGCGAGGAAGTGGGTCCAGAGGACGGCCACGTGGAGCCAGGCCCACGACTTGGCGGCCGCGGCGTGGCCGGCGCGGGCGTCGGCGAGCATCGACAGGGCGGCGTAGGCCCCCACGCCGGCCAGTGCAGCCCGGCGCCACTTCCCCCGCCACGCCAGTGCGGCACCAATCGCCAGCGCCGCCTCGAGCAACGGCGCCCCCCTCGCCGCCGCCGACGGCCCGGCCGAGGACGACAGCAGGCGACCGAGGCCGGCGCCGTCGACCGAGGCCTGCGACGCAGCGAGGCCCAGGGCGCCGGCGACAGCGGCGGCCCACGACAGGCCGAGGCCCCAACGGAGCACCGGCTCCGGCGCCGTGCGGAACACGAACAGGCCGACGAACGCCAGGCCGATCAGGCCAAGCACGCCCGCCTCGTAGACCGACCTGGCCCCGACCCCCGCCCACGTCGGCCCCGCCGCCCGCTCCGAGGCGGGGGAGGCGGCGACCGGTGAACGGACCCCGAAGCGGTAGGAGCCGGTCTCCAGATGGCCGTCGGTCGCCGACACCGCCCGCCAGGTGACGGTGTAGGCGCCGTCGGGCAGGGCGGTCACCGCCCGGACCAGCCCGTCCGGCCGCCCGGGCGCGGCGCCGAGGGGGCCGGTGGCGACCGCGGCGCCGCCGCTGTCGAGCACCTCGACGGAGGACAGGATCGGGTCGGGCCGCTCCTCGAACACGAGGACGACCCGGTCGGGGGCGGTGGGGAGCGAGGCGCCGGCCGCCGGCGACGACCACTCCACGTCGGCGTGCCCGCCGGCCGGGGCGGCAGCGGCGAGCACGCCGAGCCCGAGCCCGAGCCCGCAGAGGAGCCGGGCGGCCCGCCGGCCGGTCACCGATGCACCAGCCCTGCGGAATGGCGCACCGGTGAGTTGCCGATGGACCGGCCTCCCGGGCCGGTCAGGCCGCGACCTCGAGGATGGTGGTCATGCCCATCATCCCCATGTCGTTCTCGGAGTGGATGAACTTGTGGCAGTGCAGCGCCCACTTCCCGGGCACGGTCATGACGGCGACGATGTCCCATGTCTGGCCTGGCGCGATCGACAGCGTGTCGGCCAGGTAGGGCTGGGGCAGGTGGTGCCCGTCCTGGGCCACCACCTGGAAGGCGGTGCCGTGCAGGTGGATGGCGTGCTCGTCGTCGCCGGGGTCGTACAGGCGGATGTGCACCCGCTCGCCGACCTTGGCGTGCAGCGGCACGGTGTCAGGGAACGAGCGGCCGTTGAGCACGAAGCCGAGGTTGGTGTCGCCGAACATGAGCGAGTAGTCGTGGGCGGCGGGGATGTCGTCGCCGGCCCGCGGCTGTATCTGGAGCGGGCCGTAGAGGCCCTTGCCGATCTGGGCCCCGCCCATGTGGGCGTGGTACCAGTGCGTCCCGGTGGTCACCGCCGTCCACTCGTAGGTGTAGGTCTGGCCCGGCTGGATCGGTTCCTGGGTGACGCCGGGGACGCCGTCCTGGTCGTTGGGGAGGACCATCCCGTGCCAGTGGACGCCCGTCATCTGCCCTGGAGGAAGCTTGTTCTCCACGACGAACCGGAGCCGGTCGCCGGCGTTGGCGCGGATCACCGGCCCGGGGATGACGCCGTTGAAGGCGAAGCCCTGGACCACCCGCCCCTTCGTGACCTCCCAGCTCACCGGCGCCATCACGAGGTGGAAGACCTTCACCCCGCCCACCAGGTCGTACTTGGCGAGGTAGGTGCCGTCCCCGAGCGGCGCACCCACGTACTGGGTGCCGGCGCCGCCCGGCGCCGGCCCCGGTGGGGCAGTGGTCGCCGGGGGCTGGGCCGAGGTTGGCGGTGTCTCCGGAGCGCCGGTCACCGTGACGTGGCCCTCCATGTAGGTGTGGAAGCGGCAGTGGTAGGTGAAGCTCCCGGCCGTCGTGAAGGTGTACGACCAGACCTGCCCGGGCGCCAGGTCGGGTGACGCCAGCGGTCCGCCGGTGACGCTGTGCACCGTGCGGTCGGCCTCGTCGTTGCGCCAGGTGACAGTGGTGCCGGCGGAGACCGTGAGGTCCTGGGGTTGATAGGAGACGCTCCGGATCGACACGGGTGCGGGCGACGGCTCCGCCTGGGACGCCGGGATGACGCCCAGGCCGGTGATGCCGGCGGCTGCAAGGGTGACGATGCTGGTCGCGATGCAGGTGACTACGGTGCGCATCCCGACCCCGGATTGACGCGTCATCAGCAGGCGTTCTTGCCGGGGAGGGCGATCTGGCAGGGGACGAGAAGCTCCGTTCCCGGAGCCCCGGCCCCCTTCTGGGCCGCCGACCAGCCCGGGTAGGCGAGGGGCGTGGTCACGATGCCCATGCCGCCGAAGCCGGAGTACCCCACGATCTTGTCGTCGGTCGCCGTCCCGGGTCCCGCGTCGACCGTGAACTTGCCCGCCACGCTGGCCGCCTGGGGGCCCTGGCTGACGTCGATGACCTCCATCGTGTTGGCGAACTTCGACGAGACGTAGCCGTAGTAGCCCCCGCCCTTCTTGAACCCGAAGTTGATGCCGTGGCACCCGGCGTCGCAGGGCAGGAACTTCACGAGGGTGTCGGTCGCCGTGTCGATGACCGCCACGTTGTTGGTGAAGGTGTTGGCCACCAGGAGGGTGCGGCCGTCGGGGCTGACCGGGTTCTGGATCGGGAGGCCGCCCAGGCCCGGGGAGCCGGTGGCGCCCGACACCGGGTCGTAGCCGGGCTGGAGGTCGATGACCTTGCTGTGGACCTTGTGCCCGCCGTCGTTGCAGGCCGGGGCGCCGATGGAGATGCACGACTCGGTGCCGTCCAGGAAGTTGGCCGTGTAGAACTTCGTGTCGTCGGGCGTCATGCCCTGGGCGATGGGCCAGTGGCCCGTGGGCTCGTCGACGTGGGTCCCGGTCTCCATGTTGATCACGGAGGCGGTGTCCATGTTCACGTTCGGCGTCACCATGATCTTGCCGTCGGAGCTCATCCACGGCGCGTGGGGGTGGGCCGGCTTGGTCCCGGGCGGCGACAGGTTGATCGTCTTCAGGAGCTTGGTGGCGCCGGGCGAGAACACCATGATCTGGTTGCCGCCGTTGATCACCACGTCGACGTTGTCGCTCCCCACCTCGGTCATGACGTGGGAGGGATCGGGGCCGGTGGGCTGGGTGCGCACGAGCTTGCCGGAGGAGGCGTCCCACACGTCGAGGCGGTTGTTCCACCACTCCGTCTGGTAGATGACCTTTCCGGCGACGTCGGTCCACATGTTGTGCGGGTTGTTCATGTCGATCTCGGGCAGCGCGACCTTGCGGGCGATGCTCCAGTTCGAGGCGTCGATCCGGGTGGAGGTGCCGGGTTTCGACTTGCCGGCCGTGGTCTCGAACTCCGTGTCGACCCAGACCGACCCGACGCCGGGTGCTGACGGCTTCGTCAAGGCCGGCTGCTGGACAGGTTCGTGGAACATCTGGTGGAAGAAGTCGTTCAGGTTGGGAATGAGCTGCGGATTTCCGCCCGAGTCAGCAGTAAGGATCGGCGCAATCGGGTACTGAGGGTTCCAGGTTGTCGCCTGGGTGTCGCTGAAATGGTCCCAGTTGGTGGGCACGGTGATCTTGAAGAAGGTGTGGACCAGCTTGAAGATCAGGTCTGATTGCGAGGGGACCGACTCGAGGTTGCGGGTGTTGACGGTCAGCGACTTCCCGAAGTCGAGACCAGGGGTGAGCGGGTCGTCGACCACGACGGCGCCGAGCATGTACGGGTGGATCTTGCACTGGAAGGCGTACAGGCCCGGCTTGGTGAGCTGGACGCCGAGGTCGCCGATGGTGGCGCCCTGCTGGTCGTACGGGAAGCCGGCCGCGCCCGACGGCCAGATCAGGCTGCTCACCATGTGGTTGGCCTGGGTGTACTCGGGGCCGATGTGGAAGTTGACGTTGACGGGGAGCTCGCCGTCCTGGAGCTGGCTGGCCAGCTCGGTGAGGTTCTTCACCAGGTCCACGCCGACCGGGAAGGTGTTCAGGCCGGCGGCGGCGGCGACGGGGTCGAGCAGGACGGTCTTGATCTGGGCCTGGATCTGGTCGACCTGGGGCGCCAGCCCGCCGAGCCCCAGCCCCTGGAGCTGCGGCGACAGGGTGCTCAGGGCATCGGCCACCGTGCCGAGCGAGCTGAGGGTCGGGGGCACGGTCGGCACCTGGAGCAGTGGCACGTTGGGCAGGCCCTTCACCAGGTCGGCCAGCGCTTTCCCGGCGTCGAGGCTGGTGACGTCGCCGGGTGTCACCCCGAGCGTGCCCAGCCCGGCCCGGGGCAGCTCGGCCACCGCCAGCGACTTGGTGCCGAAGAGCGACGTACCCGAGTCGAACCAGCCGTCGTTGTTGTCGGTGAGGTTGAAGTGGGCGGCGATGGGCCCGACGCCGGCGACGAAGGCGCCCGTCGGAGCGGTGGTGGTCGACGAGCCGCCCGGCGCCGTGGTGGGCGGCGCCGTCGAGGGCGGGACGGTCCCCGTCGTCGGCGGGGAGGTCGTCGGCGGGGCGCTCGTCGGCGGCTCGGTGGACGGAGGGGCGCCGTCGCCGGTCACCGTGATCACGCCGGTCATGAAGGGGTGGAAACGGCAGTGGTAGCCGAACGATCCGGCCTTGTCGAAGGTCCACGAGAACGTGTCGCCCGGTTTGAGGTCCTGGGTGAAGGACCCGTCGTCGGCGGTGACGCTGTGCACCGTCCCGTCGGTCTCGTCGTTGCTCCAGACGACGGTGGAGCCCGTCGGTATGGAGACAGAAGCCGGGTTGAAGCTGAGATTCTTGATCGAAACAGAGACAGTTACAGCGCTCGCCGGAGAAAGAAAGGCAACACTGGTCAGCCCGGCTAGCAAGAGAACGAGCGAGGCGAGTGCTGCAACTCGCGTTCGCACGTCACGCGCGACACCAAGGCCGCGAAGCATCTTCGCCATCTGACTCGCCTTTCCTCATTCTGCACTTTTCCGGCAGTTGTGCCTGGACTAAATACCGTGCGGATATCCGAAGGATGGCGCGCGTTGAAACGCTCGATTACGGGGTCCTCGGCTCGTCGTCAGCGGTGGTGTGAGCGCCGGTTCAGCTTCTGACGCGGTCGGCGCCGATCCAGTAGCGGCGAACCAGCGACCCGGCGGTGCCGACGACCGTCCACTTGAGGCGTCCGCCGCACCGCTCGATCACCGTGGCCGAGCCGACCCGCCGGTGGTGGGCCGGGAAGACGGCGAAGCCGATGTGGCCGCCCTGGAGCAGGAGGAAGTCGTCGAGCCGGTAGCGGACCGACACCCGGCCCACCACCTGGCCGCCGGCCTCGGCGACGAGCATGGTTGCAGGCACGCGGTCGGCGCCGAGGCCGATCCTCCGTCGCTCCGCCTCGAGCGCGTCGAGGTACTCGTCCCAGGACTTCAGCGGGTCGTAGCCGAGGGCGGCGGTGAAGCCCTCGGCGAGGAGCTGGTGGTGACCGGCCAGGAAGGCGTCGCGGTCCTCGGCGCACAGCGGACGGAGACGGACGAGCGGCACCGCCCCCACGGTCGCGCCGGCGGCGGTCGAGGGCCGGGATTTCGGCCCTCCGGCCACCGCCCACCCGCACGGCGGGTTTGCTCGGGACGTTCAGCCCTTGCCGCCCGACCGCAGGAGCGCATCGTGGGCATCGAGGAAGGAGGCGTCCCATGGTGGTGGCGGAGCGAGCCGGCGGGAAAGGCGGTCAGGCCGGCACGTGGCTGGCCAGGGCATGGGCGGCGGTGGCGCTGGTGCCGGTCGGCTTCCTACTGGCCATGGGTGCCGGCGAGGCGACGGTGTCCGTCCTCGGCGGTTCCGTAGGCGGGGACAACGCGTGGTGGGTGACGGCGGCGTCGGACCTGGTCGCGCTGGCGGTTTTCGCCGTTCCGTGCGCCGCCGCCGTGACGTTCGGATGGCGGGCCCGGCGCGGCGGCGCCCCGCACGCCGGGGTGCCCCTCGTGATCGGCGCCCTGGCGGGGCTGGCGGGCGTGGTGCTCACCGTCGTCACCGAGTTCGGCGACGCCCTCCGAGACTAGGTCCGAGGCCGCGCCGGAGCTATGTCCGGACTGTCGGAACCGTCCCTTGCCAGTTGTCGGCGGATCCTGTACACTTGCTCTATCCCGCCCCCCGGGAAGCCAGAGCGCCCCGCCCACCCGGGCGGGGCCGCTCTTCTTTTCGGCCCCGGTTCGGCGGCGTGTGTCACGGCGCCGGCTCGACCGTGATGACCTTGAGGATCCCCGAGATCTCCATGGCCCGGTGCACGTGGGGCGGCGGCTGCACCACGGTGAGGCGGGCGGTGGGGCCGGCGTGCTTGTGGGCCTTCACCAGGGCCCCGAGCCCCGACGAGTCGATGAAGGTGACGGCCCGCAGGTCGACCACGATCTTCGAGCGGCCCTCGGCCAGCAGCTCGTCGATACAGGCGAGCAGGCGGGGAGAGGTCGAGACGTCGAGGTCGCCGGCCGGGCTCACGGCCGCGCTGACGGGATCAGGCCGGACGGCCACGATCCCGAAGGTCTCCGGGGCCATCGATTCGTCGGCCACATCTCCTCCGGGTCCGCCGGCCGCCCCGCCGGCACGGGGCGAACCGATCCCAGGATAACCGGGTCAGACCTGCTCGTCGCGCCGAACCGCCGATTTCTCCAGCACGCGCAGCACGTCGTCGACCGTCGTGTCCGGATGGTCGTTGAACCGGGACACGCCCACCGCTCCGACCCGTTCCGGGTACTCGGTGGCGATGATCTCGTTGACCAGGCGGATGTCTGCCGCCAGGCCGGGGTCCGTGGAACTGCGGGTGAGCGCCCCGTGGCGGCGGGGCTGGCAGCCGTGGGCCTCGTAGAGCGCGCCCTGGAGGCAGTGGCGGCCGGTGTCGTCGGTGAAGGCACCCTGGGTCCAGCCCCTGCGGGCCAGCACCTCGATCGCCTCGCGGATCCTGTTCGCCATGAATCCCCCTTGCACGGACATTCG
The DNA here is from genome assembly GCA_035689115.1 of Acidimicrobiales bacterium. Taxonomy (GTDB): domain Bacteria; phylum Actinomycetota; class Acidimicrobiia; order Acidimicrobiales; genus JAHFUS01. Next base: position 10,229 of record DASSMA010000049.1, read on the forward strand.
GAGCGATGGCCGCGAACGAGCATACCTCCTTCGTGCCGTCCGGCGTATCCCGGCGGGCCTTGCCGGCGCTCACCCCTTCTGACAGGGGCCGGTCGGCGGCAACGGCGGAACCGGCCCCTGTCCACCCCCGCCCGGGTACCCTGCCCCGACGTGCGGCCGGCCGCCGGGGCCGGCGAGGAGGCGGAGGCAGCGGTGCTTTCGGAGCGGTCGAGGCTCCAGTGGGACACCTACGTGGCGGCCAGGAAGGCGCAGGCCGCCCCGTGCGGCGACCGCGACGAGCTGCACCGGTTCATGATCGGTGTCCACCTCCGTGGCGAGCAGCTCACCGCTCCGGAGCTGGGCGACCTCCTCGATGCGGCCGGCGCCGACGCCGCCGAGCGCGACGCCGTGTCCACCTTCGTGGAGAACGGCATGGCGCTGCTCCAGTCCTACGACCGGCTGGTGGACGCCGACGAGGGGTCGGAGCCCTGACCACCGACCAGTCCGTCCCGCCGGCCGCCGACGACCCGGCCGTCGTCATCGCCCGCGACTGGGTCCGGGCGGTGATGGACGAGCGGGACCTGGCCCGGGCGTGGACCCTCACCGACCCGGAGTTCCGCAAAGTGCTGGCCCAGTACTGGGTCATGTCGGCCCCGCCGGAGGACGTGGGCCCGCCCGAGCACTGGGAGGCGGTGGCCGACGGCCTGGCTGCCAGCCCGTCGAAGCACCGGCTCTGGGAGCGCTTCGCCACCGAGCGCCTGCGGCGGTGGCGGGAGTTCTGGACGGGGTTCAGCGCCGTCACGTGGGGCGTGCGGAGCCGCAGCGACCCGCGCCCGGACGTGGCGGTGGTCACCTTCGTGGAGCCGCGGGGCAAGCTCATGAGCCTGCGCCCGGGTCCACCGCTCGAGTTCCGCCACATCGCCGTGCGCCGCATGCGCGACGGCGCGTGGCTGGTCACCGGCGTCGACGGCGCCAATCTGTTCAGCCCCGGCTGGCCACCCGGCCAACGGCCGCCGTACCGCCGGCCGTAGGATCCCGGCGATGGACATGGACGGCACCGCCCAGCTGGACGCCCCGCCCGCCACCGTCTTCGCCGAGGTGGCCGACCTGGGCACGTATCCCGGATGGCTCGGCATCGTGTTCGGAGCGGAGCCGTCGCCGCCGCACCCCGACGACCCGGGGCCGGCGTGGGTCGTGGAGCTGGGCGCCAAGATCGGGCCGCTGCCGCTCACCAAGAAGGTCCGCATGGTGCGCACCGAGCACAGCCCGCCCGAGCGGGTCCGCTTCGAGCGGATGGACCACGGCGAGGAGCACTCGGCATGGGTGCTGGTGGCCGAGGTCGACCCCCGGAAGGGCGGCTCGGAGCTCACCATCCGCCTCCACTACGGCGGGGCGTCGAAGCTGCCGGGCGTCGACGGCATCCTGCGCGGCGAGTTCGAGAAGGCGGGCCCCCGCCTCCAGTCCCGCCTGGCCGCGCGGACCTAACTCGGGTGGGCGAGGTGCGGCGGTGGGACCGCGTCTACGTCGGCGGCCGCTGGGTGGAGTCCGGCGGCGGCACGATCGACGTGGTCAACCCGTTCACCGAGGAGGTGTGCGCCCGGGTGGCCGCCGCCGGGCCGGCCGAGGTCGACCGGGCCGTCGAGGCGGCCAACGCCGCCTTCCGGTCGTGGGCGGCCACGCCCGTGGAGGACCGGGCCGCCCTGCTGGCGGGGGTGTCGGCGGCCCTCGGCGCCCGGATGGCCGAACTCGGGGCGATGATCACCGAGGAGCTGGGCATGCCGGTCAACGTGGCCACCATGCTCCAGGTCGGCCTGCCGGCGCTCACCTTCGCCACCAAGGCCGACGTGCTGCGCTCCTTCTCCTTCGACGAGCGGATCGGCAACTCGCTGGTGGTGCGAGAGCCCGTGGGCGTGGTGGGCGCCATCACGCCGTGGAACTACCCGCTGCACCTCATCGCGTCGAAGGTGGCGCCGGCGCTGGCCGCCGGCTGCACGATCGTGCTCAAGCCCAGCGAGCTGGCCCCGTCGGTGGCCTTCGTGCTGGCCGAGATCCTGCACGACGCCGGCCTGCCGCCCGGCGTGTTCAACCTGGTCAGCGGGGACGGGCCGGTGGTCGGCGAGGCGTTGGTGGCCTCGCCGGGCGTCGACATGGTGTCGTTCACCGGCTCGACGGCGGTGGGGAGGCAGGTGGCGGCCGCCGCCGCCGGCACGGTGAAGCGGGTCTCCCTCGAGCTGGGCGGCAAGTCACCGAGCATCGTCCTCGACGACGCCGACCTGGTCGCCGCCGTGCGGGGCACGGTCACGTCGGCCTTCCTCAATTCCGGCCAGACGTGCTCGGCCCTCACCAGGCTGCTGGTCCCCCGACGGCGGCTGGCCGAGGCCGAGGAGCTGGCGGCGTCGATGGCGGCCGAGTACGTGCCGGGCGACCCGTTCGACCCCGGCACCCGCCTCGGGCCGCTCGTGTCGGAGGCCCAGCGCGACCGGGTGCGCTCGTACATCGCCTCGGCGCTCGACGACGGCGCCCGGCTGGTGGCCGGCGGGGCAGAGGCGCCCGACGGCCTCGACCGGGGCTGGTTCGTGCGGGCCACCGTGCTCTCCGACGTCCGGCCGGGCACCAAGGTGGAGCAGGAGGAGGTCTTCGGCCCGGTGCTCGCCGTGGTGCCCTACGACGGCGAGGACGAGGCGGTGGCCATCGCCGACGGCACCGTCTACGGGCTGCACGCCGCCGTGTGGTCGGCCGACCCAGACCGGGCGATGGCCGTCGCCCGCCGCCTGCGCAGCGGCATGGTGGAGGTGAACGGGGGCGTGTTCAACCCGCTCGCCCCGTGGGGCGGCTACAAGCAGTCGGGGCACGGGCGGGAGCTGGGGCGCTACGGCCTGGAGGAGTTCCTGGAGGTGAAGTCCGTCCAGCTGTAGCCCCAGGTGCGGCGCGCGTCACACTCGCCTAGGTTGTCGGGCGCATGCGCCGACTGGTGGGGGTCGTAGTGCTGTCCCTGTTCGCCGCGCTGCCATCGGCGGCGGGGGCGGCTTCGGCGACGGGCAAGCCACCGTCGAAGGGCCAGCTCGACGCCGCCCAGAAGAAGGCCAACGCCGCGGCCGCCCGGCTGGCCAAGGCCCAGAGCCAGCTGGCCAAGGCCCAGCAGGAGGTCAGCCGCCTGGAGAGCCGGGCCTCGTCGGCGAAGCGGGCCGTCGACGACCTGGGCGAGCAGGTGCGCCAGCTGGCCGTCCAGCAGTACGTGGAGGGCAACGTGGCCGCCACCTGGGTCGGCGGCGATCCGGGGCAGGCGGCCCGTGGCCGGGCCATGCTCCGCTTCGTCACCCTCGGCCGCACCGACGCCCGTGACAGCTACGAGGTGGCGCGAGCCGACTTCGAGACCAGCCAGACCGCCCTCCAGGCCCAGCTGGCGAAGCAGCGGGCGGTCGTGGCCGACCTGAAGAAGGTGGAGGCCTCGGCGTCGGCCCAGCTCGACCAGCTGGCCGCCGCCCAGAAGGCGTACGAGGCCAAGCTGGCGGCGGACAGGAAGGCGGCGGCCGCCAAGCGGGGTGTCCTCAACGTGTCCCTGTCCATCCCGGTGATCGGAGGGGGTGGCTGGCTCTGCCCGGTGCAGGGCCCGCACGCCTTCTCGAACGACTTCGGCGACCCCCGGGGCGGCGGCACCCGGACGCACCAGGGCAACGACATCCTGGCCCCGCGGAACACGCCGGTGGTGGCCAGCGTGGGGGGCGCCTTCAAGCCCCACAGCTCGGGCCTGGGCGGGATCTCGTACTACCTGGACGGCGACGACGGGAACACCTACTACGGCGCCCACCTCGACCACTACAGCGGTGCCTCCGGGCACGTGGCGGCCGGCACGGTGATCGGCTACGTCGGCAACTCGGGCGACGCCTCGGGCGGGCCGACCCACCTCCACTTCGAGGTCCACCCCGGCGGCGGCCGGGCCGTGAACCCGTTCTCGATCCTCTCGAAGTTCTGTTGACCCTCCTCCCGTTCCTCACCGCGTCCGAGTTCCGGACGGCGGGCGAGTACCTGGCGTCCGGCGGGGGCGAGGGCCTGGCCCGAGCCCGCCGCATCGGGCCGGAGCAGACGGCCAAGGAGGTCAGCCTGGCCCGGCTCCGGGGCCGGGGCGGAGCCGGCTTCCCCACCGGTACCAAGTGGAGCTCGGTGCGGCAGGCGCCGGGGTCGCGCCGCTACGCGGTGTGCAACGCCGCCGAGGGCGAGCCGGCCACGTTCAAGGACCGGGCCCTGCTGCGGGCCAACCCGTACCAGGCGGTCGAGGGGCTGGCCATCGCCGCCCTGGCGGTGGGGGCGACCGAGGCGTACATCGCCACCAAGGCGTCGTTCGTCCGGGAGCGGGACCGGCTGATCGGCGCCCTCGAGGAGATGGGCGGCCTCCTCGAGGGCCTCACCGTGTCGGTGGTGGCCGGTCCCGAGGAGTACCTGTTCGGGGAGGAGAAGGCCCTGCTCGAGGTCATCGAGGGCCACGACCCCCTGCCCCGGGTGCTCCCGCCGTTCCAGCACGGGCTCTTCGCCACCGGCCCGCAGCTCGGGTGGGAGACCCACCCGCCGGCGTCGTCCCCGGGTGCCGCCCCCGAGCCCAACCCCACGCTGGTGAACAACCTGGAGACCCTCTCGAACGTCCCCCACATCCTCGCCAGGGGTGCCGAGTGGTTCCGGCGGATGGGCACGGAGCACTCGCCGGGGACGCTGGTGTGCACGGTGGTGGGCGACGTGGCGGCGCCGGGCGTGTACGAGATGGAGATGGGCTCGCCGCTGGCCGAGCTGCTGGAGGTCGCCGGCGGCCCGCTCCCCGGCCGGCGGTTCAAGGCCGCCTTCTCCGGCGTGGGCAACCCGGTGCTCCCCGCCCGCCTCTTCGACACGCCCCTCACCTACGAGGACATGCGGGCGGCCGGCTCCGGGCTGGGCGCCGCCGGCTTCGCCGTCTACGACGACACGGCCTGCATGGTGGACCTGGTCGCCGTGCTGTCGCGCTTCCTCGCCGTCGAGTCCTGCGGCCAGTGCCCGCCCTGCAAGCGCGGCTCGGCCGACATCACCGCCGCCCTGGGGCGCCTGCGGGGACCGGAGGCGTCGCAGGGCGACGTCGACCTGGTCGGCGCCCGCCTGCGCACCGTCACCGACTCGAACCGCTGCTACCTCGGCACCGAGGAGCAGGTGCTGGTGTCGAGCGTGCTGGCCGCCTTCCCGGAGGACTTCGCCGCCCACCTGGAGGGCACCTGCGCGCTGCCGGCGCGGGAGCACCTGGTGCCCAAGGTGGTGGACCTGGGCGACGGGAAGGTCGTCTACGACCGCCGCCAGGCCGCCAAGCAGCCCGATTGGACCTACGCCGGCGAGTAGGCCTTCCGGGGCGGGCAGTACCGTGGCGGTCATGGAAGTAGGCATCCTCGGAGGGACCGGGCCGGCGGGCAAAGGGCTGGCCCTGCGCCTGGCCGCCGCCGGGCTGGACGTCAGGATCGGGTCGCGGTCGAAGGACCGGGCGGCGGAGATCTGCGGCGAGCTGCTGGGCAAGTGGCCCGACCGGGAGCTGGCCCTGTCGCCGGCCGACAACGCCCTGGCCGCCGAGGCCGACGTCGTGGTCATCGCCACCCCGTGGGAGGCGGCGGCGGCCACCGCCGCGTCGCTCGCCCCCGAGCTGGAGGGCAAGGTCGTGATCTCCATGGCCAATGCCCTCACCCACATGGGCAAGGAGTTCGAGCCGCTGGTGCCGCCCCGGGGCTCGGTGGCGTCCCACGTCCAGAGCGTGGTGCCGGGGTCGCAGGTGGCGGCCGCCTTCCACCACCTCCCGGCCAAGGCGCTGGCCAACCTCGGCAAGGAGGTCGAGAGCGACGTGCTGATCGCCTCCGACCACAAGGCGGCCTACGAGGCCACCGCCGCCCTGGTCCGGCTCATCCCCGGCCTGCGCCCGCTCAACGCCGGATCGCTGGCCAACGCCGCGCCGATCGAGTCGTTCACCGCCGTGCTGCTCCAGCTCAACGTGCGCTACAAGACCAGGGCGGCCTTGCGGCTGACCGGCATCACACTGGAATGAGTTTCGCCTCGCAACCGGAGGCTGCTCGGCGAGCCACCTGCGCTCCGGGCGGCCGGCAGAGCCGGCCACCCTCCGCCCGTCACTCTTGGCCGGCATCCGGTAGGGCCGCCTGCGGCGGCACGAGCGGCCGCCGGCGATCGTCCGGTCCTTCGGTGGGGCAGTCGACGACGGTGCTCGAATGAGGCTCTACGACACCGCCCGGCGTGCGGTCGTCGACTTCTCGCCGGGGCCCGTCGTCACCATGTACACGTGCGGCATCACTCCCTACGACGCCGCCCACGTGGGCCACGCCGCCACCTATCTGGCCTACGACGTGCTCCAGCGCCGGCTGCGCGACCTCGGGCACCGCACGCAGTGCGTCCGCAACGTCACCGACGTCGACGACGACATCCTTCGCCGGGCCCGCCAGCTGGGCGTCCACTACCTCGACCTGGCGGCCGAGGAGATGGCCCGCTTCGACGCCAACATGGACGCCCTGGGCCTGCTGCCGGCGTTCAGCGAGCCGCGGGCCACCTCGGCCATCCCCGACATCCTGGGGTTCATCGGCATGGTGCTCGAGTCCGGGCACGCCTACCAGGCAGGCGGGGCGGTGTACTTCGACGTGGCGTCGGCTCCCCGGTTCGGCGCCGTCAGCCACTACGCCCGCGACGAGATGCTGGCACTCGCCGCCGAGCGGGGCGGCAACCCCGCCGACCCGCACAAGCGGGATCCCCTCGACTTCGTGCTCTGGCAGCCGTCGGCCCCCGACGAGCCGGCCTGGGACTCCCTGTGGGGCCGGGGCCGGCCGGGCTGGCACATCGAGTGCTCGGCCCTGGCGCTGCGCGAGCTGGGCACCACCATCGACCTGCACGGCGGCGGCTCCGACCTGATCTTCCCCCACCACGAGTGCGAGGCGGCCCAGTCGGAGGCGGCCACCGGCGAGCCGTTCGTGCGCCACTGGATGCACGTGGGGATGGTCGGCCTGGGCGGCCAGAAGATGTCGAAGTCGCTCGGCAACCTGGTGTTCGTCAGCGACCTGCTGAAGGAGTGGGAGCCCGACGCCGTCCGGCTGGCCATCATCTCCCAGCACTACCGCTCGCCCTGGGAGTGGGACGACTCGCTGCTGCCCGCCGCCGCCGCCCGGCTCCGGGCCTGGCGCGCGGCGGGGGAGGGCGACGCCGGCCTGGAGGCGGTGCGGGCCGCCCTCGACCACGACCTCGCCACGCCGGCCGCCCTGGCCGCCGTCGACGCCGCTGCCGCCGCCGGCGCGGGCGTCTCGGCCGCCGCCGCCCTGCTCGGCGTGGGAGCGGTCAGCCGGTGACGGTGAAGGTGCCCACCATGCCCTTGTGCTCGTGGTCGTCGACGCCGCACACCACGCGGTAGGTGCCCGGCTCGTCGAAGGTGAGGGTGACCTTGCCGGTCCTGCCCGGGTTGGTGGGCCCGACCTCGCCCAGGGACTTGTCGCCCGAGGGCGGGAAGACCTCCAGCTCGTGCTGGTCGTTCCCGCGGTTCACGAGCTCGAACTCGACCGTCTCGCCCTTGGCGATGGCGACCTTCTCGAGCCCGGTGAAGGCGTAGTCCCGGGCGACGATCTGGAACTCCTTGTCGGCCGGCTTGGCGGCGGCCCCGCCGGCGCCGGTGACCTTGATGGCCTGGCGGATGCCGTTGCCCGTCTGGCCCGGCTTGCAGGCGACCTCGTAGGTGCCGGCGGCCAGGTCGGCGGAGAAGGTGGCCTTGGTGCCGGGGCCGATGTTCTCCCGCTCGGTGACGACCCGGTCCTCGGGGCCGTAGACGTACACCTCGGTGACCTTCTTGCCGCCGTTGGTGACGGCGAAGGTGGTCTTCCCGGCGGCCAGGTCGGTCTTGGCCACCACGCAGGTGGTGTCGGTGGCGGTGATGGCGACGGCGTCGCCGCCGGTCGACTGGCAGGCGGCCAGCAGGGCGAGCAAGGCCAGCGCGGGCGCGGCGGCAGAGCGCTTGGGCATGGGAGACCTCAGCCGGCGACGGGTTGGGCGGACTTGGAGGGCTGCGAGGTACCGGCCGCCGCCGGCTGCACCCGCGCCGGCTTGGGCTGGCGCAGGAAGAGGTACATCGTGGGAACGAGGTAGGCGAGCCACACGCCGAACTCGAGCCGGGTGGGCGCCGCGCTGATGCTGAACAGGCCCTTGAAGAGGGTGCCCCACCAGCTCGAGGGCGGGAGGATGCCGGTGGCGTCGACCACCACCCGGTCGAGCCCGCCGGCCAGCAGGAAACCGGCCTCCTGGAGGTCGTGGAAGCCGTAGGCCAGCACGCCGGCGGCCACGACCACCAGGCCGGCACCGGTGAAGCGGAAGAAGGTGGCCAGGTTGAGGTGGACCGCCCGCCGGTAGAGCAGGTAGCCGAGCACGACGGCGGTGACCAGCCCCAGCACGGCGCCGACCACCGGGCTAGCGCTGTTGCCGGTGGCCTCGACGGCCGTCCACACGAACAGCGCCGTCTCCAGGCCCTCCCGGGCGACGGCCACGAAGGCGGTGAGGACGAGGGCGGCCGTGCCCATCGCCAGGGCGGCGTCGATCTTGTGGTGGAGCTCGCCCTTGAGGGAGCGGGCCGTGCGCCGCATCCAGAAGATCATCCAGGTGACGAAGGCCACGGCGAACAGCGACATGACGCCGCCGAAGGCCTCCTGGGCCCTGAACGACAGCTGGCGGGAGGTGAAGGTGAGGAGGGCGCCGGCGACCAGGCTCAGGCCGACGGCCAGGCCGATGCCGGTCCAGATCGGCCGGAGGGCAGCGCGGCGGTCGCTGCGCACGACGTAGGCGACGAGGATGCCGACGACGAGCGCCGCCTCCAGACCTTCCCGCAATCCGATGAGATAATTGGCCAGCACCGCCGGGGTACCTTCCGTTCGTCTAAGGATCACCTTAGCCCATGTCTAAGGTGCACCTAACCTCTCGGTAAGTATCCGCGACACCTACCGGTGTTGGCAACCCCCTCTTCAGGCCGGTTTGCGGCGAAGGTCCCGGATCAGCTGGTGGTCCGAGGTGAAGAGCCGGCGCACGGTGAGCTCTCCGGCCAGCACGGCGGCGAAGGCGTTGCCGCCGAGCAGCATGTACATCACCACCAGCTGGAGACGGATGGCCTCGAGGGGCTGGGCACCGGCCAGGATCATGCCGGTCATGGCACCGGGCAGGGCCACCAGGCCCACCACCTTGGTGTTCTCGACCACCGGGAGCATGCCGCTGCGCAGGGCCCGGCGGTGCCAGGGCAGCGACGCCTGGTGGGCCGTCTGCCCGAGGCTGAGGCGGGCCTCGACCTCCCGGCGGGCACCGGCCAGGTCGTCGCGCAACGTGGTCATCACCAGGGCGGCGCTGATCATGGCGTTGGACAGCACCATGGACCCGAGCGGCACGACGGCCCGGGCCTCGACCGGCACGATGCCGAGGACGGTGAGCACCCCGAGGGTGCCGGCGGTGGCGGCCCCCAGGGCGATCCCGGCGATCACCGCGCCCCCTGGCACCGCCCTGGCCCGCCGGCCGGCGGTGAGGGCGGCGGTGACCACCATCACGGCCAGCACGGCGATGCTGGTGACCCCGTGGCCGTCGAACACGAACTCCAACACGTACCCGACGGCCAGCAGCTGGACGAAGGAGCGGATGGTGGCGACCGCCATGTCCTTCTCCAGGCCCAGGCCGCGGACGCGGGAGATCACCATGCCCACCGCCACCAGGGCGACGGCGAGGGCGACGTCCTTGTAGCCGATGGCGCCGCTCAGGTCGTTCACTTCCGCATCTCGATCACGTGGTCGGCCAGGCGGGCGGTCTGCTCCGGGTCGTGGCTCACCATCACGACGGTGAGGCCGTCGGCCGCCAGCGAGGCCACCAGCGCCTCGACGCCGGCCTTGGACTCGGTGTCGAGGGCCGAGGTGGGCTCGTCCAGCACCAGGACCTCCGGGCCGAGGGCCAGGGCCCGGGCCAGGCACATCCGCTGCGCCTCGCCCACCGAGAGCCGGTCCGCCTCCCGGCCGGTCAGGGCCGGCGCTAGGCCCACCCGTTGCAGCAGGGCGGCGTGGTCGCCTTCGCCGAGGTTGTCGGCCACCGTGCCGGGGAACGTGACCGGCACCTGGCTCACGTACTGCACCCGCCGGCGCAGGGCCAGGACGTCGTAGCTGCGCACGTCGGCGCCGTCGAGCAGGACGGCGCCGGCGTCGGGGTCGTCGAGGCGGTTCAGCAGCCGCAGCAGCGTGGTCTTCCCCGACCCCGAGGGGCCCACCATCACGGTCAGGCCCTGGGAGGGGATGCGGGCCGAGAAGCCCTCGACGATGGGCCCGTCGTCGCCGTCGACGCGGACGTCGACGTACTCGAAGCGGTCGCCCACGCCCGCATTCTCGCGGGTGGGGCGCCGGTGTCAGCGCCGGGCGGGGCCGGCCCGCTCGGCGGCGGCCCGGAGGGCCTGGGCCCGGTCCTTCAGCTTGACCAGCCCGGACCGCACCCGGCGCCCCAGCTCCTCCGCCGCCCGGGCGGCGCCAGCCGGGGCCGGGGACGGCGGGCGGGACGGCACGGCGCTGGCCGCCGCCCGCCAGGCGCCGACGGCGACGGGCTCGCGCACCGGGCGGCGGGCCGGCGGCGGGGCCGGGGCGGCCGGCGGGCGTACTCTGTGCCGGGCCGGCGGTCGGTCGGTGTCGCCGGCCACCGGCGCGCCGGCTTCGACGGCCGCCGGCATCCCGGCGCCGACCAGGATCACCGGCGTGGCACCGCCGAGGAGGGCCAGGCGGCGGAGGGTGGCCAGGCGGGTGACGGCGGCGACGGTGGGATCCGGGTCGACGACGACGAGGGGCGGGTGGCCGGCGCCGAAGGTGTCCTCGGCGGCCTGGAGGCCGGCGGCCGCCTCGGCCCACGCCGTCTCGGCGGCCACGGCCGGCGCCGCCGCCCGCTCGGCGATGTCCAGGTCGGCGGCCAGCCGGTCGGCGCTGGTGAGGGCGACGGTGCCGCCCACCAGCGTGCGCCAGGCGCCGCCCGCCGCCCGCAGCTCCTCCTCGGCGGCGGTGACCCGAGCGGCCCGGCGGTCCCAGGCGGCGGCCCGCTCCTCGAGGACGGTGAGCCCGGCGAGGGTGCTCACGTTCATCGACCGCAGGGCCGACCACCGCCGGCGGGCGGCCAGGCGGGCATGGTGGGCCGGCACCGCCACCGACGTGGCGGTGAAGGCGAGGCCGAGGAGCGGGAGGACGGCGACGAGGAGCATGGCGGCGTCGAAGGCCTCGGTGGCCAGCCGGCCGGCGACGATGCAAGCGGCCAGCAGGTTGGCGGCAGCCAGGACCGGAAGGGTGCGGCGGAGGGCGTCGCCCCGCTCCCAGCGGGTGTGCTCGACGTCGGCTTGGGCGGCGCGCGCCTGGGCCGCCGCCGCTGCGTCGAACGAGGGGCGGGCGCCCACCGCGTCCCGGGCCTCGCGCAAGCGCTCGGCGGCCAGGTGCACGGCGTGGGCGGTGTCGCGGACGGCGTGCGAGGTGAGGCCGCGTGGCAGTGTCCGCAGGCCGGGGTGGGCGTCGACGGCGGCGTCGGCCTGGACGCGGGCGGCCCGGGCCTCCTCGCCCAGGCGGCGCACCCGCTCGGCCAGGGGCGCCAGCGCCGCCTGCCGGCGCTCGGCCAGCTCGGCGGCCGCTTCGTCTTCGGTGAGGGGCGGGCCGGCCCCCAGGGCGCCGGCCAGCACGAGGGCCGAGGCGGCGGCGTCGGAGGCGGGGACGAGCACGGCCCCCGGCGGCGGGGGGTCGGGCACGAGCGACACGCTGGGCAACGCGAGCACCCCGGCGTCGGTCCCCGAAGGCATGTCACAAGACGGTAGCGAGGGGGCGTTCGCGATCCGCGGATACCAGGCGCCACACTGGCGGGATGCGGCGCCTCCTCGCCCTGCTGGCCCTGGTGGCCGCCGCCGTCGGCGTCCCGTCCGCCCGGGCGGCCCCGGCGGACCCGCTGGCCGACGTGCAGAAGGTGCTCGACGCCCGGACCGCCGCCGTCGCCGGCAGGGACCGCGCCGCGTTCCTCGCCACGGTGGACCCGAAGGCGCCGGCCGACTTCCGCAAGGCCCAGGCCCAGGAGTTCGACGGGCTCGTCTCGCTGCCGCTGGCCTCGTTCGCCCTGAAGGCCACCACCGAGGACACGGGCGACCTCGGCGTGGGGCTGGCGGGCCGCTACGGCGGCGTCCGGGTGTTCCTGCCCGAGACGCGCCAGATCTACCGGTTGGCGGGGTACGACGACCGCGACGCCGTCGACCACCTCTGGTTGACCTACGTCGAGCGGGACGGGCACTGGTACGTCGCCGGCGACGCCGACCTCGACGCCCTCGGCTACCAGACCGACAAGCAACTCTGGGACTTCGGCCCCGTGCAGCTCCAGCGCAGCGAGCACGTGCTGGTGCTGAGCCACCCCGAGCAGGCGCAGCGGGCGGCCGCCCTGGCGTCCCTGGCCGAGCAGGCGGTGGCCCAGCTCGGCGGGCGGTGGGACCAGCCGTGGTCGGGCCACGTCCCCATGGTCCTGGCCGGGTCGGTGGGCGAGCTGGAGCGGCTCCTCGAGTCGACGGTGGACCTCGACAAGTTCGTGGCCTTCGCCGCCTACGGCGTCGAGCGCGACGACGGCTGGGTCACCACCGCGCCCCGCATCTACGTGCAGGACGCCCGCCTGTCCGCCTACCCCCCGGCCAACCAGGTCGAGACGCTGGTCCACGAGCTGACCCACGTGGCCGCCGCGTCCCTCTCCGGCCCGCTCATGCCGGCGTGGGTGCAGGAGGGGGTGGCCGACTGGGTGGCCACCGGCCGCTCGACCAGCGAGCGGAGGCCGGCCGGCGGCGACGCCGTGCTGCCCCGCGACTACGAGATGAGCACCGGCGCCCAGGCGTCGATCGTCCGGGCCTACAAGGAGAGCCGCTCGGCCATCTCGCTGCTGGCCGCCCGGGCCGGCGTCGGGGCCCCGTCGGCGTTCCTCGTCCGCCTGGGGGCGGCGCGGGAGGCGCCCGGCAGCGTGGACCACAACGTGGACGAGGCGCTGAAGGCGTCGTCGGGGATGACGCTCGACCAATTCCAGGCGGCCTGGGCCGGCCGGCGCTGATTACGCTCGACCGGTGATGGCCACCGTGACCGTGTCCCTGCCCGACGGCTCCACCCGCGAACTGCCCGGCGGGTCCACGGCCGCCGACCTCGCCGCGGCCATCGGCGCCGGCCTGGCCCGGGCGGCCATCGCCGCCAAGGTCGACGGGGCGCCGGTCGACCTGGCCGCCCCCCTCCCCGACGGCGCGGCGGTCGAGATCGTCAAGGCCGACTCCGACGCCGGCCGCCACATCCTGCGCCACTCCACCGCCCACGTGATGGCCCAGGCCGTCCTCCAGCTGTGGCCGGGCGCCAAGTTCGCCATCGGCCCGCCCATCGAGAACGGCTTCTACTACGACTTCGACCTGCCCGGCGGCGCCTCGTTCAGCGACGACGACCTGGAGCGCATCGAGGCGCGCATGCGGGAGATCGTGGCCGAGAACCAGCCGTTCGTGAGGGAGGAGCTCTCCCGGGACGAGGGCCTGGCCCTGTTCGCCGACCAGCCCTACAAGGTGGAGATCATCGAGGGCGTCGACGCCGAGGAGGGCGCCGCCGGCGGGGCGGTGAGCGCCTACCGCAACACCGAGCAGTTCGTCGACCTGTGCCGCGGGCCGCACGTGCCGTCCACCTCCCGGCTGGGCGCCTTCAAGCTCACCCGGGTGGCCGGCGCCTACTGGCGGGGCGACGAGCACAAGGCCCAGCTCCAGCGCGTCTACGGCACGGCGTGGGAGTCGGAGAAGGCGCTCCAGGAGCACTTGCGGATGCTGGAGGAGGCCGAGAAGCGCGACCACCGCCGCCTCGGCCTGGAGCTCGACCTGTTCCACTTCCCCCCCGAGATCGGCAGCGGGCTGGCCGTGTTCCATCCGAAGGGCGGTCTCGTCCGCCGGCTGATGGAGGACTACTCGCGGTCGGAGCACGAGCGGGCGGACTACCAGTTCGTCTACACCCCGCACCTCACCAAGTCCACGCTGTTCGAGACCTCCGGGCACCTCCAGTGGTACGCCGAGGGCATGTACCCGCCCATGGAGCTGGAGGGGGCGAAGTACTACCCCAAGCCCATGAACTGCCCCATGCACATCCTCATCTACAAGTCGCAGCAGCGGTCGTACCGCGAGCTGCCGCTGCGGCTGTACGAGCTGGGCACCGTGTACCGCTACGAGCGCTCCGGCGTGCTGCACGGCCTCCTGCGGGCGCGGGGCTTCACCCAGGACGACTCCCACATCTTCTGCACCCCCGAGCAGCTGGCCCCCGAGCTGTCCAGCCTGCTGGCGTTCATCCTGCGGCTGCTGCGCACCTTCGGGTTCCAGGAGTTCGAGGCGGAGCTGGCCACCCGGCCCGACAAGTACGTGGGCGATCCCTCCTTGTGGGACATCGCCACCGACGCCCTGCACGAGGCCCTGAAGGCGGCCGACATCCCCTACGTGGTGGCCGAGGGCGAGGGCGCGTTCTACGCCCCGAAGATCGACGTCCACATCCGCGACGCCATCGGCCGGCGCTGGCAGATGTCCACCCTCCAGGTCGACCTCCAGTTCCCCACCCGCTTCGACCTGGAGTTCACCGGGTCGGACAACGCCCGCCACCGTCCCTACATGGTCCACCGGGCCCTGTTCGGGTCGGTGGAGCGGTTCTTCGGCGTGCTGCTGGAGCATTTCGCCGGCGCCTTCCCGGCCTGGCTGGCGCCGGTGCAGGCGCGGGTCCTGGGCGTGCGGAACGACCACGACGACCACGCCGCCGCCCTCGCCTCCCGGCTGCGGGCGGGCGGCTTCCGGGCCGACTGGGTGGCCGGCGACGAGCCCCTCGGCGCCCGCATCCGCCGGGCCAAGCTGGAGAAGCTCCCCTACGTGCTGGTCGTGGGCGACGACGACGTGGCCGCCGGCACCGTGGGGGTCAACGCCCGCGGCTCGGAGCGGCCCGAGCGCGGCGTGCCGGTCGACGACTTCGTGGCGCGCCTGCGGGCCGAGGTCGACGCCCGCTCGTGAGTTTCGACCGGCTGTGGGCCGGGTGGCGGGCCGAGTACGTGGGGTCCGCCATCGACGAGCCCGACGACGGCGGGTGCGTGCTGTGCCGGGTGCTCGACGCCGGCCACCACGTCGTCTGGCGGGGCGAGGCGGTGGCGGTGATCCTCAACGCCTACCCCTACACCACCGGCCACGTGATGGTCCTGCCCGTGCGCCACCTGGCCGAGCTCGAGGATCTCGACCCTCCCGAGGCGGCCGCCCTCTGGGCTGGCGTCGCCGACGCCGTCAAGGCCGTGAAGTCCGCCTACCGCCCCCACGGCCTCAACGTGGGCGCCAACCTGGGCCGGGCCGGCGGCGCCGGCGTCCCCGGGCACCTGCACCTGCACGTGGTGCCCCGCTGGGAGGGCGACACCAACTTCATGACCGCGGTCGCCGGCACCCGCGTGCTCCCCGAGTCGCTCGACGCCAGCCACGAGCGGTTGCAGGCGGCCTGGCCGGCGTAGGGCCGTTGGGCCCTGGGAACGAGGCCTCCCCGTTCCTACGGTGATGGGATAGCCGGGCATGCCGGCACGGTGCCGCTTTGCTTCGGCGGGGAAGGCGGTGCGCCATGGCGACACCCACCGGCACGATGGACGGGAAAGGGACGGTTCGGCATCACCGCCTTTCACCCTTCTCCCGCCATTTCCTCCAGATGATCGGCGTCATGACGGCCGGCATGATCGTGAGCGTCGCGATCTTCCTGACCATCGTCGGGATGACCTGGGACGAGGCGACGCTCGACCACCCGCTCGCTTCCCTGCTCGTGGTCGCCGCCGGCATGACCGTGCCGATGTCGGTGTGGATGCTGCACCGGGGCATGGGCGTCCGGAACACCGCCGAGATGGCGGCGGCGATGGCCGTCCCCGTGGTTCCCTTCCTGTGCCTGGTGTGGTTCGGGGCGACCAGGAGCGCCTGGTGCGGCGCCTACTGCGTCACCTCTGTCGTGGCGATGGTCGTCCTCATGCGCCACCGCCGCGACCAGTACTCCATGGATATGGCCCCCCCGTAGCGGGAAGCGCCGTCGGGCTTTGCGTGCCGCGTCGTACCCTGTGCCCATGACGGAGGCGACCGACACCGAGGACCAGCCAGGGGACCAGCTCCCCGAGGACCTCGACGTCACGGCCTACGTCGGCCCCTACACCTTCCCGGACAACAGCCGGCGGCGGGTCCCGGGCATCCTCTACCTGGTGGTGGCGGCCGGATGCCTGGCGCTCTGGCTGGCGTCGGGCGGCGACGGGGTGCTGGTGAACGAGGGCATGCTGCTGGCCGGCCTGCTGCTCGGCGCCGTGGGGCTCTACCAACTGGCCGCCGCCTGGCCCCTCGGGGTGCGGGAGACCGACGCGCTGGTGGCGGCCACCAAGCAGGTCGGGTTCCCCGTGGGCCACGCCTCCGCCCAGCTGGCGTGGCGGGGCCTGCGCAGCCGCCCCACATGGCGCATCCTGCTCTACTCGGCCGAGGACCCGCCGCGCCAGCGGGGCCTGGTGCTGGTCGACGGCGTGGACGGCTCGGTGGTGGCCCACTTCGTGGAGGACAACCCCGAGGACTGGAGCACGCTGAAGAAGTAGCGGCCGCTCGGTTCAGCGACCGGATGCGAGTTGGGCGGCCACCGCCGCCGCCCAGCCCCGCACGGTGGCGGCGGTCTCGGCGTCGAAGCAGGGGCACAGCTCGAGGTTGACCTCGGTGTTGCCGGCAACGAAGATGGCCCGGGCGGCGTGGTCGTCGCGCAGGTACGAGATGCCCGGCAGCCCGTCGAGCCGATCCGCCGACAGGGCGATCGGGCACACGTCGTCGACGTGCACCCGCATGTAGTCGACGGCCTCGGCGGGACCGGCGAAGCGCAGCACATAGGCCGAGGCTGCCTGCGACCCGATGTTGAAGTCCACCATCACGCCGTTCTGGAAGCCGTCCCGGCGGAGGGCGGCGAGGCGGACGTCGGGGTGCTCCACGGTCGATTCGGCGAGGTAGTCCTCGGGCCTGGCCAGCGGCCTGGTCATGAAGACCGAGCGGGCGGCAGCACCGGGGATCGGCGCCAGCCGGTCGGAGGTCACCAGGGCGACCGGGTCGGCGGCCAGCGGGGCGGCGGTGGCGACGCCGTCGAGGAGGTGCCGGCAAGACCCGACGAAGTCTGTGGCCGGGGCGCCGGCGAACCCGGTGCTGGGTGGCGGGAGGGTGAAGGCGCTCGCCGCCGCCGTGGTGGTCGGGGTTCCCACCGACGTTCTCGTCGCCACCGACAGCCGGCACGCGGACAGCAGCAGCCCGGCGGCGAACAGCGCCGCGACCACCCGACTCGTCCTCCCCAGGTCCCCTCCCGCCGACGCCTTCAACCAGTGTGGCATGAGCATCGCCGTGAAAATGACAGCGGTCCGCATGCCAGTCCTCCAGTCGGGTTCCTGGCACGACCGCCGCCGGCCTGGCGGCCGGCAAGATCCCGCCGGGCGGCCTGCGGACCTGACGTCCGAGCGGTCACGGCCGACGCCGCGGCCGGTGGTGACCCCCCTGTCCCACCTACCAGGCGGGGCCCCCGTGCCGGCGCCGACCGGACCACTCGCCGAATTGGATCGGCCCGGTCTGGCCGGCCATGAGCATTTCGGGACCTATGACTCTTGCTTCTTGGCCACCTTGTCGTAGAGGTGCTGGGGGAGCAGGTCGTAGTGGTCGTGGGCGAGGGTGAAGCGGCCCCTGCCGCCGGTGAGGGAGCGCAGGTCGATGGCGTAGCGCTGGACCTCCGAGGTCGGGACCATGGCGGTGATGATCTGCTCGCCGTCGTTGCCGGCGTCGGTTCCCTGCACCCGGCCCCGGCGGGCGTTGAGGTCGCCCATGACGTCGCCCTGGTAGGCGGCGGGCACGGTGACCTCGAGCAGCGACACCGGCTCCAGCAGGACTGGTCCGGCCTTGGCCATGGCCTCCTGGAAGGCCAGCGACCCGGCCATCTTGAAGCTCATCTCCGACGAGTCGACGGCGTGGAACTTGCCGTCGTAGAGGGTGCACTGCACGTCGACCACCGGGAACCCGAAGGCGCCGCCGCGCTCCATGGTCTCGGCGATGCCCTTCTCCACGGCGGGGATGAACTGGCGGGGGATGGCGCCGCCGACGATCTCGTCGACGAACTGGAAGCCCGACCCCCGCTCGAGCGGCGCCATGCGGATGAAGGCCACGCCGAACTGGCCGTGCCCGCCCGTCTGCTTCTTGTACTTGCCCTCTGCCTCCGCCTGCCTGGTGATGGTCTCCCGGTAGGGGACCTGCACCTCCTCGGTGTCGACCTCCACGCCGAACTTGCGCTGGAGGCGCTCGGTGACGATGGCCAGGTGGGTCTCGCCCATGCCCGACAGGAGGGTCTGGTGGGTCTCGTCGTCCCGGCGGACCTGGAGGGCCCGGTCCTCGTCCTGCAGCTTGTGCAGGGCGGTCATCAGCTTGTCCTCGTCGCCCTTGGACTTGGGTTTGATGGCGATCGACAGCACCGGCACGGGCGGCGGCGGGGGCGGGATGACGACGGGTGTGCCCTTGGGCGCCAGCGTGTCGCCGGTGGTGGTGTCGCCCAGCTTGGCCACCGCCGCGATGTCGCCGGCCACCACCTCGGGCAGCTGCTCCTGCTCCTTGCCCCGCAGGGTGAACAGGGCGTGCAGGCGCTCGTCGTTGTGGCTGCGGGGGTTGGTGAGGATCGTGTCGGGCTTGACCGTCCCCGACAGCACCTTGAACAGCGACACCTTGCCCACGTAGGGGTCGGCGAGGGTCTTCCAGACGTAGGCCAGCGGCTGGCCGGCGGCGTCGCACTTCACGTCGGTGGCGCCGCCGGCGGCCTCCACCGTGACCGGCGGCCGGTCGGTCGGCGACGGGCCGATCTCGAGGATGAAGTCGGCCAGGCGGTCGATGGCGATCACCTTGGTGGCCGACCCGCAGATCACGGGGAACACCTGGGCCGAGGCCACGCCCTTGGCCAGCGTGTCCTCCAGCTCCTTGGGGCTCGGGATGTCGCCTTCCAGGTAGCGCTCCATCATGTCGTCGTCGCCCACGACGATGCCCTCGACCAGGCTCTCCCGGACCTCGTGCTCCCGGGCCTCCAGCTCGTCGGGGATGGAGCCGGTGCTGGGCTTGCCGCCGGCGTCGTAGGTGATGGCCGTGTCGGTGAGGAGGTCGGCGACGCCCCGGAACCGCTCCTCCTCGCCGATGGGCAGCTCGAGGGGGGCGACGCCGGCACCGAACGCCTCGTGCAGCTGTTCGAGCGTGCGGTCGAAGCTGGCCCGCTCCCGGTCGAGCTTGTTGACGAAGATCATCCGCGGAAGATTGAGCGAGGCGGCGAGCTTCCACGCCGCCTCGGTCTGGACCTCCACGCCCTCGACGGCGCTCACCACGAACACCGCCAGGTCGGCCACCCGCAGGGCGGCCTCGACCTCGCCGATGAAGTCCGCGTAGCCGGGACAGTCGAGGACGTTGATCTTGTGGTCCTTGTGGATCACCGGGGCGGTGGCGACCGACAGGGAGATGCGGCGCTTCACCTCCTCGGGGTCGAAGTCGGTGGTGGTGTTGCCGTCCTCCACCCTGCCCTGGCGGGTGAGGGCGCCGGAGCAGAACAGCAGGGCCTCGGCGAGCGTGGTCTTGCCCGACCCGCCATGCCCCACCAGCGCCACGTTGCGGATCTTGCTGGACGGGAAGCTCTTCACCAGGCGCCTCGCTGAGTCGTCAACATCTCCGAAAGGCGCAAGCGTACCCACGGGCGGTGTTAGCTTGGTAGGGCCGACACGTCTCCAGGAGTTGCGCTTTGTTCGACGGACGCTGGCGCGATGGCGTCGACCGGGTCACCACCCCCGTGGCCGCCACCATGCGCCGCACCGGCATCACCGCCGACCACCTCACCACCGCGGGAATCGCCCTGGGGCTGGTCACCGCCGTGGTCATCGGCAGCGGCCACCTGATCTGGGGCCTGCTGCTGCTCATCCTGGCCGCCTCCCTCGACCTGTTCGACGGCCCGGTGGCCAAGGCCGCCGGCATGTCGGGCCCTCGGGGGGCCTTCTTCGACTCGGTGTCCGACCGGGTCACCGACGCCCTCGTGCTCGGCGGGATCGCCTGGTACCTGGCCTCGGAGCACGGCGCCCATGCCGCCCTGCTGCCGTTCGCCGTGCTGGGCGCCTCGTCGATCATCTCCTACGAGCGGGCCAAGGCCGAGTCGCTGGGCTACGTGGCCAAGGGCGGGCTCATGGAGCGGGCCGAGCGGATCATCGCCATCTGCCTCGGCCTGCTGGTGAGCGCCCTGCTCGTGCCGATCCTCTGGGTGACGCTGGCCCTCACCGTGTTCACCGCCGTCCAGCGGTTCTTCAAGGTGTGGCGGCAGGCCCCGCCGCCCGCCCCGCGGCGCCGGCCGCCCATGGAGGAGCGCTGGCGGGCATGGCGGGAGGCCAGTTCCCGGCGGGGTCCCCGGCCCCGGCGCCACGACCGGCCTCGTCGCGAGGGCCGGCGCGAGCACCGGTGGCGCAAGGCGCCCACCCAGCCCTGACCCAGGCACTCCCCCTCACCGCCCGGGCGCGGGTCGCCGAGCTGCGCCGCCAGGCCGGCGGCCGATCCGTCTACCTCGCCTACCGCGCCGGGTCGGTGGTCGCCCGGGCCCTGCCCGCCCGGGCCGGCGAGGCGGCCGCCGAGGCAGCCGGGATGGTGATGGCCCGGGCCATGCGGGGGCGCCGGGCCATGCTCGAGCGCCACCTGCGCCGGGTCCACGGCCCGCAGCTGGCCGGCGACGACCTCGACCGGGCCGTGCGGCGAACCTTCGCCTCCTACGGCCGCTACTGGGTGGAGTCTTTCCGCCTGCCCGGCGAGACGCCTGCCCACCTCCAGGCCCACGTCACCTCCGAGGGGCTCGAGCTGGTGCAGGAGGCGGTGGCCGCCGGGCGGGGCGTCATCCTGGCCATGCCCCATCTCGGCGGTTGGGACGTGGGCGGGGCGTGGATGGCCTCCCTGGGCCTCCCCATGGTGGCGGTGATGGAAGACCTCCAGCCGCCCGAGCTGTTCCGCTGGATCGCCGACCTGCGCCGGGCCATCGGGCTCGAGGTGATCCCCCTGGGGTCCGGGGTGGGCACCGCCGTGCTCCAGCGGCTCGAGAAGGGGGCGGTGGTGGCGCTGGTGTGCGACCGCGACCTGGAGGGCACCGGCATCGAGGTCGAGTTCTTCGGGGAGCGGACCACGCTGCCCGGCGGCCCCGCCGTCCTCGCCCTCCGCTCCGGCGCGCTGCTGCTGCCCGCCACCGTGTACTTCCGTCCTGGTGGTCACCACCACGCGGTGATGGGCCCGCCGGTGAACACCGCCCGCCAGTCGTCGTTCCGCAAGGACGTCAACCGGGTCGCCCAGGCCGTCGCCTCGGAGCTGGAGCGCCTCATCCGGGCTGCGCCCGACCAGTGGCACCTGCTCCAGCCGAACTGGCCGAGCGATCGGGCGCCGGTTGCGCCAACGGTCGTACCGGAGTGAGACTGGCCCCATGGCGGGAGCGGAGCTGCCGGACCTCCCGGAC
This sequence comes from Acidimicrobiales bacterium, assembly GCA_035689115.1. GTDB lineage: Bacteria > Actinomycetota > Acidimicrobiia > Acidimicrobiales > JAHFUS01. The sequence goes on from DASSMA010000049.1 coordinate 31,771, forward strand.
GGGCTCCGGATGGCGTCCCTCGCCGAGCTGTACCGCCGCTTGGCGCGGGACCAGGCCGCCGCCGTGGAGTTCGTGGTCGACCGGCTGGAGGCCACCCTCCCCGGCGCGGTGCGCGTCCGGCGGGCCGGGCTGTTCGGCCGGGGACCGGTGGAGTGGGCCCAGGTCGTGGTGGGCGACGTCGCCCATGAGCTCACCGTCCGCCACGGCGCGGTGGAGACGACGACGGGCAAGGTGGTGGGCGGCGTGGTGCTGGCCCACCAACCGGCGCCGCTGGACGGGTGGGTGAAGAGCCTGCTCTCGGCGCTCGAGGCCTGGGCCGGGACGTCCGATGCCGCCCGTGCCGCCCTGGAGCGGCTGACCTGAGACAGACGAGGAGGAACCGATGAGTGACACCCCCGTCGGTGTGGCACCGGCCGCCCAGGGCCGGCTGGCCGACTCGGCCAGCGGGAAGTGCTTCACCTCCGACCTGTCGGTGAACGAGTTCCTTCTCGTCCAGGAGGCGGGCTTCGACCCGCTCGGCATGGTCCTCGGTACCTCGATGTACCACATCGGCATCCAGGTGGCCCGTTGGGGCCAGTCCCAGGAGCTGACCGTGCTGTCCCAGGCGATGTACAGCGCCCGCGAGCTGGCGATGGCCCGGATGGTGGCCGAGGCCGAGGCGCTCCAGGCCGACGGGATCGTCGGGGTGCGCCTCGACATGCAGATGTACGTCGGCGGCCAGGAGATGATGGAGTTCCTGGCCGCCGGGACGGCGGTGCGCTGGCGGCAGGACCCCGGGCGGTTCCGGGCTCCGTCCGGGCGGCCCTTCACGTCCGACCTGTCCGGCCAGGACCTGTTCACCGTCATCCGCACGGGTCACTTCCCGGTGGCGTTCGTGCTCGGCACCTGCGTCTACCACGTCGCCCACCAGTCGGCCCTCCAGAGCCTGCGCCAGATCGGGCGCAACGTGGAGATGCCGCTGTACACCCAGGCGATCTACGAGGCACGAGAGCTGGCGATGGCCCGCATGCAGCATGAGGCGGAAGCCGCCCAGGCGACGGGCGTGGTGGGGGTGCAGCTCACCACCGCCAACCACGTGTGGGGCGAGCACGCAGTGGAGTTCCTGGCCCTCGGCACGGCCGTCCGCTCCTTCGAGCGGGTCGAGTCGGCGGCGCCCGGCTTCGTCCTCCCGCTGGCGCCCTAGGCGTCAGCGCGGGCCCGGGCCGGGCCGCCGGCGCCGAGGTTGTGGGCGGTGTTGACCAGGGCGACGTGGGAGAACGCCTGCGGGAAGTTGCCGAGCAGCCGGCCCGCGTGCGGGTCGTACTCCTCGGCCAGCAGCCCCACGTCGTTGGCGACGCCGGCCAACCGCTCGAACAGCGCCCGACCCTCCTCCTTCCGGCCCTGGAGGATCAGGTTGTCGGCCAGCCAGAACGTGCACGGCAGGAACGCCGCCTCGCTGCCGGCCACACCGTCGACCTCGCCGAGGCTGGCACCGGCGTAGCGGCGTACGAAGCCGTCCTCGCACAGCTCGCGCTCGACCGCCGCCACCGTGCCGACCACCCGGGGGTCCCTCGCCGGCAGGAAGCCGACGAGAGGGATCATGAGGAGGCTGGCGTCGAGCTCGGGGCGCCCGTAGGACTGGGTGAACGTCGAGCGCCCGGCGTCGAAGCCCCGGTCGCACACCTCCTCGTGGATGGCCGCACGCAGAGCCCGCCACCGGTCGCCCGGCCCCTCGAGGCCATGGCGCTCGACGGCCTTCACCGCCCGGTCGGCGGCCACCCACGCCATGACCTTGGAGTGGGTGAAGTGGCGCCTCGGGCCGCGCACCTCCCAGATCCCCTCGTCGGGCTCCCGCCAGTTGCCCTCGAGGAAGTCCATCAGGGTGCGCTGGAGCTCCCACGAGTGGGCGTCCTCGGCCACGCCGGCCCGCCGGGCCTGGTGCATGCAGTCCATGACCTCGCCGAACACGTCGAGCTGGAACTGGCGGCTGGCGGCGTTGCCGACCCGGACGGGCCTGGAGCCCTCGTAGCCGCCCAGCCGGTCGAGGGTCAGTTCCGGCAGCCTGCGCTCGCCGGCCGCCCCGTACATGATCTGGAGCTGGTCGGGAGCGCCGGCCACCGCCCGCGCCAGCCAGTCCCGCCACGCCACCGCCTCCGCCTCGTACCCGCCCAGCATCAGGGCGTAGAGGCTGAGCGTGGCGTCGCGCAGCCAGCAGTACCGGTAGTCCCAGTTGCGGGTCCCGCCGATCTCCTCGGGAAGCGAGGTGGTGGGCGCCGCGATCAGCCCGCCGGTCGGCCCGTAGGTCAGCGCCTTCAGGGTGATGAGCGAGCGCACGACCAGGTCGTGCGGCTCGGCATTGGTCGAGCAGCGGTCCGACCACTCCCGCCACCAGCCGGCCGTGTCCTCCATGGCGGCCAGGCCGTCGACCGGGTCGGGCGGCGGCTCGTGTGAAGGGTGCCACGTGAGCACGAAGGGCACCCTGTCGCCGGCGGCGACCTCGAAGCCGGCGACGGTCGACATGCCCTCGCCCCGCGTCGGCACCGGGCTGCGCAGTTCCAGGGCGTCGGGTCCGGCGACCGCCCGCAGGGCGCCCTCGACCTGGCGCACCCACGGCACCGAGGCGCCGTAGTCGAAGCGGATCACCAGGTCCATCTGCATCGGGACCCGCCCGGAGACGCCCTCCACCACCCGCACCACGTCGGGTGCCTTGCCCCGCACCGGCATGCAGTCGAGGACGCGTGCCGTGCCCAACGCCGTGCGGAACGTCGTCTCCAGCACCAAGGTGCCCGGGAGGTAGCGCCGAGTGATCGTTGACTCGCCGGCCGGCGCGATCCGCCACCGCCCGTTCTCCCGGTCGCCCAGCAGGGCGGCGAAGCACGCGCCCGAGTCGAACCGGGGCAGGCACAGCCAGTCCACCGACCCGTCCCGGCCCACCAGCGCCGCCGTCTGGGTGTCGCCGATGAGGGCGTAGTCCTCGATCCTCGTGCCCGCCGACGCTAGTCCGGGCCGGCGGAGGGGCCGGCGCACGGAGGTTGGAGGCGGATGCCTCCGGAATTCGGAGGCATCCGCCTCCAACGCCGCGCCTCAGTCGGCCCCGCTACCGCTCGCGGACCTCCGTCTTCACGAAGTTGGCGATGGTGTCGGTCATCGTCCCAACCGCGTGCTTCTTGCGGACGTGCTCGGTGATCTTGGCCATGAGCTCGTCCTGCGTGCCTCCCGTCGCCTGCCACCTGCAGGCATGGTCAGCGTCCCTTCACCGGAACTGGTAGGCCACCATTCCTCCTCGTCGTCTACGGGTCTCCTGGTATTCGGCACCGCGGGCGCCGCCGGATGGGCGAGTACCGTGACGAGGTGCGCATCGGGCTCGTATGCCCCTACAGCCTCACCCACCCGGGTGGGGTGCAGGGGCAGGTGCTGGCCCAGGCCCGCGCCCTGCGGGCGCTGGGTCACGACACGCGCGTCCTGGCGCCCTGCGACGGCCCGCCCCCCGAGACCGGCGTGGTCCCCCTCGGGAACTCGGTGCCCCTGGCCGGCAACGGCTCGGTGGCCCAGCTGGCGCCCGACCCCGCCTGCCTGCTCCGCACCCTCGCCGCCCTCGACGACGAGGACTTCGACGTCGTGCACCTCCACGAGCCGTTCTGCCCGGGGCCGACGCTCACCACCCTCGCCTTCGGCCGTACGCCGATGGTGGGCACCTTCCACCGGGCCGGCGCCAGCGCGTCGTATCGGTTCGGCCGGCCGGTGGCCATACGCCTGGCCCGGCGGCTGGCGGTGCGGGTGGCGGTGTCGGAGGACGCCAGGCGCACGGCGGCCGACGCCCTCCAGGGCGAGTACCTCGTGCTGCACAACGGCATCGAGGTGGAGCGCTTCGCCAAGGCCACGCCCTGGCCCGCCACCAACCCCACCGTGCTGTTCGTGGGCCGCCACGAGCCTCGCAAGGGACTCGGCGTCCTCGTCGAGGCCATGTCGTCCGTGGGCCCCGAGGTGCGCCTGTGGGTCGCCGGCGAGGGGTCGGAGACGGCCAAGCTCCGGCGCCTCACCGCCGGCGACCCCCGGGTGGAGTGGCTCGGGCGCCTCGACGACGCCGAAGTGGCGTCTCGGATGCGGGGCGCCGACGTGCTGTGCGCCCCGTCCCTGCACGGGGAGTCGTTCGGGGTCGTCCTGCTGGAGGGCATGGCCGCGTCCACGCCGGTGGTCGCCAGCGACCTGCCCGGCTACCGCAACGTGGCCGGCCCCGGCGTCCACGCCCTGCTCGTACCGCCCGGCGACCCCACCGCCCTGGCCGACGCGCTCTGCCGGGTCCTGGAGGACCCGGCGCTGGCCGCCGAGCTGGTGGCCGCCGGCGAGGCCCGGGCCGCCGAGCTGTCGATGGAGCGCCTGGCCGAGCGCTACCTGGAGCTGTACGAGGACGTGATCAAGCCGGGCCGGGCACGTCGATCACCAGGCGGCTCGGACCGCTGACGGTCGACACCCGCACCCCTGACGGCGTGCGGGTGAGCCCGATCACCCAGGTGAGCTGGCCCTCGAAGTCGCCGGCGTCGACCAGTTCGGTCACGATGCCGCCGGTGCCCAACGGCGCCACCACCTTCGGGCCGGTGTAGGTGGGCACGGCCTTGTCGCCCGCGATGCGGGCACCGGCGGCGTTGTTCATGCGGACCTGCAGGAGGGCGCTGCCCTTGACAGGGATCTCCTTCCCGGAGGCGTCCTCTTTCACCGGCGGCTGGATGTACTCGAGGACGTAGCCCGGCACAACGGGATCGAACTCGAAGACGACCCGGCTGCCCCCCGACCCGTCGCCCGTGGCGGCCGCCCCCACACCGGTGAGGTAGGCCCGCTCGGCGGGCGCCGGTGCCGACAGCGGCGGGGTGGCGAGGGCGGCGGTGGTGGTGGTCGACGACGCCGGCGCCGCCGTGGTGGTGGAGGTCTCGACGGCCGGGGAGTCGCCCCCGCCGTTGCACGCGCCGATGGCCAGCGTGCACAGCAGGGCGGCGGCCAGCCGGCGGGTCAGCGGGGGACCGCCATGACGGGAAGGCAGCCGGCGCCCCGGCCGACGCGGGCCAGGCCGGCCAGGTCGCCGTCGATGAAGGACGTGATCGGGTTGCCGGCGTCGCCGGTGGCGTTCATGACCTCGGGCGTGTCGTTGGCGTGGTCGAGGCCGACGGCGTGACCCAGCTCGTGGAGCAGGACACCGGTCTGCACGGCGTCGCCGCCGAAGGCGGTCAGCTCCCGGGAAGGGAAGGCGAAACCGGTGACCGCCTGCGTGGGGTCGTGGCCGTTGTTGACGAAGTTGAAGCCGCCGAGCCCGGCCGCCCCGCCGATGCTGGACGGAGCCACCCAGGCGATGAGCAGCGGCGCGAACCGGTTGGTGCCGTAGCGGGGCTGGACGATCGGCCGGTCCGGGTCGCCCGCCTCGTCGGTGAGCCCCTCGAAGGTGAACGACATGCCGGTGGCGCGGCTGACCTGGTCCACCGCCGCCTGGGCCAGGGCCACGGCGTTGGGCGGCCCGCCGGCCGGATTGACGACGTAGTGGATCGCCGCGCACGGGTTCCACCGCACCGGGCGGCAGCCGCCGGCGTCGGACTCGAAGGCGTAGGACGCGCCGCCCGGGAAGGCGTAGACGAGCCCGTCGCTGCCCGCCAGCCGGTAGCCGCCGCCCTGTCTGGAGGTGCTGATCCCGACGACCTTGCCCGGGAGGCAGCGCCCGCCCATGGACCCGTAGGTCGGGGCGTTGAAGGCGAAGACCCCGCCGTCGGCGGCAACCATCCAGTAGCCGGCGCCGGATGGCAGGGCGGCCATGCCGACGACGGGCTGGTTGAGGACGATGGCGCCGGTGGACCCGTGGAAGCCGGCGTCGCCGAAGGCGAAGATGCCGCCGTCGGAGGCGACGAGCCAGTAGCCGGCCCCCGAGGGCGTGGCCGCCATGCCGACGATCGGCTGGTTGAGCCGGATGTTCCCGGTGGAGCCGAAGAAGGCGGCGTCGCCGAAGGCGAAGATCCCGCCGTCGGAGGCGACGAGCCAGTAGCCGTTGCCGCTCCGGGTGGCAGCCATGCCCACGATCGGCCTGTTGAGGGTCATGGCGCCGGTGGATCCCTGGAACGCGGCGTCGCCGTAGGCGAAGATCCCGCCGTCCGACGCCACCAGCCAGTAGCCGAGGGCCGACGCGGTGGTGGCCATGCCGACCACCGGCTTGCTGAGGCCGCCGCCGACGACGGCGCCCTGGTACGTGCCGTCGGGCGGCGTCGGGGGGACGGCGGCGGCCGGTCGGGCGTACCCCACCGTCGTGGCCGCGACGGTCAGCAGAACGGCCAGCGCGGGCAGAAGGCGGCGGGAGTGCATGGCGGCCAGTCTGCCCTTCCAGGCCGGACCCGTACACGCGGGCACTGAATGGCCACCCCTAGAATCGGGTCGTGGCCGTCGTATTCGTCGTCCTCGCCGTGGTCGTCCTCGCCGGCCTCTACTTCGTGTTCCAGTACAACGGGCTGGTCAAGCTCCGGAACCGGATCGAGGCGGCGTGGTCCCAGATCGACGTCCAGCTCCAGCGCCGGTACGACCTCGTCCCGAATCTGGTGGAGACGGTGAAGGGCTACGCCGCCCACGAGAAGCAGGTGTTCGAGCGCGTCACCACCGCCCGGACGGCCGCCATCGACGCCAAGGGGGTGGCCGAGCAGGCCAAGGCGGAGAGCGGTTTCACCACCGCCCTGAAGTCGCTGTTCGCCGTGTCCGAGGCCTATCCCGAGCTCAAGGCCAACGAGAACTTCCTCGCCCTCCAGGAGGAGCTCACCGGGACGGAGGGCCGCATCGCCTACGCCCGGCAGTACTACAACGACATCGTGCAGAGCTACAACAGCAGGGTGCAGTCGTTCCCGAGCAACCTCGTGGCCAATGCGTTCCACTTCACCCAGCGCGAGTACTTCGAGGCCGACGACAGCTCGCGGCCCCCCGTGCAAGTGAAGTTCTGAGCGGCCGCCGTTGTACGACCAGGTCACCACCAACAAGCGCCGGTCCGCGCTCCTCGTCGCCGGCTTCGTCGTCGTCGTCGTGGCGGCCGCCTGGGCGTTCAACCTCCTGGTCGGCGGCGGCCCCGTGGGCGTGGCGTTCGCCCTGGTGGTCGCCGGCGCCATCGCCTTCGGGTCGTACTGGAAGTCCGACGCCCTCGCCCTGGCCATGAGCCACGCCCGCCCCGCCGACCCGATCCAGTACGCCCGCCTGCACAACCTGGTGGAGGGGCTGTGCATCGCCGCCGGCCTGCCCAAGCCCCGGGTCTACGTGGTGGAGGACGACGCGCCGAACGCCTTCGCCACCGGCAGGGACCCGAAGCACGCGGCCGTCGCCGTCACCACCGGGCTCATGGCCAAGCTGAACCGCATCGAGCTCGAGGGCGTGCTCGCCCACGAACTGAGCCATGTGAAGAACTACGACATCCTCGTCTCGACGCTGGCCGTCACCATGGTTGGGCTGTTGGCCCTGCTCTCCGACTGGGCGCTGCGCTTCCTGTGGTGGGGCGGGCCGCGCCACCGCGACGACCGGTCGGGCAACAGCGGCGGGGTGGGCGCCATCCTCTCCGTCGTGGGCTTCGCCCTGCTGCTCCTGGCACCGCTCATCGGCCGCCTGATGCAGTTCGCCGTCAGCCGGCGCCGGGAGTCGCTGGCCGACATGACCGGCGTGTCGCTCACCCGCTACCCGCCCGGGCTGGCGTCGGCCCTGGAGAAGCTGCGGGACGACCAGACGGTGGTCCACTCGGCGTCGCGCGCCACCGCCCATCTGTGGATCGAGTCGCCGGTGCCCCGCGACGAGTCGGAGGGCAAGCTGGCGTGGGTCGGCCGCCTCTTCGACACCCACCCGCCGCTCGAGGAGCGCATCCAGGCTCTCCGCGAGTTGTAGGGCCCGCCGAAGATCCGGCGCGGCCGTAGAATCGACGGCGATGCCCGACGTTCCCGCTCCCACCACCGGCACCGCACGCGTCAAGCGGGGGCTGGCCGAGATGCTGCGCGGCGGCGTGATCATGGACGTGGTCACCCCCGAGCAGGCCAAGGTCGCCGAGGACGCCGGCGCCGTCGCGGTCATGGCCCTGGAGCGGGTGCCGGCCGACATCCGGCGCGACGGCGGCGTGGCCCGCATGAGCGACCCGGCGATGATCGAGGGGATCATGGCGGCCGTCACCATCCCGGTGATGGCCAAGGCCCGCATCGGCCACATCGGCGAGGCCCAGGTGCTGGAAGCGCTCGGCGTCGACTTCATCGACGAGTCCGAGGTGCTCACGCCGGCCGACCAGGCGCACCACATCGACAAATGGCCGTTCACGGTGCCCTTCGTCTGCGGCGCCACCAACCTGGGCGAGGCCTTGCGCCGCATTTCCGAGGGGGCGGCCATGATCCGCTCCAAGGGCGAGGCGGGTACCGGCGACGTGCAGGAGGCGGTGCGCCACCTCCGGTCGATCCTGGGCGACATCCGGAAGATCACCACCGCCGACCCGGCCGAGCTGTACGGGTGGGCCAAGCAGCTCCAGGCCCCGGTCGCGCTGGTGCAGGAGCTGGCCGAGACCGGGAAGCTGCCGGTGCCGCTGTTCTGCGCCGGCGGCATCGCCACGCCGGCCGACGCCTCGCTGGTCATGCAGCTGGGCGCCGAGGCCGTGTTTGTCGGCTCGGGGATCTTCAAGTCGTCCGACCCGCCGCGGATGGCCACCGCCATCGTGGAGGCCACCACCCACTTCCGCGACGCCGCCATCGTGGCCAAGGTCAGCCGGGGACTGGGCGAGGCCATGCGCGGGGTGGACGCGGCCACGGTCGACGTGAAGCTCGCCGATCGGGGCTGGTGATGACCCAGAGGCCCCCAGGTGAAGGTCGGGGTCCTGGCTCTCCAGGGCGACGTCGCCGAGCACGCCTCGGCGCTGGCTGACTGCGGCGCCCACGTCGTCGAGGTCCGCTCGCCCGGCCATCTGGCCGGCGTCGACGGCATGGTCCTGCCGGGCGGCGAGTCCACCACCATCTCCATGCTGCTGCAGCGGGCCGGGCTGTTCGAGCCGCTGGCCGAGCGGCTGGCCGGTGGGCTGCCGGCCTTCGGCACCTGCGCCGGCATGATCCTGCTGGCCGCCGACGTGCTCGACGGTCGCCCCGACCAGCGGAGCTTCGCCGCCATCGACGTCGGTGTGCGCCGCAACGCCTTCGGCCGCCAGGTGCAGTCCTTCGAGGCCGACCTCGAGGTCGCCGGCCTGGCCGGCGGGCCGCTCGACGCCGTGTTCATCCGCGCGCCGGTCGTGGAGCGGGTGGGCCCGGGCGTGGACGTGCTGGCCGCCGTCGACGGCCGGCCCGTGCTGTGCCGGCAGGGGCCGGTGCTGGTGTCGTCGTTCCACCCGGAGCTGTCGGGGGACCTGCGTCTCCACCGGCTGTTCCTCGACCTCTGCGAGGCGAACTGATGTCCGGACACTCCAAGTGGGCCACCATCAAGCACAAGAAGGGAGCCCAGGACAAGGCGCGGGGCAAGCTCTTCGCCAAGCTCATCCGCCAGGTCGAGGTGGCCGCCAGGGAGGGCGGCGGCGACGTCACCGCCAACGCCACCCTGCGCACCATGGTGCAGAAGGCGCGCGACGCCTCGGTGCCGACCGACACCATCGACCGGGCCATCAAGCGGGGCACCGGCGAGTTGGAGGGCGTGCGCTACGAGCCCATCAACTACGAGGGCTACGCCCCGGGCGGGGTGGCGCTCATCGTCGAGTGCCTCACCGACAACCGCAACCGCACCGGCTCGGAGATCCGCTCCACCTTCAGCCGCAACGGCGGGTCGATGGCCGAGCCGGGTGCCGTGGCCTGGCAGTTCAACCGCCAGGGCGTGATCACCCTGCCCAAGTCGGCCGGCGGCGAGGAGGACCTCATGATGGCGGCCCTGGAGGCGGGCGCCGAGGACCTGGCCGACCTGGGCGAGGTGTGGCAGGTCACCTGCGCGCCGGGCGACCTGGGCGCCGTGCGCAAGGGCCTGGAGGACGCCGGCATCGCCGTCGAGTCGTCGGACCTCATCCTGGCCCCCACCACCCTCGTGCCCATCGAGGAGGAGGGTGAGGCCCGCCGGGTCCTGCGCCTCCTCGAGCTGCTCGAGGACCACGACGACGTGCAGAACGTCTACGCCAACTTCGACATCCCCGACCGCATCATCGAGCTCGTGGAGGCCTAGGAGCCTGGTGTCTTTCGCGTTCGGCGCTCCGCGCCGAGGGGCCGACCTACCCCTGACCAGCGCCTCTGCAGAGCAGACGAACTGCGTCTCCTAGGAGCTCTGGTCGGCGAAGCGGCGCGCGGCGCGCACCGGTTCTGCGACCAGAGGCGCGGTGGGGAGGCGCCGGCGCACGACGGCGGCGTAGTAGACGGCCACCGGGAAGCCCACCAGGAACGGGGCCGCCACCGCCGGCGCGGTGACCCAGGTGGTGCGCCGCAGGCGGGCGGCGTCCCACTGCCAGGCCGGGCGCACCGAGGCGTCGACGGCGGCCCACAGGGGGGCGCCGACCAGCACGACCAGCAGGAGGGTGGCGCCGAGGGCCTCGTTGCTGAACTGGAGGAGCTTGAGGGCCGAGGCCAGCAGGATGACCACCAGGGCGGGGCGGATCACCACGTCCGGGGCGCGGGAGGACACCCGGGCGCCCAGGTAGACGCCGGGAAGGCTCCCGACCAGCAGCGAGCCGGTGAGGCCCACGTCGACGTGCCCGAACAGGGCGTGGCTCAGGGTGGCCGCGCCCACCAGCGGGATGGCCTGGACCAGGTCGGTGCCCACCAGCTCCCGGGCCGAGAGCTGCGGATACAGCAGCAGCAGCATGACGATCATGAGCGAGCCGGAGCCGACGGAGGTCATGCCGACGATGAAGCCGCCGGCCACGCCGATGAGCACGGTGGCCACCCGCTTGAGGGCCACCGGGGGGCGGTCGTCGCCACCAGGGCGGGACCGCAGGCCGAGCAGGGCCCGGGCCACCATGGCGGCGGCTGCCACCACCAGGGCCCAGCCGAGCAGCGACTTGATGCGCAGCGACACCTCGGGCCCGTCGCCCAGGTGGTTCAGCACGAAGACGCCCGCGGCCGCCGCCGGCACCGAGCCGATGCAGAGCCAGCGGGCCAGGCCCCAGTTCACCGTGCCCTTCCGGAAGTGGACGGTGGCGCCCACCGGCTTCATCACCAGCGAGGCGAGGAGGTCGCTCGACACGGCGGTACCGGGGTGGACGCCGAACACCAGGACCAGGATCGGGGTCATCAGGGCGCCACCACCCATGCCGGTGAGGCCCACCGTGAAGCCGACGAGGGCGCCGGCCGCGGCCAGCGCGGCGTCGAAGTGCACCCCCGCCTCCTTCCCGACAAAGCCGATCGGCTCAGTCGGGAATCAAGCTACCACGGCGCAAATCGGGTGGGCGCGGGCCGTCCCGGCTGTTAAGGATTGAGGGGTGCCCGCCCCGTCGGTCGGCGAGATCGCCCCGGACTTCCTGCTTCCCGGCACGCCGGGCGGGAAGTGCTACTCCCTGGGCGACTTCCGGGGCCGGGTGGTCGTGCTGGTGTTCTACCCGGCCGACGACACCCCGGTGTGCACCGCCCAGCTGGTCACCTACAACGCCGACCTCGAGCAGTTCGCCGACCTGGGCGCCGAGGTGGTGGCGGTGAGCCCCCAGGATGTGGCAAGCCACGAGGGCTTCGCCGCCCGCCACGGGCTCGAGTTCCCGCTCCTGTCGGACACCGACAAGCACGTGGGCCGGGCCTACGGGCTGGTGGGGCCGCTCGGGTACTACAAGCGGTCGGTGTTCGTGGTCGACGGCAACGGCGTCGTCCGGTATGCCCACCGCTCCAGCCACGGCCTCACCTACCGGCCCACCGAGGAGCTGGTCACGGCCGTGCGGGAGGCGTCGGCACCAGCCGGCGCCTAGCCCGGCCCGGGGATCCACCCCGGCCCGGCGCTCGTGGGCTACGCTTGCGAACGCATGTTCGCACTCGGCATCGATCCCGGGGTCTCCCGCTGCGGCTACGGCCTGGTGGAGCGCGAGCGCTCGTCGTACCGGGCGGTGGCGGCGGGCGTCATCACCACCCCGCCGGCCGACCCGCTGCCCGAGCGCCTGGCGTCGCTCGCCGCCGAGCTGGCCGACCTCCTGGCCCGGCACCGGCCCGAGGTGGTGGTCGTCGAGCGGGTCTTCTTCCAGACCAACGTGCGCACCGCCATGTCGGTGGGCCAGGCCAGCGGGCTGGCGCTGGCGGCCGCCTCGGCGGCCGGGTGCACGGTCGTCCAGTACACGGCCAACGAGGTGAAGCAGTCGGTCACGGGCTACGGCGGGGCCGGGAAGGAGCAGGTCCAGCGGATGGTGCAGTCGCTGCTCTCGCTGCCGGAGGTCCCGAAGCCACCCGACGTGGCCGACGCCCTCGCCCTCGCCCTGTGCCACCTGGCCATGGCGCCCCGGCTGGCCCGCGTCGAGGCGGCGGGGGGGCGGCAGTGATCGGCTCGCTGCGGGGCGTCGTCCTCGACCGGCTGCCGCCGGCCGAGCTGCTGCTGGAGGTGGGCGGCGTGGGGTACCGGGTCAGCGTCACCCCCGGCGCCCTGGGCGCCGGCACCCCCGGCCAGCCCTTGTTCCTCCACGTCCACACCCACGTGCGGGAGGACGCCATCGTGCTCTACGGCTTCCCCACCGCCGACGAGCGGCGGTGCTTCGAGGCCCTGCTGGGTGCCCACGGGGTGGGGCCGGGGCTGGCCATGGCCATCCTGTCGGTGCTCTCGCCCCAGTCGCTGCGCCGGGCGGTGGCCACCGAGGACGCCGACGCCCTCACCGCCGTGCCCGGAGTGGGGCGCAAGACGGCGGCCCGGCTCCTGCTCGAGCTCCAGTCGCGCCTCGACCTGCCCCTCGACGACCTGCCGGCACCGGTGCCCGGCGGCTCGTCCCACGCCGAGGTTCGAGCCGCCCTCGAGGGCCTCGGCTACGGCTCCGACGAGGTGCGCCACGCACTCCGGCTCCTGCCCGGGGAGGGCACCGTCGAGGAGCTGCTCACCTCGGCCCTCCGGCAGATGGCGGGCGCTAGATGAGTCCCCGTGAGGAGGTGCTGGCGGCTGTCGCCACCGACCCCGCCGAGGTGGCCGAGGAGACCACCCTCCGCCCCCGCCGGCTGGCCGAGTTCGTGGGCCAGCGCCAGCTGAAGGAGCACCTCGACATCGTCCTGGAAGCGGCCCGGCGCCGGCGCCAGTCGGTCGACCACCTGCTCTTCGCCGGTCCTCCCGGGCTGGGGAAGACATCCCTGGCCGGCATCGTGGCCGCCGAGATGGGCGTCGGTCTGCGGGTCACCTCGGGGCCGGCGCTCATGCGGGCCGGCGACCTGGCCGCCCTCCTCACCGACCTCCACGACGGCGACGTGCTGTTCATCGACGAGATCCACCGCCTCGGCCGACCCGTGGAGGAGGTCCTCTACCCGGCCATGGAGGACTTCCAGCTCGACATCGTGCTGGGCAAGGGCCCGGCCGCCCGCTCCATCCGCCTCGACCTGCCCCGCTTCACCCTGGTGGGCGCCACCACCCGCACCGGCCTGCTCACCGGGCCCCTGCGCGACCGCTTCGGGCTGGTGGCCCGGCTCGACCACTACCCCGTCGACGACCTGGTGGCCATCGTGGAGCGGGCCGCCCGCATCCTCGGCGTGCCGCTCGACCCCGGCGGGGCGCGGGAGGTGGCCCGGCGGTCGAGGGGCACGCCCCGCATCGCCAACCGGCTCCTGAAGCGGGTGCGCGACTTCGCCGAGGTGCGGGGCGACGGCGTGGTCACCGAGGCCATGGCGGCCGCCGGCCTGGTCCTGTTCGGCGTCGACGACCTGGGCCTCGACAAGGTCGACCGCTCGGTCCTGTCCGCCCTGTGCAGCCGGTTCGGCGGCGGGCCGGTGGGCCTGTCCACCCTGGCTGTCGCCATCGGCGAGGAGTCGGAGACGCTGGAGGACGTGTACGAGCCCTTCCTCCTCCAGCTCGGGATGCTCAAGCGCACCGCCCGGGGCCGGGTGGCCATGCCGGCGGCGTGGGGCCACCTCGGGCTGGCGCCGCCCCAGGCGGCCACCCTGTTCTCGGCCGAGTAGCCCTTCTCTACGCTGCGGGGCGATGGTCGCCCTGGCCGAATTCGACTACCCGCTGCCGCCCGAGGCCATCGCCCAGGTGCCGGCCGAGCCGCGGGAGTCGGCCCGGCTGCTCGTCGATCTGGGCGCCGGCGTCTCCCACCGCCGGGTCAGCGATCTGCCCGACCTGGTGGGACCGGGCGACGTGCTCGTGGTGAACGAGACCAGGGTGCGTCCCGCCCGGCTGCTCCTGCGCAAGGCCACCGGAGGCCAGGTGGAGGTGCTGCTCCTCGAGCCGGCCGGCGACGGCTGGCGGGCCCTCGTGCGTCCCGGCCGGCGGGCACCCGCGGGCACCCTCCTGGCCGCCGAGGAGGGCGGGCCGCCCTTGGTCGAGGTGGGCGGCGACGCCGGCGACGGCACCCGCACCGTGCGCCTGCTCGACGACGTCGACCCCCACGCCGCCCTCGCCCTGCCGCCCTACATCACGGCCGGCCTGGCCGACCCCGAGCGCTACCAGACCGTCTACGCCCGCACGCCCGGCTCGGTGGCCGCCCCCACCGCCGGCCTCCACCTGAGCCACGCCGTGCTCGACGCCTGCCGGGAGCGGGGGGCGGAGGTGCACGCCGTCGACCTGGCCGTGGGCCTCGGCACCTTCCGGCCGATGAAGGCCGGCGTGGTCGAGGACCACGTGATGCACGGCGAGCACTACACCGTTCCGGCCGGCACCATGGAGGCCTGCCGGCGGGCCGGCCGGGTGGTGGCGGTGGGCACCACCACGGTGCGGGCCCTCGAGTCGGCGGCCGCCACCGGCCGCCTGACCGGCCGCACGGAGCTGTTCATCCACGGCGACTACCCGTTCCGGGCCGTCGACGTGCTGCTCACCAACTTCCACCAGCCCCGCTCGTCGCTGCTGGTGCTCCTGGCCGCCTTCGCCGGCCCCCGGTGGCGGGGCCTGTACGAGGTGGCGCTGGCCGAGGGCTACCGCTTCCTGTCCTTCGGCGACGCCATGCTCGTGTCGATCAGGCCGGGCAGCTCACGTGGAGCACCAGTGCGTCGGGAAGGGGGACGCTGACAGGCAGGTGGCTTAGCTGCTCCAGGACCGTGAAAGACGTGATCTCGAACGCCGGCGTCGGGTTGGCGCGCGTCTCGGTGAGCGTGACCGGCGAGAAGGAATCCCTGCGCTCCCAATCGGAGCCACCTTCGACGGTGACCGAGAAGGTTGCAAACCACACGTTTGGCTCCAAGAACACCTCCGGTTTCGTGCAGGAGATGAGGTGGGTCGCCGTCGGGGTCGGTGGTGAGTAGGTAAGCCCAGCGTTCAGGTCGTGCGGCAGCGCCTCATCGATGCCGGGAGGCGGCCCCGGCACCGTGGTGGTCGTCGTGGTGGTGCTCGGCCGCGGTCGCGCAGGAGCGCGCGTGACGGCGGTCGTCGCCGGCGCCGTGGTGGGCGGCTGCGTCGGGGCCGTGGTGGTGGACGGCGGCAGTGTGGTGGCCGGTGCGACGGTCGTCACCGGCCGCAGTGAGAGCTGCCGATCGGTCCCGCCGCCGCTGCAGGCGCCGGCGAGCAGGGCGGCAGCGAGGGGCACAGTGAGGAACCGCAGAGCCCACCCCCTGGTTGTGACCTACTCCATGGAACCACCGCCCCGCTCTTAGGGTGCGCCGGGTGACGCTGCGCCTCGACCTCACGGCCACCGACGGCGCCGCCCGCACGGGCGTGGTCACCACCGCCCGGGGGTCGTTCCGGACGCCGTGCTTCATGCCGGTGGGGACCCGGAGTGCCGTCCGGGCCGTGTCGACGGCCGACCTCGAGGACCTGGGCGTGGAGGTGATGCTGGCCAACACCTACCACCTGATGCTGCGGCCGGGAGCCGAGACGGTGGCCGGCCTGGGCGGCGTCCACGGCTTCGCCTCGTGGCCGGGCCACGTCCTCACCGACTCCGGCGGCTACCAGGTCTTCTCGCTGAAGCCGCTGGTCGACGACGACGGCGTCAGCTTCCGGTCCACCTACGACGGCTCGCTCCACCGCCTCACGCCGGAGGGGGCGGTGGCCGTCCAGGAGCAGCTGGGGGCGGACATCGCCATGGTCCTCGACGTCTGCCCGCCGCTGCCGTCTCCCCCCGAGGTGGTGCGCCTGGCGGTGGAGCGCACGGCGGCGTGGGCCGCCCGCTGCCGGGCCGCCCGCCGGCGGCAGGGCCAGGCCCTGTTCGGGATCGTCCAGGGCGGCACCGACGAGCTGCTCCGGGCCGAGTCGGCGGCCCGAACGGTCGAGGTCGGGTTCGACGGCTACGCCGTCGGCGGCTTGTCGGTGGGGGAGCCCCGGCCCGAGATGCTCGCCGCCCTGGCCGCCGCCCTGGCCCAGCTTCCGGCCGGCGCCCCCCGGTACCTCATGGGCGTGGGGGACCCGGTCGGGCTGGTGGAGGCCGTCGCCCTCGGCGTCGACCTCTTCGACTGCGTCCTGCCCACCCGGCTGGCCCGCCACGGCACGGTCCTCACGTCGACCGGCCGCCTCCACCTGCGCAACGCCGCCTTCGCCGCCGACGCCGAGCCCCTGGACCCGGCCTGCCCCTGCCCGGTGTGCGCCCGCTGGTCCCGTGCCTACCTGCGCCACCTGCTGCGGACGGGCGATCCGGGCGCCGCCCGCCTGCTCACCCTGCACAACCTGGCGTGGACATTCGCCCTGGTTGACCGGGTGCGGGCCGCCGTCGCCGGCGGCCGGCTGACCGACCTCCGCCGGGAGGTTGGGGCGGCGTACCCTGGGTGAGCAGGGAGCGGAAGAGCCCTCGCGCTACTCTGCCTCCGCCCCATTCTCGACGAAGGCGTCGCCATGGCACTCCTCTTCCCCCTCATCTTCTTCGGCCTCATGTGGGTGCTCCTGGTGCGCCCCCAGCAACAGCGGGTCAAGGCGCAGCGCGCCCTCGTGCTGTCGCTCGAAGTGGGCGAGGAGGTCGTCACCGCCGGCGGGGTCATCGGGCGGATCGTGTCCCTGAGCGACGAAGAGGTCGAGCTGGAGGTGGCGCCGGGCATGGTCCTGCGCTTCCTGCGCATCGCCGTCAACGCCCGCGCCCCCGAGCCCGCCGCCCCCCAGCCGGCGCTCCCGGAGCCCGGCGGGGCGGACGAGGGGGGCCGGGAGTAGTGCGTCGCAACTCCTTCGTCCCCCTGCTGGTCATCCTGACGATCGCCGTCGGCTCCCTGGCCGGCACCTTGCTCGCAGGCTGGTCGCCGCAGCTGGGCCTCGACCTCCAGGGCGGCGCATCGGTGGTCCTCCGACCCCGCACCACCACCAGCTCGGGCTCGCTCAAGCAGGCCATCGAGATCATCCGCAACCGGGTCGACGGCCTGGGCGTGGCCGAGCCCGACATCCATGCCGAGGGCCAGAACATCATCGTCCAGCTGCCCGGCGTGAAGGACCAGAAGCGGGCGCTCAGCATCGTCGGCCAGACGGCCGAGCTGCGGTTCCGCCCGGTGCTCCAGGCCCTGCCGGCGGAGGACAAGACGCCGGCCACCACCACCACGACGCCGGGGTCGTCCACCTCCACGCCGCCCACCACCGCGCCGGCCAGCATCCCCACCACCTCTCGCGACGACGACAAGGCCGACCAGACGGTGGTCCTGCCCCTCAAGAAGGCCAAGGACAGCAGCGGCGCCCGCTACATGCTCGGCCCCACCGAGCTCACCGGCAAGGCCGTCAAGTCGGCCCGGCCCAGCTTCGACCAGAGCACCAACGGCTGGGTGGTGGACTTCACCCTCACCGGCGACGGCTCCAAGGGCTTCGACGCCATGGCGGCCAAGAACCTGCAGAAGCAGGTCGCCATCGTGCTCGACAGCGTGGTGCAGTCGGCGCCCACCATCCAGCAGGCCCAGTTCAACGGGCGGGGCCAGATCAGCGGCTCGTTCACCGAGCGGGAGGCCAAGGACCTGGCCCTCGTCCTGCGCTACGGCTCGCTGCCGGTCGAGCTCAAGCCCGAGACGGTGCAGACGGTGTCGGCCAGCCTCGGAAAGGACTCCCTGAAGGCCGGCATCGTGGCCGGCCTCCTCGGCCTCGGGCTGGTGCTGATCTACATGATCTTCTACTACCGGGCTCTCGGGATCGTGGTCGTCATGGGCCTGGCGGTATCGGCCACGCTGCTGTGGGCGATCATCTCGTTCCTCGGGGAGAAGTCGGGCCTGGCGCTCAGCCTGGCCGGCGCCGTCGGCATCATCGTGTCCGTCGGTATCACCGTCGACTCCTACGTCGTGTACTTCGAGCGCCTGAAGGACGAGATACGTAGTGGCAAGACCATCCGGTCGTCGGTCGACCGCGGGTTCTCCCGGGCCTACCGCACCATCGTGGCGGCCGACGTGGCCTCGCTGATCGGCGCTTCGCTCCTCTACATCCTCACCGTCGGGTCGGTGCGCGGCTTCGCCTTCTTCCTCGGCCTGTCCACCGTGCTCGACATGGTGGTCGCCTACTTCTTCACCCGACCCATGGTGGTGATGCTCGGCCGCAACCGCCTCTTCACCGAGGCCAGGTGGCTGGGCGTTGCCCGCGGCCTGGCCGCCACGCCCACGGGGGCGGCGTCATGAGCGGCCCGGGAGGCCGCTCCATCGGACAAGTCATCGGTGCGACCTCGAGGAGGGTGGACCGATGAGCCAAAGCCCCACGCTCTGGCACAAGCTGTACCACGGCGAGACGTCGTTCGACTTCGTCGGCCGGTGGAAGCTGTGGTTCACCATCTCGGGCATCGTGATCCTCATCGGGCTGATCTCGCTGTTCACCCGGGGCCTCAACTTCGGGATCGACTTCGAGGGGGGCAACGCGTGGGAGGTGAAGGCGCCCAGCCTGTCGGTGGCCAAGGCCCGCGACGCGCTGCGGCCCCTCGGCCTGGCCGAGGCCAAGATCCAGAGGCTCGGGTCCGACACCGTCCGCGTCCAGGCCGACATCACCGGCAGCGAGGCCAAGCAGAACGAGAAGCGCGACGCTGTCGCCGCCGCCCTGGCGAAGGCCGGGAAGGTGAGCGCGTCACAGGTGAGCGTCAACACCGTGGGGCCCACCTGGGGCGGCGAGGTCACCCGCAAGGCGGTGCGCGCCCTCATCTTCTTCTTCGCCGCCATCACCCTCTACATCACGCTGCGGTTCGAGTGGAAGATGGCGATCGCCGCCCTCGTGGCGGTGATCCACGACATCCTCGTCACGGTCGGCGTCTACTCCCTGTCGGGGTTCGAGGTGACGCCGGCCACGGTCATCGCCTTCCTCACCATCCTCGGCTACTCGATGTACGACACCATCGTCGTGTTCGACAAGGTCGAGGAGAACACCAAGGGCCTCGCCGCGTCCGGCCGCCTCACCTACGGCGACACGGTGAACCTGTCCATGAACCAGGTGCTGATGCGGTCGATCAACACCTCCCTGGTCGCCATCCTGCCCATCCTGTCGGTGCTGCTGGTCGGTGCCTACCTGCTCGGCGCCACCACGCTGGAGGAGTTCGGCCTGGCCCTGCTCATCGGCCTCCTCACCGGTGCGTACTCGTCGATCTTCATCGCCTCCCCGCTGCTGGCCATGCTGAAGGAGCGGGAGCCCCGCTACGCCACGATCAAGCAGCGGATCCTGGCCAGGGGCGCCGGCACCGGCCCGCTCACGCCGGCGGCGGCCGCCGCCGGGGGCATCACGGTCAGCGTGGCAGCGGCGGTGGAAGGCGACGGCGACGGCGCCGCCCGGTCCTCCGGACCGGCCCGCACCCCGCCCCGGCCGGGCGGCAACCGCCCGCCGCCCAGGCCACGCAAGAAGGGCAAGAAGCGCTAGCGGGTAACATCGCCGTGTGGTCGGAGACACCGGTTGGCTCAAAGAGCACATCCGCGACATCCCCGACTTCCCCCGGCCGGGCGTGGTGTTCAAGGACATCACCCCGCTCCTCGCCGACACGGGCGCCTTCAAGGCGGTGGTCGACGCCATGGCCCATCCCTTCGAGGCCGACTCGGTCGACAAGGTGCTCGCCGTCGAGGCGAGGGGCTTCATCGTCGGCGGACCGGTGGCGTACCGCTTCGACGCCGGGTTCGTGCCGTGCCGCAAACCCGGCAAGCTCCCCTGGGAGGTGGAGCGCCAGGAGTACGTCCTCGAGTACGGCACCGACCTGCTGGAGGTGCACAAGGACGCCATCAAGCCGGGCGAGCGGGTCCTGATCGTCGACGACGTCCTGGCCACCGGCGGCACGGCGGCGGCGGCCTCCCGCCTGGTGGAGCGCCTCGGCGGCGCCGTCGTCGGGTTCGCGTTCGTGATCGAGTTGGCCTTCCTGCACGGCCGCTCCAAGCTCCGGGGCCAGGACGTGGTCTCCTTGCTCACCTACGACTGAGGTGGCCACCTCCGAGCGCGCACGCGTCCTGCCCTGGCGCCGCCACCCGTCGGCCGAGCCGGACCTCCTGGCGCCGCTCGTCGGCGCCTACCGCCTGCGCCACCCGAAGGCCGACCTGTCGGTCATCCACCGGGCCTACGACGCCGCCGAGAAGGCCCACGTCGACCAGGTGCGCCAGTCGGGCGAGGCCTACATCCACCACCCGGTGGCGGTGGCCACCATCGTGGCCGAGCTCGGGCTCGACGACGTCACCATCGCCGCCGCCCTGCTGCACGACGCGGTGGAGGACACCGGCGTCACGCTGGAGGACGTCACCGGGGAGTTCGGCGCCGAGGTGGCGTCGATCGTCGACGGCGTCACCAAGCTCGACCGCGTGCGGTTCGATTCCCGCGAGGCGCAGCAGGCGGCGTCGATGCGCAAGATGCTCGTGGCGATGGCCAAGGACTGGCGGGTCCTGATCATCAAGCTGGCCGACCGGCTGCACAACATGCGGACGATCGCCGCCATGCCCGACTTCAAGCAGAAGCGCACCGCCCAGGAGACCCTCGACATCTACGCCCCCCTGGCCCACCGCCTGGGGATCCAGGAGATCAAGTGGCAGCTGGAGGACCTGGCGTTCGCCACCCTCCACCCCAAGCAGTACGCCGAGATCGAGCAGATGGTGGCGGTGCGCTCGCCGGAGCGGGAGATCTATCTCACCCAGGTGCTGGAGGAGGTGCGGGGGCGGCTGGCCCAGAACCGCATCGAGGCCGAGGTCACCGGCCGGCCCAAGCCCCTGTGGTCGATCTACGAGAAGATGGTGGTGCGGGGCAAGGAGTTCGACGAGATCTACGACCTGGTGGGCATCCGGGTCCTGGTCGAGTCGGTGAAGGACTGCTACGCCGCGCTCGGGTCCATCCACGCCACGTGGAAGCCGGTGCAGGGCCGGTTCAAGGACTACATCGCCATGCCCAAGTTCAACCTCTACCAGTCCCTGCACACCACGGTGGTGGCCCCCCAGGGCAAGCCGCTCGAGGTGCAGATCCGCACGTGGGAGATGCACAAGCGGGCGGAGTACGGCATCGCCGCCCACTGGGGCTACAAGGAGAAGGCGTCGCCGGCCGACATCGCCTGGCTGAACCGGATCGTCGACTGGGAGCGGGAGACCTCCGACCCCGCCGAGTTCATGAAGAACCTGAAGACCGACCTGGAGCAGGACGAGGTCTTCGTCTTCACCCCCAAGGGCAAGGTCGTCACCCTGCCGGCGGGGGCCACGCCCATCGACTTCGCCTACGCCATCCACACCGAGGTCGGACACCGCTGCATCGGCGCCAAGGTGAACGGGCGCCTCTCGCCGCTCGACTCGAGCCTCCACTCCGGCGACACGGTGGAGATCTTCACCTCCAAGGTGGCGTCGGCCGGCCCTTCGCGTGACTGGCTCAAGATCGCCGTCACCCCGCGGGCCCGCAACAAGATCCGCCAGTGGTTCTCCCGGGAGCGGCGGGAGGACGCCATCGAGAACGGGCGGGAGGAGCTCACCAAGGCCATGCGGAAGGAGGGCCTGCCCGTCCAGAAGCTGTCGCACTCGCCGGCCCTCACCGACATCGCCACCGCCATGAACTACCAGGACATCGAGGCCCTGCACGCCGCCATCGGCGACGGCCACGTGTCCGCCCGCTCGGTGGCCCAGCGCCTGGCCCGGGACGTCAAGGGCGGCGAGGCCGAGGAGCAGCTGCCGGCCACCGCCCGCCAGCCCCGCCGGGCCGGCCGCAACCAGTCGGCCGGCGTGCACGTGGAGGGGCTCGACGACGTGATGGTTCGCCTGTCCCGGTGCTGCACGCCGGTGCCGGGCGACGAGATCCTCGGCTTCGTCACCCGCGGCCGGGGCGTGTCGGTGCACCGCACCGACTGCGCCAACGCCGTGTCCCTCGCCGGCGGCCAGCACGACCGGGTGATCGAGGTCGAGTGGGACCGGGAGCGCACCGGCACGTTCGTGGCGTCGATCGAGATCAAGGCCCTCGACCGCTCCCGCCTGCTGGCCGACGTCACCCGCTCCCTGTCGGAGCACTACGTGAACATCCTGGCCAGCTCCAGCCAGACCGGCCCCGACCGGGTGAGCACCATGCGCTTCGACTTCGAGCTGGCCGACCCCGCCCACCTCACGTCGCTGCTCACCTCGGTGAAGCGCATCGACCACGTGTACGAGGCCTACCGGGTCCTGCCCGGCAAGGGCCACTGACTTCTGGCGCCGAGGTATCGGATCGGGACCCTGGAGGGTCCCGATCCGATACCTCGCTCCGAAGCACGCCGGTCGGCCGGCGAGAGTGTCACAGGGTCGCGGTTTCCTGTGCCCATGAGCCTCGACGTCGATCTCCGCCGCCTGGCCGCCGAGCAGTACGCCGTGGTCGCCGTCCGACAGGCGCGATCCCTCGGCGCCACCAAGTCGGGGCTACGGAGCCGCCGGCTCGGGCCCGACTGGGAGGGTCCGACGCCACGGGTGCTGCGTCTGGCCGGGTCGCCGGCCTCCGATCGCCAGCGGCTCATGATCGCCGTCCTCGACGCCGGGCCGGGCGCGGTGGTGTCCCACACCTCGGCTGCCGGTCTGTGGAGGTTCCCCGGCTTCTCGGCCGGCACCGTCGAGATCAGCCGGCCTCGGTCCCGGTCGACATGCGGCGTCGCCGGCACCGTCGTGCACCACCCCCGGAACCTCCCGGAGCACCACATCACCGAGCGCCACGGCATCCCCGTCACCACCGTGGCTCGCACGGTGTTCGACGTGGCCGCACGGGTGCACCCGGGGCGGCTCGAGCGGCTGGTCGCCACTGTCGTCACCAGGGCGCCGTCCGTCCTCCCGACCCTCCACGCCATGCTCGCCGAACTGGCCGGACGCCGAGGTACGGCGCCCATGCGCGACATCCTCGCCCGGCTCCCGCCCGGTTCCGTCCCGCCGGCGTCGGGCCTCGAGGCCCGGTTCGCCCGCATCCTGGCCCAGGCGGGCGAGCCGCCCCTCGATCGCCAGGTCGACATCGGAGGCCATGAGTGGATCGGCCGGGTGGACTTCGTCGACCGGGCGCTCGGCATCATCGTGGAGGTCGACAGTGATCTCCACCACACCAGCGCCCTCGACCGGGCCCACGACCGCCGCAGGGACGAGCGACTGCTCGCCGCCGGGTGGCGCGAGGTCGTGAGGGTCACGGAGGACGAGGTGTGGCTGCGTCCGCACGAGGCGGTCGCCAAGGTGCGGGCCGCCCGCCGGCGCGCCCAGGTCTCGGATCGGGACCGAGGAGGGTCCCGATCCGAGACCTCGAGGTGAGACGTCGGTGCCGGAGTCGCCGGCGGGCGGGTGGCGGCGGGCCGCTAGCCTCGTCCGGTGCCCACCTTCCAAGCGCCGCCGGGCACGTTCGACGTCCTGGCGCCGGCCTCGGTGCGCTACGAACGGCTGGTGGCGCGCTTCGCCCGGCTGGTGGAGGCGGCTGGATACGGGCTGCTGATCGGGCCCATGTTCGAGGACGTGGGCGTGTTCCAGCGGGTGGGGGAGAGCACCGACATCGTCCGCAAGGAGATGTTCGCCTTCGAGGACATGGGCGGCCGGCGCCTGGCCCTGCGGCCGGAGGGGACGGCCACGGCGGTGCGGGCCTACCTCCAGCGCCGGCCGGCGCTGCCGTTCAAGGCGTGGTACGTGTCACCCCACTTCCGCCAGGAGCGGCCCCAGGCCGGGCGCTACCGCCAGCACCACCAGCTGGGCGTGGAGGCGCTCGGGACCGACGACCCCGACCTCGACGCCGAGGTCATCTCGCTGGCGTGGGACCTGTACCGGGGCCTCGGCCTCACCCGCATCCGGCTGCGGCTCACGTCGCTGGGCGACGGGGCGTGCCGGCCGGCGTACCGCGAGGAGCTGTTCGCCTACTTCGCGGCGCGGCGCGACCAGCTGTGCGACGAGCACCGTGACCGCATCGCCCTCAACCCGCTGCGCATCCTCGACTGCAAGCGCGACACCTGCCGGGCGGCGTCGGCCGGCGCCCCGCGCATGCTCGACCGGCTGTGCGACGAGTGCGCCGCCCACTTCGCCCGCGTCAAGGACGGCTTGAGCGCCCTCGGCGTGGCGTTCGACGTCGACCCGTCGCTGGTGCGGGGGCTCGACTACTACACCCGCACCACCTTCGAGTTCGAGGCCGAGGCGCTGGAGTCGGCCCAGAACGGCGCCGGCGGCGGGGGCCGCTACGACGGGCTGGTGGAGGCGCTGGGCGGCGAGCCCACGCCGGGCATCGGGTTCGGCCTCGGCATCGAGCGCATCCTCATGGCCTGTGACGCCGAGGGCGTGTTCGGCGTGCCCGAGGACCGGCTCGACGTGTTCGTGATCGACACCGCCGGCGGCGAGGCTGCCCGCGACCTGACCGCCGAGCTGCGGCGGGCGGGGCTGCGGTCCGACCGGGCGTGGGGCGGGCGGTCGTTCAAGGCCCAGATGAAGGCGGCCCTGCACTCGGGCGCCGCCCTGGCGGTGGTCGTGGAGGCGGCGGGCATCAGCGTGCGGACGCTGCGGGAGAAGGGGGAGGCCGAAGCGGTGGAGCGGAGCGACGTGGTGGACCACGTGCGGAAGCGGCTGGGCTGATGCTGCGGACCGACTACTGCGGGTCGCTGCGCGAGGACGACGAGGGCCGCGCCGTGAGCGTGTGCGGGTGGGTGGCCAGCCGGCGGGAGCACGGCCAGCACCTGGCCTTCGTCGACGTCCGCGACCACACCGGCGTCGTGCAGTGCGTCGTCGACGGCTCCATCGACCTGCGCTCGGAGTACGTCGTCCGCATCAACGGCACGGTGCGCCGTAGGCCGGCGGACAAGGTGAACCCGAACATCGGCACCGGCGAGATCGAGGTGGGCGACTGCGGGGTCGAGGTGCTGTCGGTCGCCGAGCCGCCGCCGTTCCCCGTCACCGACCGCATCGACGCCGACGAGAACGTGCGCCTGCGCCACCGCTACGTCGACCTGCGCCGGGAGAAGATGCAGCGGAACCTGCGGCTGCGGGCGCGGGTGAACAGCGCCGTGCGCCGGGCCATGGAGGCCCAGGGCTTCGTGGAGATCGAGACGCCCATGCTCATCGCCTCCACGCCCGAGGGTGCCCGCGACTTCGTCGTGCCGTCGCGGCTCAAGCCGGGGTCGTTCTTCGCCCTGCCCCAGAGCCCCCAGCTGTTCAAGCAGCTGTGCATGGTGGGCGGCGTCGACCGCTACTACCAGATCGCCCGGTGCCTCAGGGACGAGGACCTGCGGGCCGATCGCCAGTTCGAGTTCCTCCAGCTCGACGCGGAGATCTCCTTCGCCGGCCAGGACGACGTGATCGGCTTCATCTCCGCCGCCGTCGCCGCCGCTGCCGAGGAGGCCACCGGCACGGCGCCGGAGCCGTTCGCCACGATGACGTGGGGCGAGGCCACCGAGCGCTACGGCACCGACAAGCCCGACACCCGCTTCGGCATGACGCTGGTCGAACTCACGGACACCTTCTCGGACACGGGGTTCAACGCCTTCAAGGCGCCCGCAGTCAAGGGCATCCGGGTGCCGGGCGCCGGCGACCTCACCCGGTCGCGCCTCGACGCCCTCACCGACAAGGCCAAGCAGTTCGGCGCCAAGGGCCTGGTGTGGATGCGGGTCGGCACCGAGCAGGCCCTCGACTCGCCGGTCGTCCGCTTCCTGTCCGACAAGGAACAGGCCGGCGTGGCCTCGGCCATGGAGGCGGAGCCGGGCGACCTGCTGCTGCTGGTGGCCGACGAGCGCCGCAAGGTCAACCACGTGCTCGGCCTCCTCCGGCTGGAGCTGGGGCGGCCGCCGGTGAACGAGGGCGGGTTCCACTTCCTGTGGGTCACCGAGTTCCCGCTCTTCGAGGGCCTGGGCGACGACGGGAAGCCCATCCCCGCCCACCACCCGTTCACCATGCCCCACCCCGACGACGTCGACCGCCTGGAGTCCGACCCGCTCTCGGTGCGTTCGCAGGCCTACGACCTGGTGCTCAACGGGTGGGAGCTGGGCTCGGGCAGCGTGCGAATCCACCGCCGGGACGTGCAGGAGCGGGTGCTGGGCCTCCTCGGCATCGGTCCCGAGGAGGCGCAGATCCGCTTCGGCTTCCTGCTCGACGCCTTCCGCTACGGCGCCCCGCCCCACGCCGGCTTCGCCTTCGGCCTCGACCGCCTCGTCGCCCTGCTGGCCGGCGAGGAGAACATCCGGGAGGTCATCGCCTTCCCCAAGACCCAGTCGGGCGCCGACCCGCTGACCGGCGCCCCCACCCCGCTCGAGCCGGCCCAGCTGGCCGAGCTCGGGATCCGCGTCCTGCCGCCCAAGGCGTAGCACCCGTCAAGCGCCCCCCCGAGGCCCATAGGGCCGAAGGTCCATTCCGCGGTACGAAACCCGCACCTGGTGCGGTTTTCGTAACACGGAACCGAAGAGCCGGGGGCCGGTGCTGACGCGGGCCATCGCTACAGCGCCAGCGCGCAAAGCGGTGCCGCCGGGCCGCAGACCGGCGACACCACCCTGCCCGGCCACCACAGCCATGTAGCGGCAGCGACGACGGTCGCCAGGGTCAGCGCCTTCTGCCTCTCCTTCTCGGCCGCGATCGCGCCATCCACCGGCGCGAGCACCGCCGTAGCCGCCCTCGTGCCCGCCGGCGCTTTCGCCTTGCCAGTGACGCGCGGCGACGTCGGCGGAAGCCTGATGTCCTTGCTGAGGCGGCTCAGGCGCTCGCCGGTCTCCTCCGCGAGTGTCCGCAACTGGCGTCTCGCTTCGCCCTTCGCCGCCGCAGTCGCCGCTGGGTCGGCGATGACGGCCTTCAACCGGGTCACCTGGGCCGCTTCTCGGGTGAGGCGCAGCGCCTTGGCGCGCTGCCGGTTCGGGAAGTCGTTGCGCCGATCCGGAGTGGGAGAGAACCGTCGCTCCTCGGCCAGAATCCGGGCCCGCCGGCGCAGGTCTGGGGCCTCGGACGCCAGCCACACCTGCACCCGGGCGGCCAGGGCGGCGGCCTCGCTCGGGACGCGAGCGGCGCCGGCACCCCAGGCCGCCCGCACCTGGAGGCGCCGAAGCTCGGCTGCCGCGGCATCGAGGGCGCCGGCCAGGCGGAGGAGGGAGTCCGGGTCACCGCCGACAGGCTCGAACATAGTTTCATTGTATTCCATGCCGCAGGTCCCGGCAAGAGCTCAGCCGAGGGCGCCCTCCCGGAAGGGGAGGTCGTTGTCGGGGTCGAACCACTCCACCGTCCCATTGGGGTTGAGCTCGAACAGCTGGCCGAACACCTCGTCGGCGGCGCGGCTCACCAGGGTGGACGAGTGGGTGTCGAAGACATAGTCGACGTTGACTGTCCGCACGTGCACGGTCTCGCCGTTGTCATTCACCTCGTCGACGTCGTTGCGGAGGGCGATGTCGGTCGCCCGCGTTCGAGCCTCCTCGGCGCCATGCGCCTGGACGACCAGGATGACCTCCTCGACGAAGCGGTCCTCGTCGCCGACCGTCCACGTCCGCCACACCTTGACGCCGAACCACCGCTCCTCGTCTTCATTGAGATACAGGCCCGACGGCGGCAGGAACGGGTCGTCGTAGTCTTTTTCGTGGGCGGCGGTGGTGGGCGGCTGCACGAGGCGGTCGGGATCGTAGAAGTCGAGCCACTCGCCCTCGACCACCGGGTACAGGTGGGAGAGCACGAGCGGGTCGTCGACGAAGTCGTCGAGCGCGTCGCGGCCGGTGTCGAAGACGTGGTCGACGCCGAGGGACTGGATGAGGACCCGCCAGCCGTGGCAGGTGGTCGGGCTCCCGTTCTTCTTGCGGAGGCGGACCCATCCCCGCGCCGCCGCCTCCTCCGGCGTGTCGGCCCGGATGAGGTAGACGCACAGCTCGACGTGGTGGACGCCGTAGACCTTGGGGACCCACGTCGTCCAACCGGTGACGGTGAAGAGCCGGGGGCCGGCGCTGACGCGGGCCATCGCTACAGGGCCAGCGCGCACAGAGGCGCCGCCGGACCGCACCCCGCGGACAGTGCCTTGCCCGCCCACCACAGGCCGGTGCCCACGGCGGCGAGGGTCGTTGCTTCCGCTGCCTTCTTGGCGGCCTCCTTCTCGGCCGCGTTAACCCCCTCCACCGGCGTCTCCGCCGCTGCCTCGCTCGGCGTCGCCTTCTTCGCTGCTGCGGCCTTCTTGGCGGCCTTGCGCCTTCCGAGTGGCCTTCGGCGACTTGGGCGGTGGTTTGGCATCCCTGCTCTGGCGGTTCCGGCGGTCGTCGTTCTCCTTCTCGAGCGTCCTCAGCTGCTCGCTCGCTGCATCCTTCGCCGCCTCGGTTGCCGCCGGGTCCCTGATGACGGCGTTCAGCCGCTCGACCTGGGCCGCCTCGTCGGTGAGTCGGAGACGGTTGCGGCCCCGCTGGCTGGCCATGCCGAACTTCTGGTTCGGATCGAACAAGTAGCGGCGGTCCTCGGCCAGGATGCGGGCGCGCCGGCGCAGGTCGCCGGCTTCGGACGCCAGCCACACCTGCACCCGGGCGGCCAGGGCGGCGGCCTCGCTCGGCACGCCCGTTGCGCCCGCGCCCCACGCCGCCCGTACCTGGAGGCGTCGAAGCTCGGCCGCCGCCGCGTCGAGCGCGCCTGCCAGGCGGAGGAGGGAGTCCGGGTCGCCGCCGACGGGCTCAAACATTGTTTCAGTGTATTCCATACACAAGGTCGTGGCAAGACCTCAGCCGAGGGAACCCTCACGGGAAGGGGAGGTCGTTGTCAGGGTCGAACCACTCCACCGTGCCGTCGGCGTAGAGCCCGAACAGCTGGCCGAAGACCTCGTCTCCGATCCGGCTCACCAATGTGTCGCAGTGGGCCTGGACGGCCAGGACCACCTCCTCGAGGAACCGGTCCTCGTCCCCGACGGTCCACGTCCGCCACACCTCCACGCCGAACCGCCGCTCCTCCTCGCCGACGAGGTACGTCGTGCACTCCGGAAGAAAGGCGTCGCCGTACCACTTCTCCGTGTCGGCCGCGGTGGGCGGCTGCACCAGCCGCTCCTTGTCGTAGAAGTCGATCGAGCCGTCGTCGCCAACGATGGGGTAGAGGTGGGAGAAGACGAGGGGGTCTGCGGCGAAGTCGTCGAGCGAGTCGCGGCCTGTGTCGAAGACGTGGTCCACGCCGAGTGCCTGGATGAGGACCCGCCACCGTCGAGAGTCGATGGGACCCCCTCCTTGCTCCGGAGCCGGGCCCATCCGCGCGCCGCCGCCTCCTCGGGCGTGTCTGCCCGCACCAGGTGGACGCACAGCTCCACGTGGTTGGAGCCGTGGACCTTGGGGATCCACGTGGTCCAGCCGGAGACGGCGTGTGCCGGTGCCGATGCGTGCCATCGCTCAGCTGAGGACGCCCTCCCGGAAGGGGAGGTCGTCGTCGGGGTCGAACCACTCCACCGTGCCGTCGGCGTCGAGCCCGAACAGCTGGCCGAACACCTCGTCGTAGATCCGGCTCACGAGGGTGGCGGAGTGTGTGTCGTAGACGTAGTCGACTTCGACCGTCCGTACGTTGACGACCTCTCCTCGGTCGTTCACCTCGTCGGTGTCGTGGCGGAGGCCGAGATCGGTGGCCCAGCCGCTGGCCTCGGCCGAACCACCGCTCCTCGTCGGTGTGGAGGTACGACCCGGACCCGGCAGGAACGGATTCAGTCGATGCCGCGGCCGTCGACGACGGGATACAGGTGCGAGAAGATGAGGGGGTCGATGACGAAGGCGCCGAGAGCCCACGCGGCGCAGGCATTCTTTCAATGTATTCCATTCAGACCACGTGGCGCAAGCGAGTAGGCTCCCCCGACGGTGCCGAGCCCCCCGGACGACCTGTTCGCCGCCGCCCTCGAGGAGCGGCTGGCCAGGCAGGCGCCGCTGGCCGACCGGATGCGTCCGAAGGCGCTCGACGAGGTGGTGGGCCAGGAGCACCTCCTCGGGCCCGCGGCGCCGCTGCGGGCCCTGATCGACGCCGACCGCATCTCCTCGCTGATCCTCTGGGGCCCGCCGGGGACGGGGAAGACCACGCTGGCCCGCCTCATCGCCGGCGCCACCAGCCGGCAGTTCGTGGCCAAGTCGGCGGTGACGGCCGGCGTGAAGGACGTGCGGGATGTGATCGACGGCGCCCGCCGGCGGTTGGCCGAGCACGGCAGGGGGACGATCCTGTTCCTCGACGAGGTCCACCGCTTCAACAAGGCGCAGCAGGACGCGCTGCTCCCGGCGGTGGAAGACGGCACCCTCACCCTCATCGGCGCCACCACCGAGAACCCCTTCTTCGAGGTCAACGCCCCCCTGCTCAGCCGCTCGACGCTGTTCCGGCTGGAGCCCCTCACCACCGACCACCTGCGCACGGTGGTGCAAAGGGCGCTCGAGAGCGAGGGGCGGGTGGCGAGCGACGAGGCGATCGCCTTCCTGGTCGACGTGGTGGAGGGCGACGCCCGGGCCGCCCTCACCACCCTGGAGGTGGCGATAGCCCTGGCCGGCGAAGCCCCGGTGGAGCTGGGCCACGTGGAGGCGGCTCGCAGCGCCCGCGCCCTGCGCTACGAGCGCGACGACCACTACGACCACGTCAGCGCCTTCATCAAGAGCATCCGGGGCTCGGATCCTGACGCCGGCCTGTACTGGCTGGCCCGGATGCTGGCGGCCGGCGAAGACGCCCGCTTCATCGCCCGGCGCCTGGTGATCCTCGCCAGCGAGGACGTGGGGATGGCCGACCCGCGTGGCCTCCTCGTGGCCGACGCGGCGGCCCGGGCGGTGGAGTTCGTGGGCCTGCCCGAGGCCCAGCTGAACCTGGCCCACGCGGTGGTGTACCTCGCCACCGCCCCCAAGTCGAACCGGGTCACCGCCGCCCTGGGCGCCGCCCAGGCCGACGTGCGGGAGCGCCCCGCCGGCGGCGTGCCCTCCCACCTCCGGGACGGCAGCTACAAGGGGGCCCGCACCATCGGCCACGGCGTCGGCTACGACTATCCTCACGACGACCCGAGGGGATGGACCCCCCAGGAGCACCGGCCCCCGGAAACTGCCGGGCGCGTCTACTACCGGCCGTCCCCCCACGGCGAGGAACCGGAGGTCGAGGAGCGCATGCGAGCGATGCGAGGGGAGCAACAGTGAGCGGTGGGGAGATCGCCGCCCTGATCGCCTCGCTCGCCCTCCTGGTGCTGGCCATCGGGCTGCTGTTCGCCCTCTCGTCGCTCACCCAGACCCTGCGCTCGGTGCGCGGCGCGGTGGAGGAGCTGCGCCGGGAGACCGTGCCGCTGGTGGCCAACCTGCGGGTCACCGTCGACCAGGCCAACACCGAGCTGGTGCGGATCGACGGGGTCATGGACCGGGCCGAGAGCATAGGGTCCACCGTCGACGCCGCGTCGCGGCTGGCCTACCTCGCGCTGGGCAACCCCGTGATCAAGGTCCTGGCCCTGGCCGCCGGCACCACGCGCGCCGCCCGCCGGTTCCGTCGACGGGAGGATTGAGCGGCCGGTGTTCAAGCGGCTGTTCTGGCTGGTGGTCGGCGCTGGCTTCGGGTTCGGCGTGAGCTTCTGGGTGATGCGCACGGTGCGGGAGCGCCTCGAGCGGATGTCCCCCGACCGGATGTCGGCCGACATGGCCAACGCCGTCCGCGACTTCGGCCGCGACGTGCGGGCCGCCATCTCGGAGGGGGCATCGGCCATGCGCGACAAGGAGGCGGAGCTGCGGCGGCAGATCGAGTCGACACCGGGCGGATGAGGCTGCGCCGGTAGGCTCCGGAAAAGCTATGGACGCCGAGTCGCTCCGCAAGACCTTCACGTCCTACTTCGTCGACCGGGGCCACACGCTCGTCCCGTCCCTCGGCCTGGTACCGCACCATCCACGTGCCCCGTTGTTCACCAATGCCGGGATGAACCAGTTCCTCCCGGTCTTCCTGGGCGAGGAGCCGCCCTCGTACCCGAGGGCGACGTCGGTGCAGAAGTGCGTGCGCATCATGGGCAAGCACGACGACATCGACAACATCGGCATCAGCCGCCGGCACCTCACCTTCTTCGAGATGCTGGGCAACTTCAGCTTCGGCGACTACTTCAAGGAAGGGGCGATCCCCTTCGCCTGGGAGTTGGTCACCGAGGGCTTCGGGCTCGACCCCGAACGGCTGTGGGTCACCGTCCACCTCGAGGACGACGAGGCGGCCGCCATCTGGCACGACGCCGTCGGCCTGCCCTACGAGCGCATCCAGCGCCTGGGCGCCGACAACTTCTGGGAGATGGGCGACACCGGCCCGTGCGGGCCGTGCTCGGAGATCTTCTACGACCGCGGCGAGGCCTACGGCGCCCCCGGCGGGCCGGCCGAGGGCGGGGACGAGCGGTTCGTGGAGTTCTGGAACCTCGTCTTCATGCAGTACGACCGCCAGGGCGACGGCACCCTCGAGGACCTGCCCCGCCGCAACATCGACACCGGCCTCGGGTTCGAGCGCACGCTGGCCGTCCTCCAGGACGTCGACTCCGTGTTCGACACCGACGTGCTGGCGCCGCTGGTGCAGGCCGCCGCGCGGCTCACCGGCCACACCTACGGCGGCGATGCCCGGGTCGACGTGGCCCTGCGCATCCTCGCCGACCACGCCCGGTCCATGTCGTTCCTCATCAGCGACGGCATCCGCCCGTCCAACGAGGGGCGCGGGTACGTCCTGCGCCGGATCATCCGCCGGGCCGTCCGCCAGGCCTTCCAGCTGGGCGTCGACCAGGCGGTCACGCCGGGCATGGTGCGGGCCACGGTCGACCTGATGGGCGGCGCCTACCCCGACCTGGTCCGCAACGCCGACACCATCGCCGAGGCGGTCGAGCGAGAGGAGGCGCGCTTCCGCGAGTCCCTGCGCACCGGCATGGCCGCCCTCGACGCGTCGCTCGAGGGGTCCACCGAGGTGCCCGGCGCGGTGGCCTTCAAGCTGCACGACACGTTCGGGTTCCCCATCGAGGTCACCCGGGAGATCGCCCGCGAGCGCGGGGCCACCGTCGACGAGGACGGCTTCCGGGCGTCCATGGAGGAGCAGCGGCGCCGGGCCCGCGAGAGCAGAGCCGCCCTCTCCTCGGAGGCGGCGGTGGCCCACTACCGGGAGGTGCTCGACCGGTGCGGGCCCACCGAGTTCGTGGGCTACGCGAGCTACGAGTGCGCGGCCAAGGTGCTGGCCGTGCTGCCCGCCGCCGACGGCACGGTGGAGATCTTCCTCGACCGCACGCCGTTCTACGCCGAGAGCGGCGGCCAGGTGGGCGACATGGGCACCATCGTCACCGAGAGCGGGCGGGCCGACGTGCTCGACACCACCGCGCCGCTGGCCGGGCTCCACCGCCACACGGCTCGCATCGTCGACGGCGAGGTGCACGAGGGCCAGGAGGCGGCGGCCACCGTCGACGCCGGGCGCCGCGACGCCATCCGCCGCAACCACACCGGCACTCACCTGCTGCACTGGGGCCTGCGCGACGCCCTCGGTGTGCACGTGCAGCAGCAGGGGTCGCTGGTCGCCCCCGACTACCTGCGCTTCGACTTCTCCAACCCCGGGCCCGTCGACGCCCGCAAGCTCCACCAGGTCGAGGACCTGGTGAACGAGCAGGTCCTGTCGAACGACCCCGTCCGCGTCTACGAGACCACCAAGGCCCACGCCGAGCAGCTGGGCGCCATCGCCTTCTTCGGCGACAAGTACGGCGAGCACGTGCGCGTGGTCGAGGCGGGCACGCGGTCGATGGAGCTGTGCGGGGGTACGCACGTCGGTGCCCTGGGCATGATCGGACTGGTGAAGGTCCTCCACGAGAGCTCCATCGGGTCGAACCTCCGCCGCATCACCGCCGTCACCGGCACCAGCGCCCTCCAGCGGGTGCGGGAGGAGGAGCGGGCGCTGGCCCAGGCGGCCGAGCTGCTGCGGGCCGAGCCGGGCGAGCTGCCCAGTGCCGTCGAGCGGGTGCTCGAGCACCAAAAGTCGCTGGAGGCGGAGCTGAAGGCGCTGCGGGCGGCGGCGTCGGCCGGCGAGGCCGCCACCCTGGCCGCCGGGGCGGTGGCCGGCGTGGTGGTGGCCCGGCGCGACGGGCTCACCCCCGACCAGCTGCGCCAGCTGGCCCTGGCCGTGCGCAAGGCGGGCGCCATCCGGGCGGTGGCGTTGGGCGGGTCCCCCGACGGCGCCAAGGTCAGCCTGGTGGTGGCCGTCGACCCGGCGTCGGGCCTCGACGCGCCGGCCCTGGTGGGCGAGGCGGCCAAGCTCGTCGGCGGCGGTGGTGGCGGCAAGGGCGACGTGGCCCAGGCCGGCGGCCGGGACCCGTCCCGCATCGACGATGCCCTCGACGCTCTTCGCGCCCGACTCGGTACGTGAGGGTGGTCGGCGTCGACCTCGGCACGAAGCGGATCGGTGTGGCGGTGAGCGACCCCACCGGCACGCTGGCCTCGCCCCACTCGGTGCTCGAGCGCAGCGGCGACCAGAGCGCCGACCACCGCCGGCTGGCCGACCTGGTGGCCGAGGTCGCCGCCGAGCGGGTGGTGGTCGGCCTGCCCCTGTCGCTCGACGGCCGCATGGGCCCGGCGGCCGAGGCGACCGCCGCCGAGGCGGAGGCGCTGGCGGCGGTGGTGGGCGTCCCCGTCGAGACGTGCGACGAGCGGCTCACCACGGTGTCCGCCCAGCAGGCGCTGCGGGCCGGCGGCACGCCCGGCCGACGCCAGCGGGCGGTGATCGACAAGGTGGCGGCCGCCGTGCTGCTCCAGTCGTGGCTGGACGCGAACCGATGAAGCGGAGAGGAGACAGCGGGTGAGCGACTTCGAGCCGATGCCGGCCCGGCCCGGCCGCTGGGGCCGGCGGCTGCTGGTCGCCTTCCTCGTGGTCGTGGTGCTCGCCGCGGTGGCGGGGGGCGCCGGCTTCGCCTACTGGCGCAGCCAGGTCGACCCGGGCGGCTCGGCCGGCGCCAAGGTCACCATGGAGATCCCCAAGGGCTCGTCAGTGGCCCGCATCGCCAGCCTGCTGGCCGACAAGGAGGTCGTGGGCAACGCCCGCAACTTCCGGCTCTACGTGCGGCTGAAGGGCGCCGGGCCGTTCCAGGCGGGCTCCTACACCTTCCGCAAGCACTCCGGCTACGACGACGTCCTCGCCACCCTCCACAAGGGCCCCGTCCTCAGCTACCAGAAGCTCACGGTGCCCGAGGGCCTCACCATCAAGCAGGTGGCCGACCTGGTGGGGAAGATGCCGGGCCGCTCGGCCGAGAAGTTCCTGGCCGCCGCCTCCGACGGCACCGTCCGGTCGCGCTACCAGCCGGCGGGCAGCACCAACCTCGAGGGCTTGCTCTTCCCCGACACGTACAACTTCGAGGCCAAGGACGACGAGCACGCCATCCTCCAGCGGATGGTGACCGCCTTCGACGCCGCCGCCGCCGACGCCGGCCTCGACGACGTCGCCCAGGGCGGCGTGGTCGATCCCTACCAGGCGGTGATCGTGGCCTCGATGATCGAGCGGGAGGCCAAGGTGCCCGAGGACCGGGGGATGATCTCCCGGGTCATCTACAACCGTCTCCAGAAGAAGATGCCCCTCCAGGTCGACGCCACTGTCATCTACGCCCTCGGCCGCACCGGCGAGAAGGGCCTGCGGGTGCTCAACAAGGACCTGGAGGTCGATTCGCCCTACAACACCTACAAGGTGGCGGGCCTGCCGCCGGCGCCGATCGCCTCGCCCGGCCGGTCGTCCCTGCGGGCAGCCGTGGTGCCCACGCCGGGGGACTGGCTCTACTACGTGGTGGTCGACGCCCAGGGCCACCACGCCTTCGCCACCACCCTCGCCGAGCACAACCGCAACATCGCCACCGCCCAGGCGGCCGGGGTCCGCTGAGTTGGCTCGGCGCCACGGCGACGCCGGAAGGGCCTCGGCGGGTGCAAGGAGCCGCCATCCATGGCGGCGGGCTGCGGCCTGACCACGAGATGCGCGGTCGCCGACTTGGGGCGCCCTGGCCTGTGGCCGCCACCCGGGTGGCCGCGGTGATCGGGCATCCGGTGACCCACTCGCTCTCGCCGGTCCTGCACAACGCGGCGTTCGCGGCGTGTGGGCTGGATTGGGCGTACCTGGCGTTCGACGTGGCGCCGGGGGCCGCCGGGGCCGCCCTGGAGGGCATGCGGGCGCTCGGCATCGACGGCCTGTCGGTCACCACGCCCCACAAGGACGACGTGGCCCGCCTGGTGGACCGGCTGTCGCCCACCGCCGAGCGCCTGAAGGCCGTCAACACCGTGGTGCGCCTGGGCGACGAGCTGGTGGGGGAGAGCACCGACGGCCAGGGCCTCGTCGACGCCGTGCGCGTGGACCACGGCTTCGACCCCGCCGGCCGCCGCTGCGTGGTGCGGGGCTCCGGCGGCGCCGCCCGGGCGGTGGTGCTGGCCCTCGCCGAGGCCGGCGCCGAGGTTGTGGTGGTGCCCGGGCGCTCGGCCGCCAACGCCGAGGCGGCGGTGGCCCTGGCGGGGGCAGCCGGGCGGCTCGGGGCACCGGAGGAGGCGGCGGGCGCCGACCTGGTGGTGAACGCCACCACGCTGGGCCGGCCCGCCGGCCCCGCCGACCTGCCCTTCGACCCCGAGAGGCTGGGGCCGGGCCAGCTGGTGGTCGACATCGTCTACCCCGTCACCCCCTTCGTCCTGGCCGCCCGGGAGCGGGGCGCAGCGGCGGTCGACGGCCTGGGCATGCTCCTGCATCAGGCGGCCGGCGCCTTCCGGCTGTGGACCGGCCACGCCGCCCCCCTGGAGGCGATGTCGGCGGCCGTTGTGGGAGCCCTAACCCAGGGCGACTGAAGTCGCGGCATTCGGGTGCCGATACAACCTCGGTCCCACAGAGTCGGTCGGAGGTCGAGGTGTCGCTGCAGGGAACGCTGGAGACGATCCCGCTCCCGGACGTGCTGGCCTTGTTGGCCGCCACGAAGAAGACGGGTGAATTGCGGGTAAGCGGTGCGCGCGGTGACGGGCGCCTGTGGTTCGACGCCGGGCTGGTGGTCGCCGCCGACGTCCCCCGGGCCACGTCGGCGGTGGAGGCGGTCTTCGAGCTGCTCCGCCACAGCTCCGGGACCTTCATCTTCGGAGACGGGTCGCCCAACGGCAAGCGGGGCGACCCCAAGGCGGTGGACGTGCTGGTGGGCGAGGCCCAGCAGCGCCTCCGCTCCTGGCAGGCCATCGAGGCGGTGGTCCCGTCGACCACCTGCACCGTCCGCCTGAACCCCGACCTCGGCAAGGACGAGGTGACGATCTCCCGCCAGCAGTGGACGGAGCTCGTCGCCGTGGCCGCCAGCTCGGACGTGAGCGGCGTGATGAAGGCCCTCGGGCTCGGTGAATTCGACGGCAGCCGCACGGTGAAGGACCTGGTGGACGCCGGGTTGGCGCAGGTCGGCAAGCCGGCCGCCCAGCCCCGGCCGGCGCCCGAGCCTCCGGCCGCTCCCCGCGCCGAGCGCCCGGCCGAGGCCCGCGCGCCGCGCCCGGCACCGGCCGCGCCGAGCCCTGCGCCCGCCCCGCCCGCCCGCCCGGCCCCCGCCCGCCCGGCGCCGGCCGCCGCCGCGCCGGCCGAGGAGGCGCCCCTGCCGGCCCGTCGTCCGGGCCCCGGCGCCCCCCGCGCCGCCGCCAAGCCGGCCGACCACGAGGGTGACGACGAGCTCGTCCAGCAGCTGGCCTCGCTGCACAAGGGCGGCGCAGCGAAGGCCGCTCCGGCGGCGCCGGCGGCCAAGCCGGCCACGGAGGCGGCCGCCCCGGCGGCCGAGGCCCCTGCGGGCGACCCCGACGCCGAGGCGAACGGCGACGAACCGCTCAACCGCGGCATGCTCCTCAAGTTCCTGTCGTCCGTCCGGCCGTAGCGGCCGGTCCGGCCGTTCCCTCCGAGGACCCTGCGTGGTCCCCCGGCAGAGGCCGGCACCATGACCATTGACCGGACCACCATCCGTTCCGACGGGAACCGCCTGGGCGCGCTGCTCGTCCAGGCCAACCTGCTCACCCAGGCGCAGCTCGACCGCGCCCTGGCCGAGCACGCCCAGACCCAGCGGTCGCTCGGGCGCATCCTCATCGACGACGGGCTGGTCACCGAGGGCGACCTGGTCGCCATGCTGTCCCGGCAGATCGGGCTGGACTTCGTCGACCTGGCCGACATCCAGATCGACCCGAGCGCCGCCGGCCTCATCAGCGCCGCCCTCGCCCGGCGGTACCAGGCCTTCCCCATCGGCTGGGACGAGAGCCGCCTGGTGCTCGCCATGGCGGATCCCTCCAACGTCTTCGCCATCGACGACATCCGCACCATCACCAAGCGCGAGCTGAAGGTGGTGGTGAGCACCCGGGCGGCGATCCTCGACGCGATCGACAAGTACTTCCGCATGGACGGCGAGGCGGAGTCGATCTCCGCCCAGGCCGCCAGCGAGAGCCAGGCCGAAGAGGACCTCGCCAGCATCAAGGAGGTCGTCGAGGACGCCCCCATCGTCAAGCTGGTGAACATGATCATCAGCCAGGCGGTCAGCGACCGGGCGTCCGACATCCACATCGAGCCGACCGAGCGCGATCTCCGTGTCCGTTACCGCATCGACGGCGTCCTCCACGAGGTGATGCGGCCGCCGAAGAGCATCCAGTCCGGCGTGATCTCGAGGCTCAAGATCATGGCCGACATCAACATCGCCGAGCGGCGGATCCCCCAGGACGGCCGGGTCAACGTGACCCTGGGCGGCAAGGCGATCGATCTCCGGGTGGCCACGCTGCCCACCGTCTACGGCGAGAAGATCGTCATGCGCATCCTCGACAAGTCGACCGCCCTGCTCAAGCTGGGCGACCTCGGCTTCCTCGTGCCCTCGATGGAGTCCTACGCGCTGTCGTACCGCAAGCCGTACGGGACCATCCTCGTCACCGGACCGACCGGATCGGGGAAGTCGACCACGCTCTACGCCACGCTCAACATCCTGAACGAGGACACCAAGAACATCATCACCGTGGAGGACCCGGTGGAATACCGGCTTCCCGGCATCAACCAGGTCCAGGTCAACAACAAGGCGGGCATGACCTTCGCCGCCGCCCTCCGGTCGATCCTGCGGTCGGACCCGGACATCGTCCTGGTCGGCGAGATCCGCGACAAGGAGACGGCGACCATCGCCATCGAGGCCGCCCTCACCGGTCACCTCGTCCTCTCGACGCTGCACACCAACGACGCCGCCACCACGCCCACCCGCCTCATCGAGATGGGCGTCGAGCCGTTCCTGGTGGCGAGCGCCCTCGACTGCATCGTCGCCCAGCGCCTGGCCCGCCGCCTGTGCGAGAAGTGCTCGGAGCCCTACAAGGCCACTTCCGCCGAGCTCGTCCAGCTGGGCTGGGAGGTCGAGGTCGGCGAGGGGCCGGTGGAGCTGCGCCGGCCGGTGGGATGCTCCTACTGCGGGAACACCGGCTACCGGGGCCGCTTCGCCCTCCACGAGGTGCTCACCGTGACGGAGGACATCGAGCGCCTGATCGTGGACCGCGAGCACTCCGAGGACATCAAGAAGGTCGCCGTCTCGCAGGGCATGCTCACCCTCCGCCAGGCCGGGCTGGTCCACGTCGCGCAGGGCACGACATCGATCGAGGAGATCCTCAGGGTCGTCGCCTGACCGGCCGATATCTGCTCCTATGCAGCCCGCATCGCGCCGTCTGGGCGAGTTCCTGATCAGCCGCAAGGTGCTCGCGAGGGACCAGTTCGAAGAGCTCATTCTCCGTGAGCAGAACGAGGGCGTCCCGCTGTCCAAGCTCCTCCTGGCCGAGGGCATCGTCGCCGAGAAGGACCTGGTCGCCGCCGTCGCGTCCCAGGTGGGGATCCCCTTCATCGACTTCGACCAGGCCGCCGTCAACCCGGCCCTGGACCGCCTGGTGCCCGCCGAACTGGCCCGCCGCCACCTCGCCGTGGCCGTGGACTTCCAGGGGAGCGACCTGGTGGTCGCCATGGCGGACCCGAGCGACCAGGAGGTCGTCAGCGAGATCGAGCGCGTCACGGCCTGGACCGTGCGCCCGGCGATCGCGGTGCGCTCCGAGCTCGGCCGGGTCGTCTCGGCCATGTACGGGAGCGACGACTTCGAGGGGCCGTCTGGTGAGGGGGAGGGCGCCGTCCCGATCGAGCTGGCGCATACCACCGGCCCGGTCGTCGACGGCGTGCAGCACGAGCTTCACGTGAACGACCTGCTGGAGCGGGTCGTCGACCTGGGCGGTTCCGACCTGCACATCACGGCCGGCATCCACCCTGTGGTCCGCGTGCACGGCGACCTCACGCCGCTGACCGAGTTCCC
The DNA here is from genome assembly GCA_035689115.1 of Acidimicrobiales bacterium. Taxonomy (GTDB): domain Bacteria; phylum Actinomycetota; class Acidimicrobiia; order Acidimicrobiales; genus JAHFUS01. The sequence continues at coordinate 72,313 of DASSMA010000049.1, forward strand.
CGTGATGACGGCCTCGGAGATCCGGCGCATGATCTACGCCATCCTCACCCAGAAGCAGCGGGAGCGCTTCGAGAACGACCTGGAGCTCGACACCTCGCACTCGGTGCCCAACCTGGGCCGCTTCCGTGTGAACGTGTTCCTCCAGCGGGACTCCGTGGGCAGCGTCATGCGAGTCATCCCGCACGAGGTCGTGCCCTTCGACCGCCTCGGCCTGCCCCCGACGGTCCTCCAGTTCGCCCACCTGCCGCGCGGCCTGGTGCTGGTGACGGGACCGACCGGGTCCGGCAAGTCCACCACGCTGGCGTCGCTCGTCGACGTCGTGAACGCCGGCAAGCCGTGCCACATCATGACGGTCGAGGACCCGATCGAGTTCCTCCACCACCACAAGCGGGCGGTGATCAACCAGCGCGAGGTCGGCGAGGACACCTACTCCTTCGCCGCCGCCCTGAAGCACGTCCTGCGCCAGGACCCCGACGTCATCCTCGTGGGTGAGATGCGCGACCTCGAGACGATCTCCACCGCCCTCACGGCGGCCGAGACGGGCCACCTGGTGTTCGCCACGCTGCACACCCAGGACGCACCCCAGTCGGTCGACCGTGTGATCGACGTGTTCCCGTCGCACCAGCAGCAGCAGGTGCGCACCCAGCTGGCGGCTGCCCTCCAGGGCATCGTCACCCAGCAGCTGATCCCGACCCGCGACGGCCGTGGCCGGGCCGTCGCCGCTGAGGTCCTCGTGGCCACCCCCGCCGTGCGCAACCTCATCCGAGAGGGCAAGGTCCACCAGATCTATTCGGCGATGCAGGCCGGCGGGCAGTTCGGCATGCAGACGATGGACATGTCGCTCGCGTCGCTCGTGAAGCAGGGCAGGGTCGCCCGCGAGGTCGCCGTCGAGCGGTGCGCCAACGAGCAGGACTTCTCCCGCCTCCTCGGCGGATTCTAAAGGAGAACGCAGTGGCCGACACCTACACCTACAAGGTCCGCGACAAGCAGGGCAAGGTCCAGCAGGGCGAGTTGGAGGCGGACAGCACCAAGCTGGTCGTCGACCGCCTGCGCCAGATGGGCTACGTGCCCATCGCGGTCGAGAAGAAGAAGGGCGCGGCGGGCTCCAAGGAGCTCCACATCTTCAAGCCGAAGGCCAAGCTGAAGGACCTGGCCGTCTTCAGCCGCCAGTTCGCGGTGATGATCAACTCGGGCCTGTCGCTCCTCCGTGCCCTCTCGATCCTCGAGAAGCAGACCGAGAGCAAGGTCCTCGCCGAGGTGGTCGGCGTCGTCCGCCATGACGTCGAGAACGGTGCGTCGCTCTCGGCCGCCCTCGCCAAGCACCCGAAGACGTTCAACAAGCTGTACGTGGCCATGGTGCGGGCCGGCGAGACGGGCGGCGTGCTCGACTCGGTGCTCATCCAGCTGGCGACCACCATCGAGAAGCAGGTGGAGCTGCGCCAGAAGGTGAAGTCGGCCATGACGTACCCGGTGGCCGTCCTCTGCCTGGTGCTGCTGATCGTCACGGCGATGCTGCTGTTCGTCGTCCCGACGTTCAAGGGCCTCTACGCCGACCTGAACGGGACGCTGCCCCTCCCGACGCGCATCCTGCTCGACATCTCCGAGATCCTCAAGAAGTGGTTCCCGCTCGTGGTGATCGCCCAGGTCGGCCTGGTGTGGGCGTTCAAGCGGTGGATCGCCACCGACAAGGGCCGGGGCATCTGGGACGTGTTCAAGCTGCGCATCCCGATCTTCGGCACCCTGGTCCACAAGACCGCCCTCGTCCGCTTCTCCCGCACGCTCGCCAGCCTCCTCCGGGCCGGCGTGCCGATCCTCGAGTCGCTGGACATCACGAGCGAGACCGTCGGCAACACGGTGATGGTCAATGCGGTCAAGGACGTGGCGTCCGGCGTCCAGCGAGGCGAGTCCATGGGCCTGCCCATGTCGAAGCACGAGATCTTCCCGCCCATGGTCGTCCAGATGCTCTCCGTGGGTGAGGAGACGGGCGCCGTCGACACCATGCTCGACAAGGTGGGCGAGTTCTACGAGCAGGAGGTCGAGGCGACCGTCGATGCGCTGACGTCCCTCCTCGAGCCCATCCTCATCGTGGTGATGGGCGGCGCAGTGGGCGGCATGGTCATCGCCCTGTACATGCCGATGTTCAACATCATCAACCTCATCAAGTAGGGCAAAACGGTCTCAAGTCGGGAGGGCTACCTGCCGACAACTGAGAGGCGAGCAAACTTCTGACAAAGGCAAACCCGCCGGAATGCGGGGACGCAAAGCCACGGGGCCGGTCCTCCCGCAAGGGAGAAGGTCAGCCGGGCTGCCTGGAGGCGGCGACACCGGTGATGTCCGGTGCGGAACCGAGAGGCGAGGGGATCGGCTCGCACCATCCATTGACATCACCACAAGGAGAACTACGAGAATGCTCGATGTCCTGCGGAAGCAGAACGACGAGGAGGGCTTCACCCTCATCGAGCTGATGGTCGTCGTGCTGATCATCGGCATCCTGCTCGCCATTGCCGTCCCGACCTTCCTCAAGGCGCAGAACAACGCCAAGACCAAGGCCGCCACGTCCAACGTCCGCACCTCCCTCAGCTCGATGAAGACCGTCTACACCGACGTCCAGAGCTACGACAGCGCCAGCATCACCACCTCGGTCCTGAAGGCCGCCGAGCCCTCGCTGGGCTGGCAGACCGGCGCCTCGACCGCTCCCGACCAGATCAGCTACGCCTTCGGCTCCGCCACCGCCCCCGGCGACACCGTCGGCCTGGCCGTCCTGTCGAAGCTCGGTGACTGCTTCTACATCAAGGACAGCGTCAACCCGACCACCGGTGGCACCACCTTCGGGCGGGTCAACGCCGCTGCCGCCGGCAGCTGCACCGGCACCAACGCCCTCACCGGCGCCACCTCGGCCAGCCCGTCGGCCGCCAACTGGTAGGCCACGCCGTTCCAGTAACGAGCTGCGGGCGGGGCTTCGGCCCCGCCCGCAGTTGCGTCTTCGGCGAGACCGGCGGTCGCCCGGATATGGGTGGAGCGTGCGACGCCGCCGGATCGCCCGGACGAGATCCGACTCGAACATCGCAAGAAGGAGCACCCACCCTGCCATGGCCGAACCACAGCGCCGGAGGAGCGACGAGGAGGGCTTCACCCTCATCGAGCTGATGGTCGTCGTGCTGATCATCGGCATCCTGCTGGCCATCGCCGTCCCCACCTTTCTCAAGGCGCAGAACAACGCCAAGACCAAGGCGGCCACGTCCAACATCCGTGCGTCGTTGAGCTCGATGAAGACGATCTACGCCGACCAGCAGAGCTACGACGCCACCACCATCACGGCCACCATCCTGAAGGCGGCCGAGCCGTCGATCGGCTGGCAGGCCGCCGCCTCGACCGTCCCCGAGCAGATCAGCTACGCCTTCGGCGCCGCCACCGCACCGGGAGACACCGTGGGACTGGCGGTCATGTCCAAACCCGGCGACTGCTTCTACATCAGGGACAGCGTCAACCCGATCACCGGCGGCACGACCTTCGCCCGTATCGACGCCAGCCTGAACCCGACGTGTACGGGCCTCCAGGCCCTGACCACGGCAACGTTGCCCAGCCCCAACGCCGCCGGCTGGTAGCCCAGCCGCCGTACCGACCAGCGGCGGGCAGGCTCAGCCTGCCCGCCGCCCGTCCGCGCACCTTCTAACCTCCGCTCCCGTGACCGCCGCCGCCGTCGTCGTCTCCGCCGTGCTCGGTCTGGCCGTCGGGTCCTTCCTCAACGTCGTGATCTACCGCGTGCCGAGGAAGGAGTCCGTCGTCAAACCCCGGTCCCGCTGCCCGGGGTGCGGTACCACCCTGGCCGCCCGCGACAACATCCCAGTCGTGTCGTGGGTGCTGCTCCGGGGGAAGTGCCGGACGTGCGGCGAGCCCATCTCGCCGCGCTACCCGCTGGTGGAGCTGGGTACCGCCGCTGTCTTCGCCATCGTCGCCGCCCGCATCGGCCCGCATGCCGTCCTCCCGGCGTTCCTGGTCGTCATGGCCGGGTTGGTGGCGATCTCCGCCGTCGACCTCGAGCTCTTCATCGTCCCGAACCGGATCCTGTACCCCACGCTGTTCGTCGCCGCCCCGCTGCTCGTGATCGCCGCCGCCGTCGACGGCGACTGGCACCGGCTGCTCACCGCCGCCATCGGCGGGGCGATCGGGTGGGGCCTGCTCTTCGCCATCCACATGGTGAGCCCGGCTGGCATGGGCTTCGGCGACGTGCGCCTGGCCGGGCTCATCGGCATGCTGCTGGGGTGGCTGTCGCTCGGCCACGTCCTCGTCGCCCTGTTCCTCGGCTTCGCCACCGCCGCCCTCGTCGGGGTCGTCCTCATCGCGGTAGGCGTCAAGTCCCGCAAGGACAAGCTCCCCTTCGGCCCGTTCCTCGCCCTCGGCGCCCTTCTCGCCGTGCTGTTCGGGACGGCCCTCATCGCCGCCTACGGCGTCTGACGGACGGCGCCGGCCGCCCGGCGCCGCCCCCTGGGGGTGTCATCAGCTCGGGCCGGTTCGATATCGCCCGCGATGACTATCAACCCCACCGTCCGACCGGCCGAAACCATGACCGTGCGAAACCAGCGGTCCCGATCGGCCCCTCGTCGTCGCGCCCGGGAAGACGACGGCGGGTTCACGCTCATCGAACTGGCGGTCGCAGTCGGGATGGCGGGCTTCGTGTTCGCCGCCCTGGCTGCCGTCCTCGGCCAGAGCCTGAAGGTGCTCGCCGTGTCGAAGTCCCGGTCCCACGGCAACGAGATTGCGACGCAAGGTATCGAGGACCTCCAGCGCCTGGCGTACCCGGCGCTCGGAGTGTGCTCGCCGGCGACGAGCCCTCCGGAGGGCTTCTCCTCCCCGGCGGCACCCCTCAACTGCCCCGCTCCGGTGCCGGCCGGCTACGGCGACGACCCTTGCAACGTCACGACGGCGGGCGCAGGCATCCCGAAGTCGTCCTACACCTGCACCGAGCTCAACATCGCCTACAACGTCCGCAGGTACGTGGCATGGGGTGATCCCGGCCACACCACGAAGCGGATGGCGGTGTTCGTGAACTGGACCGACGCCATGGGCCGCCACGAGGTCTCCCAGCAGAGCTCCCTGCGGGCTCCCGGCCAGGCGGACATCTACGGCCTCGACCCGCCGCAGTTCACCGCACCCGTCTCGGTCTCGCCCAGCACGGTGATCACCAACGCCGACGGCACGCTGCCGTCCGGGACCACCGTGCTCGTCCAGGCCACCACGCTGAACCTGGCGACCGGCGACCGGGTGTTCGCCGTCTTCAACACGATCGACACCGACGGCAACTCGATCACCTCCTCGAAGGCGCTCACCTCGACCGACGGCAACAACTGGTCGACCTCCATCTCGAACTCGGACGGGTTCCAGTTCCCTCCGGGCACGCTCTTCTTCAGCGTCTCGGCCATCCGCAACGACGACGGCAAGGCCAACGCCGCCTTCGCCTCGTCGGCGAACAAGTTCTGCTCGCCGCCCGACACCACGTGCAGCTCCGGGAGCTACCCGGCGTTCTCCTCGGTCGACGCCCAGCCCTCGGCCAACGGGCCGAACATCCTCGTCGACTCCGGTGGCACGCTGGTCCCCGGGTCGATCGACCTGACGGCGAGCACGACCAACACGACGTCGGCCGACACCGTGTCGGTCGCCTTCCAGACGTCGGCCGGCACGGTGACCGTCCTCCTCCAGTCGACGTCGCCGGGGTGCGACGCATCGAGCACCTGCACCTGGTCCGGGTCCGTCACCCAGAGCGCCGGCTACGGGTTCGCCACGGGCACCCGCAAGTTCTACTTCACGGTCAGCTCGGCGACCTCGGGGTCGACGGGTGCGCTGGCCTCGAGCGACAAGGTGTTCCAACTCCAATGACCAGGCACGAGGACGGCTTCACCGCCGTCGAGATGGTCGTCACCGTCGCGGTGATGTCCATCGTGACCTTCATGCTGCTCGGGTTCCTCGACAGCAGCACCAAGCTCACCACCCGGGCGGCCCTCCACACCAGGGCCCAACAGGACTCCGAGCGGGCGCTGCGGGTGGTCACCGAGGACCTGCGCGCCGCCAACCCGATCACCGGTGCGCCGTGTGCGGGCGGGTACGGCGACTGCGTGTCGTTCACCGTGCCCAGCGTCACCCAGACGGGCCGGGACTGCGAGAAGACGGTCTACACCTACGTCCGTTCCGGGACGACGCTCACCCGCAGCCTCACCGAGAACACGTGGAACGGCACGGGCTGCTCGGTGACCCGGCAGATCACCAACCTGCCGATCCTCACCGGCCTGGCGAACGCCAGCGTCTCGCCCGCCCAGCCGATGTTCACCTACTACGACGACAAGGGCGTGCAACTCGACCCCGCGACGCAGTCCGGCTACATCCCCCGGAAGCCGGACCAGGGCGGCGCGGCCGAGGTCAAGCTCAACCTCGTCGTCAAGTTCATGACCGGCGTTCCCGAGCTGCGGCTGTCCAGCATCGCCACGCTTCGCAACAACCGTTAGGAGATGTCACCGATGAGGACGAGGCCCGCCGACGAGCGGGGCAGCATCCCGATCATGATGACGATCATCCTGGTGGTGAGCGCCCTCGTCATCACCACGCTGGAGACCGTGGACGTCGGGCTCCGGAACAGCCGGCGCGCCGGCGACTCGGCGAACGCCCTCCAGGTCGCCGACGCCGGCGTCAACGACGCCATCCAGCAGACGCCGACCATTCCCCGCACGACGATGACCTTCACCCGGTCGGGGAGCCTGGGCTCGAGCGGGACCTACACCTACACGGCGACGCGCGACCCGATCCGGATCGACCTGTGGCACATCGACGTCCTCGGCACGGACCAGACCGGCCTGCGGCGCCACCTGCAGGTCGACGCCATCCCGGCCAGCGTGTTCAACAGCCCGCTGTTCGTCAATTCGGGCCTCAACCTGGCCTCCGGCGTGTCGCTCGACAGCTTCAGCAACGGGACGTCGGCCGCCAGCCTGTGCACGGGCAAAGGCATCCTGGGGACGAACACCCCGAACACCATGAGCTTCGGCAACAACGGCCAGGGCCAGGGCGTCAACAACTGCAAGAAGCTGCTGAACATCGACCCGACCTGGGACTACTCGATGGACGGCTGCACGTCCTTCGGCGACGGCTCCCAGGCGCTGCCGCCGATCGGGACCGGGCAGTGCCCGCCCGAGCCGGCGACCTTCAAGACCTTGCCGAAGCCCTTCACGCCGGCCCGGGTGTACGCGCCCGGGACCTCGAGCAACCCGACGCCGGCCGACTACTGGGGCACCTCGCTCATCTGCGACCCGACGGCGGCCCCGACCACCGACCCGAACCCCGGCGCCGCCAACCGCACGGTGACGTCGCTGCTGGGCGGGAAGATCTACTACTACTCGACGGTCGAGCTGCGCGGCGGGTGCACGGTCACCAACCCCCTGCTCAACGCGCTCGGCGGCATCAACATCGACAAGCCGACCTACGTCTACGGCGTCACCCGGATCGACATCGGGAACCGCAACGGCCAGGGCGGCTGGGTGAACACCCCGCCGCAGGGCAACACCGTTGCCTGCGGCCCGACCGCCACGACGTCGCAGCAGGACGGTCGCGGCAACCCCGGCTACTTCTACTGTCCGCTGTGGTCCGCCGGGCTGCGCGTCCGGATGCTCAGTGCGTCCGGCGGCGGCACGAACAGCAGCGTGGTGAACATCCGTTCCAGCGGGACCAAGTTCTGGGGTGCGGTGGAGGTGCCGAGCGGCACCTTCACGCTCACCGGCTCGCAGATCGAGGTCTGGGGTGCAGCATCGTCGAACTCGGCGTCGTCCAACGCCCAGTTCACGTGGCACTTCGACGACGCCCTGGTGACCGTCACGCACGGCCAGTACGGCGTCGCCAGCTGGCGCGAAGCACCGCTTCGCTGATCCGGGCGGGGCACCGTCGAAGGTGCCCGCGCGCCCCGATCCGGGGCGATAGCCCCATCGCAGGAAGCACGCCGAAGAAGCGGTCAATGGCCCGTACCGGCGTGCCGAGAACCTTTGTGTTGGTCGAACCAGGCGCACGAGCGTCTGTGATCGGAGGGTGGAAATGGAGCAGGTTGGAAGCGAGGGGGACGGCTGATGGCCACGCGTGTCGTCGGTCTCGACCTCGGTAGCTACGCAGTTCGGGCGGTGGAGCTGAGCCTCGACCACGGGGCCGCCACCCTCGAGCGGTTCGCCCAGGTCACATTGCCGCCCGGGGCCGTCCGGGACGGCGAGGTCGTCGACCCCGCCGCCGTCTCGGCCACCATCCGCCGCCTCTGGACCGAGGGCGGCTTCCGATCCAAGAAGGTGGTCATCGGTGTCGCCAACCAGCGGGTGATCGTCCGCCTGGCCGACCTGCCGACCATGAACGAGGAGGACCTCCAGGCGTCGCTGCAGTTCGAGGCGCAGGAGCTGATCCCGATCCCCGTCGAGGACGCCATCCTCGACTTCCAGATCCTCGACGACGTCATCGCCAGCGACAGCGACCCGCGGATGCGCGTGCTGCTCGCCGCCGCCCAGAAGGACATGGTCGCCACCCACCTCTCGGCCGTCGAGTCGGCCGGCCTCCGGGCCGACGCCGTCGACGTCGAGTCGTTCGCCCTCGTGCGGGCGATGACGTTCGCCGCCAACCCCTTCGAGTTCGAGACGGGTGCCGAGGCCATCGTCTGCATCGGCGGTGCGGTGACGAACGTCGTGGTGCACGAGCAGGGCATCCCGCGGTTCGTCCGGGTGCTGCTCGTCGGCAGCGACGACGTCACCGATGCCATCGCCCGGGAGCTCGACGTGTCCGTCGAGGAGGCCGAGGCCCTGAAGCGCCGGGCCGACATCTCCTCCACCGACCCCGCGGTGGCCCGTGCCGGCAGCATCGTCCGGGACCGCCTCGCCCCGCTCGTCGAGGAGATCCGCGGCTCGCTCGACTACTACCTCGCCCAGTCGCAGTCCACGACCATCGAGTGCATCCACGTGACCGGCGGCGGCAGCCGCATGGCCGGCCTCATGGAGCGGCTCCAGTCGCAGCTCGGCGCCCGCGTCGAGCCGGCCCGCCCGCTGGGTGCCATCGGCGTCGGCCGGAACATCGGGCTCGGCGACCCCGAGCTGGCCGAGATCGAGCCACTGGTCACCGTGCCGTTGGGGCTGGCGCTGGCCGGCGAAACCCGCAAGGGCATCCGCCGCATCAACCTCGTCCCCCGCGAGGTCGCCGTCGTCCGTGAGCAGCGCCGCCAGCTGATGCTGGCAGGGGCCGGCGTCGGCGGTCTCGGTGTCCTGCTGCTCGCCGCATGGGGAGCGCAGGCGGGCCGTGTCGCCTCCGAGCACCGCAGGGCGGTCGCCAGCGAGCAGCAGGCGGCCGCCCTCCAGCGCCAGGTCGACAGCCTCGCCGATGTAGTGACCCTCGACACCGACCTGGCCCAGCGCAGGGCCCAGGTCGCATCGGTGCTGACGAACGACGTGGCGTGGACGCGGCTGTTCAACGAGGTGTCGACCGTCCTGCCGGACGACGTTTGGCTGACCTCCTTCACGGGGGCGCAGGGCAAGGTCACCTTCTCGGCCAAGGGCTTCGACCAGACGTCGACCGCCCGCTGGCTCCAGCGGGTCGGCGAGCTCAAGTCGCTCTCGGCGCTCTGGGTCTCGACGTCGACCAAGTCCGGCGAGGGTGGCGTCTCCACCGTCACGTTCTCGTCGGATGCCAAGCTCACCCCGGCCGCCAACTCCGACCGGGCCTCGAAGTACACGGAGGCCGTCCAGTGACCCGCCGCAACATGCTCATCGCCGGCGCCGTCGCCGGCGTGCTCACCCTGCTCTGGTACGTCGTGCTGTGGTCGCCCCGCAAGGTGGAGCTGTCGCACGCCAAGGACAGGGTCGCCAAGGCCGACGCTCTCCGGGAAGAGCTCCAGACCAAGGTCGCCCGGCTGCAGGCGGCGCAGAAGGACGAGCCGGCCAAGCGGGCCCAGCTGGACGCCCTGCGCACGACCATCCCGGACGACCCGAACCTGGCCGGCTTCATCCTCGACACCAACGACGCGGCGACCAAGGCCGGCATCGACTTCATCAGCATCGCCCCCACGGCGCCGGCACCGCCGACGCCCGTTCCGGGCGCTCCCGCTGTCGCCGCCCCTGCCGCCACCGCCGCCACCGGCGCCCCTGCCGTAAGCGCGGCCGCCCCGGCCGAGGTCAAGATGCAGCTGCAGATCACGGGCGGGTACTTCCAGGTGCTCGACTTCCTCAACCGGATCAACGACCTGCCCCGGCTGGTCATCAGTGACGGTCTGACGATCAACGCCGCCCAGGACGCCAAGCTGACGGTCGGGCTCACCGCCCGGATGTTCGTGCGAGCGGTGCCGCCCGGGTTCGGCAACGTCCCCCTCGCGACCACGCCCACCACGGCGCCGGCGACGGCGAACGCGTCGGCAACCACGCCAGCAGCTCAGCCCACGGCTTCGGCGGCGCCGGCCGCTCCCGCCTCGACCACGTCTGGAGGCCGGTCATGACCGCAACTTCCCAGGCCGCCAACCCCAACCGTCGCGCCATGATGATCGGCGGCGTGGGGCTCGGTCTCCTCGTCGCCTTCTTCGTCGTCACCAAGGTGCTCGGCGGCGGTGGCGGCAGCAGCAAGGGCGCCAGCACGGGCCAGCTGTCGGCTCCCAGTGCCGTCGCCGTGCCGACGACGAAGGCTCCGGCGGCGGCCGCCCCGGCCGCCCCGGCTGCTCCCGCCCCGGTCGAGACGTTCCAGGTGTTCAACACCAAGAACCCGTTCCAGCCGCTGCGCACGGCGGCGCCGCCGACGGCCGCCGCCGCCCCCCGCAGCACGGTGGCGGCGCCGGCGGCGGCCGCAGCGACCCCCGCCCCGCTGGCCGCGCCGGTCGCTGCGGCGCCCGTACCGACGGCCACGGCCGCCCCGACGGCCACCGCCGCCCCGACGGCCACCGCCGCGCCGACGATCCGTGTGGCCCTGCTGGACGTCTTCATGGACGGTGGCCGGCTGGTCGCCAATGTCCGGGTCACCGACACCATCTCCAAGGTGGGTGCGGGCGACACCTTCGCCAGCAGCTTCAAGGTCGTGTCCCTCGACGCGGCCACCAAGTGCGGGTCCTTCATGTACGTCGAGGACCAGTTCCAGCTGTGCAAGGGCGAGGAGGCCCTCAAGTAGGCCTGCGCCCTCTGTGACGCAGTGGGACGGGCGGCCGGCTATGCCGGCCGCCCGTCCGCGTACCATGTCCGCCGTGCCGTCCCAGCAACGACCCGGTCCGTCTTGACCAGGAGGATCCTCCTCGTCGGCATGATGGGGTCCGGGAAGTCCACGGTCGGCCGGGCCCTCGCCCGGCGGCTCGGGTACCCCTACCTCGACAGCGACGAGCAGGTCATCCGCCGCACCGGCCTCACGGTGCCCGAACTGTTCGCCGAGCGCGGTGAGTCGGCATTCCGGGCCGAGGAGAAGCGGGCCCTGGCCGAGGCCGTCACCAGCGACGGCCCGGTGGTGGTCTCCGTCGCCGGCGGCGCCGTGCTCGACCCCGACAACCGCCACCGTCTCCACCAGGGGGGCACCGTGGTGTGGCTGCGGGCCGGCCTGCCCACGCTCACCGCCCGAGTCGGCACCGGCGAGGGGCGACCTCTGCTCGGCGAGCACCCCGCCGCCGCCATGGCCCTCCTCTACGCCCGCCGGCGACCCCTGTACGCAGCACTCGCCGACGTCGTCGTCGACGTCGATCACCGCACACCGCAGCAGGTCGTGGAGAAGATCCTGCAAGCCGTCCGATGATCCGGGTCCCGGTCCCCCTCGGGGACCGCTCCTACGACGTCGTGGTGGGGCCCGGCGCCAGCCGACTGCTGGCCGACGTCGTGCCGGCCGGGGTCCGGCGGGCTGTGGTCGTGACCCAGGACGGCATCCCCGCCGACGTCGATCCGGGCGTCGAGTTCGACACGGTGGCCATCGAGCCGGGCGAGGCGGCCAAGACGCTCTCCACCGTCGAGGAGCTGTGCCGGCACTTCGCGCGCTCCGGGCTCAGCCGGCGCGACGTGGTCGTCGCTCTCGGAGGGGGCGTCGTCACCGACGCCGCCGGGTTCGCCGCCGCCGTGTACCACCGCGGCGTGGCGGTGGTGCACGTTCCCACCACCCTGCTCGGCCAGGTCGATGCGGCCGTCGGCGGCAAGACCGGCGTGAACCTGCCCGAGGGGAAGAACCTGGTCGGCGCCTTCTGGCAACCTTGCGCCGTGCTGTGCGACACCGACCTGCTGGCCACCCTCCCGGAGCGGGAGTACCGCAGCGGGTGCGGCGAGATGGCCAAGTACCACTTCCTCGGGCGACCCGGCGAGGACCTCGAAACCCTGGCGCTGCCCGAGCGGGTGGCCCGCTGCGTCGAGATCAAGGCCGGCTTCGTGGCCGGCGACGAGCGGGAGCTGGGCGGGACCGCCGGCCGGCGCTCGCGCGCCTGCCTCAACTACGGCCACACGCTCGCCCATGCCCTCGAGACGGCGGGCTCCTACGACCTCCGCCACGGCGAGGCGGTGGCCATCGGCCTGGTCTTCGCCGCCCGCCTGGGCGCCCGCCTCGGCCGTATCGACGACGACAGGGTCGCCTACCACGACCGCGTGGTGGGGTCCTACGGTCTGCCGCGGTCCCTACCGGCCGGTTCCGACCCGGACGCCCTCGTGGCGCTCATGGCCCGGGACAAGAAGGCGCACGGCTCGCTGTCGTTCGTCCTCGACGGGCCCGAGGGCGTGGAGCCGGTCGACGGCGTCCAGGCCGACGACGTGCGGGCGGTGCTGAAGGAGCTGGAGCAATGAGCGGTCCGCGGGTTTTGCTCCTGAACGGGCCCAACCTGAACCTGCTCGGGGACCGGGAGCCGGAGATCTACGGCACCGCCACCCTCGAGCAGCACGTGGCCGCCGCCCGCAGCGTCGCCGAGGAGCAGGGCATCTTCCTCGACCACGCCCAGTCGAACCACGAGGCGGTGCTGGTGGAGGCCATCCACGGCGCCAGGGGCCGGTGCCGGGCGATCGTCATAAACGCCGGCGCCTTCACCCACTACGCCTGGTCGATCGCCGACGCCCTCGGCACCTTCGACGGCGTGGTGATCGAGCTGCACCTGTCGAACCCGAACGCCCGCGAGGCATGGCGCCACACCTCGGTGATCGCGCCGGTGGCCGACGGCACCATCGCCGGCTTCGGAGGGCTGGGGTACGAGCTGGCCATCCTGGCGGTGGCCGAGATGCTGAAGGAGCGGAACCAGTGACCGACACTCTTCCCCCCATGGACGTCGCCGGCCGCCTGCCCAGGCTGCGGGCCCGGATGGCCGAGCAGGACTGCGAGGCACTGCTCGTCACCACCCTCGCCAACGTCCGCTACCTCACCGGCTTCAGCGGGTCGGCCGCCCTGCTGCTGGTGCTGCCCGACGAGCTGGTGCTGAGCACTGACGGCCGCTACCAGTTCCAGTCGGCCGAGCAGCTGGCCGCGGCCGGGGTGGACGCGCGGATCGAGATCGGGAACCTGCCGGCCCAGAAGGTGGCCATGGGCGCCGCGGCATCCGGATTGGCGCGCCTCGGCCTCGAAGCGGCGAACGTCACCTGGGCCAAGAAGCGCACCTTCGCGTCGGGCTGGTTCCCCGAGGCCGAGCTGGTGCCCACCGAGGGCCTCGTCGAAGGGCTGCGCCGGGTGAAGGACGACGGCGAGGTCGCGCGCGTGGCCGCCGCCGCCGCCATCGCCGACACCGCGCTGGAGGTCGTGAAGCCACTGCTCCGCGAGGGTGTCACCGAGGCCGACTTCGCCCTGGCCCTCGACCACGAGATGCGCCGGCTGGGTGCCACCTCCACGTCGTTCGACACCATCGTGGCGTCCGGGCCCAACGGCGCCAAGCCCCACGCCCGACCGTCGAGCCGGCGCGTCGAGCCCGGCGAGCTGGTGGTCCTCGACTTCGGGGCGGTCGTGGACGGCTACTGCTCCGACATGACCCGCACGGTGTGCGTGGGCGAGCCCCGGTCGGTCACCCTCGCCCGCATGGTGGAGGTCGTCGCCGACAGCCAGCGGGCCGGCGTGGAGGCGGTGCGGGCCGGCCGTTCGGCCGCCGAGGTCGACAAGGTGTGCCGGGACGTCATCGCCGATGCCGGTTGGGGTGACGCCTTCCTCCATTCCACCGGCCACGGCGTGGGCCTCGACATCCACGAGGCGCCGGCGGTGGCGGCCACCTCCGACGACACGCTGGAGGCCGGGTACGTGGTCACCGTCGAGCCCGGGGTGTACCTGGCCGACCACGGCGGTGTGCGCATCGAGGACACCGTCGTGGTCACCGAGGACGGGTGCCGGACGCTCACCCTCGCGCCCAAGGAACTGGTCATCGCCTGACGAACTCTTCGGCGGCGGGGCGTTGCCCGTAGGATGGGCGCCCCATGGTTGCCGTCTCCACCAACGACCTGCGCAACGGCATGACCCTCAACCTGCCGGAGGGCCTGTTCGCCGTCGTCGAGTTCCAGCACGTCAAGCCGGGCAAGGGCGGCGCCTTCGTCCGCACCAAGCTCAAGAACGTGCGCACGGGCGCCGTCGTCGACCGCACCTACCGGGCCGACGAGAAGCTCGACCAGGCGATGGTCGAGAAGAAGGAGATGCAGTACCTGTACCGCGACGGCGAGCAGTTCGTGTTCATGGACAACGTTTCCTACGACCAGCTGCACATCGACGCCGGATCGCTGGCCGGTGCCGAGCGCTACCTCAAGGAGGGCGACTCGGCGATCCTCCAGATGTACGGCACCGAGATCGTCGGCGTCGACCTGCCGGCCGCCGTCGAGCTCACCATCCTCACCACCGAGCCCGGCGTCCAGGGCGACCGGGTGTCGGGCGCCCGGAAGCCGGCCACCCTCGAGACGGGGCTGGTCGTCAGCGTCCCGCTGTTCGTCAACGAGGGCGACCGGGTGCGGGTGGACACCCGCACCGGCGAGTACCTGACGCGCGCCAACTGACGTGTCCCAGCGGCGGCCGTGAGCGTCGGGTCCCGCCGGGAGAGCAGGGAGCGGGCGCTGTCGCTCCTGTACGAGGCGGAGGTCAAGGAGATGGCGCCGGCCGACGTGGTGGCCGAGCAGCCGATGGCGCCCGACCCCTTCGTGGCCGACCTGGTGATCGGTGTGGGCACGCACCAGGACCGCATCGACGGGCTCATCAGTGCCTACGCCGTCGACTGGGCCCTCGACCGCATGCCTGCCGTCGACCGGAACCTCCTGCGGCTCGCTGTCTACGAGCTGCTCGAGCGGCCCGACGTCCCCCTCGGCGCGGTGATCTCCGAGGCGGTCGAGCTGGCCAAGCGGTACTCCACCGACGAGTCGGGCCGTTTCGTCAACGGCGTCCTCTCCAGTGTCGCCGCCGAGGTGCGCCCTGGCTGACACCGCTCCGGGCGCGGCCGGCCGGCGCGCCGCCGACCCGGGCCTGCTGGCCGTCCTGGCCGCCGCGCTCCTCCCGATCGCCTACTCCACCGAGCTGGAGCACCCGTTCTGGGCGCCAAAGGCGGCGCTGTGCCTGCTCCTCCTAGGCCCCGGAGCGGTGGCCGTCGCCCGGCTGGTCGCCGCCGGGGACGGGGCCGCCATGGCCGCCACCGCCTTCGTCGCCGCCGCCGGGCTGTCGGCTGCGCTCTCGGACAAGCCGGCGCTGGCCCTCGTCGGCGGCGCCAACTGGGGGACGGGGCTCCTCTTCGACGCCACGCTGGTCGGGGCCTGGGCGCTGGGCCGGCTGTGCACCGGGCACCGGAGGCGCCAGCTGGTCACGGCCGTCCTCGCCGCCGCGCTGGTCAACGCGGCCGTGGGGTGGCTCCAGGCCCGCGACCTGGTGCCCGACGTGCTCGAGAGCCCGGGCCGCTCGGCCGGGCTCATGGGCAATCCCGTCCACCTCGGCGCCCTCGCCGCCGCCGCCATCGTCCTGGCCGGGTCCCGCCTGCGCGAGGACCGGCGCTGGTACCTGTGGGTCGGCGCGCTGGCCCTACTCGCCGGCGCCGCCCAGCTCTCCGGCGGCCGTTCGGCGGTCGGGCTCGGCCTGGTGGCCACGGCCGTGGTGGCGTGGCGGGCCGGTCCCCGGCGGGGTGCCGCGGCCGTCGCCGCGGTCGTCGCCGGGGCCCTGGTCGCCTCCGTCTGGGCGGGCGGGAAGGCCGTCACCGGCTCGTCGCGCGCCGTCGGCCAGGAGTCGACGGCCCAGGTGGGCGAGCGGATCGACCTGTGGCGGCTCAGCGTCGGCGCCATCGGCCGGCGGCCGCTGCTCGGCTGGGGCCCTGACCGTTTCGAGGCGGCCACCACGCCCCGCTACGTGCCGCCGGTCACCGAGGGCGGCCGCCAGATCTACCGGGACGCCCACAACTGGGTCGTCGAGTACGCCACGACCACCGGGCTGGTCGGGCTCGGGCTGCTGGTGGCGTGGCTCGCGCTGGCGGCGCGTGACGCCCGCGGCCCGCTGGCTGCCGTCGCCGCCGTCGCCGGGGTCTTCCTGCTCTTCGAGCCGCTGTCGGTCAGCCTGTGCCCCCTGGCGTTGCTCGCCCTCGGCGCGTCGACGCGTGGCCCGCCCCTTCCCGCCGCCGGGCCGGCCTGGCGGGCGGCGGCCGTCGCCGGGCTCCTCGTCGGCGCTGGCTTCGCCGTCGTGCTCCTCGCCGGCGAGGTGCGCCTGCGGCAGGCCACGCTGGACATCTCGCGCGACCGGTACCGGCAGGCGGCCCCCCTCCTGCCGGCGTGGCCGGACGTGTCGCTGGCCGGCGCACGGGTAGAGGCGTACTTCGGGCTCCACGACGAGGCGGCCCGGCGGGCGACCCTCGAGCTGGCCCGCCAGGCCACCCGGCGCGACCCGGCGTCGTCGCAGGCGTGGGCGTACCTGGGACAGCTGGAGCGGGTCTGGGGGAGCGAGCAGCGGGCGAGAGCGGCCCTCGACGCCGCCCTGCGCCGGGACCCGTGGCTGGCCGAGGCCCTGGAGCGGCGGGCCTCCCTGGCCCGCAGCGGCGGGGAGGACGGGGTGCTGGCCGACGTGTGCGGGCGCCTGAAGACGTTGGGCCGCACCACGCCGTCGTGCCGGTGACGTGCTACGGTCGGGTCCTGACCGTGAAGCGGGTTCCGTGAGGCCCGCACGGCAGGAAGGCACCGCATGGCCGAACGTGAACGTGCGCTGGCGCCCCCCCGAGGGGGCGTCTTCCGCGCCAGGGCCCAGGTGATGTCGGCCGACGACGTCCGCCGCGCTGTCACCCGCATCGCCCACGAGGTGCTGGAGCGCAACCACGGGCTGGAGGGCCTTGCCCTGGTGGGGATGCAGACCGGGGGCGTGCCGCTGGCCAACCGGCTGGCCGCCGAGCTGGAGCGCATCGAGGGCACGGCCGTGCCCGTCGGCACCCTCGACGCCACCTTCTACCGAGACGACATCGGGCTGCGTCCGCTCGTCCCGGAGGCGGTCACCGACATCTCCTTCGACCTCACGGGGAGCACCGTGGTGCTGGTCGACGACGTGCTGTTCACCGGCCGCACGGTGCGGGCCGCGCTGAACGCCCTCAACGACTACGGCCGCCCGCGCGCCGTGCAGCTGGCGGTGCTGGTCGACCGCGGCCACCGGGAGCTGCCCATCCGGCCCGACTACGTGGGCAAGAACCTGCCGACGGCCCGCAACGAGGTGGTGGACGCCACCGAGCACGGAGTCGTCCTCGGTGAGGTGCTTTCTCGATGAGGCATCTGTTGTCGGTCGCGGATCTGGGGGCGGACGGCATCGAGGAGGTGCTCCGGGTCACCGACTCGTTCGTGGAGGTGGCCGCCCGACCCATCCCGCGGGTGCCGGCGCTCCGGGGCAAGACCGTCGTTTCGCTGTTCTACGAGAACAGCACCCGCACCCGCCTGTCGTTCGAGACGGCGGCCAAGCGCCTGTCGGCCGACACCATGACGTTCACCACGTCGTCGTCGTCGGTGGCCAAGGGCGAGTCGTTGCGGGACACGGTGGAGACCATCGCCGCTATGGGCATCGACGCCGTCGTGGTGCGCCACGCCTCGGCCGGCGTGCCGTGGCGCATCGCCTCGTGGGTCGACGCCAGCGTGGTGAACGCCGGCGACGGCTGGCACGAGCACCCCACCCAGGCCCTCCTCGACTGCTACACCATCCGCCAGCGCCGGGGAAGCCTGGAGGGGCTGCGGATCGCCGTGGTCGGCGACGTGAAGCACAGCCGGGTCGCCCGCTCCGACGTGGTGGCATTCGCGCTGCTCGGCGCCGAGGTCACGTTGGTGGCGCCGCCCACGCTCCTGCCCCCGAGCCTGGCCGGCTGGCCGGTGGCGGTGAGCCACGACCTCGACGACGTCCTCCCCAAGGTCGACGTGGTGTACGTCCTCCGCATCCAGAAGGAGCGCATGACCGAAGCCCTCCTGCCGTCGCTGCGGGAGTACACGGCCACCTACGGCCTCACCCGCCGCCGGGCCGCCCTCCTGCCCGACGACGCCCTGGTGATGCACCCGGGGCCCATGAACCGGGGCGTGGAGATCGCCGCCGAGGTGGCGGCCCTGCAGGGTTCGGTGATCACCAACCAGGTGGCCAACGGCGTGGCCGTGCGCATGGCGGTGCTGTACCTGCTCCTCGGGTCGGGGATGTCCCTTGGCGAGTGAGCGGATGATCCTCCGGGGCGGCACCGTGGTCGACGCCGGCGGGTCGCGGCGGGCCGACGTGGCCGTCGACGGCGGCGTGGTGGCCGAGGTGGGCGAGTCGCTCGACACCGCCGGCGCCCGGGTGTTGGACGCCGGCGGCTGCCTGGTGGCGCCGGGGCTGGTCGACCTCCACGCCCACCTGCGCGAGCCCGGGCGGGAGGAGGCGGAGACGGTGGAGACGGCCGCCCGGGCCGCCGCCCTGGGCGGCTACACCGCCGTCGTCGCCATGCCCAACACCGAGCCGGCCATCGACTCGGCGGCGGTCGTCCGCCAGGTGCTCGACCTGGGAGCCGGGGCGGCGTGCGACGTGCGCGTGGCCGGCGCCATCACGGTGGGCCGGGAGGGGAAGCTGCTGGCCCCGCTGGCCGAGATGGCGGCGCTCGGCGTCACCCTGTTCACCGACGACGGCAACGGCGTGCAGGACGCCCGGCTCATGCGGCGGGCCCTGGAGTACGCCTCGGCGCTCGGCGTCACCCTGGGCCAGCACTGCGAGGACGACGCGCTGGCCGCCGGGGGCCACATGCACGAGGGCGAGTGGTCGAGCCGCCTGGGCCTGCCCGGCATCCCGGCCGAGGCCGAGGAGCTGATGGTGGCGCGCGACATCGCCCTGTGCCGGCTCACCGGCGGGCGGGTCCACTTCCTCCACCTGTCCACCGCCGGCAGCCTCCAGCTGGTGGCGGCCGCCCGGGCCGCCGGCCTGCCGGTCACCGCCGAGGTCGCCCCCCACCACTTCACCCTCACCCACGCCGACGTCGCCGGCTACGACCCGGTGTTCAAGGTGAACCCGCCGCTGCGCACGGCGGCCGACGTGGAGGCGGTGAAGGAGGCGCTGGAGGCCGGCGTCGTCGACGCCATCGCCACCGACCACGCCCCCCACGCCCAGGAGTTCAAGGAGGCGCCGTTCGACCAGGCGCCCCCGGGCATGCTGGGCCTGGAGACGGCCCTCGCCCTGTGCCTCACCGAGCTGCACCTGCCGGTCGAGCGGGTCCTCGGGTACCTGTCGTGGCAGCCGGCCCGCATCGCCGGGATGGCCGGCCAGCACGGCGGCCCGGTGGCCGAAGGGGCCCCGGCCAACCTGTGCGTGATCGACCCCGAGGCCACCTGGGTGGTCGACCCCGCCCGGCTGGCCAGCCGCAGCCGCAACACGCCCTACACCGACCGCAAGCTGCAAGGCCGCGTCCGCCACACCGTGCTGCGGGGCGAGCCCGTGGTCGTCGACGGCGAGGCCCTCCGATGACCGATACCCCCGACTCCCGAGTACATAGCGTGCGGAATCCGCACCCTATGTACTCCAGAGAGGCGTTGCTGGTGCTCGCGGACGGGACGACCTTCGAGGGGGAGGCGTTCGGGGCCGGGCCGGCCGGCGGGGTCACCACCGGCGAGGCGGTGTTCAACACCGTGATGAGCGGCTACCAGGAGGTCATCACCGACCCCAGCTACGCCGGCCAGGTCATCGCATTCACCTACCCGCACATCGGGAATTACGGGGTGACGGCCGCCGACGACGAGAGCGTGCGGCCCTTCTGCCGGGGCGTGGTGGTGCGGGACCTGGCCCGCCGGCCGTCGAACTGGCGGTCCACCGAGAGCCTCGACGCCTTCCTGGCCCGCCACGGCGTGGCGGGGATCACCGGCGTCGACACCCGGCGGCTCACCCGCCACCTGCGGGAGGCGGGCTCCATGGCCTGCGCCTTCGGCACGGCCGACGAGCGCACGCTGAAGGAGGCGGCCGGCGCCGAGCCCGGCACCGAGGGGATCGACATGGTGGCCGGCGTCACCACCGCCGAGCCCTACCGGGTGGGCGACGGGCCGCTGCACGTCGTCGCCTACGACTTCGGCGTGAAGCGCACCATGCTCCGCCACCTGGGCGAGATCGCCACCGTCGACGTGGTGCCGGCGTCCACGCCGGCGGCCGACGTTCTGGCCCGCCGGCCCGACGGCGTGTTCCTGTCCAACGGCCCCGGCGACCCGGCCGCCGTCTCCTACGCCGTCGACGCCATCGGCGAGATGCTCGGGAAGGTGCCCGTGTTCGGGATCTGCCTCGGCCACCAGCTGCTGGGGGCGGCGCTCGGCGGCGAGACCTACAAGCTGAAGTTCGGCCACCACGGCGGCAACCACCCCGTCCGCCGGCTGGCCACCGGGACGGTGGAGATCACCAGCCAGAACCACAACTACGCGGTGGCCGAGGCGTCGCTGCCGGCGGCCGACGTCACCCACGTCAACCTCAACGACGGCGTGGTGGAGGGGCTGCGCTGCCGGGACGTGCCGGCGTTCAGCGTGCAGTACCACCCGGAGGCGGCGCCCGGGCCCCACGACGCCCGCTACCTGTTCGCCCAGTTCGAGGAGCTGATGCGCGGTGGGGCGTAGGACCGACATCGAGTCGATCCTGATCCTCGGGTCGGGCCCCATCGTCATCGGGCAGGCCTCGGAGTTCGACTACTCGGGCACCCAGGCGTGCCGGGTGCTGCGCTCCGAGGGCTACCGGATCGTGCTGGCCAACTCCAACCCGGCCACGATCATGACCGATCCCGACTTCGCCGACCGCACCTACGTCGAGCCGCTCAGCCCCGACGTGCTGGCCGCCATCGTGGAGCGGGAGCGGCCCGACGCCGTGCTGCCCACCCTCGGCGGGCAGACGGCGCTCAACCTGGCCATGGCCCTCCACGAGCGGGGCGTCCTCGAGCAGTTCGGCGTGGAGCTGATCGGCGCCAAGCCCCACGCCATCGCCACCGCCGAGAACCGCGACCAGTTCAAGGCGGCCATGACGGAGATCGGCCTCGCCGTCCCGCCGTCGGGCTTCGCCCACAGCCTCGAGGAGGCCATGGCGGTGGGCGAGGGAATCGGCTACCCGCTCATCATCCGCCCGTCCTACATCCTCGGCGGGGCCGGCACCGGCATCGCCGCCCACGAGGACGACCTGCGGCGCATGGCCACCGCCGGCCTGGCCGCCAGCCCCGTCACCGAGATCCTCATCGAGCGCTCCATCGCCGGCTGGAAGGAGTACGAGCTGGAGGTGATGCGCGACCGCGTGGACAACTGCGTGGTCGTGTGCTCCATCGAGAACTTCGACCCGATGGGCGTGCACACCGGCGACTCGATCACGGTGGCGCCGGCCCAGACCCTCGCCGACGTCGAGTACCAGGAGATGCGCGACGCCGCCTTCGCCTGCATCCGCCGCATCGGCGTGGAGACGGGCGGGTCCAACATCCAGTTCGCCATCGACCCGGCGAACGGGGCGATGGTCGTCATCGAGATGAACCCGCGGGTGAGCCGGTCGTCCGCGCTGGCCTCCAAGGCCACCGGGTTCCCCATCGCCAAGATCGCCGCCCGGCTGGCCGTGGGCTACACCCTCGACGAGATCGCCAACGACATCACCCGCAAGACGCCGGCCTGCTTCGAACCCACGATCGACTACGTCGTCACCAAGGTCCCCCGGTGGGCGTTCGAGAAGTTCCCGGGCGCGCCGGCCGTGCTCGGCACCCGCATGCAGTCGGTGGGCGAAGTGATGGCCATCGGCCGCACCTTCCCCGAGTCGCTCCAGAAGGCGCTGCGCTCGCTGGAGCACGGCCGCCTCGGGCTCAACTGCGACCCGGCCGAGACCGCCCTCGACGCCCTCGGCGACGACGACCTGGTGCGCCGGGCCGCCCTGGCCACGCCCGACCGGCCGTTCCAGCTGGAGGCGGCCCTGCGCCGGGGGATCTCGGTGGATCGGCTGGCGTCGGCCACCGCCGTCGACCCGTGGTTCCTCGACCAGCTGAGCCGGGTGGTGGAGGAGCGCGAGCGCCTGGCCGGCCTGTCGGTTGCCACCATGCAGCGGCGCGACTGGCGGCGGGCCAAGCGCCTCGGCTTCGGCGACGCCCAGCTGGCGTGGCTGTGGGGCACCGACGAGCGAACCGTGCGGGAGGCCCGCCTGGCCGCCGGCGTGCGCCCCACCTTCAAGACGGTCGACACCTGCGGGGCCGAGTTCGAGGCGGCGACGCCGTACCACTACTCGACCTGGGAGGACGACGACGAGGCGGCCCCGTCGGACCGCCGCAAGGTGATCATCCTCGGCTCCGGCCCCAACCGCATCGGCCAGGGCATCGAGTTCGACTACTGCTGCGTGCACGCCAGCTTCGCCCTGCACGACGCCGGCTTCGAGACGATCATGGTCAACTGCAACCCGGAGACCGTCTCCACCGACTACGACACCAGCGACCGGCTCTACTTCGAGCCCCTCACCACCGAGGACGTGCTCTCGGTGGTCGAGGCCGAGGCGGCGGCCGGCGACCTGGTCGGCGTCATCGTGGCCCTGGGCGGGCAGACGCCGCTGAAGCTGGCCCACCAGTTGCCCGACGGCATGGTGCTCGGCACCAGCCCCGAGTCCATCGACCTGGCCGAGGACCGCGAGCGCTGGAACGCCCTGTGCGCCCGCCTGGAGATCCCCCAGCCGGCCGGCGGCACCGCCGCCACCGTCGACGAGGCCCTCGACATCGTGAGCCGCATCGGCTATCCGGCCCTCGTGCGCCCCAGCTACGTGCTGGGCGGGCGGGCCATGGAGATCGTCTACGACGAGCCCGGCCTGCGGCGGGCCATGGAGGCCATGGCCCTGTTCGGCTCCCTCGGCCGGGAGGGCGGCTTGTCGGCCCAGCGCCCGGTGCTCATCGACCGCTTCCTGGAGGACGCCACCGAGGTCGACGTCGACTCCGTGCGCGACGCCACCGGCGAGGTGGTCATCGGCGGCGTCATGGAGCACGTGGAGGAGGCCGGCGTGCACTCGGGCGACTCGGCCTGCGTGATCCCGCCGCCGACGCTCCCGCACTCGGTGGTCGAGGTCATCGAGGACTACACCCGGGACATCGCCGAGGCCCTCGACGTGCGGGGCCCGCTCAACGTGCAGTACGCGGTCAAGCACGGCCAGGTGTTCGTCATCGAGGCCAATCCCCGCGCCAGCCGCACCGTGCCCTTCGTGTCGAAGGCCACCGGCGTGCCGCTGGCCAAGGTGGCGGCCCGCGTGATGGCCGGCGCCACCCTGGCCGAGCTGCGCGACGAGGGGTTGCTGCGCCCGCCGGTGGAGGGGGGCCACGTGAGCGTGAAGGAGGCGGTGCTGCCCTTCGGCCGCTTCCCCGACGTCGACACCATCCTCGGCCCCGAGATGCGCTCCACGGGCGAGGTGATGGGCATCGACGCCACCTTCGGGCTGGCCTTCGCCAAGAGCCAGATCGCCGCCGGTGACCGCCTGCCCGAGGCCGGCTCGGTGTTCTTCTCGCTGGCCGCCCGGGACAAGCAGGGGGGCCTGGCCGCCGCCACCCGGTTCTACGAGCTGGGATTCTCGCTGGCCGCCACATCGGGGACGGCGGAGTTCCTCGAGGCCAATGGCGTGCCCGTGAAGACCGTGGTCGCCAAGCTGAGCGACGCCGGCGAGGCGCCGACGGCCGTCGACCTCATCGCCAGCGGCAAGGTCCAGCTGGTGGTCAACACCCCGCGCGGCCGGGGGCCGCGCGCCGACGGCGCCTACATCCGCACCGCCGCCAACGCCCACGACATCCCCTGCCTCACCACCGTGGCGGCTGCCCTGGCCGCGGCCGCCGGCATCGCCGACTGGGACCGCCACCCGCTCAACGTGCGCTCCCTCCAGGAGTTCCTCGAGGGGGACCAGCTACGCCTGCCCATCTAGTGGACCTGTCCACGACCATCGGGTCGGTGACGCTGCCGAACCCGGTGATGACGGCGTCGGGGACGTCGGGGCACGGGGCGGAGCTGGAGGCCTACTTCCCCCTCGCCTCCCTGGGCGCCGTCGTCGTGAAGTCCGTGTCGGCCGAGGCGTGGGCGGGCAACCCGGCGCCGCGGCTGCACGAGGTGCCGGGCGGGATGCTCAACTCCGTCGGCCTCCAGGGACCGGGGGTGGAGGCGTGGCTGGAGCACGACCTCCCCCGCCTACAGGCGACCGGGGCCCGGGTCGTGGTGTCGATCTGGGGCACCTCGGTGGAGGGGTACGGCAAGGCGGCGGCCATGCTGCGGGGGGCGCCGGCGTGCGTGGTGGCGGTGGAGGTGAACCTGTCGTGCCCCAACGTGGAGGCCCGGCGGTCGGTGTTCGCCCACTCGGCGTCGGCCACCGCCGACGCGGTGGAGGCCACGGCCGCCTGCGGCCTGCCCCGGTGGGCCAAGCTGAGTCCCAACGTCACCGACCTCCCCGAGATCGCCGGCGCCGCCCTCGGTGCGGGGGCCGAGGCGCTCACGCTGGTCAACACCGTCATGGGCATGGCCGTCGACCCGGTGGCCCGCCGGCCGGTGCTGGGTGCGGGCGGGGGCGGGCTGTCGGGACCGGCCGTGCACCCGGTCGCCGTGCGGTCGGTGTACGAGGTGCGGGCCGCCTTCCCCTCGGCGTCCATCGTGGGGGTCGGCGGCGTGTCGTCGGGCGCCGACGCCGCCGAGCTGCTGGTGGCGGGGGCGTCGGCCGTGCAGGTCGGTACGGCCACCTTCGCCGACCCCCGGGCGCCCGCCCGCGTGCTCGACGGGCTTTCGCAGTGGTGTGCACGACACAATGTGTCCGCCGTATCGGAGCTGATCGGAGCAGCCCATGTCGCAGGTTGAGACCGTCCCCCGCCGCGAGGCCGACGTCCGTAACCGCCTGGCCATCGCCCTCGACGTCGACGACCTGGTAGAGGCCCAGCGCATCGCCAAGGAGGTCCGGCCCTGGTTCGGCGTGGCCAAGATCGGCCTCGAGCTGTACACGGCGTGCGGGCCCGACGCCGTGGTGGAGATGATCGAGTGCGGCTACCGGGTGTTCCTCGACCTCAAGCTGCACGACATCCCCACCACCGTGCGGCGGGCGGCCCACGTCATCGGCGCCCTCGGGGCGACGTACCTCACGCTCCATGCCGCCGGCGGGTCGCCCATGCTGCGGGCCGGCGTGGAGGGCTTCGCCAACGGCGCCGGCAACGCCGGCCTGCCGGCGCCCACCGCTCTCGCCGTCACCGTCCTCACCAGCGACGGCGACGCCCCTGCCCACATCCTCCCCAAGCGCGTGCGGGTGGCGGTGGAGTCGGGATGCCGCGGCATCGTGTGCGCGGCCAGCGACGTGAAGCAGGCCAAGGAGTTCGCGCCCCGCCTCGTCACCGTGGTCCCCGGCATCCGCCCGGCGGGGGCGGCCCTCGACGACCAGGTGAAGGTGTCCACGCCCCAGGGGGCGCTGGCCGCCGGCGCCGACCTGCTGGTGATCGGGCGGGCCGTCACCGCCGCCGCCGACCGGGCGCGGGCGGCCGCCGATCTGGTGGGGCCGCTCTCGTTGGAACGGCGGGGCGCAGAACGGAACTAGTCGCCTCGCAAGCAGAGCTTGCTCGGCGAGTTTGACGTGCCGCCCTCCGGGCGGCGCCAGGCCGCCGACCGGCTCCGCCGGATCGGCGGCTTCCCTGCGGGGGGCTCCGCCCCCCGCACCCCCGACTTGCCGGCAGCCATAGGGGGCGCCCGCGGCGCCGGGGGTGGCCGCCGGCACTGCGGTCGGCGCGAGGCCATCCGGGCGTAGATCGCTCGCCGGTCGTCGCGCTATGGTGCCCGGCGTGGCGCTCCCTCCGAACCTCAGTCCCGAGGATCGGCAGGCGGCCCTCGCCAAGGCGGCACAGAGCAGGCGGCAGCGGGCCGAGCTGAAGGAGAAGCTCAAGATGGGCTCCCTCAGTCTGCCGGAGGTGCTCGAGCTCGCCGAGCGCGACGAGGTCGTCGGCCGAACCCATGTGGTCGCCGTCCTCGAATCCCTGCCCGGTCTCGGCAAGGTCAAGGCCAGGCGGGTCATGGAGGCGGTCGGCATCAGCGGCAACCGCCGGCTCCAGGGTCTCGGGAAGCAGCAGCGGGAACGCCTGCTGAAGGAGCTGGCGAAGCCCTGATCCTCGTGGTGTCGGGGCCCGGCGGGGTGGGCAAGGGCACGCTCGTCGCCCGCCTGTGCGCCGCCCACCCCGAGCTGTGGCTCAGCCGGTCGTGGACCACCAGACCCCGTCGCCCGGGCGAGCCGGCCGACGCCTACACCTTCGTCGACCGGCAGCGCTTCCTCGACAGGGTCGACGAGGACGGGTTCCTCGAGTGGGCCGAGCTGCCCGCCACCGGCGAGCTGTACGGCACGCCGTGGCCCGACCCGCCGCCCGGCGCCGACGTGGTGCTCGAGATCGACGTCCAGGGTGCCGCCCAGGTCCTCGAGCGCCATCCCGACGCGGCCGTCGTGCTGGTGGTGGCGCCGTCGGCCGAGGAGCAGGCGGCCCGGATGCGCAAGCGGGGCGACGACGAGGACCACATCGCCCGGCGGCTGGCCCTCGGGCGGGAGGAGGAGGAGCGGGGCCGCCAGCTGGCGGCCGACGTGGTGGTGAACGACGACGTCGACCGGGCTGTCGACGAGCTGGCCGGTATACTTCGACGCCACCGAGAACGGCCGGCGCCGGCATCCTGAGCGCCGCCGTCCGACACCTGGAGCCGAGATGACGCAGCGCCGCCGCAACACGATGATGGACCCGCCCGTCGAGTCCCTGCTCGACAAGGTGGACTCCAAGTTCACGCTCGTCACCCTGTCCGCCCGCAGGGGCCGGCAGATCAACTCCTACTTCAACCAGCTGGGCGAGGGCCTTGGATCCATCGTCCCCCCTCAGGTGACGTCGGTGTCCCGCAAGCCGCTGTCGATCGCCCTCGAGGAGATCGCCGCCGAGAAGATCCGCTACCAGCGCACCGACACTGGCGAGGAGTCGGCGGAGTAGCGATGCTGGCCGGACGCCGGGTCGTCCTCGGCGTCTGCGGCGGCATCGCCGCGTACAAGGCGGTCGAGGTGTGCCGGCGGCTGGTCGACGCCGGCGCCTTCGTCTCGCCGGTGCTCACCGAGGGGGCGACGCGCTTCGTGGGCGAGGTGACGTTCTCCGCCCTGGCCTCCGAGAGGGCCCGGACGTCGCTGTTCGACGACGCCGACCCGATCCCGCACACCACCCTCGGCCGGGCGGCCGACGTGGTGGTGGTGGCGCCGGCCACCGCCCGGGTCCTCGGGACCTACGCGGCGGGCATCTCCGACGACCTGCTCACCGCCACCCTGCTGGCCACCCGGGCGCCGGTGGTGGTGTGCCCGGCCATGCACACCGAGATGTGGGAGCACCCGGCCACGCGCGACAACATCGACCTGCTGCGCCGGCGGGGCGTCCACGTGGTCGAGCCCGGCACCGGGCGGCTGGCCGGCGGCGACGAGGGGCCGGGCCGGCTGGCCGAGCCGGCCGACATCGTGGCCGCCGTGGAAACGGTGCTCGCCAGCGCCTCCGACCTGGCCGGCCGGCGGGTGGTGGTGACCGCCGGCGGCACCCGCGAGCCCATCGACGCGGTGCGGTTCGTGGGCAACCGGTCGTCGGGCAAGCAGGGCCACGCCCTCGCCGACGAGGCGGCCGCCCGCGGCGCCGCCGTCACCCTCGTCACCACGGTCGACCGGTCGGCGGCACCGGGCGTCACCGTCGTCCGCGTCGGCACGGCGGCGGAGATGGAGGAGGCCGTGCTGGCGGCGGCCGGGGAGGCCGACCTGGTCGTCATGGCGGCCGCCGTCGCCGACTTCCGCCCCAAGGCCCCCGCCACCGGCAAATGGAAGAAGGCCGACGGTGTTCCCGAGATCGTGCTCGAGCCGACGCCCGACATCCTCGCCGGCCTCGGGGCGGCCAAGCGGCCCGGCCAGGTGCTCGTCGGCTTCGCCGCCGAGACCGACGACCTGGTGGCCTCGGCCAGGCAGAAGCTGGCCGCCAAGCACCTCGACCTGGTCGTGGCCAACGACGTGTCGGAGCCTGGTGCCGGTTTCGACGCCGACACCAACCGCGTCGTCCTCGTGACGGCCGGCGGCGAGGCCCAGGAACTAGCCTTGGCACCGAAGCGAGAGGTGGCCCGGGCGGTCATCGACGCAGCCGCCTCCCTCCTGAGGAGATCCTCTTGAACAACCGCCACACGTTCACGTCCGAGTCGGTCACCGAGGGCCACCCCGACAAGATGGCCGACCAGATCTCCGACGCCATCCTCGACGCCATCATCCGCGAGGACCCCATGGGCCGGGTGGCGTGCGAGACGCTGCTCACCACCGGGCTGGTGGTGGTGGCCGGCGAGATCACCACCAACGCCTACGTGGAGATCCCGAAGATCGTCCGGGACACGGTCTGCGGCATCGGCTACGACCGCGAGTCCTACGGCTTCGACGGCCACACGTGCGGCGTGATCACCTCCATCGACGAGCAGTCGCCCGACATCGCCCAGGGCGTCGACAACGCCCTCGAGCAGCGCGACGCCCACGTGGCCACCGACGAGGAGCTCGACGCCCAGGGCGCCGGCGACCAGGGGATGATGTTCGGCTACGCCTGCGACGAGACCGACGACCTCATGCCGCTGCCCATCTGGCTGGCCCACCGCCTGGCCCAGCGGCTGGCCGAGGTGCGCAA
>DASSMA010000050.1:0-6047 GCA_035689115.1 Acidimicrobiales bacterium
GTGACCTTGGCGAAGGTTTTCTGGGGAGGAGAGGGCCGAAAAGGGCATCCGACCAGGAGGTCGCTTTGTCGCACACATATGCGAGAAGAGCGCTCGCCGGCCCGGCGGCTCGGCGTGGCCCGTTCTCCGGCTGTCAGGAGCCGAGTACGCGCTCGATGTCCCCAAGGCGCCGCCAGAGGCGCTTGTCGTCAAGGTCGTGGAAGTCGAAGTGACGGTAGAAGCCGGCGGCCTTGGGGCTGATGGCGTCCACGACGACGGCCCGGGCACCGAACTCGCGCCCGCCGCGCACGCATCGCCTGAGGGCATCGACCAGGAGGTGACCTCCGAGCTGGCGGCCCTGTTCGGAGCGGTCGACGGCGAGGCGGGCGAGAAGCACGACCGGGACCGGGTCGGGCATCCCCCGCCGCAGACGAGACGGCGCGCCTTCGTGGCCGACGGAGCTCATCGCCAGTGCGTAGAACCCGACCACGGCGGGGCCTCGGGGCAGCACATAGGTGGCGGCGGTCCCGGCGGCGGCGGCCACGCGTGCCGAACGCAGCAACCACTGGTCGAGCTCGGCGACGCCGGAGTCGAACTGGTCGAGTTGGTGGGTGTCGGAGAGCGCCTCGACGGGCCCGAGCGGCTCGACGCTCACGGCGCGGGGATGGGGCTTCGCTTCCTGGCGTAGCGGCGAAGCGTCGGCATCGCCTCGGCCGGCCCGTCGAGGGCGGCGACGAACCGCTCGAACGCGTCGGCGCTCACGTTGATGCGCTCGGCCCGCTCGATCACCTCGCCGGCTCGCTCGGTGGCGGCGGCCAGCACGAAACCGGTGAGCGTCTCGCCGGTCAGCTCAGCGGCGGCGCGCAGGAGGCGAACCTGGCGTTCGCTGACTCGCATGTTGATCCGTTCCCGACGTTCCGACTCCAGCTGGCTCACAGGTTCAGTGTACCCACCTGGTACGTACGTGGGGGCGGGGATGGGCCGGCGAAGCCGACGCCCAGAGGTCAGGGCCGCGAGACCGTCCGCCGCCCGGCGGGGCCGAGCGCCCGGTTGACGGCTGCCAGGTCCAAGAACTCGGGGTCGAACTGCCCGCCCGCCCACTCGAGGAGTTCCTCGTGCTCGTCGTGATCGGGGTCCGCCACTGCGGCCAGGAACTCCGCGTAGCCCCAGACCCCGCCGCAGTCCTCGGGCGGGCACGCCCGCTTGCCGGCGGTGCAGACGGGATACGCCGTGGCCTCCTCGGCGTCGAGGACATCCTCGACCGTGATGGTGTGCTCCCAGCCGTCGCCGAAGTCGTACTCGTAGGCGAAGCTGGTGCCCTTGCCGGCGACCCGGTCGAGGCGGGTGCGGCCCTCGTCCTTCGGGGCCGGGCCCCACCCCTCCCCGTCATCCACGCCGTAGGTGACGCCGGCGATCTCGAACTGGTGGAGGTGGTAGTTCTGCCAGCCCATGGCCACCTGCACCACCCGGTGCAGGTCCGCCAGCGCAATGTCTGACGGCACCCGGAGCCGCCGCCAGATGGGTGGGCGGACCCCCCGGAGGACGACCTTGAGCTGGTGAACCCGCTTCGACGAGGCCATGGCCCCGAAGGTAGCCGCCGCCCAGGTGCGGGAGCGGCCTTGCGCGCCCCGGCACTACGGTGATCCCCCGCTCATCGGCGCTCCAGGTTCAGTCGGGCCATCAGTTCGCGGTTGATCTGGCGGGCGGCGTCGAGCTCGTCGCTACGCCGGGCCAGCTCGGCGCGCGCCGATGCCAGGTCGTCGTCGAGGCCGTCGATGCGGGCCTGGAGGGCGTCGGCGGTGACGAGGGTGCCTCGGCCGGCCATCTCGGCCCGGACCTCGTCGCCGACGGTCTCGCCGAGACGTCGATCGAGGAGGGAGATCCGGTCCTGGAGACGCCGGTTCTGGGCCCTGGCGTTCTCGAGATCGGCCCGCAGCGACGCGCCGCTGACCCTGGCCGCCGCCGCCATCGTGGTGGCGAAGCGGTCGGTGACCTCGACCGATCGCCGGGCGATCTCGGCCCGCAGCTCAGGGTGGTCGTACACGAAGCGCCGGCTCACCGCCGCCCTGCGGGCGACCCCGGTGACCTGGAGCGGCTCGCCGGCGCTGACCATGGCGTCGAGCGCGGCCAGCACCCGGGTGGCCTTGGTTTCCGAGTCGAGGCGGCGCAGCCTCCCGAGCCGCTCCCCCGCCTCATGCACTGTCGGCGCTCCGGTGCTGCGCCTCGACGTTGGGGAAGACGTCGGGCAGGCTCTGGCGGACGAGCCCACGGAACTGCACCGGGAAGGTCGTCTCCAGCCCGGCCCGGTGCCTGCGCACGGTGGCGATCGCATCGGCGACCGCCTCACGGTCGGCGTCATCGAGGGCCGCCACCATCTCGTCGTTGCCGGCGATGAGCCGGCGGAGGGCTTCGATCTCGCCTTCGGAGGGCAGCGCGTCCCGTTGAGCCCACCCGGCGAGCTGGGGAGCGGCGGCGCTGAGCCGTTCCCGATCGGCGAGCAGACTGGTCAGGTAGGCGCGCAGCTGGGGCTGGAAGGAGGCGTCGGTGCGGAAGTAGGTGCAGCCCAGGCACCGGTGGCGGAACGGGCACGACGCGCCGTCGGCGCGCACGTTGGCCGGCTCGGTGCACACGCCGAAGGGGACGGCGACCTGGCCGACGTCGTCACGGGCCGCCTCGCTCGCCGACAGCGACGGCCGCCCGGGGCGCACGGCCTGCCCGCCGGCGTCGACCTGGAGGGGGCCGAGGCGGTCCTGGGCCTCCCGCTTCCGCTTGGCGGTGACCCGGTAGTAGCCCATGGTGGTGGTGATCGTCTCGTGGCCCATCAGTTCCTTGAGGACGTCGGGGTGGACGCCGTTGTCGGCGTGGCGTTGCGCGAAGGTGTGGCGGAACGCATAGGGGAACACCCGCGACCGGTCGAAGGCGACTGGCCGGCCGGCCAGGTCGAGTTCTGGCAGGTCGAGGGTTGCCAGCGCGTCGACCCAGGCCCGGACCGTTCGCGACAGCCAGTTCGGGCTCACTGGGACGCACCCGGCGGGGTTCCTCTGTGCCCTCGGGAACAGGGCCAGCTCCTCGGTAGGGGTATCGGGGAACGCGGCTTGGACCTGGGCCTGTTGGACGAGGATGAGGGCGCGTTCGCGCTCGTGGATCGGCAGGCGGCACCCGAGCCTGCCGACCTTGGGCATGTCGTGCACCAGGACGGGATGGCGCCGTGGCTGGCCGTCGGCTCCGATCGTCTCGTCATGGTCCAGGCAGGCCCACGGCAAGGAGCACACCTCGTCGGGGCGCCGGCCGACCCCGGCCAGCAACTCGACCATGCGCCTGGCGCCGGGCCCGAAGCCGCGTTCGAGCCGCCCGAGGCTGTCCTCGTTGAGCAGCACGGCGACGATGCCGGCCGGCAGTGCCGAGCCGGTGTCATTGTCGCCGCCTGGCTTCGGTCGCCGAGGCCGCTCGGAACGGCGGATAGCGACATCGTCGGCGAGGCCGGCCATCGGTGCGCCCGTCCCGGTCAGGCCCAGCTCGCGACAGTCCCGCAGGAACCGGGCGAGGTCCTCGACCGCTCGGGACCGTGACGAAGCGGACAGCTGGCCGGCTCGCTCCATCGAGCCGAGTCGGGCGAGGAAGGCCATCATGTCGGCCCGGGTGAGCTCGGCGGCACGCTCTCCGTGATCGGCGCGGGTGGCGAGATGCTCGGACCACAGCCCGACCACCCAGAGCACCTGCTGTGCAGGGCCGGGGCTGGTGGTGGCCAGGGCGTCGAAGGCCCACCGCTTGGCCGCCTCCCGCAGCCAGCGCTGCGTGACGGGCCGGGCCCGGCGGCGGTTCCTGCGGGCCGGGCCGCCCCCGCCCGCGAAGGACAGCCGGCCGCTGTGACCCCAGGGACGCAGGTCCCACACGTCCTTGTGGTACTCACGCTCGGGGCTCGACAGCGCTACACGGAGGCGGTCGGCGGTGAAGGCCAGGAACATCCGGGAGGCCTCAGAGCCGGCCGTCGCCGGGTCGACGGTGAGCACGCTGGGCTCCTCGCGACGCCGAAGCCACTCGACAGCGGACCGGATCGACACGGGCGGGGTCTTGCGGCCCTCGGCCGCGGCGGCCTGGATGCCGAACAGCACCTCGGCGACGACCCGCGGGCCGAGGCCGCGCAGCACGACGTGGCCGGCACGGTCGCCTTTGACCGGCCCTTCGGTGCGACCCCACCGCTCCAGGTCCGGCCGACCGGCCCGGCCCCAGTTCCTGGCGTGGGGCGCGCACAGGCCTTGACGGTTGTGGGCGCGGCGGTTGCAGGCAGCGACGCCGCAGCGGCCGAACGACGGGTGCGCCACCGCGGGAGCGAAGCGGTCGTCGCCGGCCACGTAGGCGTCGATGCCCTGTCGGCGAAACCTGGCCGTGGCCGAGCAGGCGATGCACAGCCCGCTGCCGGTGGCGGGCCGCTCATGGCCCGGCGTGCGGCATACCAGGCACAGCCGCTCCGCGCACCACTGCCGTCGCTGGACCCCGGCCCGGCAGAACCCCGCCATGTCGTGGCCGCCGAGAGCCAGGCGGGTGGCGTCGCAGCCTCGGCACAGGCCATCCGCAGTGTCGGCCGGATAGGCGCACCCGTCGACCCCGCAGCAGCGAAAGCCGAGCACGGGGTGCGACGGGTCGGGCTTCCACACCAGGGTGAGCGGGTCCCAGCCCGCCTCGGTGAGCGTCGTCAGGTCCAACAGCGCATCAACGTCCTTGTCGCGGATGCCACCGAGTCCGTCGCCGGACGGTCCCGCCGATCTTGCGGTAGATCGTGCCGTGGCCGCGCTCACGCCGGAGCGCCCGGGGGACCGTCGAAGCACAGGGGGCCGACACGGTCGATCGCAGCCCGCAGCCTCTCGGCCTCGGGGTGCGAATAACGCTGGGTGGTGAGGATGCTGGCATGTCCCAGCAGCTCCTTGACGACGTCGAGGGTGGCGCCCCGGGCCAGCAGCTCGTTGGCCGTGGCGTGGCGGAACATGTGCGGCGCCGCCGGCGCGTCGAGGCCGGCCCGCCCCGAGAGGGCCCGCATCCACTGGCGCACGGTGTGGTAACGCATCGGATGGCCGAGCGGCTCGTGGGCGAGGTTGACGAACACGAAGTCGCAGGCCCTCGCCGGCGGGCACCGCTCCCGCTCGACGAGGTAGTGGTCATAGCAGTCGACCACCTCGGCCCGGACGGGGACGTGGCGAGCGGTGAGCGACTTGGCGGCCGCGCCGTTGGTGTTGTCCCGCTGGATGACGTGCACGTGCGCGCCGGTGATGTCGCAGCCGAGGGCCCGCGACGAGGAGGCCAGGTGCATGTCCGAGCGGCGCAGCCCCAACACTTCACCGATCCGCAGCCCGCCGCACCACAACAACACCAGCATGAACCGGTCGCGCCACCTCTCCGCCGCGCGGATCAGGGCCTCGACCTCCGGCTGGGTGATCGCCCTGGGCGGGCGAGGCCTGGGCTGGCGGAGCCGGTGGCGGGGCGCCGCCCGGTAGCGCAGCCCGCCGCCCTCCAGCTTCAGCTCGGCCGGCAGGTTGCGGTCGTCACCCACCTCGAACAAGGAGGTGAGGACCGAGGACTCCAGACGGTGGGTTGCCACCGCGTGCTTGTACAACTCCCGCACGACTGTCAGTACGTGGTTGATTCGGGCCGGGCTCCGGGGTCGGTCCTGGCCGCTGCCGCGACGCCCGACGGCGGTGGTCCGCAGCACCGCCACGAACAGCGCCAGGTCCCCGGCCGCGGCCTGCAGGTCCCGCCCGCTGGAGCCGCACCAGTCGAGGAACAGCGCAAGGTCCCCGGCGTAGGACCTGGTCGTCCCCTCGGCGAGGCCACGGGCGAAACGAAGGTGCTGGAGGTACTCGTCTGCCACTGCCACTCGCTCCAGGTCGGCGTCGATCACCGTCCAGTAGGCGAAGCTCTCGTTGACCGGCACCCGTAGCGCCCGCATGGCCACCTGCCTCCCCGGCACAACCGTGCCTGCGGCGCACGGTACGCAGGGGGTGTGACGGTCAACGGGCTGAGGGGCGGCGCCCTGCACATGCCCGACCAGTCCGGGCTCCTCAGAAAACGAAGGG
>DASSMA010000051.1:0-20552 GCA_035689115.1 Acidimicrobiales bacterium
CCTACCACCTTCCGTTCCTGTCCGGCGCCCGGCGGGGAGTGTTCGCCCGCCACGGCTTGGATGTCGAGGTGCTGGACGCACCTCCGCCGCCGTGGACCGCCAACGCCGTGCGGGTGGCCAGGGGCGAGGTCGACTTCGCCGCCAGCTCGGTTGCCTGCTTCCTCTTGGCCCGGACGGCGGCGCACGGCGAGTTCCCCGCCCGGTTCGTGGCCGTGCTGCACCAGCGCAGTCCGCTCGCCGCCGTGGTCCCCGCCGACTCGGCGATGGCCACCGTGGAGGACCTGGCCGGCCAGCGCATCGGGCGAGGACGCTGGGCCGAGTGGATGGCCGAGGAAGCTCGCCAGGCAGTTGCCGACCACGGTGTACGGGCACCCGAGGTGGTCCCCGTGGAGTGGGGGGAGGTGTCGGCGGCGCTGGCCCGCCGGGAGATCGACGTCATCGCCGTCTACCTCGACGCCGCTGCCGGCATGGCGCGCCGGCCAAGTGCCAGCGGGGTCCGCACCGTCGAACTCGGCGGCGACACCTACGCCACCGGGATACTGGCCAACGACAGGGTCCCCCACGACGTGATCGTGCGCATGCGCCACGCCCTCACCGACGCCTTCGAGGCGCAGCGCGACGACCCCGAGGCAGGCGTCGAGTTGTTGTGTGACCAGATCCCGCACGTGCGCGCCGACCAGGTCCGGGCCGTGTGGGCGCGCCTCGTTCCCTTCGTCTTCGGCAACCGGCCGGTGGGCACCATGGGCCACCGTCGCTGGGCTGACACCATGGCCTGGGCGCGGCGCGTCCACGGCATCGGCCAGCTCGACGCCGCCGACGTCTACCGAACCGAGCTGGAGGGCGCCGGGGGGTGGCTGGGCCGCTGACCCGACGCGGCCCCCGGCTCCCTTCCGTCCAACACACCGTCTGGCCTGCTGTGGCATCCTTTGGGCCGGTGGAGTACCGGGCTGGCGCTGGTTGCCCGCAGATGCTCTTGACCGGCGACCCGACCGGCTGGAGACCGATGGAAGCCGGGATCGTGCTGCTCGCTGACGGCCACGAGGTGTTCGTGCCCGCCGCCTCCCTGACCGGATACGACGACTCCGGCCTTCATGCCGTCATCGACGGTGCGCGTCGTTACTTCGATTACTCGGTCTTCGCCCTGAGCGTCATCGTCGAGAAGCTCGAGCACTTCATGATCTGGAGCAGCCAGAGCCAAACGACGGTGCCTCGGGTGTGAGCCGGCTGGCAGTCGCTGCGGAACGTCGACCACGACGTCTCGTCCCGTCAGCGACCCGCTACACGACCGACAACACCCCCAGCACCACGCACCTGTAGCGACTCGACTACCAAGGCCCTCGTCGTACCGACGAAGGTCTGTTGGAAGGCTTCCAGCCTCTCCCAGCATCGAATCCAGCTGAGACACACTTGCAGGTTGCGCTTTGCGCAACCTGCAGTGTCGGGCCGGCGCCGGGCGGCGACCAGTAGTGCCAGACGTGATCGTGGGCGTCACCGTGCTCGGCTCCCGCCACGGCGACGCGGCCACGGCGGTGGCCAAGGTGGTCGCCTACCTGGACGGGCGCAGCGGCTGCGCCCCCGGGCGCACGCCGCAGTGGTGGGACGAGGCCGGCGTGCCGGACGCCGCGCCGTGCGCCCACGGGCTGGGGACGCCGGCGCCGGGGGCGGTGGCCTACTACGCCGACTCGGTGGAGGGCCCGGGCCGGTGGCTGGGGCGGGGGATCGTCGGCTACTCCCCCACCGGCACGGTGGCCAGAGCCGACTTCGAGGCGGTGCTGGCGGGGCGGGACCCGCGCAACGGCCGCCAGCTGCTGGAGGCGCGGGGCTCGGCCGCCCGGGCGCACCACGGCCCCGACGACGTTGCCGGCAAGGGCCCCGACGACGAGCTGCTCACCATGCGCCAGGCGGCAACGTTGCTCGGGGTGAGCCCCCAGTACCTGCGCCGCCTGGCCGGGGCCACCGCCCGGGCCCGCCTGAAGGCCGGCAACGTTGCCGGCGACGTTGCCGTCGACGTTGCGCTCGAGCACCCGTACCTGGACGCGGTGCGGGCCGGGCCGGGCAAGCACTGGCGGGTGGCGCGGAGCGAGGTGCGGCGCTTCGCCACCGCCCGCTCGGCGCCGACGGCCGTCATCGGCTACGACGTCACCTTCTCGGCGCCCAAGTCGGTCAGCCTGCTGTGGGCGCAGGCCGACCCCGCCGGCCGGGCCGAGATCGTGGCCGCCATCGACGAAGCGGTGGGGGCCGGGGTCGCCTACCTACAGGAGCACGCCGCCTGGGTGCGCACCATGGCCGGGCCCCGCCGCGCCGCCGGCGTTCTGGCCGCCTCCTACCTGCACGCCACCTCCCGGGCCTTGGACCCCCAGCTGCACGCCCATGTGGTGGTGGCCAACATGGCCGAGGGGCCGGGCGGCCAGGTGCGGGCCCTGGACGGCCGGCACCTGTTCGCCCACGCCAAGACGGCCGGGTACCTGGCCGCCGCCGAGCTGCGCCACCAGCTGGCCCGCCGCCTGGGGGTGGCGTGGGAGGCGCCGGAGCGGGGGGTGGCCGACATCGCCGGCGTCCCCGAGGCGGCAGTACGGGCCATGAGCAAGCGGGCCGAGCAGATCAACGAGGTGGTCAGCGAGCTCGAGCGCTTCTTCGCCGGCGGCCGGCGCATACGGGCCCGGGGACGCCAGGTGGCCGCCTACCTGACCAGGGCGGCCAAGGAGGACCACGGCGTCGACCCCACCGCCCTCCAGCCGTGGTGGGAGTCCCGGCTGGCCGGCGCCGGCTTCGGGCCCAAGGCGGCCAGGCGCTGCCTGGGCCGCCAGCGGGGCGGACCGGCTCCGGTCAGCGAGGCGGAGGTAGGCGCGCTGTTCACCTGGCTGGGCTCGCCGGTGGGGATAACGGAGACCCAGGCCGCCTTCGGGCGGCGCGACGTCCTCCAGCACGTGGCGGAGTGGGCCGGCGACCGCCTGGGGGCGACGGACATCGCCGCCCTGGCCGACGCCTGGCTGGCCACCGATGTGGTGGTCCGCCTGGAGCCGGGGCGGGAGCGCCAGCGCCCGGGCGACGTCGTGCGGCTGCGGGACGGACGGACGCTGTCGGCGGTGGCCGACGAGGCGCTGTTCACCACCAAGGCCATGCTGGCCGTGGAGCAGCGCCTGCTCGACGCCTACGCCCGGGGGCGCGACGCCGGGGCGGCGATGGTGCCGACGCCGGTGCTGGAGTCGGCCCTGGCCCGGCGGCCGGAGCTGGGCGCCGACCAGGTGGCCATGGTCCGGTCGGTGTGCACCAGCGGGCACCGGGTGCAGTGCGTGCTGGGGCCGGCCGGGTCGGGCAAGACCTTCGCCCTGTCGGCTGCCGCCCGGGCCTGGAGCGACGCCGGCTACGTCCCCATCGGCGCCGCCGTGCAGGGCACGGCCACCGAGGTCCTGCGCGACGCCACCGGGATGCCGTGCTTCACGGTGGCCGACCTGCTCACCCGCCTGCACCACGACGTGCCCGGCACCTTGAGCGAGCGCCACGTGGTGCTGGTCGACGAGTCGTCGACGCTGGGCAACCGGGACCTGGCCGCCCTGGCCGCCCACGTGGAGGGCCACGGGGCGACGCTGCGCCTCATCGGCGACCCGGCACAGCACACGGCGGTGGCGGCCGGCGGCGGGTGGCGCGCCCTCCTCGAGCGCTATCCCGAGGACCGGGCCGAGCTGGTCGAGCGCCGGCGCCAGGCCGGCGAGGAGATGGCCGAGGTGCGCATGGCGGCCGTCCAGTACGCGTCCGGGCAGATCTCGGCCGCCATCGAGCGCCTGCGGCGCGACGACCGGGTGGTGGAGGCCGACTCCCCCGACGAGCTGCTCGACGCCCTGGTGGCCGACTGGTTCGTCGACCGGCTCCGCCACCAGGCCGACCCCCGCCTGCCGGCGTCGTCGATGATGGCCGACCGCCACGTCGAGCGCCGGGAGCTCAACCGCCGGGCCCGGGCCCTGCTGGCCGCCCAGGGCCACCTGCGGGGGCGAGCGGTGGAGGTCGGCGGCCAATGCTTCCAGCGGGGCGACGAGGTCATCGACGTCCAGCAGGACCGGGACCTGTTCCCCCGCCTCGGCCGGCCCCGCGACCGGGTCCGCACCGGTGAGCGGGGCGTGGTGGTGGAGGTCCGCCCCGGCCGCCATCCCGTGGTGGTGGTGGACTTCGAGCGCCGGGGACGGGTGGAGATCGGCGAGGCCTTCCTCACCCGCCGGGTGCGCCCCGGGGTGGTCGGAGTCATCACCCACAGCTACGCCGTCACCACCCACATGGCCCAGGGCGACACCTACGAGGCCGGCCGGCCGCTGGTCACCGACTGGGGAAGCCGGGAGGGCGTGTACGTCGGGCTCACCCGGGGCCGCTCCGATGTGCGCCTCTACGTGGTGCGGGGCGCCGACCTGCACCCCCGCCTGGAGGACGAGCGCGGGATGCCCCGCCTCGAGGAGGACACCAATGCCCTGGTGGCCGTCACCCACCACCTGCGCACCCAGACCGGCGAGCGCCTGGCCTCCGAGCTCGACCACGACGCGGCGGCCGCCGCCGAGCTGCAGCGGGCCCACTCCCTGGCCGAGCTGGCGGCGATGGCCGACGGCCACGACCAGGTGTCGGCCGACCTGGCCCGGCGCGCCTACCGCCAAGCAGCGGCAGCGGTAGCGGCCGCCGCCCGCCAGGCGCCGGACCCGGCCCTGGTGGCACGCCTCGGCCCCCGCCCCGAGGGTGGCCCTGAGCGGGCGTCGTGGGACCGGGCCGTCGGGGCCGTGGCCGTCCACCGGGAGCGCTTCGACGCCGCGCCCGAGCCGGGAGGGCTCGGCGCAACGTGGGCCATCGGCCGCCCGGCGCCCGGCCCGCACCTGGACCACCACGAGGCCGTCGCCGAGGTACTGGTGGTCGCCGAGCGGGCGATCCTCCGGGCCCGCCCGGTGTCGGAGCTCGCCTCCGAGCGCGAGGCCCTCCTGCTCGCGCTCGCCGCATCACCTCCGGGGACGAATGTCAGCGGCCAAGTCGCCGATTCGCCAGCCGCGTTCCCGCAGGTCGCCGGCATTGGTCCCGACCGCGCCCTCATGCAGGAGCGCCTCGCTCTCGTCGAGGGCGTGCTCGACGACCTGGTGGAGGCGGCCGTCGCCCACCCCGCGCCGTATCTGCTCGACGCGGTCCCGCCCTGCCCGTCCGAGGAGTGGACCGAACGCGCCCGTGCCATCGAGGGCTACCGACACCGAGAGCTCGGCCTGTCGCAGGACAGCGACTGCATCGCCGGAGGATCGGGACTCGTCGGAGCCATCGGGCCCCGACCCGACGCCGTGGTCTCCGCTCTGCAGTGGGACGCGGTGGTCGAAGCGGTGGAGCTCGACGACGGCTCGCCGGCTGTTGACTGGGCCCCGACCATCGAGGTGTGATCCGCCCCCTCCCGGGGCGGTAGACCGCGACGGCGCCGACAGGACATCGCTCCTCCGTCTTCGTGTCACACCGGGGCCGTACCATCTCGCCATGAGCACCGCGGGGGGTTCGGCTCGCCGGGAATACCAACGCCGAAGGGCAAAGGACCGTGAACGTCGGCGGGCCAACTTTAAGGTCGCCTTCCCCCTCGTCGTCCTCACCCCGTTCGTGGTCTACGGCTTTGTGGTCTTCGTCGCCGTCCCCCAGATCAACCGAGCGTTCGGCCGCGGCATCGACAACCTGGCCCAGTCGCCCGCGCCAACCCGTGCGCCGGCGGTTGATGATGAAGCCGCACGTTGGATCGGTCTGGTCCTCGCCCTGGGTGCCACCCTGCGGATGGGCCGAGAAGCCTGGGGTGCCCGCGCTACGACTGAAGCCTGGCGGAAGGGCAGCGAAGGTGAAGTCCGCACCGGCAACACTCTCGACCGTCTGCGCGACCGGGGTTATGTCGTCCTGCACGACCGCAAGATCCCAGGTAGCCGTGCCAACATCGACCACGCGCTCGTCGGCCCCACCGGCGTGGCCATCGTGGAGAACAAGCACTACACGGGCCGGGTGGTCATCGACCGCGACGCGGTTCGCTACAACGGTCGCTCCATGGAGGCAGCAATCGACGAGGCGTGGCGGGAAGCTGCGGCTGTGGAGGATGTCCTCCGCACCGAGCTGGCGGCGCGTGGACTCCGCGTCCGTCCCATCATCTGCGTCCAGGGCGCGTCGATCGAGGTCCGAGGCTGGCGGAGCTCAGCAGTCGTCCACGGCGTCCGGTTCTGCTCGGGACGACGCCTCCGCGACGCGGTAACCGAAGGCCGGTGTGTGCTCGATCCGGCCGCCATCGCCGCAATGAGCGCCCTCCTCGAGTCGCGGCTCCCGCCGGCTTCGAAGTAGGACCTCCGGCATCAAGCTCCCCGCACGCCGCCGAAGGTTGCCCGACGGGCGTCAGCGTCTGCCGATGAGTTCGCTGGGACGACGGCCTCCACCCGCTGGACGACACGCACCGTGGCCGAGCGCCACGGGGATGAGCAGGATCACACTGATGTAACTATCATCCTCACTGTGTCGTCGACGCCGAGGGGTTCGACCAGCACGCGCAAGCGCGGCGGTAGGGTGAACGCAGTGTCCGGCGATTTGGGGAACGACACAACCAGCCGCGGCGCTGGGGCAGTGACGGCGAAGTCCAACTCGTGGCTGACAGCTGCCAAGGCCAACAAGCAGGACGAGTTCTACACGCAGCTCAGCGATATCGAGAAGGAGCTGGGCCACTTCCGGAAGCACTTCAAGGGCAAAGTTGTCCTCTGCAACTGCGACGACCCGTATGAGTCCGACTTCTTCAAGTACTTCGTCATCAATTTCCGACGGCTCGGGCTGAAGAAGCTGATCGCCTCGTGCTACGCCGGCTCTCCCGTCGCCGGCCAGCAGATCCTGTTTCCCGAGCTGAAGGGTTTGAGCGAGGAGGAGGCAGACGACCGTCGCCCGTACAAGATCGAGATCTCCAACATCCCCGATGCGAACGGGGATGGCTCGATCGGGCTTCCCGATGTTGAGTACCTGCTCCGGCATGACGAAAACATCCTTAGCGCGCTCGCGGGCGACGGCGACTTCCGGTCCGAGGAGTGCATGGCACATCTGGACGAGGCTGACATCGTCGTGACGAACCCGCCGTTCAGCCTCGCGATCGAGTACCTGACCACGCTTCTCCGTTCGGGCAAGTTGTTTCTGGTGCTCGGGAACATCAACCAGGCCCTTTACTCGGACTTGTTTCCTTATGTTCAGAGCGGACAGTTGTGGCTCGGCGTCAATTCCGGGCACTTCTGGTTCCGTGTTCCGGATCACTACGAGCCCAAAGATACGGATTATCGGCAGGACCCCGACGGTCAAAAGTGGCGCCGCATGGGTGGGATGTGTTGGTACACCAACATGGACCACAAGAGGCGGCACGAACGGATGGTTCTGGTTCAGAAGTACAGTCCAGAGCAATACCCAAGCTACGACAACTACGACGCAATCGAGGTGTCGAGAACGGTCGACATCCCTGAAGACTGGGACGGAGTGATGGGCGTGCCGACCACCTTCTTGGATAAGTTCAATCCGGATCAATTTGAGATTGTCGGCATCACTCAATCATGGTTCGGTGCTGCATCGAAGATTTACCCACGTCAAATCCAGGTCAACACCAATGGTCAGGAGAGTTGGGTCACAAAGTTGAACGACGGGGCAGCCATCAAGGTCGATACACCGCCCGCAGACAAGACCTACTACAAGGTCGGGGACGACCTGTTCGTCAAAGCGTACGTACGATTGCTCATCCGCCGGATCGGAGACCCGACTTGAACATCGAGCTGCACCTCGTGCCCGTTCGCGATCTGGTCGAGGAGTACGAGAACCTCGGGTACGACGGCGTCACGGGCTACGGCGGGCTGCTCGACATCCGTCCGAAATTCCAGCGTGAGTTCATCTACGACATGGCTCAGCGACGGGCTGTGATCCGCACCATCCTCGACGGCTTCCCACTCAACATCATGTACTGGTCGGTACAGACCGACGAGGCGGGCAATACCTCGTATGAGCTGCTCGACGGCCAGCAGCGGACCATGTCGATCTGCGAGTACGTCGAGGGCGAGTTCTCTGTCGAGATAGACGGCTACCCGAAGAACTTCGACAACCTCTCCGTCGATGAACAGAACAAGATTCTCGACTACGAGCTGATGATCTACCACTGCACCGGCACCGAGGACGAGAAGCTGCAGTGGTTCGAGATTATCAACATCGCTGGTGAGACACTTAAAAAGCAGGAGCTGCGGAATGCTATCTACACAGGTCCGTGGCTGACTGATGCGAAGCGCTACTTCTCCCGTGAGAATCAGGCAGCTCACTTGCTGGCGCGGGATTATGTGAACGCTGGCGAGGTGGATCGCCAGGCCCTCTTGGAAAAGGCGATCGCCTGGGCTGCCGGCAAGGGCGACGACAACATCAAGGCT
Organism: Acidimicrobiales bacterium; assembly: GCA_035689115.1. Lineage (GTDB taxonomy): Bacteria > Actinomycetota > Acidimicrobiia > Acidimicrobiales > JAHFUS01. Next base: position 8,409 of record DASSMA010000051.1, read on the forward strand.
TACATGAACGAGCATCGGCTCGATCCCAACGCGACGGCGCTGTGGCTGTACTTCAAGAGCGTTGTGGACTGGGCCAAGGTAACCTTCCCAAAGGTCCGCTCTCACATGAGATCCGTGCCGTGGAACGTGCTTTACGAGCAGTTCAAAGATAAGACGCTGGATACCGACGCCCTCGAAGCTGAGGTGAAGACCCTCATGGAGGACTCGGAGGTCCAAAAGAAGTCGGGCATCTACGAGTACGTGCTCATACGTGACGAGCGAACCCTCGGGCTTCGGGCCTTCGACGAGAACACAAAACGCGAGGCGTACGAGCGTCAGGACGGCATTTGTCCTCAGTGCGGCGAGCATTTTCAGTACAGCGAAATGGACGGCGACCACATCATCCCTTGGAGGGACGGTGGCAAGACGGTTCCCGACAACTGCCAGATGCTCTGCATCCGGGATAATCGCACCGGGCGTCGCTAGTCGTTCGTCGTTGAAATTGGTTGAGTATGTAACCCGCTGCACGTCGACCATGCCAAGCGTTTCGACGTGCCTGTCCCTGACGGACGAGCCGCGCGCCATCCCGGAACGGCTGGCCAGCTCAAGGACCGATCGGCACCGCGCGGTGGAGCATGCCGAGACCGCCGCTGCTTGCCAACGACGGTGTGGCCAAACAGCGAGATTCGCCATCACGTGGGGGTGAGCACACCGACCGCCGGCTGTACGGGGGACCTTCACCAGTGTGCCCGCCTGGTCGGTCGCCACCCGAGACCGGAGTCGAACCACTAGAACGACGAACGTTGGCGTTCGTGGGCCTCCACAAAGCTGGCCGAGAGATCATCGCGAAGGTCCATCGTGGAGGCCCTACCCAAGTCAAGTCCGCGATGCGTCGCTCTCAGGCATTGAACGCATGGCTGTAGTCCGTCAGACGCTCGGCGGCTGTTGTGAGAGGGTGGGAGGTCAGCTTCCGCAACCGACGGCGTCGGTAGTACGGCCGCGACCGCAGGTGCGCCGGCGGCAGCGTCCCGTGCACAAGCAGGGCGTGGCCGGGGGGCGCCTGGCGCAGCAGGTCGCTGGGCAGCAGACGGACGCGGGTGGTCGACTCGTTGACGCTGTGAGCGCCCCGGCCGGCGTCGGTGGACACGGCGTGCTGGCGGACCTCCTCCTCCCCGACCAAGCGGCTGGCGTACTCCATGGTCGACAGGTCCGAGACCCCGGAGAAGATGATCTTGGTGCCGTGGTTGGTGAGCACGGCGTCGGCGAGCGTGCCGTAGGCGGCCTCGATCTGGGCCTTGGACTGCCAGATGGTGACGAGCAGGATGCCGAGCCCTGAGCACGTCGACGCCACGTTGGGCAGCCACCGGGTCGGGGTGTTGGCCGCCTCGTCGAGGACCACCAGCAGGTCGGGCAGCGGACGGTGGTGGCGACCGGCCCACTCGTAGGCCTGCTGCTCGATGAGGTCGGAGAGCATCCCGCCGAACAGCACGGCCAGGCGGTCCTGCTCGTTGAGCGGCCCGCACATGTACAAGGTGTTGGCGCCGGACACCAGCCACTCGAGGTCGACCTCGCAGGCCTGGCAGGCCGCCGCCACCATCGGGTCCTGCCACACGCCGAGCATGCGCTGGGCGGTGACGTAGATGCCGCTGGTGGTGCGGGCGTCGTTGTTCCACACCCCCTGCAGCCCGTTGAGGGCGATGGTCGCCCATTGCCTGGTGCGCTCGTCGCCGCTGGCCAGCTGCAGATCGACTAGGCGGGCCAGGTCGCCCCGGTCCTTGGCCGTGGGGCGGTCCCTCGTCATCACCCAGCGCACGACGTCGGCCATGGACCGCCCCGACACGGCGGCCACGTAGAACAGCGAGGCCAGGAAGGCGTGCCGAGATCGCCGAAGAACTCGACGTCCTCCCGCCCGCCGCCGGGCTTGGTGAAGGCGGCCAGCAGGCTGCGGGCGGCCTTCTGGGCGCCGGTCGGGGTGGCGGCGTCGCGCAGGGGCGACCAGCTGGTGGTGGCCTCGCCGCTCACGCCGGTGGGGTCGAAGACCTTGACCTCGCCCAGCGAGCGTCGCCGGGCCAGGGTGGCCTCCAGCAGGTCGTCCCGCACGCTGGAGAGGATGGCCGGGCCCTCCCACTCCAGGATCCCCGAGATCATGTTGGCCGTCTTGCCGCAGCGGGTGGGGCCGATGACAGCCACCGCCGAGCGGTCGCCCCGCCGGCCGCGCTGGCGCCGCCCCGAGGCCCGGCGCTCGGTGGCCACCAGGCGGCGGCCCACCCGCCCGACGATCAGGCGACCCGGCTGAGGGCGGCGGACGAGGAGCGGGGCCAGGTCGCGGGGGCGGGCCAGGCGGGCCCGGGTGTCGACGCCGAGGCGCCGGCGCCGCTCGGTCCCCGGCCCGGGGCCGGCCAGGAGGCGGTGGGCGCCGGCGACGACGACGACCATCGCGACTGCCGCCAGGGCGGTAGCCGGCCAGTAGACGTAGGGCCCAGGGATGTGGCCGGCCACCTCCGCCGGCCAGGCGGCGGCGGGGGTGCCGGCGTGGCTCGGCAAGCGCAGTCCGGCCCGCATGGCAGCGCCCAGCCCGGCGGGCAGGTGATGGCCGGTGGTGGCCAGCACCGCCAGCTGGGCGCCGGCCCACACGGCGGCGGCCAGTCCGACCATCGCGCCGAGCACCCACACCACCAGGTCCTCGCCGACCGAGGGCGTCGGCGCCGGGCGGGCGGCCATCAGCTGGCGGCAGCCAGCACTGGGCCGGCGTCGAGCAGGGCCCGCTCCGCCCGCACCCGCTGGCGCCAGGCCCAGCGGGGGTTGCGGCCGGCGCTGGCGGCCAGCTCCTCCATGGGCCGGCCCTGGGCCCGGCTGGCCAGCACCAGCCAGCCCTCCAGCGGCGCCAGCACGCCGCGCTGCACCGCCTCGGCCAGCACGCCCGCCAGCTCCTCGGCGGCCGAGACGGCGGCAGGGGCGGCCAGCTCGGCCAGGCTGTCGTCGAACTCGGCGGTGCGGTCCCGGCGCCGGCATTCGGCCCGGGCCACCGCCCGCAGGCGCTGCCAGGTGCCGTCGACGATGGCCATGGCCGGCCACGGCGGAGGCGAGGGGGCAAGGGCGAGGATCCGCTCGTAGGCGGTGGCCACCACCTGCTGGTCGAGCTCGTCGAGGCCCTGCCAGGCGCCGGCGGGCCCGACCAGGGGCCGGGCCCGGCGGCTGAGGGCGGCCAGCCCGGGCAGCACCGCCTGCAGGACGGTGCGGGCCGGCCACGGGTCGGCGCCGACTTGGCCGAGCAGGGCGCCGAGCAGGGCGGCCGAGCCGGCGGGGTCACCCCGGCGCTGGCAGCGGGCCACCACCTCGGCCGGGCTGGTCAGGCCGGAGAGCACCGGGTCGGCGGCCGCCCACGCCCGGCACGCCCGGCGGGCTGCCGGGCCCGAGGCGGTGGCCACCCAGTCGTTCTCCAGGAGGCGGAACAGGTTCGGTGCGTCGGTCATGGACCGAGGCTGCGACGGCACCGTTGCCCGAAACGTTGCCGGAAACGTTGCGGGCGACGTTGCCAGGCGAAGAAGTTTCGGCCGGCAACGTTGCCAGCGGGGGACGCGCTGGTGTCAGCGGCCGGCGGCCAGCACCAGGACGAGCAGGAGGATCACCACGGCGGCGGCCACGGCCAGGCGAAGGCGCCTGCGGGCGGCGGCCAGCTCGACGTGGTGGGCGGCGTCGGCGGCCTGGCGGGCGGCCTGGTGCTGGGCCACGCGCTCGGCCCCGGCCACCACGGCGGCGGCCGCAGCCGAGGGGGTGGGGTGGGAGCGCTGGGCGGCCAGGTCGGCCAGGGTGCGGTCGGTGGCGTGGCCGAGGGCGACCCACACCGGCACCGGGCAGGCGGCGATGGCCCGAGCCAGGTCGATCGAGTCCCAGGCGGCGAGGTCGCTGCGGGCGCCACCACCGCGGGCCACCACGATGACGTCGACGCCGGCGCCGGCCAGCAGGCGCAGGGCGCCGGCCACCTCGGCGGGGGCCTGGGGGCCGGCCATGGCGGCGGCCGCCTCCACCAGGTGCACGGGGGCCGGCGAGCGCTCGAGGACGGCCAGCACGTCGGCCCGGCCGGCGGCGGCGGCCGAACTGACCAGGCCGACCTGGCGCACCACGTCGGGCACGGGCAGGCGCTGCTGGGCGTAGAGCTCGCCGGAGGCCTGCAGGCGCGCCACCGCCGCGTCGCGAGCCAGCACGGCGGCGCCCACGCTGGCCCGGGGGTCGACGCCCTCGGCCAGCAGGCGCAGGCGCCCGAAGGCGGGGTTGGGGTCGAGGGCGCCCCACACCGCCACCTCCAGGCCGTCGACCAGCTCCAGGCCGGCGGCGGCCAGGGCGGCGTCGATCTCGGCCGCCGGCCGGCGGAAGGCGCCGACGGGGAGCACGGCGCGCACGTCGGTGGCGTCGTCGCCGTAGTCGACCAGCTCCCAGCTGACAAAGCGCGGTCCCCGGCGAAGGCCGCTGACCACGCCCCGCACCCACACCCGGTCCAGGCCGGCCGCGCCCAGGGCGGCCAGCATCGCCTGGTGGAGCTGGGCCACGCTCAGTACCGCCGCCTCCGGTGCCGCCCTCGGTGTGTGCAGTTCCATCGGTGCCTCCGGCTGCGCTCGTCGGTCCTCGCAGGGGGCGGCCCACCGGGGCGGCGTCGCGGTCCACGGTAGCGAGGGGGACCGCCCAGGTGGTGGTTCCCCGCCCGGCTCGGTGACAGGGCGGTGCGGTCGTTCACGCACGGATCCGAGGCGACGGCGGGCCGGTGCAGCCACCCGACAGGCGGCGGGGAGATGAGTGGGCGGCGGTCGGCGGGGGCGGTGCCACCGCCGCCTTCGGGCGTCAAGGGCCGCTGCGGGGCTCCGCTGCGCTCCGCTTCTCGCTGGGGCTGACGCCCCTCCCTTGACCCCCTGCGGCGGCGGTGGCCGGCCGCTGGCCATGGCCCTGATGCCCGGTGTGCCCCGTGCGGGGCACGGCATCAGGCCCGGGTGGTCCCCGGGGAGCGGAGCGGGTGATGGCGACGAGGGCGAGGGCCGGCAGCGGTGGCGAGGGGCGGGCGGGAGGCGGACCAGTAGTGAGCGCGATGAGCGCAGCGGGCCCGGCCGGGCGGCGGCGGGAGGCGGGCGACTACGGGGTCGAGTTCGGCGAGCTGCCCCCGCCTCGGCGCCGGCCGGCGGCACCCCGCACGGGCAGCGGGCAGGGCCGAGGGACCCGGGGGCTGCGGGCGGTGGCCGCCCCGTCGGACCGGGCGCACGGCACCCACGCCAAGTACGTGGTGGAGCGCTGCGGGTGCGAGCCCTGCCGGGCGGCCAACCGGGACTACGAGCGGCGCCGGCGCCAGGCCCAGTCCCGACCCGACGAGACGTGGCTGCCCTACGTGGGCGCCGAGCCGGCCCGGCGCCACCTGGCCCGCCTGTCGGCGGCCGGCATCGGGCTCAAGACGGTGGCCCGCCTGAGCGGCCTGTCCCACGGCGGGCTGTCGAAGATCGTCTACGGGTCCAAGGGACGGGGCCCGTCCAAGCGCATCCGCCCGGCCACCCTGGCCGCCATCCTGGCCGTGGAGCCGGCGGCGGCCGCCGGCGGGCAGCGGGTGTCGGCCGAGCGGACCTGGGCGCTGCTCGACGAGCTGATCGCTGCCGGCTACACCCGCACCTTCCTGGCCGCCGCCCTGGGGTCGACCAGCGCCCGACCGTCCCTGCAGCTCGGCAGGCGCCGAGTGCGGGCGTCGACGGCCAAGGCGGTGGAGCAGCTGCATCGCCGCCTGATCGGCCGCCCGCCGCCGCCCCGGCGCAGCCGGTGGACCCCCCGGTGAAACCGGGCTCGTGGCCGTCGGCCACTGCATCCGCACAAGCGAGGAGGACGGGCATGCACACGAGGACGACAGCGACTTGGTCGGTGCACGAGCGCCACGACCGAGACCAGGCCTCCGACGGCCACAGCCGCTACGGCGCCTACCTGGACAGCCGCCTGCACCACCTGGTGGGCGACGGCCAGCCCAGCCCCGAGGCGTGGGCGGCGTGGTGCTGGAACGTCGCCACCCCGCCGACCATGGGTCCCGGCTACGCCCGCTGGTCCGACCCCGTGGAGTCCACCACCTGCTGGCGGTCGTGCGAGGACGGGCGCCTGGCCGCCACCGTGGTGGTCCGGGTGCCGGCCTCGGCGCTGGCGGTGGAGCTCCCCCGCCCGTGGCGGGGCTGGGAGCGCGACGTGGACTCGGAGCTGGTGGAGCCCCGGACGGCGTGCAGCGCGCTGGCCCGGGTCACCCTGGAGGGCCCGCTGGAGGGGACGTGGCCGGCCGCTCCCGACGGCCTGTTCGACGGCGTGGAGCGCCGGGTGCTGGTGGCGGCGGCCAAGGCAGCGGTGGCGGCCGTGGTCGACGGACTGCGCTGGGGCTTCGGGCCGGCCGTCGACGCCCTGCGGGTTGGCGGAGGACGGCGGTGAGCGGCTGGCAGGTAGCCGTCACCGTCGGGACGGGGGGGCGGTCGTGAGGGACGCCATCGACATCGCCCTCGGCCGCACCCCCTTCCCCGGCCCGTGGCGGGAGCAGGGCGCCTGCCGGCAGGTGCCCACCGTGGTGTTCTTCCCGACCAGGGGCGAGGAAGCGGACACGGCCAAGGCGGTGTGCGCCGCCTGCCCGGTGGCCGGACCGTGCCGGGACTACGCCCTCGGGGTCCCCGACCTCAAGGGCGTGTGGGGGGCCACCACCGAGGAGGAGCGCCGGCACGTGCGGCGGGCGGCCGGCGAGGAGGAGGCGCCGGCCGACGAACCCGAGTCGCCGGGAGCGGTGGCCACAGCGGCGGCGCCGGGCACGCTGCTGGCGCAGCTGGAGATCCTCACCGGCCACGCCGGGCGCTGGGCCCGGGTGGGGCGATTCGCCGGGCGGGACTCGGCCGGGGCGCTGGCCTCCATGCTGCGCACCGGCCGGCGGGCCTCCCCGCCCGGGCGCTGGCGGTTCGAGGGGCGGGTGACCGACGGCGCCGGCAGCGAGCTGTGGGCCCGCTACGAGGGGGCGGCGCTGGACGACGCCGGCTGAGCACCATGCCGGCGAGGGGCCGGCCGGGGCGGGCCGACTGAGCCGATGGGCCGGCGGCGCGCCGAGACGTTGACGGTGGAGCAGGCGGCCGCTGCGCTCGGCATGTCCGTCAGAACGGTGGGCCGGCTGGTGGCCAGGGGCGACCTGCCGGCGCTCGACGTCGACGGGGAGCGGTTCGTGGAGCGGGCCGAGCTCGATGACTGGATCGAGCGGCACCGGATGCCGGCGCCGGTGCTGCGGGGCGCAGACCCGCCCACGGCACGGCTGCTGGCCAAGCTCGAGCAGTCGCCGCCGGCCTGAAGCGGTCGCTCTCCACGGCTCCGATGGTGTGACCGCCGCCATCGGGCCGATGGAGCGGCGGCATCCGGGCGCTGCGCTGGCTCTAGAACGGACCGAGGTCGAAGCCGACGTCGAGGCCGATGGCGGGCAGCTCGGGGTCGGGCCCGAAGGGCTCCAGGTGGGGCTCGTGGTCGAAGGGGTCGTAGGGGACGACGGCCCACCCGGCGCCGGCCCAGAGCTCTGCGCCGGCGGCGCCGAACACCTCCACCGGGCTGCGGTCGAGGGCCTGGCACAGACGCCGGGCCTGGTCGAGGCCGAGGGAGTCGACCGAGCCGTCGAGGACGCCCACCACCCACGCCGGCTCCTCGCCCAGCCGGTCGGCCAGGGTGTGGACGTCCACGCCGGGCTCGAGGGCCAGAGCGGCGATCTCGACGGCGGCGGGGGCGGCCGGCACCCTGGGCTCGCCGTCGGCGATCGGCGCCACCTCGGCCGGGCCGTCGAGATGCACCCCGGTGGCGGCCAGCCACTCCTGGACCACCAGGCGGTTGGCCCAGCGGTCCAGCTCGTCGTGACGGCGGGCCAGCGCCACAGCCAGCTCGGCCCGCTCGAGCGGCCGCAGGTCGGCGATGTCGGCGCCCAGCTGCTTGGCGGTGACGAAGCCGGCCACGTCCACCACGTGGTCGGCGGCGGTGGCGGCGGACTCGAACCGGGGGGCCAGGGCGGCAGGGAGCGTGCCGTTGCCGACCGGGTCCATGTCCGGCTCGCACTCGAGGGCTGGTGTGCCGGAGTGCCGAGCGCGCCGGGCGACGGCGGCGGCCAGCTCGGCGCCGGCGTCCGGTGCCACCCCGTCGCCGGCGGCCGGGGACCCGAGGGCGAGGGCAGAGGCCCGCTCCCAGAGCTCGTCGCGCTGGTGGCCGAGGGCCTCAGCGAAGCGGGCCAGGACCGGCTGGGGCCCGGTGACCGGCCGCTCGGCCGCCAGCTGGTCGACGCCCACCATGGTGTCGCCGGCCAGGCGCCGGGCGTGGACCTCGGCCCAGTGGGCGGCGTCGGCCGCTCCGGCGTCGAGGGGCGCCCAGCCGCCGGCCACATCCCACACCAGCAGGGCCTCGGCCAGGCCGGCGCACGGCTCCAGGTCGTACAGGGAGCGGTCGATGCAGCGGAAGGGCTCGGGGGGCAGGAAGGAGTCGAACAGGACCCGGGCGGCCTCCAGCTCGGCGCTGTCGGGAACGGGGTCGGCGTCCATCATGTTCCTGAGCCCTCAGGTTCGTTTTGGCCCTCGGTTCGCTGGTGAGCCGTTCTCCCAGGTAGGAGGGCCGGTCGGCCCTTCTCCTGCCAATCCGAGAGAACTTCACTCTGGCTGAAGTCTAGTCGGGATTCTGGTAGAGTCCTCGCCGTGCGTGAACCGAGAACGCGGTGAGGCTGGCCGTCGTCCGGAACATCGGCTCCGCCGCGGCGCTGCGGAGCAACGAGGACGTGGCTGCCTTCGAGCAGGAGATCATCGACCAGTACGCCCTGGCGATGGCCGCCGCCGGGCTGACGGACCGCTACGTGGCCGGCTGCCGGCGGGTGATCTTCGAGTTCTGCGCCACGCTGCGGGGGCCGCTGTGGACGGCGTCGTGCGACGACGCCGACCGGTTCTTGTCCGAGCAGCGCCGAGCGGGGCGCACGCCCAGCACCCGGGCGTCGAAGGCGACGACCCTGGCGCAGTTCTACGCCTTCGTCATCGCCCGCTACCAAGGCGACATCCACGAGCTGACCGGATGGGTGGTCGACCAGCCCATCGACGAGTTCAACAAGCCGGCGGGCACGGCGGCCCGACGGGTGCGGGTCCCGCCGTCGGACGCCGAGGTCGACGAGCTCTTCGCCGGCTGGCGTTGCAGCCTCGACGACGCCCGCAAGTACCTGCCGGCGGCTCGGGACTACTTCGCCGCCTCGCTGTGGCGGCGGGTCGGGTTGCGCATCAACGAGACGGTGATGCTCGACATCCGCGACTGGCGTCCCGACCTCAGCGAGCTGGGCAAGCTGCACGTCCGCTTCGGCAAGGGCGCCGGCGGGCGTGGCCCCAAGGCCCGGCTGGTGCCGGGGATCAACGGGGCGGCCGCCCTGGTCGACTGGTGGCTGGCCGAGGTCCGCCACCACTTCGGCGACGACTGGTGCGATCCCGAGGCGCCCATGCTGCCCAGCGAACGCCACGACCGGGTCCTGCCGCGATGCCGGCGGGTGGGCGCCGAGGCGCTGCGCAAGTCCCTGGCCCGCCAGACCGCCCAGTGGCTGCCGGCGTGGTCGGGCCGGCTGAGCCCCCATGTGCTGCGCCACTACTGCGCCTCGTCGCTGTATGGCGGCGGGATGGACCTCAAGGCCGTGCAGGAGCTGCTCGGCCACGAGTGGCTGTCGACGACGACCGGCTACGTGCACGTGCGCAGCGACCACATCGAGCAGGCGTGGAACCGGGCCAACGAGCGGGTGGCGGCCCGCCTCGACGCCGCCGGCGGGAAGGCATAGGCGATGAGCCCGGGCGCCGTCGAGGACCTGGAGGCGATGCCCCATCCGCCCCACGCCGTGGTCGACGACGCCAGCGCCGTGGTGCTCGACGAGGCGATCGTCAAGCTCACCCTGGTGCGCTCGCCCATGGCGCTCGGCGACTGCCTGGCCGACCTGCACGCCATGGCCAGCCTGGCCGCCCAGCTCCACGCCTGGCTGGCGGTGGCGGTCGCCGGGGCCCGTCGCCAGGGCCACGGCTGGGCCGCCATCGCCGGCCAACTCGGCACCAGCGCCGCCGCCGCCAGGCGACGCTATGGCCCGCAGATGACGACGAGCACCGACACGAGGTGAGCCGATGCGCTGGAACCTGAGGATGAAGGCGGCCGAGCAGGGGGTCTGGAAGTCGACCGAGCTGCGCCAGATGCTGGCAGCCGCCGGACTGGAGATCAGCGCCGGGAAGATGTCGGGCTGGTGGACCGGCACGCCGAACACCATCCGCCTCGACGAGCTGGACGTGATCTGCCAGGTGCTCAGCTGCGAGCCCTCGGCGTTGCTGATCCCCGAGCCCGACAAGGTCGAGGCCCGCCGGCCCCGCCAGCCCGAGAGCGCCAAGGCCGGGCGGTCCTCCAAGGTCACGCCCCGCTTCGGCGCCAAACGGCCCAAACCGCCGGTGTGAGCGACGCCCCCCGCCCGCCGGCCAAGTGCATCGCCTGCCAGGTCAACCGGGTGGCGTGGACGAGGCCCCGCGTCGACTTCTGCTACCAGTGCCTGCCGGGCGGGCCCCTGCGGCCGCCTCCCTGCACCAGGTGCGGCTCCAGCCGGCGCTACTTCAACAACGGGCTGTGCGAGGGCTGCCACCCGGCCGGGCCGCTGCATCCCGGCTCCTGCGAGGGCTGCCTGGGCTGGGGCGTGTTCCGCGAGTACCGGTGGCGGTGCTGGAACTGCCGTTGGTGGCGCACGCACTACCCCGAGGGCACCTGCGCCTACTGCGGTCAGCTCAGCAGGATCAGCGAGCTCAGGGCCTGCCGGCTGTGCTGGGAACAGGGCCGGCTCCTGCAGACACCAGGCCGGGCGGTGGACCTGGTCGGCGCCAACCGCGGCGGACAGCAGCTGTTCCTCGCCAACCTCGCCGGCAACCGCCGCACACCGCACCACCATCTCGAGCCGCCGACCACGGCGGGGCGAGCCCGCAAGCGCAACTGGCCACTCCCTCGCCTGTCGCAGGTGGCGAGCGGCCAGCAGTTCACGCCGGTCGCCTGGCACCAGCTGCGGCTGTTCGACATGGCCCCCGACATGGGCCGGGTCGCCCTGTCCGACAGGACGGTCAACGACAGCGACCTTCTCCGCTTCTGCGACGAGGTCGTCCGCCAACACGCCGCCGTGCACGGCTGGAGTCCCAAGCAGACCAACGACGTGCGCCGGACCCTGCGTCTGCTGTCGGTCTTCCAGGACACGCCCGGCGCCAGGATCCTCGCCTCCGACGTGCTCCGGATGCCGAGCCTCAAAGACGGCCTCAGCGCGGTGTCGACCATCGACGTCCTGGTGACCGCCGGCCTGCTCATCGACGACCGGACCTCGGAGGTCGAGCGCTACTTCACCAAGCAGGTCGTCGGATTGCCCGCCACCATGGGCGCGCAGATGCGCCTGTGGTTCGACGTGATGATCAACGGCTCCACCACCTCGCCCCGGCGCCGGCCCCGTGACCCGATGACCGCCAAGCTGCACATCCGAGCTGTCGCACCGGCCCTGCGCATCTGGGCGGCCCAGGGGCACGACTCGCTGGCCGAGATCGAGAAGCACCAGGTCCTCACCGTGCTGCCCCCTTCCGGGCCTCGCCGCCACCTCGCCGAACAGGGGATGCACTCGCTGTTCGGTGTGCTCAAGGCCCGGCGAGCGGTCTTCATCGACCCGACCCGCGGCATCCCCTGCACCAAGACCAACGAGAACATCCCTCTGCCCCTTGACGCCGAAGCGATCCGGAACGCCCTCGACTCGGCTGACCCCGCCACCGCGCTGGCCGTGGCCCTGGTGGCCTTCCACGCCCTCGCCAGCCGTGAGGTCCGCGCCCTCAAGCTCACCGACATCGTCGACGGCCGGCTCACCGTCGATCGCCGCACGCTCCCCCTCGCCGGTCCCGTTCTGCCCCGGCTCACCGCCTGGCTCGACCACCGTGCTCGGCGCTGGCCGAGCACCCAGAACCCGCACCTGTTCGTTTCCCCGAAGAGTGCGCCCCGCCTCACCGCGGTCAGCCGACCATTCCCCTGGAGGCAGGTCGCCTTCCGCCCCCAGACCCTTCGGGAGGACCGGATCCTCGACGAGGTGCGGGCCACCGGCGGCGACCTCGTGCAGATCTGCCACCTGTTCGGGCTCAGCGTCGG
>DASSMA010000052.1:0-26686 GCA_035689115.1 Acidimicrobiales bacterium
GCGACTTGATGAATATGCCGCCTGACCTGCGGTGATGTGGAGCCCGAGAGGGGAATCGAACCCCTGACCTACGCATTACGAGTGCGTTGCTCTGCCGGCTGAGCTACTCGGGCGGAGGGCTCAGGTTACCGGGGCGCCGGCCCCCAGGCGGCCCAATCGGACAAGGAGGGCCTGGAGCAGCAGGGTGACGTTGGGGTTGTGGGCCAGGGCCTCGTTGGCCGCCCCCACCGCCTCCAGCGCCGCCAGGGCGCCGGCCGCCCGCCCGCCGCCACTCGAGCCGGCCAGCAGGTCGCGGTAGGCGCCGGCCAGGGTGGCCAGGCCGAAGCGCAGCTCGTCGGTGCGGGCCCGGCGCTCCTCGCGCTTGTGGCGGGCCTCCAGGTCCTTGCGCTCGCCGGGACGGTCGCCGTAGAGCTTGGCCCGCGCCGCCACCTCGGCCAGCTCGGCCGCCTGGCGGGCCTGGAGCGGCCCGACGACGGTCTCCAGCCCGGCCAGCAGCTCGTCGGCCAGGGTGGCGGCCGCCGCACCGGTGCCGTCGAGGCGGTCGGGGACGGCCCGCCAGGCGGCCCGGCGGGCGGCGAAGCCGGTGTCGGAGGCGAGGAGGCGGGCCCGGTCGGGCCGCCCGCCGGAGGCCTCGGCCACCTCAGCCGCCAGCGCCGGGTCGACACCCTCGGCGGCGAGGGCGGCGGCGAGGGCGGCGGTCGGCACGGGGGCGAAGTCGACCCGCACGCAGCGGCTGGCGATGGTGACCAGCGGGGGCGGCACCTGCTCGGCCAGGATCACGTACACGGTGGTGGGCGGCGGCTCCTCGATGGCCTTGAGCAGCGCCGGCGCGGCGTCCTCGACCAGGTGGAAGTCGACGAGGACGAGGACCTTGCGGGACCCCTCCACCGGGCTGAGGGCGCCCAGGCGGGCGATCTCCCGGGCGTCGCCCACGGTGATGTAGGGCCCGGTGCGCTCCCGCACCACCACGTCGGGGTGGACGCCGGCCAGCGCCCGCCGGCAGTGCTCGCACGCGCCGCAGCCGCCGTCGGGGCACAGCAGGGCGGCGGCGAACGAGCGGGCGGCCGACCGCTTGCCGGTGCCCGGCGGCCCGACCAGCAGGTAGGCGTGGACGGGCGAGGCGGCCGCCGCCCGCAGCTGGGCGACCGCCCGCTCCTGGCCGAGCAGGCCCTCGAACAGCCCGGTCACGACCCCTCCCCCGCTCGAGGTATCGGATCCGGACCCGTGGGGGTCCCGATCCGAGACCTCGACGGGGTGAGCGCGTCCCACACGCGGGCGGCCACCTCCTCGACGGTGCCCGACCCGTCGACCACCCGCCACCGCTCGGGCTCGGCGGCGGCCAGGGCCCGGAAGCCGGCTTCCACCCGGCGGTGGAACTCGGCCGCCTCCGACTCGAAGCGGTCGGGCCGGCCGCGGCGGGCCTCGGCCACGGCCGGCGCCAGCACCAACAGCACCACCACGTCGGGCCACCGCCCTCCCGTGGCCCAGTCCGACAGCCGGCGCACCTCGTCGAGGGGGAGGCCCCGGCCGTAGCCCTGGTAGGCCAGCGACGAGTGGGCGTAGCGGTCGGTGACGACCGTGCGGCCGGCGGCCAGGGCGGGCGCCACCACCTCGGCCACGTGCTGGGCCCGGGCGCCGGCCATGAGGAGGGCCTCGGCCCGGGCGTCGAGGGCGACGGAAGGGTCGAGCAGCAGGGCCCGCACCCGCTCCCCCACCGCCGTGCCCCCCGGCTCCCGGGTCAACACGGCACCCAGGCGCTCGGCCAGCAGGGCCGCCTGGGTGGACTTGCCGCACGCCTCGCCCCCCTCGAAGGCGACGAGGAAACTCACGTCTCCGCCTGGTGGACGCTGCGCAGGGTGCGGCTGGCGAGGAAGCCGGCGACGAGGATGATGAGGCCGCCCAGCCACAGGGTGAGACGGACGCCCGGCAGCGACACCGTCCACCCGCCGATGGACACGGTGCGGTCGGCGACCTGCCCCGACAGCGAGTCGAGCAGCCGGGAAACGATGGGGGCCAGGGTGAACGCCAGCAGCAGGCAGAACCGCACGAGGGTGTAGAGCAGGGCGAAGATGCGGCCGCGCAGCTCGTCCTCCACGTTGGTCTGGAGGATGGTGAAGCCGAGGACGTAGACGGCGCCGGCGCACAGCCCCAGGGCGGCGGCGCACACCAGGGCCAGGGTGATGTTCCACATGCACGCGGCGGCCACGAGGGACGCTCCCGCCCCGAAGACCGCCGCCACGAACGTGCGCTCGTGGGGCAGGCGCTTCTGGAACACGCTGAGGCCGATGATGCCGCCGGCGACCCCGAAGCCGAGGGCGGCCAGCAGCAGGCCGAAGCCGGTGGTGCCGGCGCCGTAGATCTGCTTGGACGCGACGGGCCCGAGGGGCACGACCATGCCGCCCCCGATGAGCCCGGTGCCGATGCCCAGCATCACCGCCCGGACGACGGGGTTGCCCCTGATGAAGTGGGCGCCTTCGGCGAACTCCCGGAACGTCTGCTTGAAGTCGACGCCGGGCTTGCCGCCCTCCTTGCGCTCGGCCCGGGGCAGGGTGAGCGTCGAGATCATCAGGGCCGACACGAAGAAGGTGAGGACGTCGAAGTAGATCGCCACGGACTCGCGGTCGACCTTCAGGCCCGACAGGGCGTCGAAGCGCCCCAGCCAGGAGGCGACGGTGGCGAGGAAGGCGAACAGCACCGAGCCGATGGGGAAGGTGCCGTAGGCGGCCACCAGCGACAGCGAGTTGGCGTTGGCGAGGTACTCGGGCGGCACCATGTTGGGCACCGACGCCTCCTTGGCCGGCGACCACATGAGGGTGAACACCTCGAGCAGCAGCGAGGCCAGGAAGAGCATGGGCACGGTCTTGACGAACGGCAGGGTGGCCAGCACCAGGCCCCGCCCGATGTCGCAGGTGACCATCACCTTCTTGCGGTCCCACCGGTCGACGAACACGCCGGCCGCCGGCGCCAGGAAGAAGCCGGGGACGAGGCGGGCCGACAGCACGATGGCCACCGCCGTCTCCGGGCTCTTGCCGCCGATGCGGGCGGCGATGGCGGTGACGGCCACGAAGCCGATCCAGTCGCCGAGGGACGACACCACCTGGGCGCACCACAGCCGGAAGAACTGCCGCGACCCGAACAGGCGCGTGACCGGCGGCGCCCCGGGCACGGGCGGCACCGGCGGCGTGGCCTGAAGCGGGATGGTGGGTTCCTCCCCGGGCGCCCCAGCCGGCGTTCCCGGTCGCGACGGCTCGGCCACGCGCCTCAGGCTACGGGACGGCCGTGGCCGCGCCGGGCACCCTCGTCACCGTCTCGGATTGCTAGCCGCCGCCCTTCGGCGCCCGCTTGGCCGCCTTCTTGGCCGGCTTGGCGGCCTTGGCGGCCGGCGCCGCCTTCTTGGCCCGGCCCCGCTTGGGCGCCGGCCCCTTGGCCCGCTTGTCGGCCAGCAGCTCGGCCGCCCGCTCGGCGGTGAGCTCCTCGACCGACTCGCCGCGGGGCACCGTGACATTCACCGTCCCGTCGGTGATGTAGGGCCCGAAGCGGCCGTCCTTCACGACCATCGGGGCGCCGGTCTCGGGATCGGCCCCGAGCTCGCGCAGCGCGGCGGCGGCCGCCTGGCCGCGCCGCGTCTTCGGCTGGGCGTAGATCGCCAGGGCCTCGTCGAGAGTGACGGAGAGCAGCTGGTCCTCGGAGGTGAGGCTCCGGCTGTCGGTGCCCTTCTTCAGGTAGGGCCCGTAGCGCCCGTTGAACGCCCAGATCTCCTCGCCCGACGCCGGGTCCTTGCCCACCAGCCGGGGGATGGTGAGCAACTGGAGGGCGTCGTCCAGGCTGAGCGTCTCGGGGGTCATGGTCTTGAACAGGGAGGCGGTGGCCGGCTTGGCGCCCTTCCCGCCGCCGTTGGCCTCGCCCAGCTGGACGTAGGGCCCGTAGCGCCCCGCCTTGACCAGCACCGGCTGCCCCGTGTCCGGATCGACGCCCAGGACCCGGTCGCTGCTGGGCGCCTCCAGCAGCTCGGTGGCCTTCTCCACGGTGAGCTCGTCGGGGGCCAGCTCGTCGGGCACGCCCGCCTTGTCGTCGCCCCGCAGCAGGTACGGCCCGTAACGCCCGACCCGCACCACGATCTCCCGACCCTCGCTGTCGGCGCCGATGGGGATGGAGTTGATCTGCCGAGGGTCGATCTCCTCGAGGCGCTCGGCGACCAGCGGCTTGAGGCCGGGCACGTCGCCCCCGAAGTAGAAGCGGGACAGCCACGGGACCCGCTCCTGGCGGCGGGCGGCAATGCCGTCGAGCTCGTCCTCCAGCCGGGCGGTGAAGTCGTAGTCGACCAGGTGGGCGAAGTGCTGCTCCAACAAGCTCACCACCGCGAAGGCGGTGAAGGTGGGCACCAGGGCCTGGCCCCGCTTCCACACGTAGCCCCGGTCCTGGATGGTGGAGATGATGCTGGCGTAGGTGGACGGGCGGCCGACACCCTTGTCCTCCAACGCTTTCACCAGCGAGGCGTCGGTGTAGCGGGCGGGCGCCTGGGTGGTGTGCGACTTGGCATCCATGCCCCGCAGCTCGAGGGCGTCGCCGGGCGACAGCGCCGGCAGCCGCACCTCGCGGTCCTCCAGGACGGCGTCGGGGTCGTCGGACCCCTCCACGTAGGCCCGGAAGAAGCCGGGGAAGGTGATGACCTTGCCGCTGGTGGCGAACTCGGCGTCCTCGCCGGCCGAGGAGGTGGCTCCCAGCCGGACCTGCACGGTGTTGCCCACCGCGTCGGCCATCTGCGACGCCACCGTGCGCTTCCAGATCAGCTCGTAGAGGCGCAGCTCGTCGCCACCGAGGCCGACCTGCTGCGGCGTGCGGAAGTCGTCGCCCGCCGGCCGGATGGCCTCGTGGGCCTCCTGGGCGTTCTTGACCTTGCGGGCGTACACGCGGGGCTTGTCGGGGACGTACTGCGGCCCGTACAGCGAGGCCGCCTGGCGCCGGGCCGCCGCCACCGCCGCCTCCGACAGGCTGGTGCTGTCGGTGCGCATGTAGGTGATGTAGCCGTTCTCGTAGAGGCGCTGGGCCACCTGCATGGTGCGCCGGGAGTCGAAGCGCAGCTGGCGGCCGGCCTCCTGCTGGAGGGTGGAGGTCATGAACGGGGCGTAGGGCGAGCGCCGGTAGGGCTTCTCCTCCACCGACCGCACGGCGAACGCCGAGTCCTGCAGCCGCTCGGCCAGGCCCCGGGCCCCCTCCTCGTCGAGGCGGACGACGTCGAGCCCCGGCCGGAGGATGCCGTCCTGGGTGAAGTCCTTCCCCGTGACGAGCCGCCGGCCGTCGACGGCCGCCAGGGCGGCGCCGAAGGGGCTCCCCTCCCTGGCCAGCGCCGCTTCCAGGTCCCACCACCCGGCGGCTCGGAAACGCATCCGCTCGCGCTCGCGCTCGACGATCATGCGGGTGGCCACGCTCTGCACCCGCCCGGCCGACAGGCGGGGCTTGATGCGCCGCCACAGCACCGGCGACACCTCGAAGCCGTACAGGCGGTCGAGCAGGCGCCGGGTCTCCTGGGCGTCGACGAGGGGCATGTCGAGGTCGCGGGTGTCCTGCACGGCCCGCTGGATGGCGGGGGCGGTGATCTCGTGGAACACCATGCGCTTCACCGGCACCCTGGGGTTCAGGACCTCGCTCAGGTGCCAGGCGATGGCCTCGCCCTCCCGGTCCTCGTCGGTGGCGAGGTACAGCTCGCTGGCGTCCTTCAGCAGGGCCTTGAGCCGCTTGACCACGTCCTTCTTCCCGCGGGACACGACGTAGAGGGGCTTGAAGTCGTTGTCGACGTCGATGCCCAGGCGGGCCCAGGGCTCGCCCTGGTAGGCGGCGGGGATCTCCGAGGCGTCGTCGGGGAGGTCGCGGACGTGACCGACCGAGGACTCCACGACGTAGCCGGAGCCCAGGTAGCCGGCGATGGTTTTGGCCTTTGCCGGGGATTCCACGATGACGAGAGGTTTGGACATGGCGGTGGAAGCGTGCGCGGGACGGAGCCGATTGTCAAACGAAAGCCGGCCTTCGACGCATCTTGGCACCCTCCGGTGCCTCCGGTGGACAGGCCCCCGGTAGCCTCACTCGCGTGGACGTCCTGAACCCCGAGCACCTGCTCCGCACCTTCGGCCTCATCGGGTTGTGCCTGGTGGTGTTCGCCGAATCCGGGCTGATGGTCGGGTTCTTCCTACCCGGCGACTCCCTGCTCATCACCGCCGGCCTGTTCGCGGCGCGCGGCGACCTCAGCCTCCCGGTCATCCTGGTCGGCGTCTTCGTGGCCGCCGTGGTGGGCGACCAGGTGGGCTACGCCTTCGGCCACAAGGTCGGTCCCTCGCTGTTCAACCGGCCCGACTCGCGGTTCTTCAAGCGGGCCTACCTGGACCGCACGCAGGGGTACTTCGAGAAGAAGGGGCCGCGCACGGTGGTG
Organism: Acidimicrobiales bacterium; assembly: GCA_035689115.1. Classification (GTDB taxonomy): domain Bacteria; phylum Actinomycetota; class Acidimicrobiia; order Acidimicrobiales; genus JAHFUS01. The sequence goes on from DASSMA010000052.1 coordinate 6,425, forward strand.
GCGGCCCGCTTCATCCCGATCGTGCGCACCTTCGCCCCCATCGTGGCCGGCATGAGCGCCATGCGCTACCGCACCTTCGCCGCCTACAACGTGGTGGGGGGCCTGCTCTGGGGCGTGGGCGTCACCACCCTCGGCTACGTGCTGGGCAAGGCATTCGACGTCGAGAAATTCAACCTCGACAAGTACCTGCTCCCCGCCCTGGCCGTCATCGTGGCCGCCTCTTTTGTCCCCGTGGTGCTCGAGGTGCGGCGGGAGCGCCGCCGGAGCCGGTCGACGACGACCGTGCCCGAGCGCCGCTAGCGGCCAGCCCCGAGCGGGCCGCCTTCAGCTTGGCCTGGAGGGCGGCGTCGGACTCGCCGAGGTCGACGATCCAGCGGTCGAGGGCCACGCCGGCCAGCTCCTCGGGACTCTCGTCGCCGGTGACGCCGGACCCGTCGCCGGAGGCCGGGCGGGCGGCGGCGGCCGCCGCCGCAGACGCCGACGGCGCCCCGCCGTCGAGGCCGCCGGACCGGCGCTTGGAGAAGGCGATGGCGCAGCCCAGCACGACCAGGGCCAGGGCGGCGATCCCGAAGCGGGTGCCGTCGTTGTGCTGGTACTTGATCACCGCCGGCAGGATGAGCAGCGACACCAGGTTCATGACCTTGATGAGGGGGTTGAGGGCGGGGCCGGCGGTGTCCTTGAACGGGTCGCCCACGGTGTCGCCGATGACGGCCGCCTTGTGGGCGTCGGAGCCCTTGCCCCCCTCGTGGCCGTCCTCGATGTACTTCTTGGCGTTGTCCCACGCCCCGCCGGCGTTGGAGAGGAAGTTGGCCATCAGCTGGCCGGTGAGGATGACGGCGGCCAGGAAGCCGCCAAGGGCGTAGGCGTTGATGCCGAAGCCGATGATCACCGGGGTGAGCACGGCCAGCAGGGCGGGGGTGGCCAGCTCCCGCAGGGAGGCGGCGGTGCAGATGTCGATGACCGGGCCGTAGTCGGGCCGCTTGGTGCCGGCCATGATGCCGCCGTCGGCGAACTGACGGCGTACCTCCTGCACGACGGTGCCGGCGGTACGGCCCACCGCCCGGATGGCCAGGGCGCTGAACAGGAAGGCCACCGAGCCGCCGACCAGCAGGCCGATGAACGTCTTGGGGTCGGCCACGTTGATCTGGGTGAGGGGACTACGGAACAGGGCCGAGCCGGTCTCCTTCAGGCCCAGTTCCGAGCCGATGGTCTCGATGAAGCTGGCGAACAGGGCCACGGCGGCGATGACGGCCGACCCGATGGCGAAGCCCTTGGTGACGGCCTTGGTGGTGTTGCCCACCGCGTCGAGGCTCACCATGATCTTCTGCGGCTCGCCCTCGAACTCGCCCGACATCTCGGCGATGCCGGCGGCGTTGTCGGCCACCGGGCCGAAGGTGTCCTCCGACACCACCACGCCGGTGGTGGCCAGCATGCCCATGCCGGTGAGGGCCACGAGGTAGAGCGAGAACTGGATGTTGCCCCCGCCGAGGGCGATGGCCACGCCCAGGGCGGCGGCGATGGCGATGATGGCCCACACCGAGCTCTCGAGGCCCGAGGAGATGCCCGACAGCACGGTGGTGGCGGGGCCGGTGCGGGCCGACTCGGCGATCTCCCGCACGGGCGAGGTCTCGGTGGAGGTGAAGTACTCGGTGAGCCGGCTCACCGCCTGGGCCAGGACCAGGCCGGTGACCACGGCCCAGAACACCTTCAGGTTGTGCACGTAGAACTGGGCCACCAGGAAGGTGCCGACCACGGTGAGGACGCCGGCGGTGAGGAAGCCCCGGTTGATGGGCGCCATGGCCGACTTGTCGCCAGGTGTGGCCCGCACCGCGTAGATGCCGACGATCGAGGCCAGCACGCCGATGGCCCGGGCGATGACCGGGAAGACCAGCCCGAGCGCCGGGTTCATGCCGATCGACTTGAAGGCGGCCACGCCGAGGATGATCGAGGCGACAAGGGTGACCTCGTAGCTCTCGAACAGGTCGGCGGCCATGCCGGCGCAGTCGCCCACGTTGTCGCCCACGTTGTCGGCGATGGTGGCCGGGTTGCGGGGGTCGTCCTCGGGGATGCCGGCCTCGACCTTGCCGACAAGGTCGGCGCCCACGTCGGCCGCCTTGGTGAAGATGCCGCCGCCCACCCGCAGGAACAGGGCCAGCAGCGAGCCGCCGAAGCCGAAGCCGACGAGGATGGCCGAGGAGGTGTTCTGGAAGAGCAGGATGATGATGGTGGCGCCGAAGAGCCCGAGGCCCACGGTGAACATGCCGGCGACGCCGCCGGTGCGGAACGCCACCTTGAGGGCGGCCGGCAGCGATCCGGAGCGGGCGGCGGCGGCGGTGCGCACGTTGCCCCGAACGGCCAGGCTCATGCCGATGAACCCCGTGAGGCCGGACATGAAGCACCCGGCGAGGAAGGCGAGGGTGCGGAAGCTGCCGGACTGGAAGAAGCTCAGCGCCTCCTCGCCGCCCGGCTTCACGACCTTGGTGGACGTGAGGAACACGATCACCAGCAGCGGCACCAGGATCATGGCGATGGTGCGGAACTGCCGGCGCAGGTAGGCCAGCGCCCCCTCCTGGATCGCCTTGGCGATCTCGATCATCTTGGGCGTGCCCTGGTCGGCGGCCAGCACCCCCTTCATCAGCGAGAAGCCCACCGCCACGGCGGCGAGGGCGCTGAAGAGGGCGAAGAACAGCCAGGCGAACTCGGCCGTGCCGAGGTGGAAGTCCTGGTAGCCGCCTTCCGAGGCGAAGAGGATCATGCCGGCTCCTTTTGGTCGAGAGCAGCGGGGGGCTCGATGCGGACGAAGATCTGGCGGGCGACCTTGTCGCCGACGGTGCGCCGGTGGCCGTCCACGAGCAGCACCATGGGCCCGTCGAAGGGGTGCTTCTCGTGAACCTCCACCCGCACGCCGGGGCGCAGGCCGAGGGTGTCGAGGAACGCCACCACCGCCGGGTCGGTGGACCCGGGGACGGCCACCACCGCGGCGTCGCCCGGCTCGAGGGCGTACAGCGGCGGCAGCTCGGGGATGTCGGCGACCTCGGGGGCCGGGATGGGGAAGCCGTGGGGACAGGAGGCCGGCCGGTCGAGAGCCACGTACAGGCGCTCCTCGACCTCCTGGGGAAGCTCGTGCTCGAAGCTGGTGGCGAAGCGGTCGGCCTCGTTCCAGGGGTAGCCGAGCATGTCGGCGAGGAAGCGCTCCACGATGCGGTGGCGGCGGATGGCCCCCACCGCCGCCCGCCGGCCGGCGGTGGTGAGCTCCACGCCCCGGTAGGGCTTGTGGTCCACCAGGTCGCGGTCGGCCAGGCGCTTCACCGTGGCGGTGACGGTGCCCGGGCTGACGCCCAGGGCCTCGGCCAGCGCACCGGTGTGGGCGTCGGCCGCCGACCCCCGGTTGGTGAGGCGGTAGATGGACTTGAGCGCCTCCCGCTCCGACCGGGTGAGGGTGGGGGGGGCGTCGGGAACCAGGTCGTCGCTGCCGTCATCCATGTTTATCAGGATGGCAACTTACATTTTGGTGACCCGAAAATCAATTCACGGGCCATTGGCCTCGTCTGCCGTCGAAGGCCGCAGGTGGTAGGGAACCGAGGTCACGACGGTGCCGGGCCGGTCCAGGAGGGCCAGCTTGAGGGCCAGGGCGCTCTGGTTGTGCAGGAGGTTGGTGTACCACTTGTCGACCACGAACTCGGGGATGAGCACGGTGATCGTGTCGTTGTCCCACCGCTCGTCGAGGTCGTCGAGGAACTCCTCCACCGGGTCCACCAGGTCTCGGTACGGCGAGTTGACGATCTCCAGAGGAATGTCGAACTTGAAGCTGGCCCACTGCCGCTGCATCTCCTCGGCCTCCTCGTGGTCGGAGGCGACGAAGACGGCGGCCAGGTGGTTGGGACGCATGGACTTGGCGTAGTGGAGGGCCTTGATGACGCCCCTGTGCACCCGCCCCACCAGGACCACCACCGTGTGGTTGAACGCCTCCGGCCGCACCTGCTCGGGGTGCAGGGCCAGGGCCGTGCTCACCCGGACGTAGTGGCGCTTGATCGACACGAACAGCAGGATGATGAACGGCACCAGCACCAGCGGGATCCAGGCCCCGCCGGTGAACTTGGTGGTGGCCACGATGGTGACGACCACCAGGGTGGCCACCGACCCGACGCCGTTCACCACCACGCCGCGGCGCCAGTTGGGCTCCCTCAGGCGGAGGTGGTGGCGCACCATGCCGGCCTGGCTCAGGGTGAACGACGTGAACACGCCCACCGCGTACAGCGGGATGAGGGCGTTGGTGAGGCCGTGGAAGGCCACCAGCAGGACGGCGGCGGTGAGGGCCAGGAAGAGGATGCCGTTGGAGAACACCAGGCGGTCGCCCCGGTTGGCGAACTGGCGGGGCAGGTAGCCGTCCCTGGCGATGATCGACGAGAGCCGGGGGAAGTCGGCGTAGGCGGTGTTGGCGGCCAGGGTGAGCACGGCGGCGGTGGAGAACTGGAGCAGGACGTACATGAACCCCTCGCCGAACACCGCCCGCCCCAACTGGGAGATCACCGTCTCGTCGTGGCTCGGGTAGGGGTGCAGGTGGTGGGCCAGCACCGCCGAGCCGAAGAACAGGGTGCCGAGGATGACGCCCATCCACACGAGCGTGGCCGCCGCGTTGTGCGATTCGGGCTTGCGGAAGGCGGGGACGCCGTTGGAGATGGCCTCCGTGCCGGTGAGGGCCACGGCGCCCGATGAGAAGCCCTTCAGGATGAGGAACAGGCTGAGGCTGCCGCCGGCCGCCCGAGCCGCCTCCGCCTGCTCGGGGTTGTAGAGGATCGGCTGGATGTGCCCGAAGAACACCCGGAGCAGTCCCACCACCACGAGGGAGCCGAAGGCGAAGATGTAGACGTAGGTGGGGCCGGCGAAGATCTTCCCCGACTCCTTGATGCCCCGCAGGTTGGCCACGGTGATCAGGCCGATGAGGATGAGGCCGAGCAGGACCCGCTGGTGGACGAGGCCCTGGAAGGCGGGGATGGAGATGATGGCCGCCACGCCGGCCGAGATGGACACGGCCACGGTGAGGATGTAGTCGACCAGCAGCGAGGCGCCGGCCACCAGGGACGGGTACTCGCCCAGGTTCTCCCGGCTCACCACGTAGGAGCCGCCGCCGCTCGGGTAGGCGAAGATCGTCTGCCGGTACGACGTCACCACGATCACCAGCAGGATGGCCACCGTGAGGGCGATGGGCACCAGCACCGACAGGCCGAGGGCGAGGCTCGACGTGCCCACCGCCGTCACGAAGAGAATCTCCTCGGTGGCGTAGGCGGTGGACGAGATGGCGTCGGAGGAGAACACCGCCAGCGCGATCACCTTGGAGATGCGCTGGTGCTCCTGCTCCGCAGTGGCCAGCGGGCGGCCGACCAGCAGGCGCTTCAGGGCTTGGAACATCGGGGGGACGATACGTGGTCCGGCCGGAGTTGTGCGCGCCCACCGCCCTGCATTTGGATAGGGCGGTGCACGTACTCGTGGTCGGCTGCGGACGGGTGGGGTCGGAGCTCGCCCGCACGCTCATCGACGCCGGCCACTCCGTCGCCGTGATCGACAAGGACCGCCGGGCCTTCCAGCGCTACCTGCCCGACGACTGGCAGGGCAAGGCGGTGGTGGGCTTCGGCTTCGACCGCGACCACCTCGAGCAGGCCGGCGTGCGGGAGGCCGGGGCCCTGGCCGCCACCACCGGCGGCGACAACTCCAACATCCTCACCGCCCGCATCGCCCGCGAGACCTACCAGGTCACCTCGGTGGTGGCCCGCATCCAGGACCCGCGGCGGGCGGTCATCTACGAGCGCCTCGGCATCCCCACCGTGGCCCAGGTGCAGTGGACCACCGACCAGGTCCTGCGCCGCATGTTCCCGGGGGAGTCCACCGTCGAGTGGGCCGACGCCTCGGGCGGCATCTCGATGCTGGAGCGGTCGCTGCCGGCGGCGTGGGCCGGCCAGCGCCTGAGCCGGGTGGGCCAGCAGGGCCAGTTCCGGGTGGCGGCCGTCACCCGCGCCGGCGTCGCCCAGCTGGTGGGGCCCGACCTGGTGGGCCAGGAGGGCGACGTCCTGCACATCCTGGCCGCCCGGGGCCACGTGGAGGACCTCGAGGCCCGGCTCGACGAGGGCGACAAGGGCTGATGAAGGTCGCCATCGCCGGCGGGGGCAACGTGGGCACCTACATCGCCACCGACCTCCAGGCCGCCGGCCACGACGTCATGATCATCGAGCAGGACCCCGACGTGGTGGCCCGCGTCGCCGACGGCGTGCCGGTGAAGTGGCACCTGGGCGACGCCTGCGAGGTCAGCACGCTGCTGGCCGCCGGCCTGGCCGACGCCGACGTGGTGGTGGCCGCCACGGGCGACGACGAGGACAACCTGGTCGTCTCCCTGCTGGCCAAGCAGGAGTTCGCCGTGCCCCGCGTGGTGGCCCGGGTGAACCACCCCAAGAACTACTGGCTGTTCAACGAGTCCTGGGGCGTCGACGTGTCGGTGTCCACGCCCCACCTCCTCACCGCGCTGGTGGAGGAGGCGGTGTCGGTCGGCTCGCTGGTGCGCCTGCTCCAGTTCCGGGACGCCCAGCTGGTGGAGGTCACCCTCGCCGACGACTCCCCCGCCGCCGGCGGCGCCATCGCCAACCTCGGCATCCCGCGCGACGCCACCGTGGTGGCCGTCGTGCGGGAGAGCCACGTGATCGTCCCCCGGGGCGACACCGTCCTCCAGGCCGGCGACGAGGTGCTGGTGCTGGTCACCCCCGAGTCCGAGGACGCCGTCCGTCACATCCTCGTGGGCAGATAGGTCCCGCTCAGGCGAGGAGCTGGTAGCGGGGGTTGATGACGAGCAGGCGGCCGCCCTTGCCCTTGGGCGCGCCCCTGCCGGTGACGGTGAGGCGCCGGCCGGCGGCCACGCCGGCGATCGACGTGCGCCCCGTCCACATCACCACCAGCGACCCGGTGCCGTCCTTGACGGTGGCTTCCAGCCACGGGGAGCCGTCGGGCCGGGGGACGATGCGCACGGTGCTGATCTCGCCGACCACCGTGCACTCCCTGCGGGGCTGACACTCGGCGATGGGCGTGGCGCCCTCGACCTGGGCGCAGAACTGGCGCAGCCGGTCACGGTCGAGCTCGGCCACCGGGGTGGTGAGGCGCTTGAACGCCTTCTTCAGGGCCATGGGACCAGTTGTACCGCGATTCAGCTCGACAACTCGTCGTCGGCCGGGCCGCAGAACATGGTGAGACGCACGGACGTCCCGCTGTCGGACGGGTTGAAATCGACCTCGTCGACCAGCGTCCGGATGAGGGGGATGCCGAGGCCCCGCTCGAAGTTGAGCCGCTCCGGGTCGGTGACCGGCGGGTGCTCGGGCAGCTGACCGGGGTCGAAGCCGGGACCCCGGTCGTCGATCTGCACGAGCAGCCGGTCGTCGCCCTCCGACCACCGCACCGTGACGCGCTCCTGGCGCTCGGCGCCGGCGTGCGCCTCGATGGCGTTGGTGCACGCCTCCGACACGGCCAGCTTCAGGTCGTCGATCCGCTCGTCGGCGAGGGCCCGCCGGGCGGTGGCGAGCGACGACACCACCAGCCGGGCCAGGCCGACGTACTCCGCTCTCGCAGGGATCTCCAACTCGATGACTGGTCCTTGGTCCGCCCCGCTCATGGCCGTCGCCTATTTGGCGACGGCGGCGTCGACCGACTCGTGGATGGTGAACACCTTCGTGAGCCCGGTGATTTCGAAGACCTTCAGGATGCGGTGCTGCGTGCACACCAGGCTCAGGTCGCCGTCGTGGCTGCGGAGGCGCTTCAGGCCGCCGACCAGGACGCCGAGCCCGGTGGAGTCGAGGAAGTCGACCGCCTCGAGGTCGACAACGATGTTGTGCTTGCCCTGGCTGACCAGCTCGACGAGCTTCTCGCGGAGGCGAGGGGCCGTGTACACGTCGACCTCGCCGCGGACAGCCAGCACGGTGATGCCGTCGTGCTCGGTGACCTCGAGACCGAGTTCCATGCCGTGCCTCCTCTGGGGCGCGCGGCGCGCCCGCTTGCCACCAGCAACCTACCCCGGACGGCGCCGATCAAGCAGCACCGTCCGCGGCGGAGGCCTCAGACTCCGGAATGGACCTCGGAGCGAGGGGCAGCGGGCGGCTTGCGGCGCCGGCGGTTGCCGTTGGCGGCGGCGACCACGACCGGCGCGAAGTCGGCGTCGCCGATGTCGTCGAGGGTCGGCCCGGGGGTGGAGGCGTCGAGGCTGGCGAACTCGTCCTCCGGCTCCAGGGCCTCCAGCGGGACCCGGTTGACCTCGCTCTTCACCCACAGCACGTGCATCAGCAGCACGGTGACGAGGAGCCCGCCGGCGAAGAAGGAGAGGGTGCGCAGGCGGTCGCCCGTGCTGCTCGTGTCCGAGGCGTTGAGCGCCCGCTGGCCGGCGCCCAGGGCGCCCGGGTCGTCGCCCCCGGCCTCCCCCTCTGCGGTGGTGGGGGTGCCGAACGGCAGCGTCTCCTGGAACCCGGGGTCGGGCAGGGCGATGGTGTTGGGCGAGGTGGACCTGCCCTGGTTCTTGACGGCGGCGAAGCCCGACAGGTCGACGGTGCCCGACGTGACGAGGGCGCCGGGGCTGTTGGGCGGGACCTTGGCCGGCGGGGCTGCGCCTCCGGCGGGCGTGCCGCCGCCTGCGGCGGCTGCGGGGGCGGCAGGGGCGGGCGCGGCGCCGGGGGTGCCGGCCGCCGGCGCCGGGGCGGCGGTGGGCGGCGGCGGCGGAGCGGGCACGGCGGCAGAGGATTCGGCGGTGATGGCCGACGGGTCGGAGCTGATGCCCTCGTCGCTGTTCACGCCGGCACGGACGGCCACCACCTCGTAGCGGAAGCTGCCGCCGGTGGCGGCCGTGGAGTTGTCGACGAAGGACGTGTCGGTGGTCTTGCCCAGCACGGTGAAGTCGCCGCTGGTGCCGGTGGCCCGCTGCACCAGGTAGAAGAGCAGGTCGGGCTCGCCGTTGGCCTTCCACGACAGGCTCACGGTGCGGGCGTCGGTGTTGACGGCCGCCTTCACGCCGCTGGGCCGGGCCGGCGGGGCGGCCACCGCGAAGGTGAGCTGGCCGCTGTTCGTATAGCGACTGGACAGGACCAGGCCCTCGCGGCTGGTGGCGGTGACGGTGGCCTGGTAGGTGCCGTTGTAACTGAGGGTCAGGGGGACGCTGACCGTCTGGGATGCCGAGTTGTTGGCCGGCGTTGAGGAGTTGAAGGGCGGGCGCGAGGTGCCGGTCTGCTGGACGCTGACGGTGATGGAGTCCACCAGGGTTCCGGACGTGTCTGCCTTGGCGGTCACGGTGACCGCCGAGGACCCGAGCTGCTGGTTGGCCAGTGGTGCCATGAAGGTGATGCTGGGCCCCCCCGCCGCCTGGACGGGGCCGGCCGAGACGAGGACGAAGGCGATGCCAGCAGCCGCGGCCGCCCCCCGGAACAGGTTCTTCCTCATGCCTTGGTCGTCGCGCTCTTCGTGAGGCTGGCCTTGACCACGATGCGCTCCTTGGCCGATCCCTTGGGATGGCAGCTGGTGAGGGTGAGGGCGTGCGTCCCGGGGTCGTTGGCGACCACCGAGAAGTCGGTGGGGGTCGTGACGAAGGGGCCCTTCTCGTTGACCTCGTAGGTGCAGGAGCCCACGGGCGTCTCGAGGATGATGGCGTCGCCCGACTTCAGCCGGTCGATGTTGGCGAACGGCTTGCCGTAGGTGGTGCGGTGGCCGGCGATGCCGACGTTGCCGGCCTCACAGGGCAGCGGCGTCTTCGGGTAGTGGCCGGCACCGGCCCGGAGCGCGCTGGCAGAGGTCCCTTCCACCACCACCACATCGACGCCGATGGCGGGGATCTTGATCCTTGTGAGGGCATCCCCGTCCTTCAGGGCGCCGCTCTTGTAGCGCTGGATGTGCTCGGGGCTGGCGATCTGCCTCGAGAGGCGGTCCTGTACCCGTCCCTGGTAGAAGTTCGTGTACACGGGGTACCCGAGCAGCCCGACGGCAGCCAGGGCCAGCAGCACGGCCAGGGCGGAGAGGCCGAACTGGGCCCCCCGCGAACGGCGCAGGGACTTGATCAACGACTCCAAGGGTTCTCTCCTGGACGTGTGCGACTCGGGGTCGAAGGGACAGGGACGCAGGCCCGCCTGGCCCCGTCCTCAGTGCAACGGCGCCGGGCGCCGATCGGTTCCCGCTCCGTCGACCCGTTCAGTCTTCCCGCACCCGGAGGCGCCGGACGAGGATGGCCGCACCCAGCAGGCCGGAGCCGGCCAGCGGCATCCACGGCGTGCCACCGGTGTGGGGCAGCTCGGCGGGGGGTGGTCCGGCGACGGCGACGGTGCCGCCCACGCCGGCCTCGGCATGGGCCAGGTCCAGCAGGATCCCCCCCGAGATCCCCTTCAGGGCGTGGATCTTCACCGCGTCGGAGACGGCGGTGACCGTGCCGTCGGGGTTGGTGGTGGTGTGGCCGGCGGCGGCGACGATCTCGGTCTCGAGCGGCGTGCCCTCGGTGCCGGGGACGATCAGCGAGGTGCCCACGGGGACGGTGATGGTCTGGCCCACGCCCAGGGCGTTGGTGAGCAGGGTGTTGAGCTTCACCGTCACCAGGGCCGGGTCGACGGTGGGCGTGGCGACGCCGGTGGCCCGGTTGTAGACCGCGGTGGCGGTGGCCGTGCCCACCGTGATCGTGGCCAGCGGCTCGCCGCTGGTGACGCCGCCCACCTGGGGAAGGGGCAGCAGCTTGATCTCCGCCCCCTGCGAGGTGGCGGTGGCCGTCACCGTGCCGGCGGCGGCGACCACTGACGACTTCGAGGTGCCGGCGGCGACCTGGAGGGTGTCGGTGCTCACCACGCTGTTCAGCACGTCGCTCACCGTCCCCGTGACGGGGCAGGTGAGGGACAGCGCGCCGCACAGGGTCGTGAGGGCGCCCCCGACCGTGCCGGTGACGGCGTCGGTGATGGGTGCGACGGAGTTGAGGAGGTTCTGGCCGGCGATGTCGACCGACGCCACCGAACCCTCGCTGGTGGCCGACGGGTTGCCGCTGGCGATGGAGGCGCTGGCCGTGCCGCATGCCAGGCCGACGTCGAGGATGCCGGCCACCCCGACAGGGACGGCGCAGGTCTGCGGCTTCACGTCGGAGCCGCCACTGGCCACCTCGGCGTGGGCGGTGGTGCCGGCGATGCCGAGGGCGCCGGTGCCCTCGGCCACCGCGGTGGGCAGCGAGGTCGCCTTGGCGGTGGACACGCCCAGGCTCAGCTTGGGCAGCGAGAGCACGCTGAGGTCCAGCGCCGACCCCGCCGCGCTCCCCACGTACGACTCCGGCCTGGCCGTCTGGGCCGACGCCGGCCCGGCCACGAACGTCCCTGCCACGGCGGCCGCCGCCGCCAGTGCTGCCGCCCCTCGGATCCTGCCCACTGTCCTCTTCCTCCGCTCACGGGTCCGCCGCCCGCTCGTGCAGGCACGCAAGGGATACGGCGGCCCCGCCCGTTCATGACGGCGCTTCGGCGAGACGGGGCCAAGATCGCGGGACGCTTGGGACGATCGCGACGCTCCTCCCGCGGCGTCAGTACTCGCGGCGCATCGAGGCTTGGCCGGTGAGGCGCACGTCGGGGAGGAGAGGGCCGACGAGAGGGGCCATGGTGGGCGATCGGTACACGAGCGACACGCCGACCGGCCGGCCCCGCCCGCCGGCCGTCACCCGCACCTCCAGCCGGTGGGGGTCGAGCGGGCCGCCGGCGAGGGCGGCCCGGCGGGCGGCGGCGGCCGAGGGGTCCACGGCCGCCGCCCGCGCCGCCTCCCTGGCGGCGTGCACCACGAGCACCTGGTCTCGCACCACCAGCCCCACCTGGAGCAGCACCAGCGCCAGCACCACGAGCAACGGCAGCACCAGGGCCAGTTCCACCGCGGCCTGGCCCTCGGCGGCGGGCGGGAGCGGCGGTAGGGGCGCGCCCTCCCGACCCGTGCGGCGGACGGGTGCGGGCGGGCGGCGCGGGGCGGGGACGCGGACGGGACGCACCCGCCGCGCCGGCCGGCGGCCGGGCGGCGCGGCGGGCCGTCCGGGACCGGTCACCGGACCCGGGCCAGGATGCGCCCCATGACGGCGTCGTAGAGGTGGCCGATGGTGTGGGTGTGGGTGGCCCAGGCGGTGAAGGCGAGGGCGACCGTGGCCGCGCCGAGCAGCACGAGGGCGTACTCGGCGGCGGTCTGGCCGTCCTCGCCGCGCCGGCGGGCCGGTCGGGTGGGGAACGACAGGAGCAGCACGTACAGGGCGAGCATGGGGACTCCTCGGTGGCGAGGGTTGCTTAGAGGCGCAGCTCCCGGAGGGCGCCGGCGACGAGGGGCGCCACGGTGAGCAGCGCGAAGGCGGGGAGGATGCACAGGACCAGGGGGAAGAGCAGGACGATCGGCAGCCGGCGGGCGGCCGCCTCGGCCTGGTGCCGGCGGCGGCGGCGCACGTCGTCGGCCAGCCGGGTGAGCGCCGGCTGGGTGGGGACGCCGTAGCGCTCGCAGGCGGCCAGCACCCCCGCCAGGCCGCGGAGCGGTTCCCCGGCCCGGCCTGGCAGCTCGTCGAGGGCGTCGGCCAGCCGCCGCCCCCGGCGGACCTCGCCCGCCACCCGCTCCAGCTCGCCGGCCACGGGCCCGAGGCCCCGCCGGCCGGCGGCCGCCACCGCCTGGGGAACGTTGCAGCCGGCGCCCACGGCGAGCAGCAGGAGGTCGACGACGTCGGGGAGGCCGGCCTCGAGCCGCTCCAGCCGGTGCCGCTCGGCCGCCCGCGCCCGGTACCACGGCACCGCCCAGGCGGCGGCCACGATCACCGGGGCGAGCGGCGGGGCCACCGGCAGCACCACCAGGGCGCCCACGGCGGCGGCCGCCACGGTGCGGACGCCGGGGCCGCTCCCCCTGCGGCGGGGCGCGCTCGCCGGGCCGGCGGCGCCGCGCAGCGCCTGGAGCCGGCGGGGCGGCCGGCGGCCGAGGACGGCGGACGCGGCGAGCGCCGCCCACGCCGCGCCGAGGAGGGCGCCCGTCACGGCTCGGCCCGGGTGAGGTGGGCCATCCACAGGGCGCCGGCGGCGTCGAGGCACAGCCCGGCGGCCAGCAGGGCCAGGCCCAGCGGCGTGCGCAGGAGGAACGTGGTGGAGCGACGGTCGAGGCTCGCCGCCAGCGCGCAGAACCCCACCGGCGCCAGCGCCAGGACGGCGGCCGACATCCGGGCCTGGGTGGCCAGTGCCCTCGCCTCGGCCCGCACGGCGAGCCGCTGGCGGAGGGTGGCGGCCACGGAGTCGACCGACCGGGCGGCGGCGCCGCCCGTCTCGGCCGCCAGGGACAGGGCCGCCACCACCAGCTGCACGCCGGGCAGCGGCCGGCGCACCGCCCACTGCTCGAGCGCGTCGACCAGCGCCGCTCCCCGGTCGAGCGCCTCGCCGACCGCCGCCAGGTCGGCGCCCACCGGCGCCGGCGCGCCGGCCGCCGCTTCCGGGACGGCCTGGCGCAGCGACGCCCCCGAGCGGAGGGCGGCGGCGACCCCCTCCACGGCGAGCGGCAGGGCGGCCTCGATCCGCCCGTCCCCCCGGTGGCGCAGCAGCCGCCAGGCGACCGCCGGCCCGACGACCATGGCGCCCACCGCCAGGGCGGCCGCACCCGGCCCGCCCACCACGGCCGTCGCCCCGCCGCCGGCCAGCAGCGCGGCCAGCCATCCCCTCCATGCCACTTCCGGCGGGACGCCGCAACCGGCGGCGAGGAGGCGGGGCGCCAGCCATGCCGGGGCCCGACCCTCCCGTGCCGGCGGGCGGACCAGGATCGCCGCCTCGACCGGGGGCGGGGCGGCGGCGACCGCCCTCGCCCGGCGCCCCGCAGCCGAACGCCGCCACGACACGAGCGCCGTGCGCCCTGCGCCGGCGGCCACCAGGGCCAGGGCGGCAGCCAGGGCCGCCGTCACCGGTGCTCCCCTGTGCCGATCCACGCCGGGTCGGGCGGCGGGGTGGCGGGGCCCCGGGGCGGGCGGGCGGGCAGGCGCACCACGCCGGCCTCCGCAGCCAGGGACACGACCCGTCCCCCGCCTGCGCCGGCCTCGCCGGCGACCTCGGCCACGGCGACGACCCGCCGGCCGCCGCCGGGGCGCCGGGCCACCTGCACCACCAGGTCGAGCGAGGCGACGAGCTGCTCGCGGACGGCGTCGAGCGGCAGTGCTGCGTCGCCCAGGAGGACCATGGTCTCGAGCCGGCGCAGGGCGTCGGCCGGGCTGTTGGCGTGGCACGTGGACAGCGAGCCCTCGTGGCCGGTGTTCATGGCCTGGAGCATGTCGAGGGCGGCGGCGTCCCGGACCTCCCCCACGATGATCCGGTCGGGGCGCATGCGCAGGGCGTTGCGGACGAGGTCCCGCACCCGCACCTCGCCCGCCCCCTCGGCGTTGGGCGGGCGGGCCTCCAGCCGGACCACGTGCTCCTGGACGAGGCGCAGCTCGGCGGCGTCCTCCACCGTGACGATGCGCTCGCCGGCGGGGATCTCGGCGGCCAGGGCATTGAGCAGGGTGGTCTTCCCCGACGACGTGCCGCCGGCGATGACCATGTTCATCCGGGCCCGCACCGCCCAGCCCAGCAGGGCCGCCACGCCCGGCGGGCAGAAGGCGGCGAGCGGCACGGCGCCGGCCGAGAAGCGCCGGATGGTGAGGCACGGCCCGTCGACGGCCAGCGGCGGCACCACGGCGTTCACCCGCGAGCCGTCGGGGAGGCGGGCGTCGACCATGGGCGAGGCCCGATCGGCCCGCAGCCCCAGCGGGCCGACCACCTTCTCGATGAGGTGCTCGATCGCCGGCCCGTCGAGGGCGACGGCGACCCGCTCGAGGGCGCCGGCCCGCTCGACCCAGACCCGCCCCGGCCCGCTCACCATCACCTCGGTGACCGCCGGGTCGGCCAGCAGCGGCTCGAGCGGCCCGAGGCCGGTGGCCCGGGCCAGGACCTCGGCCACCACCGCCTCCACCTCGGCCGGGCCGAGCAGCGGCGCCTCGCCCCGGGCCAGCCGGGCCACCTCGGCCCCGGTGACGGCGGCGCCGGCCGGTGCCTCCAGCAGCCGGGCGTGGACCCGCCCGGCCACCGCCGCCAGATGGGCGGTCACCGGCCCGCCAACGGGCTGATCTTCGCGGCACGGGGCGCTCATGCCGCCCTCCGGAGGGCCCGCTCCAGCAGCCGCGGGAGCCCGCCGGCCAGCAGGCCGGCGTCGACCCGGCGGGCCACCGCCTGGTCCCACGGCACCTCGGCCCGCACCGGGACGCCCAGCACGTCCTCCACGTCGCGCCGGCCGAGGGCCCGCCCCTCCTCGCGGACGAGGATGACGCCCGAGGGGCGCACCGGCGCCGCCAGGGCCCGCCGCAGGGCGAGGAAGCAGGGCCGCAGCACGAGGAGGGACAGCCCGGCGGCGGCCGCCACCGCCAGGCCCGCCGGCCCGTCGGGCGGGCCGCAGTCGACCACGGCGTGGCGGGGCCCGGCCAGGACCGCCGCCAGGCGCTCGCCGCCCTCGCCGGCGAGGGGCGCCCGGCCCCGGGCCAGCAGGCCGAGCCCGGGCCCGACGGGGACTTCGATGCGGGCGAGGGCGTCGGGATCGGACCCGTGGCCGGCCGCCAGCCACTCGCTCACACCCGGCCCGGGCGGGTCGGGCACGCCGAGGGCGGCCGGCAGGTCCCCGCCCAGGTCGACCAGCGACACCCCGCTGTCGCCGGCCGAGGCCAGCAGGACGCCGAGGCCGGCGGCCACCACGGTGGTGCCGCTGCCCCCCTTCACCGACCAGCAGGCCACCAGCACGGCAACCGTCCTCCCAAGCGCGTCGAAACGTACCGGGGGAAGCGGTCAGGCCGAACGGTAGCCCGGCCGGCGGTCGCGCGCAAGCAGGTTTGGCCGGCCGCCGGCGCGGGCTATGGAGGACGTATGAGCGGCGCATGGGCCCTGGTGGCGGTGCCGGCCACGCTCGCCCTCCTGACCGGCCTCCTCATGCTGTCAGCCGCCGCCGAGCGGCGCCTGCTCTCGCCCACCAAGCTCATCGCCGGCGTGGTGCGGGGACGGCGGAGCACGCCGGAGTTCGCCGAGGCGTTCGTCGCCCGCCAGATCGACCTGCTGCTGGAGCAGCAGCCGGGCGCGCCGAAGAAGGCGTAGAAGGCAACCGGCTGAGCAAGCCGGGCCAGGTTGGCGGGGCGCGTGGAGGGGTGCGGCTACTCGACGCGAAGCTTCTTGGCCGCCACGACGCCCAGGGCGATGACGATGGCCAGAAGGAGGAGCTTCTTCATGGCGTCGCAGCCTAGTATGCAGATTCCGGCCGGGGTACCGGCAGGGAGGTGTCCGGGTACCTGGTGGGCCCCACCGCCTTCAAAGCGGCTGGGACGGGTGATCCCCGTCCGGCGGGTTCGATTCCCGTCCACCTCCGCGGTTTTCGCCTCGCAGGCGGAGGTTGCCCGGCGGCGCAACCTTCGCCGAGGGGCGCGGCGCTAGACGGTCAGCAGGTCCCGAGCGCCCGTGTCGCTGCTCGGGTGGCGCAGCTTCGACATGGCCCGTGCCTCGATCTGGCGGATGCGCTCCCGGGTGAGGTTGAAGTGCTCCCCCACCTCCTCGAGGGTGCGGGGCTCGCCCCGGTCGAGGCCGAAGCGCAGGCGCAGGATCTCCCGCTCCCGCTCGTCGAGGGGCCCCAGCAGGCGCGAGATCTCCTCGGGCAGCAGGGAGGTGGCCGCGACCTCGAAGGGCGACTCCGCCGAGCGGTCCTCGACCACGTCGCCCAGCTCGGCGTCGCCGTCCTCCCGCAGGGGCTCGGACAGCGACAGGGGCTCGGCGGCGAAGCGGAGGGCCTCGGTGACCTTGTCCTCCGGCATCTCGACCTCGGCCGACAGCTCGGAAAGGGTGGCCGGGCGGCCCAGCTTGAGCTCCAGACGGGCCCGGGCCTTCTGGAGGCGGGCCAGGGTGTCGCCGGCGTGCACGGGGAGGCGGATGGTGCGACCGGTGTTGGCGATGCCGCGCGTGATGGCCTGGCGGATCCACCAGGTGGCGTAGGTGGAGAACTTGAAGCCCTTGCGCCAGTCGAACTTCTCGACGGCGTGCATCAGGCCCAGGTTCCCCTCCTGGATCAGGTCCAGCAGGGGCAGGCCGGACGCCTGGTACTTCTTGGCGATGGACACCACCAGGCGCAGGTTGGACTGGACGAAGGTGCGCTGGGCGTCGTCGCCCCACTTGAGGACCCGGCGCAGCTCGCGCCGGCGGGAGGCGGCCAGGCTCTTGCCCGCCCGCTCCAGCTCGGCCCGGGCGTCGTTGCCGCGCTCGATGGCCTGGGCCAGGCGAACCTCATCGTCCTTGGTGAGCAGTGGGTACTGCCCGATGTCCGTGAGGTAGAGGCGGACGAGATCCTCCTCGTCGCGTTCCACTCGCTCCTTGACCACTCCGAAACCCTTCGTCCGTCCTGCCGTACACCGAGGCCCTCTTGTCAGCCGAGGGCGAAGCTGTTCCCCTCTGGGAGGGACTGGGTGGAAGGCGTCGACTCCACCATACCGGCGGAGTCAAGGGACCCCCCGGAACCTTTGTCCCGGGCCTTCAGTATTCGACGCCGGCGCCCGTTCCCCTGCCCGCCGGCCAGCGGCAGCTCGGCCACGGCGATGCCGGCCAGGATGAGGGCGGCCCCGGCTGCACCCACCCAGCCCAGCCGCTCCCCCGCCAGCGCCCCGACCACGGCGGCCGCCACCGGCTCCATCGTGAGGAGGAGCGACGTGCGGGTGGGGCCCACCCGCCGCTGGCCGTAGACCTGGAGCGAGAAGGCGAGGGCGGACACCGTCGCCCCGGTGTACACGGCGGCGGCCCACGCCCGGCCGGTGAAGGCGTACCCGCCGAGGAAGACGCCGGGCACCAGGCAGGCGCCCCCCACCACGGCCAGCTGGACGGCGGTGAGGCGCACCGTGTCGAAGCGGGGTGACACCTCGGCCAGCACGAGGATGTGGACGGCGAAGGCCAGGGCGCAGCCGAGGGTGAGCAGCTCGCCCCGCCCGAGGCCGAGCCCGTGCCCCCGGCCGGTGAGCAGGAACAGCCCCGCCGTGGCCAGCACCACGCCGGCGATGGTCGTCGGCGCCGGCCGCCGGCGCAGCACGAGGGTGGACAGCACCGGGACCAGCACGACCAGCAGGTAGGTGATGAAGGCCGACACCGACGCGCTGGTGTACTGGAGGCCGACCGTCTGGAACAGGTAGCCGGCGAGGAGGACGGTCCCGCACACCGCCCCGGCCGGCACCACGCCCTCCCAGCCGCCGGCCCTCCGGCGCAGGGCGAACGGCAGCAGAACGGCGGCGCCCACGAGGAAGCGCACGGCCAGGAAGGGGACCACCCCCACGTCGGCCACCGCGTCCTTCACGATGACGAAGGTGGACCCGAACAGCACCGCCGCCGCCAGCACGGCGGCGTGGGCCCGCCGCTCCGCCCCCCTCGCCGTCACCCCCGGTAGCGGTTGGTGATGGGCACCCTGCGGTCCTTGCCGAACGCCTTGGGCGTGACCCGCACGCCGGGCGGGGTCTGCCGGCGCTTGTACTCCGCCAGGTCGACCAGGCGCACCACCCGCTGGACGAGGGCGGGGTCGAAGCCCGACGCCACCAGTTCGCCGGCGGTGCGGTCGCGCTCGACGTAGGCCTCCAGGATGGGGTCGAGGACCTCGTACGGCGGCAGCGAGTCGTCGTCGCGCTGGCCCGGCTTCAGCTCGGCCGAGGGCGGCTTGGCCAGCACCGAGGCCGGGATCAGCTCCCGGCCGGCCCGCTCGTTCAGCCGCCGGCACAGGGCGTAGACCAGGGTCTTGGGCACGTCCTTTATGACGGCGAAGCCGCCCGCCGTGTCGCCGTAGAGCGTGGAGTAGCCCACCGCCATCTCGCTCTTGTTGCCGGTGGTGAGCACCAGCCAGCCGAGCTTGTTGGAGAGGGCCATGAGCACGATGCCGCGGACGCGGGACTGGAGGTTCTCCTCGGTGATGTCCTCGTCCCGGCCGGCGAAGGCGGGGGCCAGCATGGCGGCGAAGGCGGCGTGGGCCGGCTCGATGGGGATGACGCCGAGGTCGACACCGAGGGCCTCGGCCAGGCGGGCGGCGTCGGTCATCGACCCCTCGCTGGAGTAGCGCGACGGCATCGACACGCCGTGCACGTGGTCGGCACCGAGCGCCTCGACCGCCACCGCCGCCACCAGGGAGGAGTCGATGCCGCCCGACAGGCCCACCACCACGTCGGTGAAGCCGTTCTTCACGACGTAGTCCCGGGTGCCGAGCACGAGGGCGCCGTAGACCTCGTCGACCGGGTCGAGGGCCGGCGCCACCCCGGGCCAGCACCGGCCGTCCTGCGGCGCCGGATGCTCTGTGATCGTGACGGCGTCGAGGGCCGGTGCGCTGGTGCGGCCCCGGGGGTCGACCAGGCGCTTGCGGTAGACAGGATGGACGTCGACGTCGACGATCAGACGCTCCTCGCTGAACTGCGGGGCGGCGGCGACCACGTGGCCGTCGGCGTCGAGCACCATCGAGGCGCCGTCGAAGACCAGCTCGTCCTGGCCGCCCACCTGGTTGACGTAGACGATGGCGCAGGAGGCGTCGGCCGCCCGGGTGGCGAGCATGCGCTCGCGCTCGGCCAGCCGGCCCCGGTAGAAGGGCGAGGCGTTGAGGTTGAACATGAGCTCGGCCCCGCCCGCAGACTGCTCGGCGATGGGACCCGACGGGGCCCACGCGTCCTCGCAGATCGACACGCCGCAGCGCACCCCGCCGACGACGAACAGCCTGAGCGGCCGGCTGCCGGGGCTGAAGTAGCGCTGCTCGTCGAACACGGCGTAGTTCGGGAGGATCCGCTTGTGGTACACGCCCTGGACCGACCCGAAGGCGCACACGGCGGCGGCGTTGAACAGGTCGCGGTCGCGGTCCACGAAGCCGACCACTGCCGCGCACCGCCCGGTGCGGGCCGCCACCTTCTGGAGGGCCTCCAGGTTGTCCTCGACGAAGCCGGGCTTGAGCAGCAGGTCCTCGGGCGGGTAGCCGGTGATCACCAGCTCGGGGAACACCGCGACGTCGGCGTTGGCGTCCTCGGCGGCAGCGAGGAACGACAGCACCCGCCCCACGTTGCCCTCGAGGTCGCCCACCACGGCGTTGACCTGGCAGGCGGCGATGCGGAGGCGGCTCATCGTCTGGAAAGCCTAGGAGCGGCAAGGGGTCGGCGATCGCCGGCGGCCGCGCTGCGGCGCCGCAGGCACCCCTCCGGCTGCCGGCACCCGGGGGGGCGGGGGGCGCAGCCCCCCG
>DASSMA010000053.1:0-99811 GCA_035689115.1 Acidimicrobiales bacterium
CACGGCGCCGACCTTCTCGAGGACCTGGTCGGGGCAGCCGGCGAACGGGCAGTACCGGGTCGTGGCCATCGGCACGGACAAGGTCGGCAACACGAGCGGGGCCAGTTCGTCGACCCCCGTCGTCGTCTCGAACTGAGGGCATGATGAGACTGTTCTCCCGCCGCACCGTGACGTGGGTGGCCGGCTCGGCCCTCGTGCTCGGCGCCGTCGCCGTCGTCGGCGGTCGTGCCGGCACGCAGCACCTCCCCATGAAGCTCACGTCGGGAACCGACTTCTCCATCTCCGGCACCGTCACCGGGCTGGAGCCCGGCTCGCCCGGCAGCCTCGAGCTGACGGTGACCAACCCGCACTCGGTGGCGATCACCGTCACCACCCTGTCGGTCAGCGTCGGCACCCCCACCCCGCCCGGTTGCGACGCGTCCAATCTGGACCTCACCGGTGCGCAGTACAGCTCGGCGACGGGCTTCAACGTGGGCCCCGACGGCGGTACGGCGACCGCCCCGCCCCTTCCCGTCAGCCTGCGGAACCTGTCCGGCAACCAGGACGGGTGCAAGGGCGTCACCTTCCCGCTCGTCTACTCGGGGACGGCCCGGTACACCCAGGTCTTCTCCACGACCACGAGCCTGAGCTCGTCGGTCAACCCGTCGGTGTCCGGTCAGTCGGTGACCTTCACGGCGACGGTGACGGCGGGGGCGCCCCAGCAGGGGTCGGGCTCCGCGCCCGGCGGGCCGACCGGCAGCGTGGCCTTCAAGGACGGCGCCGTCGTGCTGGGCACCTCGGCACTGGCGTCAAACGGGACGGCGCAGCTCTCGACGTCGTCGCTGGCGGTCGGGACCCACGCCGTCACCGCCCAGTTCTCCAACACACCGCTGGTCGGGACGGCCGACGGCAACTTCGCGGGGTCGACGTCGAGCCCGGTCTCCCAGGTGGTCAACAACCCGAAGAAGGCCTCGAGCACCACCGTCGCCTCGTCGCTCAACCCCTCGGCCGTCGGCCAGGCCGTGACCCTGACTGCCACGGTGACGCCCCAGGCGACCGGGACCGTGACCTTCTACGACAACGGGGTCCCGCTCGGGGCCGCCCAGCCGCTGGCGCGGGGCCAGGCGGCCGTCACCACCTCCAGCCTGGCGGCGGGCACCCACCCGATCACCGCCTCCTACTCCGGCGACGCCACCTATTTCCCGAGCACCTCGTCCACGCTGGCGCAGGTGGTCAACGCCAAGGCGGCCACGGCCACGACACTGAGCGCCACGCCCAACCCCTCGGTGTTCGGCCAGCCGGTGTCGTTCACCGCCACCGTCACCTCGGGGTCGGGGACGCCGACGGGTTCGGTGACCTTCTCCGCCGGCGCCACCACACTGGGCTCGGCGACCGTGAACGGGAAGGGCGTGGCCACGCTGACCTCGTCGGCGCTGCCGGCTGGGACGTCCACGGTGACCGCTGCCTACTCGGGCGACGCCACCTTCGCGGCGTCCTCGGCGACGGTGGGCCAGACGGTGAACAAGGCCACCCCCGTGGTCACGCTCACGTCCAGCAACAACCCGTCCAGGACCGGCCAGAGCGTCACCTTCACCATCACCGTGACGGGAACGGGTCCGCAGGCGCCGACAGGTTCGGTCACCGTGGCGGTGGACGGCGCCGCCGTGGCCACCCGTGGCCTCGGTGCCCCGCTCACCTACACCACCTCGTCGCTGTCGGTGGGATCGCACTCCGTGACGGCGACCTACTCCGGGGACGGCAACTACACGACCGGACCGGTGGCGAGCGTCACCCAGAAGGTCGTGAAGTAGGCGCACCGACAAGACGCTCCGTCCGCACCTCTTAACGGCTTCTTAGCGCCCCGGGGGGATCCTTAGCGCAGCTTTAGCGCCCACCTGCCGTTCAGTTGGGAAGGTCCCGGGTGAAAGGGCGCGCCATGACGATCCTCGACGACAGGCCGGGAGGGAAGGTCACAGGCCGAGGCCCCGCGCCCCTGCCGCTGGAGCCCGACGTCGAGCTGCCGCGCGACAGCCTGGCCTACCGGGTCAAGTGCCGGCTCCTCGGCCCCCCGCTGCACACCGAGCAGTTGGAGCACGAGCGGCTGGGCAAGCCCACCGCCCTGGCGGTGTTCGCCTCCGACAACCTGTCGTCTTCGGCCTACGCCACCGAGGAGATCCTGCGGGTCCTGGTGCCGGCCGTCGGTGTGGCCGCCTTCGCCCTGGTCGTCCCGATCACGGTGGCGATGCTCGCCGTGCTGGCGGTGCTGATCCTGTCCTACCGGCAGACCATCAAGGCCTACCCCACGGCGGGCGGCGCCTACATGGTCACCAGGGACAACTTCGGCCTCATGCCCGCCCAGGTGGCCGGCGTCGCCCTCCTCACCGACTACGTGCTCACCGTGGCGGTGTCGGTGGCGGCCGGCGTGGCGGCCCTCGTGTCGGCCTTCGGCGCCCTGGCACCGCTCACGGTGCCGCTGTCGATCGCCTTCATCCTGATCATCTCGTTCGGGAACCTGCGCGGCGTGCGGGAGTCGGGGCGCATCTTCGCCATCCCCACCTACTTCTTCATCGTCAACATGGTGGTGCTGATCGGCGTCGGCCTGGCCAAGATGGCCACCGGCACCCTGCCCACCGCCAGCCACAACACCGAGGGCATCATGCCCTTCGGCCACTCCGGCGACGGCGTCCTGCTGGGCGCCTCGATGTTCGTGGTGCTGCACGCCTTCGCCTCGGGCGGCGCTGCCGTCACCGGCGTGGAGGCGATCTCCAACGGCGTCACCGCCTTCAAGAAGCCCGAGTGGAAGAACGCCCGCCACACCCTGGTGGTGATGGGCAGCCTCCTCGGCGCCATGTTCCTCGGGTTGTCGGTCATGGCCGCCCACATGAAGGTGGCCCCCTACGAGAAGGGGACCCCCACCGTCATCTCCCAGGTCGGCAAGCTGGCCTACGGCACCACGCCGCTCGGCCACCTGCTGTTCCTCTCCCTGCAGGCCGGCACCATGCTCATCCTGGTGCTGGCGGCCAACACCAGCTTCGCCGACTTCCCCCGCCTCGCCAGCTTCCACGCCGGCGACAACTTCATGCCCCGCCAGCTCATCAAGCGGGGCCACCGGCTGGTGCTGTCCAACGGGATCCTGTTCCTGGCCGGATCCTCGATCCTGCTCATCCTCGTCACCGAGGCCAAGGTCGACCGCCTGATCCCGCTCTACGCCATCGGCGTGTTCACCTCCTTCACCCTCTCCCAGGCGGGTATGGCCCGCCACCACCTGCGGGAGAAGGAGCCGGGCTGGCGGTCGGGCTTCGTGATCAACGGCGTGGGCGCCGTGCTGACCCTCGTCGTCGACATCGTCATCGCCATCACCAAGTTCACCCACGGGGCGTGGGTCATCGTCGTGCTGGTCCCGATCATGGTGGTGTTCCTCGTCCGCCTGGCCCGCCAGTACGAGATGGAGGCCGAGCAGCTGGAGCACGACGTGCCCGCCGCCGTGGCCGCGCCCATCCTGCGCCGCCACGTGGTGCTGGTGTTCGTCGACCGCCTGGACATGGCCGGCGCCCGGGCCATCCAGTACGCCCGCACGCTGATGCCCGACGAGCTGCGGGCCGTGCACTTCGTGCTCGACCACGACCACGCCGAGGACCTGCGGGCGGCATGGGTCAAGTACGGCCTCAACGGGATCGTCCTCGACCTGGTCGACTGCCCCGACCGCCGGCTCACCCACGCCGCCATGGAGGTGGTGGCCCGGGACCTGGCGCCCGGCGACACCGAGGTCAGCGTGCTGCTCCCGGAGCGCAAGTACAACGGCGTGTGGCACCGCATCCTGCACGACCGCACGGCCGACGCCATCGAGCGCGACGTGTCCCGGCTGGCCCACGCCAACGTCACCACGGTGCCGTTCCACTTCGCCGGCCGCCGGCCCCGGCGGGAGGCGCCGGCCGCGGTCGAGCCGGTCGCGGCGGCGAAGCTGGCGCCGCCGTCGCCGAACGGCGACACGCCGGCGCCCGTGGTGGAGGCCAACGGGTGCACGCCCATCGCCACCGTCCGCTACCGCCAGCACGTGTGCATCGAAGGCCGGGTCCGCACCGTGCGGGTGCAGCCACTGGCCGGCAGCACCACCATGGAGTGCGTCATCGAGGACGAGACCGGCGCCATGTCGATCGTCTTCTACGGCCGCCCCAAGATCGCCGGCATCGGCGTGGGCGCCCGCCTGCGCGCCACCGGCACCGCGGCCCAGCACCACGGCCGCCTCACCATGCTCAACCCGGCCTACGAGCTCCTCGCCAAGCACTGAGCTTCTCTGGACGTAGCCGGCCACATGGGCGTCGTTCGCGTCCAGAGGCTCATGCGCCCTGCAGGTCTCGGCGGCTGAAGGCGGCGATGCCTGCCAGTGCCGCGAGCGCGCCGAGCCCCACCAGCCAGCCGGCGGCCGTCCAGTTGGGGTCGGCGGCCGGCGCCGGGGCGATGTGCAGGAGCGGCGAGGTGTCGCGCAGCCACTGGCCGGAGTCCACGACCGACGCCACGATCTCCACGAGGAACGACCACACCACCAGGCCGTAGGTGACGGCGACCGCCGCCCGCGGCCGGATGCCGAACACCAGGCAGCCGATGCCGAGGACGAACACGGCCGGCGGGGCCACGTTGAGGCCGGCGACGAGCAGGTCGCCGAAGCCCACGGCGGCGTGCTGGCTGGCGGCGCCGACCCAGGCGGCGAGGCCGGCGGCGGCGCTGGCCAGCACCACCAGGCCGACGCCGACGGCGAGGCGGGCGGCCAGCCACCGCCAGCGGGCCACCCGGCGAACCAGCAGGTTGTCGAGGTGACCGGTGGCCTCCTCGTTGCGCAGCGCCGCCACCTGGCCGGCCACGGCGATGGCCACCATGCCGGCCGCCATGAGGAACACGAAGCCGAGGTAGACCACGGCGCCGGCACCCGACGCACCGAGGCGGGCGATGACCCGCTCCAGGGTGGCCGACCCCTTGGCGGCGTTGCCCGCCGCCTGGGTGACCAGGCCGAACACCAGCCCGGTGCCGGCCAGGGCCAGCAGCCAGACGACGACGGTGGCCCTGGTGAGGCGGATGGTGAGGCCGGCCTGGCCGGAGAGCAGGAAGGTCCGGGCCGGCGGCGTGTCGCGACCGGCCAGGGCGCTGGCGCCGAGGTCCCGGCGGGCGGCCACGGCGAGGGCCACCGCCACCGACGCGGCGACGAGCACCACGACGGGCACGAAGGCGGCCGGGTGCGATCCGGTGAGGGGCCGCAGCTCCTCGATCCAGCCGAACGGCGAGGCCCAGCGCAGCCACCCGAGGCTGGCGTCGGAGTCGGCGACCATGCGCACGAGGTAGGAGGCAGCCATGACGCCGGCGCCGATGACGTTGGCGTCGTGACGGGTGGGGGCCAGCTGCCCTGCTGCCAGCCCGATGCCCATGAACATGGCGGCGCCGGCCACCGCCGCGGTGGCGAAGTACAGGGCCGGGCCGGCGCCCACGCCGACCTTGTCGGCCCCGCCCGCCCACATGGCGAAGGTGGCGGTGGGGAGCCATAGGCACACCACGCCGGCACCCAGGCCGGCGGCGGCCTGGGCGGCGGCGCCGGCGGCGGTGGTGCGTCCCGAGCGGAGCAGCTCCCAGCGGCCGGCGTCCTCCTCGCCTCGGGTGACCCGGGTGGCCAGCAGCAGGCCCCAGATGGCACCCAGCACCATCAGGGTGAACAGCGTCTTGTAGGCGGTGTAGCCGGCCACCGTGTCGATGGCGTGGATCTTGCCGAACAGCGCCTCGAACCCGGCGTTGCCCTGCACCGACAGGGCCAGCCGGGCGCGGGAGGCGGCGTCCGGGAACAGGCTCGAGTACTGGGTCATGGTGGCGGCCACCGTCCCCCCGAAGACCAGGCCCCAGAGGATGCCGGGCCGGGCCGCCCGCCGGGCGGTGACCACGAGCACCGCTCGGCGGGCCCGGGGTGCGTCATAGCGCTCGCTACGGCGCACCGGTGCCGCCGTAGTGGACGAGGAACAGCTCCTCCAGCGACGGCTCCCTGCTCACCAGGTGGCGGACGCCGGCAGGGGCGAGGGCGGAAAGCAGTGGCTCCATCGGACCGGTGACCTGGCAGCGCAGGCGGGTGCCCTCGACCTCCACGGCGGTGACGCCGGCGACCGCCGACAGGTCGGGGACGGCAGCGTCGAGGTCGGCCTCCACGTGGAGGGCCGACAAGTGGCGCATCTCCGCGAGCGTCCCCACCTCCACCAGCCGGCCCGAGCGCAGGATGGCGATGCGGTCGCACAAAGCCTCGACCTCGCTGAGGATGTGCGACGAGAGGAACACCGTCTGGCCCCGCTGGCGCGCCTCGGCGACGCAGTCCCGGAAGGCCCGCTCCATGAGCGGGTCGAGCCCGGACGTGGGCTCGTCCAGCAGCAGCAGGTCGGCGCGGGTCATGAGGCCGGCGATGAGGATGAGCTTCTGGCGGTTGCCCTTCGAGTAGGCCCGGACCTTCTTGCCGGGGTCGAACTCGAAGCGCTGGAGCAGCACGTCGCGATAGGCGACGTCGACGGTCCCGTGGACCCGCCCGAGCACGTGCAGCGTCTCTGTGCCGGTGAGCGACGGCCACAGGTTCACCTCGCCGGGGACGTAGGCCACCCGGGCGTGGGCGTCGACCGGCCGCTCCTGGCAGTCGATGCCGAAGATCTCCGCCCGCCCGGCGGTGGCCCGGATCAGCCCCAGCAGCAGGCGTATCGTGGTGGTCTTGCCGGCGCCGTTGGGCCCGAGGTAGCCGATGACCTCGCCGGGCGCCACCTCGAGGTCGAGGGAGTCGAGGGCCCTGGTGTCGCCGTAGGTCTTCGACAGCCCTTCAACGCGGATGGCCGGGTCGCCCACCCGCCCAAGCTTGTCAGGGCCGGACGGGCGGCGGCGGGTCGCCGGCCAGGGCGGCCCTCGTGACGGCCCGGGCCGACCAGCGCATGAGGGCGCGGGCGTGGTCGCGATCGAGCCCGGCGACGTCGGTGAGCCACACCAGCGCCTCGATGCCGGTGGCGCTGCGCACGGCGAGGGTGAGGGCGTCGACGGCGTCGTCGCCAAGCTGCACCGCGGCCGGCTCCAGGGCTTCGCGGATCCAGGCGATGGCCCGGCCCTGCCGCAGCGGGACCCGCTCCCGCCGCTGCTCGGGCTCGAGCTCGAGGGCCAGGCGGAGGGCCGCCCGCTGCTGGCGCTCGCCGTCGACGAGGATCTGGCCCAGGGCCCCCACCACGTCGTCGACCCGGGCGACGGGGTCGTCGGTGTCGGTCGTCAGCAATGACGCCGCCTCGATCTCGGGATGGGCGGCGGCCAGCAGGGCGGCCTGGTTGGGGAAGTAGCGGTAGGCGGTGGTACGCGAGACCGACGCCGCCTCGGCGGCGTCCTCCACCGTGGGGGTGCGCCCCTCGGCCAGCAGCTCGCGGGCGGCGTCGACCAGGGCGGCGTGGGTCCGCTGCTTCTGCTGTACCCGACCGCTCTCCAGGAAGCCGGTTGACATGGCTTTATGGTACACGGTATCTTCATGGCACTGAGTACCACGAATGGGAGGTCAGACGTGAAGGGCATTGTCCGCAACCGCGGCGAGGGGGAGCGCCGCTGGTTCTTCGGCGGCGGGCTCCACGAGTGGAAGGCCACGGCCGTCGAGACCGGCGGCAGCCTGTTCGTGTTCGAGGACGCCATCGACGCCGGCAAGGTGACGCCGCTGCACCTCCATCCCGAAGCCGACGAGGCGGGCTACATCCTCGAGGGCGAGGTCGAGCTGCACCTCGACGGCGAGGTCTTCCGTGTCGGCGAGGGCGGCTTCTACTTCACTCCGCGAGGCACCCCGCACGCCTTCCGGGGCATCGCACCGCACACCCGGCTGTTCGCCCTCCAGACCCCCGGTGCCGGCGACGAGTTCTACCTGCGGGCCAGCGAGGTCGTGCCCGCCGGTGTCGCCGACGGTGCCGTCGACTTCGCCGCCGTGGGCAGCGCGGCGAAGGCCACCGGCACCACCGTCCTCCTCGGCCCGCCGCCCTTCGAGGTCGCCGACCGCACCTGACGCGTACCCTGGCGCCCGTGATCGTGGGCGTGCCGGCAGAGGTGAAGACGGGCGAGAACCGGGTGGCCATCACCCCAGACGGGGTGCGCGAGCTGGTGGCCAGCGGGCATCGGGTCCTGGTGGAGCGGGGGGCGGGAGGGGGCTCGTCGATCTTCGACGCCGACTTCTCGGCCGCCGGTGCCGACATCGTCACCGCCGACGAGGCGTGGGGTGCCGAGCTGGTGGTCAAGGTGAAGGAGCCCCAGCGGGAGGAGACGTACCATCTGCGCTCCGACCAGGTCTTGTTCACCTACCTGCACCTGGCGCACTACCCCGAGGTGGCCAAGGCGCTGCTGGCCGCCGGCACCACCGCCCTCGCCTACGAGACGGTGCAGACGGCGGCCAACGTGCTTCCCCTGCTGGCGCCCATGAGCGAGGTGGCGGGGCGCATGGCCACCCAGATCGGCGCCCACTACCTGGAGCGCCAGAACGGCGGCCGGGGCGTGCTGCTGGGCGGCGCCCCGGGCGTGCGGCCGGCCCGGGTGGTGGTCATCGGCGCCGGCAACGTCGGCTGGAACGCGGCGTGGATCGCCCAGGGCATGGAGGCCGAGGTCTGGCTGCTCGACAGGAACCTCGACCGGCTGCGCTTCGTCGACCAGATCCACCAGGGCCGCATCCTCACCCTGGCGTCGAACCGCGGTGCGGTGGAGCGGGCGGTGGCCGAGGCCGACCTGCTGATCGGCGCCGTGCTCGTGCCCGGGGGGCGGGCGCCCATGGTGGTCACCGAGGACATGGTGCGGGCCATGAAGCCCGGCGCCGTCATCGTCGACATCGCCGTCGACCAGGGCGGGTGCGTGGAGACGACCCGGGAGACCACCCACGACGCCCCGGTGTACGAGCGCCACGGCGTGCTGCACTACGCGGTGGGCAACGTGCCGGGCGCCGTGCCCCACACGTCCACCTACGCCCTCACCAACGCCACCCTTCCCTACGTGCTTGAGGTGGCCGATCGAGGGGTGCGGGGAGCGGTCGAGCACGACCGGGCCCTGGGCCCCGGCGTCACCACGGTGGCCGGGCAGCTCACCAACCGGGTGGTGGCCGAGGCCTTGGGGATGCCGGCCGCCGACCCGCTTGCGTGCCTGGCCTGAGCCCGGAGGGCGAGGCCTTCCTCGCCCACCTGGCGGGCCGGGGGCGGGCTCCGAACACGCTGGCCGCCTACCGCCGCGACCTCGTCGCCTACGAGCGGTTCCTGGCCGACCGCCGGCTCACCGTCACCGCCGCCGGGGAGCCCGACGTGGCGGCCTACGTCGGGTCGCTGGAGGCGGCCGGGCGCCGGCCGGCGTCGGTGACCCGGGCGCTGGTCGCGCTGCGGGCCCTGCACCGCTGGTGCGGCAGCGACGCGGCGGCGGGCATCGAGTCCCCGGAGCCCTCGCCCGCGGCGCAGCCGGTGCTCACCGAGGCGGAGGCGGCGGCGCTGGTCGAGTCGGCCGGCGGCCGCTCCGCCACCGCCCGCCGGGACCGGGCCCTGCTGGAGCTGCTCTACGGCACGGGTGGGCGGATCTCCGAGGTGGTCGGCCTGGCGGTGGGCGACGCCGCCGGGGGCCTGGCCCGGATCGGCGGCCGCAGCGCACGGGTGGTTCCCTACGGCGACCAGGCGGCGGTGGCCCTGGAGGCCTGGCTGGAGCCCGCCGGCCGGGTCACGCTCGCCGGGCGGGGCGAGGGTGCCCTGTTCGTGAACGCCCAGGGCGGGCAGCTGTCCCGGCAGTGGGGGTGGTCGGTGGTGCGGTCCCACGGCGAGCGCACGGGCCTGGCCGGGCGCCTCGGGCCCCACGTCCTGCGGCACTCCTTCGCCGCCCACCTGGCGGACCGGGGGGCGCCGCCGCCGGCCGTGCGCCAGCTGCTGGTGGGCCAGCCGGCCGTCTACGACATCGACACCCTGGTGCAGGGATACCGCCGATGGCACCCGAGGGGTGTCAGCGGACCGTCGCGGTAGGAACTAGCGTGCGTCCGTGGCCAGCGACGCGCCTTCGGTTGATTTTCGCGCCCTCCTCGAAGAGGAGCGGGCGACCCTGATGCACCAGCTCGGCGAGCTGGGCTTCGGCGAAGGCGGCGGCCTCACCTACGACTCCACCTTCGCCGATTCCAGCCCGGTGACGGCCGAGCGGGGCGAGGCCGAGGCGCTGGCCGCCAGCCTCCGGGACACCCTGGAGGAGGTCGAGAACGCCCTGGCCAAGATCGACGCCGGCACCTACGGGGCGTGCGAGAGCTGCGGCCAGCCCATCGCCGCCGCCCGCCTCGAGGCCAAGCCCGCCGCCCGCCTCTGCATCGACTGCGCCTCCAAGCGCTGAGCGGCCATGGCCGACAAGCCATGGTGGCGGGATCCCCGGGGGCGGCCGCCCGATCCATACCCCTATCCACGCTGGTGGGCCATCGTCGGCGAGCTTTGGCTGGTTGGCCTGCCGCTCTTCATGGGCATTCTCATGCTCGTCAACCGGGAATGGCTGCTGGGCGCGCTCGTCCTCGCCTTCGGCGTCGGGATGGGCGTCCTGGTCGCCTGGCGCTGGGAGGTGGCCCACCCACCGGAGCCCCGCCTCCCCCCGAAGTAGCTCAGCCCGGCGCCAGCAGCCCCACCGCCGCCTTGGCCCGGGCCACGGTGGCGCCTGCCACCTCGCGCGCCTTGGCGGCGCCGGCAGCCAGTACGGCGGCGGTGGCGGCGGGGTCGGCCGCCAGCTCCTCGTAGCGCTTCTGGATGGGGCGCAGCAGTCCGATGAGGGCCTCGGCCGTGTCGGCCTTCAGCGGCCCGTACTGGGTGTAGTTGGTGGCCAGCTTCTCGGGGTCGCCGCCCGTGGAGGCGGCCAGGATGGTGAGCAGGTTCGACACGCCGGGCTTGGCCACGGGGTCGAAGCGCACCTCCGGCTCGGTGTCGGTGACCGCCCGCTTCACCTTGCGCTCGATCACCTCGGGCGGGTCGAGCAGCAGCACCACGCCGGCGTGCGACGGCGACGACGCCGACATCTTCCTGGTGGGGTCCTGGAGGTCCTTCACCCTTGCGCCCACCTTGGGGACGGTGGCCTCGGGCACCACGAGGACGTCGCCGAAGCGGCCGTTGAAGCGGATGGCCAGGTTGCGGGTGAGCTCCACGTGCTGGCGCTGGTCCTCGCCCACCGGCACCTGGTCGATGTCGTAGAGCAGGATGTCGGCGGCCATGAGGGCCGGGTAGGTGAAGAAGCCGGCGGACAGGCTCTGCTGCTCGGACGCCTTGTCCTTGAACTGCGTCATCCGGCCCATCTCGCCGTAGGTGGCGGTGCACTCCATCAGCCACGACAGCTCGGTGTGCTCGGGCACCTGGCTCTGCACGAACAGCGTGCAGACCTCGGGGTCGAGGCCGGCGGCCATGAAGCACATGGCGACCTCGGTGGAGAGCCGGCGGAGGCGGTCGGGCTCGAAGGGCACGGTGAGGGCGTGCAGGTCGGCGACCATGAAGTACGACGTGGCCCGGTGCTGGTCCTCCACCCAGAACCGCAGCGCCCCCAGGTAGTTGCCGAGGGTCAGCGGTCCGGTGGGCTTGAGCCCGGAGAGCACCCGTGCCATCCGGGCATGGTATGCGCCGCCCCCGGGGCCGCCCCCGGTAAATTGCGCCGGTGCCCTACGAGGTCTCCACGCCGGTGTTCGAGGGCCCCTTCGACCTGCTCCTGCACCTCATCACCAAGCAGCAGGTCGACCTGTACGAGGTGTCGCTGAGCGCCATCGTCGACGCCTACCTCGCCCACCTGGCCACCATGGAGGCGCTCGACCTCGACGTGGCCACCGAGTTCCTCCTGATCGCCGCCACCCTGGTGGAGCTGAAGTCCCGCCGCCTCCTGCCCGACGTCTCCGACGGCGAGCTGGACGAGGAGCTGGCCCTCTGGGAGGAGCGCGACCTGCTCCTGGCCCGCCTGCTGGAGTGCAAGACGTTCAAGGACGCGGCCCGGGCCCTCGACCGGCTGGCCGCCGGCGCCGAGCTGTCCCGGCCGCGGGTGGCGGGCATGGAGGAGCGCTTCCTGTCGCTGGTGCCCGACGTGCTGGCCGGCGTCACGCCCGACCACCTGCGCACCGCCTGCCTGCGGGCGCTGGCCCCCAAGCCGCCGCCGCCGGCCGTCGACCTCAGCCACGTCAGCATGATCAGGGCCAGCGTGCGCGACACGGTCGACGAGCTGCTCACCACCCTGCCGGCCGCCGGCCCCACCACGCTGCGGCGGCTCACCGCCGGCATCGCCGAGCGGATCCTGGTGATCGTGCACTTCCTCGCCCTGCTGGAGCTGTACAAGGACGGCCTGGTGGAGCTCGACCAGCCCACCACCTTCGGCGAGCTCCGCGTCACCTGGGTCGGCCCGGTGGCCGGTTTCGCCTCGCAACCGGAGGTTGCTCGGCGAGCTGAAGGCGCTCCGGCCGGCCGGCCGAGCCAGCCGGCCTCCGCCCGTCCTTCCTGGCCGGCAGCCGGGGTGGCCGCCGCCGGCGGCGAGAGCGGCCGCCGGCGTTCCGAACCGCCGGCGCCGGAGTTGCGATGAGCCGGTCGGAGGACCTCCGGGCCGTCGAGGCCGTCCTGATGGTGGCGTCCGACCCGGTGGAGCCGGCCCTGCTGGCGCAGCTGCTGGAGATCCCGCCGGCCCGGGTGGAGGAGCTGTGCGGCGAGCTGGCGGCGTCCTACGAGGCCGAGGAGCGGGGCTTCGTCCTGGTGCGGGTGGCCGGCGGCTACCGCTTCCAGAGCGCGCCCGACCTGGCGCCCTACATCGAGCGGTTCGTGCTCAACGGGCAGTCGGCCCGCCTGTCGGCCGCCGCCCTGGAGACGCTCGCCATCGTCGCCTACAAGCAGCCGGTGTCGCGGGCCCAGCTGTCGGCCATCCGGGGCGTCAACGTCGACGGGGTCATGCGAACCCTCCAGCAGCGGGGCTACGTGGCCGAGGTGGCGCGCGACCCCGGACCCGGCCAGGCCGTCCTCTACGGCACCACCACCATGTTCCTGGAACGCCTGGGACTCGACTCCGTCGACGACCTCCCGCCCCTCGGCGACTTCGTCCCCGACAGCAGCGTGGTGGAGGCCCTGGAGCAGGGGCTGCGCCCGGAGGAATGAGCGCTCCCGACGACGGGGAGCGGCTCCAGAAAGTGCTGGCCCGCAACGGTTTCGGCAGCCGCCGGGCGTGCGAGGAGCTGATCGCCGGCGGGCGGGTGCGGGTGAACGGCGAGGTCGCCGCGCTGGGCCGGCGGGTGGACACTGCCGCCGACCGGGTGGAGGTCGACGGCGTGGCCGTGGGCGTGCGCCCCGACCTGGTGCACTACCTGCTCAACAAGCCCCGGGGCGTGGTCACCACGGCGTCGGATCCCCATGGACGGCCCACAGTGGTCGGGCTGGTCCCGGCCGAGCCCCGGGTGTTCCCCGTGGGCCGGCTGGACGCCGACACCGAGGGCCTGCTGCTGCTCACCAACGACGGCGACCTGGCCCACCGCCTGGCCCACCCGTCGTTCGGCATCGAGAAGGAGTACCTGGCCCAGGTGCAGGGGCGGCCGTCGCCCGGCGCCGTCCGGCGGCTGCGGGAGGGGGTCGACCTGGAGGACGGGCGCACGGCGCCGGCCCGGGTGGCCGTGGTCCCGCCCGACGGACTGCGGCTGGTGATCCACGAGGGCCGCAACCGCCAGGTCCGGCGCATGTGCGAGGCCGTCGGCCACCCGGTGGTCCGCCTGGTGCGGACCCGCATCGGGCCGCTGGCCGACCGGGGTCTGCCGCCGGGGAAGTGGCGGGCGCTCACCGTCGACGAGGTGCGCTCGCTGGAGCGGGCGGCCGGAGGGCCCCCGCGGGCCGGCCGCTAGAGTTCGGCCCAGTGCCACCCACGGTCCGAGCGCTGCGGGGCGCCACCCGGGTGGACGCCGACACGAGAGTGGAGATCACCGGCCGCGTCCAGGAGCTGGTGCTGGCCCTGTTGGAACGCAACGACGTCGACCGCGAGGACGTGGTGAGCGTCCTGTTCACCGCCACCGGCGACATCCACTCCATGTTCCCGGCCGAGGCGGCCCGGGGCGTCGGGTTCGGCGACGTGCCGCTGCTGTGCGCCCGCGAGCTCGACATCGAGGGGGCGCCCGAGCGGTGCATCCGCGTGCTCATGCACGTCGGCACCGACAAGGAGCGCAAGGAACTCCACCACGTGTACCTGCACGGCACCGCGTCGCTTCGCGATGACCTCCCCGAGTGAGCGGGCGGTGGTCGTGGGGACGGGCCTGATCGGTGCCTCGATCGGCCTGGCCCTGCGGGCCCGGGGCTGGCACGTCTCCGGTGTCGACCGCGACCAGGCCCGGGTGCGCGCCGCCGTCGACCACGGCGCCCTCGACGCTGCCGGCCCCGATCCGGATGCGGCCATCACCTTCGTCGCCACGCCCGTGTCGGCGGTGGCCGGCGCGGCGCGGGAGGCACTGGCGTCGGGCGCCGGCGTGGTCACCGACGTGGGGAGCGTGAAGGCGCCCATCGTGGCGGCGGTCGGGTCGTCCCGGTTCGTGGGCGGCCACCCGATGGCAGGCTCCGAGCAGGAGGGCCTGCTGGGCGCCGACGCCACCCTCTTCGAGGGGGCCACGTGGGTGCTCACCCCCACGGAGGGCACCGACCCCGACGGCTACGCCCTCGTGCAGTCGGTGGTGTCCAGCCTGGGGGCCGACGTGGTGGCCCTTCCCCCCGACCGCCACGACGCCCTCGTCGCCCTGGTGTCGCACGTGCCGCACCTGGTGGCCGCCACCCTCATGGGGCTGGCCGCCGAGGGGGCGGAGGAGCACGCCGCCCTGCTGCGCCTGGCCGCCGGCGGCTTTCGCGACATGACGCGCATCGCCGCCGGCCACCCGGGCATCTGGCCCGACATCTGCGCCGAGAACCGGTCCGCCATCGTGGGCGCCCTCGACGGCCTGCTCGCCGCCCTGGCCGAGATGCGGGCGGTGGTCGACCGGGCCGACCGGGCCGCCCTCCTGGCCGCCCTCGGGCGGGCCCGCGCCGCCCGCACCAACCTGCCCGCCCGGGTGCCCCGCCCCGAGGAGTGCGCCGAGGTGCGGGTTCCCGTGGCCGACCGCCCCGGCGTGCTGGCCGAGGTCACCACCCTCGCCGGCGAGCTGGCCGTCAACATCGCCGACCTGGAGATCGCCCACTCGGCCGAGGGCGACCGCGGCGTGCTGCTGCTGGTCGTTGGCACGGCCGACGCCGAGCGCCTCCGCACCGCCCTGGTGGACCGGGGCTACCGTCCGTCCCTCCACCCGCTGGCATGAGCGCCGCCCGCACGCCGAGGTCTCGGAATCGGACCCTCCAGGGTCCGATTCCGAGACCTCGACGGGAGGACCGGGCCGAGTGAGCGTGTTCGAGGTCGCCGGCGGCCGGCCCCTGCGGGGGCGGGTCCGGGCGCCGGGCGACAAGTCGGTGTCCCACCGGGCGCTGCTGCTGGCCGCCCTGGCGGAAGGGACCTCGCACATCACCGGGCTGTCCACCGGCGACGACGTGGCCCGCACGGCCGACGCCGTGCGCCAGATGGGCGCCGGCACCGAGTACGTGGTGGAGGGCGGCTGGGCGACGGCCACGGTCGCCGGCGGGCGCAGCCGGCTGCACGAGAACGCCGAGCCGCTCGACGTGGGCAACTCGGGGACCGGGATGCGGCTGCTGGCCGGCGTGTGCGCCTCGCTGCCGTGGAAGACCACGCTGGTGGGCGACGAGTCGCTGGGCGGCCGGCCCATGGACCGGGTGGCCCGCCCGCTGCGCCTGATGGGTGCCGACGTCGACGGCGAGGGCGAGCGCGTGCTGCCGCCGCTGGTGGTGCGGGGCGGCGGGCTGCACGGCATCGACTACGAGCTTCCCGAGCCGAGCGCCCAGGTGAAGGGCGCCGTGCTCCTGGCCGGGCTGGGCGCCGAGGGCGACACCGTCGTGCGGGAGCGGGTCCGGACCCGGGCCCACACCGAGGAGATGCTCGAGGTGCTGGGGGCCGACGTCGAGGTGGCGGCCGACGGGCTCACCACCCGGGTGCGCCCCGGCCCGCTGGCGCCCTTCGACCTCGACGTGCCGGGCGACCCGTCGCAGGCCGCCTTCTGGATCGTGGCCGCGTGCATCACGCCCGGCAGCGACGTGGTGGTGGAGCGCGTCTACGTGGGGCCGGCCCGCTCCGCCTTCCTCGACGTGCTGGCCCGCATGGGCGCCCGGATCGAGGTGGCGCCCTGCGGCGGCGGCTTCGCCGACGTGCGGGCCCGCTACGGACCGCTGCACGGCACCGAGGTCGGTGGGCCCGAGGTGCCCGGGCTCATCGACGAGATCCCGGTGCTGGCGGTGGCGGCGGCGGTGGCCGACGGGCCGACGACGTTCGCCGACGCCGGCGAGCTGCGGGTCAAGGAGAGCGACCGGGTGGCCACCATCACCTCGGAGCTGTCGGCGGTCACGGGCGCCGTCGAGCCGCAGGCCGACGGCCTGGTGGTCACCGGCCGGGCGGCGCCGCTGCGGGGCGGCACGGTGCGGTCGCACGGCGACCACCGCATCGCCATGGCCCTGGCCGTGGCCGGCCTGGCCGGCAGTGAGCCGGTGCGCATCGAGGGCTGGGAGGCGGTGGCCACCAGCTACCCGTCGTTCGAGCGCGACCTGGAGGCGCTGTGCGGGTCATAGCGATCGACGGCCCGGCCGGCTCGGGGAAGACCACGGTGGCGCGGGCGGTGGCCGCCCGGCTCGGCGTGGAGCACCTCGACACCGGCGCCATGTACCGGTCGGTGGCCTTCGCCGCCCTTCAGTCGGGCGTCGACCCCATGGACGTCGAGAAGGTGGCCGAGCTGGCGCTGCACCTGCGCATCGAGGTCGACGACCGCCGGGTGCTGGTCGACGACGTCGACGCCACCGACGCCATCCGCGGCCCCGACGTGAGCGTGGCGGTGAGCACGGTGGCCCAGAACGTCGCCGTCCGCTCCGAGCTGGTGCGCCGGCAGCGGGCGTGGGCGGCCGCGCGGGGCGGCGCGGTGATGGAGGGGCGCGACATCGGCAGCGTGGTGCTGCCCGACGCCGACGTGAAGGTCTACCTGGTCGCCGACGACGCCGAGCGGGCCCGCCGGCGGGCGCGCCAGGACGGGGCTGCCGACGTGGCCGGGGCGGCGGCCGACGTGGCCCGCCGGGACCGCATCGACGCCGGCCGGGCGGCGTCGCCCATGGTGGTGGCGGAGGGCGCGGTGGTCATCGACACCACCGGCCGCACGATCGAGCAGGTGGTCGACGCCGTGGTGGCGCTGGCCGAGTCGGCCAAGGGGGACGGATGACCGACGTGGAGGCCGCTGGGAGCAGGGCCGACCGGGTGAAGCCGGCGGCTCCGCCCACACTTGGCCAGCGGGTCCTGTACCGGGTGTGCCGCGACGTGATCGTGGGGTTCTGCCGCACCTACTGGCGGCTGAAGGCGGTGGGCCTGGAGCGCGTCCCCGACGGCCCCTTCGTGCTGGCGCCGGTCCACCGTTCGAACATCGACACCCCGCTCGTCGCCGTCGTCACCCGCCGGCGCCTGCGCTACATGGGCAAGGACTCGCTCTGGAAGAACCGGTTCACGGCCTGGCTGTTCACCGCTCTCGGCGGCTTCCCGGTGAAGCGGGGCACCGCCGACCGGGTCGCCCTGCGCACCTGCCTGGAGGTGCTGGCCGGCGGCGAGCCGCTGGTGGTGTACCCCGAGGGCGGCCGGCGCTCGGGCGCCGAGGTGGGGGAGATCTCCGAGGGAGCCGCCTACCTGGCCATCCGGGCCGGCGTCCCGATCGTGCCCGTGGGCGTGGGCGGCTCGGAGCGGGCCATGACGAAGGGGTCGGCGATGCTGCGGCCGGTGCCCACGAGCGTCGTCGTGGGCCCGCCCATCCACCCGCCGCTTACCGAGGGCGGCTCCCGGGCCCCCCGCCGGGTGGTCCACGAGCTCACCGAGCAGCTCCGGGCCGAGCTCCAGCGCCTCCAGACCGAAGCCGAGGCCCTCGTCCCCAAGAAGCGGTGAGCCTCTCGATCAGCGAGGACCTGCCCACCGCCCGCCTCGGGATCTACCTGGCCATCGGCTTCACGGTGCAGTTGGTGACCGGGCTGCTCGGGATCGGCCTGGGCCACGCCGGCGCAATGCGGGTGGCGTGGGTGCATCCCATCCTCATCGCCCTGGCCGTCGCCCTCGCCTGCGGCGTCCGCCAGGCCCGCACCATCCTGCTCATCGTCACCTGGATGTTCCTGCTGCTGGCCAGCTTCGTGTTCGTGGTCGCCCTCACCGCCCTCTCGCCGCTGGGCATGGTGCTCTCCGGCGGCCTGGTCGCCCTGGCCGCCGTGCAGATGGTGGCCCTCGCCTTCACCGTCCCCGACGCCGGCCTGGCCAGCGGTGTGCCCGAGCGCTGGCGCCGGTGGGCCACCAGCGACTGGCTCCACCTCGTCATCCTGCTCTCCGGGCTGCTGGCCGCCTTTTCGAGTACATAGGGTGCGGTTTCCGCACCCTATGTACTCGGGACAGCCAGGGACGCGGCGACGGCGGCGGCTGCGCCCCGCTGGAGGTCGCGCAGCTCGCGGGGGAGGGGGAAGTACTCGTCCTCCTCGGTGACGGTGACGGGCTCGACGCCCTCGGCCGGCGCCAGCCGGTCGATCACCGCCTGCACGAGGTCCTCGGGGGCGGAGGCGCCGGCGGTGACGCCGACCGTGCCGGAAAGGCCGGCAGGGACCTCGTCGGGACCGTCGACCCGCACCACCATCGGGCACAGCGTCCTCGCCACCCGCTCCAGGGCCCGGGTGTTGGACGAGTTGGCCGAGCCGATGACGACCACCGCGTCGGCCCGGCCGGCGATCTCCTTCAGGGCGGCCTGGCGGTTGGTGGTGGCGAAGCACAGGTCGCCCCGCGTCGGCGTCCACATGGACGGGAAGCGGGTGGCGGCGGCGTCGCGCACGCCGGCCCACTCGTCGACGCTCAGCGTGGTCTGGGCGAGGAACGCCACGGGCTCGCCGGCCGGAACCTCGAGCGCCTCCACGTCGGCCACGGTCTCCACCAGGCGCACGGCGCCGGGCGCCACCGCCATGGTGCCGACCGCCTCGTCGTGGCCCTCGTGGCCGGCGTAGACGATCGTGTAGCCCTTCCCCGACCTCACCTTGACCTCGTGGTGCACCTTGGTGACGAGCGGGCACACGGCGTCGACCACGACGCCGCCCGAGGCTCGGGCGGCCGTCACGACCTCGGGGGAGGAGCCGTGGGCGCTCAACATCACGGGGGCGCCGGGCGGGACGTCGGCCATGTCGTCGACGAACACCACGCCGAGGCGCCGGAAGCGGTCGACGACCAGCTGGTTGTGGACGATCTCGTGGTAGCAGTACACGGGCGGGTCGAGCACCCGCACCATCCAGTCGAGGGCCTTCACCGCCATGTCGACGCCGGCGCAGAAACCGCGCGGGGCGGCCAGCAGCACCCGGTCGACGGCCATGGCACCCAGGCTAGGGCCGAGTAGCCTGTAGTCATGTCGCTGCCGCGGGTGGTGGCCGTGGCCGACGGGTCGCCGGCTGCCCGGGCCGGCCTGCGCCCCGGGGACGAGATCGTCGCCCTGTCCGGCCAGGTGCCCCGAGACGTCATCCAACTCCAACTCCTCGCCGACGAGCCCGACCTCGACCTTGAGATCGCGCGCGGCGGCCTGCAGCTGTCGGTGATGGTGGAGAAGCAGGCGGGGGAGCCGCTCGGGGCGGAGCTGGCCTCGGCCCTGTTCGACCAGGTCCGCACCTGCGACAACCACTGCGAGTTCTGCTTCATCCACCAGCTGCCGCCGGGGATGCGCAAGAGCCTGTACCTGAAGGACGACGACTACCGGCTGTCGTTCCTGTACGGGAACTTCACCACCCTCACCCGTTTCACCGAGGCCGACCTGGAGCGGGTGGTCACCGAGCGGCTCGGCCCGCTGTACGTGAGCATCCACGCCACCGACCCGGACGTGCGGGCCCGCATGCTGCGCAACCGGCGGGGCGCCACCAGCCTGCGGTGGCTGCGGGCCCTGCTCGACGCCGGCATCGAGGTCCACGGCCAGGTCGTCGTGTGCCCCGGGGTCAACGACGGGGCGGTGCTGCACGACACGCTGGCCGGCGTCCTCGACGAGTACCCCGAGCTGGCCACTCTGGCGGTCGTGCCGCTGGGCGTCAGCCGGTGGTCGCACGAGGCGGCCATGCGGCCCCACACGCCGGCCGAGGCCGAGGCGGTGGTCGACACCGTCGACGAGTGGCAAGCCCTGTTCCTCGAGACGCTCGGCCGGCGCCTGGCGTTCGCCGCCGACGAGTACTTCCTCCTCGCCGGCCGCCCGTTCCCCCCGGCCGCCGCCTACGACGACTTCGCCATGGCCGAGGACGGCATCGGCATGGCCCGGCTGCTGGAACGCCAGTGGTCGGGCGGCGGCCCGTCGGCCAAGGGCGGGGCGGCCCTCGCCAGGGGCGGGTTCTTCGCGTGGGTCGACGGGGCGCCGGCGGCCGGCTACCGCGCCCCTCGGGCGCCGGCGTCCGCCACCACCGCCGGCGACGCGCCGGTGGGCGTCCTCACCGGTGCCTACGGGGCCCGCGTCCTGGCCCCGCTGGTCGCCGCCCTCGGCCGCGACGACGTGCGCCTGGTCCCGGTGGAGAACCGGTTCTTCGGCGGCAACATCGGCGTCACCGGCCTGCTGGTGGGGGAGGACCTGGCGCGGGCGCTCGACGCCGAGCCGGCCGGCCACCGCTACCTGCTGCCCGACGTGTGCCTGTCGGAGGGCGTGTTCCTCGACGGCCGCACGCCGGCCGACCTGCCCCGCCCGGTGGAGGTCGTCCCCACCGACGGGCACTCCCTTCGGCTGGCCTTGCGATGAGCGGCACCGTGGCCGTGGTGGGCCGCCCGAACGTGGGCAAGTCCACGCTGGTCAACCGCATCGTGGGCCGGCGGGAGGCCATAGTCGAGGAGCGGCCGGGCGTCACCCGCGACCGCAAGATGGTGGAGGCCGACTGGATCGGCCGCTCCTTCACCGTCGTCGACACCGGCGGCTGGCTGGCGAACGACGACCCCCTCGACCGCCAGGTGAGCGCCCAGGCCGAGCGGGCCATCGCCGAGGCCGACGTGCTGCTGGTGGTCGTGGACGCCACCGTCGGCGCCACCGAGGAGGACGAGCAGGTGGCCCGGCTGCTGCGCCGGTCGGGCAAGCCGGTGCTGCTCGTCGCCAACAAGGTCGACTCCGAGCACCGCGAGGCGGACGCCTGGGCGCTCACCCGGCTGGGCCTCGGCGATCCCAGGGCGGTGTCGGCGCTGCACGGCCGCGGCGTGGGCGACCTGCTCGACGAGGTGGTCGCCCTGCTCCCGCCCGAGGACGACGTCGTCGCGCCGGCCGAGCCCGAGAGCGACCCGGGCGTGCCCAGCGTCGCCATCGTGGGCCGCCCCAACGTGGGCAAGTCCACGCTGTTCAACCGGCTGTCGGGCGGCGAGCGCTCGGTGGTGCACGACCTCCCCGGCACCACCCGCGACTCGGTCGACACCCTGGTCGAGACCGAGCTCGGCCCGCTGCGCCTGGTCGACACCGCCGGCATGCGGCGCAAGGGCAAGACCGCCGACGGCGCCGAGTACTACTCGATCGTGCGGGCCCTGCGGGCCATCGACCGGGCCGACGCCGCCGTGCTCGTCATCGACGCCACCGAGGGTGTCACCGCCCAGGACCAGCGTCTGGCCGAGCGGGTCGACGCCGCCGGCAGCCCGGTGGTGATCCTGCTCAACAAGTGGGAACTGCTCGACGCCGAGGGCCGGGCCGATGTGCGCGACCAGGTCGCCGACAAGCTGTCGTTCCTCGGCTACGCGCCCGTGCTGAAGGTGAGCGCCCGCACGGGCCTGGGCGTGCACAAGCTGGTTCCCGCCCTCGGCCAGTCCATCGACGCCTACCACCGAAGGGTCCCCACGGGGGAGCTCAACAAGGTGGTGCAGGAGGCCCAGGCCGCCCACCCGTCGCCTACCGGCCGGGTGCTCTACGCCACCCAGGGCGCCACCGACCCGCCCACCTTCACCCTCTTCGCCACCCGCGCCCTCCCGCAGACGTGGCTGCGCTTCCTGGAGCGGCGTATCCGTGAGCACTTCGGGTTCGGGCCGACGCCCCTCAAGCTGCGGGTGCGCCGGCGGGACGCTTAGGGACTGGGAATCAACGACGTGAGTGAAGAGGCGACGCCGGTCTGCCTTTCCATGGGAGGTGAAATCGTTGGAGCAGAGCGGTTATAGGAGCCGAACGAGAGCAGACCGGCGTCGCCTCTTCCGAGCAGGTCGTTGATTCCCAGGCCCTTGGGCGGATCCGACGAATGCTGCCCAAGTAGCGTGCTCCCGACATGGTGACCAGACCCGCCCTGCTGGTCGTTGCCCTCGGGTGCCTGGTCGCCGCCGTCGTGTGGGGCCGGTCGACGCTGCGGCTGGAGCGGGCCTGGCGGCGTATCACCCGGGCCGAGGGCGCCACCGGTCCGGGCACGGCGGCGGCCCGCCTCGGGTTCCGCAAGGAGTTCCACACCACGCTGCTGTACGCCGCCCTGGCCGTCGGCACGGGCGTCGCCTCGATTTCGTCCAACACGTGGTTCCTCGCCCCGTTCGTGCTGCTCCTCGTCCCGATCTTCCTGTCGCTCCGCTACGGCCGCCAGATCCTGGCCGAGGCCCGGCTCACCGAGGAGCGCTGGCTGGTGGAGCGGCGGGCCCTCGAGGTGCTCGAGCAGCAGAACGAGCTCACGCCGCTGCGCTGGTCGGCCCGCCTGGCCCCCGGCGACCTGCCCACCATCCACGGCTTCGAAGTCGCCCACCTCTACGAACCGGGCCGGGGCGCCATGGCCGGCGACTTCTACGACCTGTTCCCCAACGGGACCTCTCGCCTGGCGGCCGTCATCGGCGACGTGGCCGGCCACGGCATCGAGCCGTCGATCACCGCCTTCCAGGTGAAGTACCTCCTGCGCGTCTTCCTCACCCAGTACCGCGACCCGGCCCAGGCCATCGAGGAGCTCAACGTGGTGCTCTCCACGCAGGGCCGCCCGGAGGACCTGGTGTCGCTGTGCGCGGTGGTGTTCGACCAGGCGGCCGCCACCCTGCGCTTCGCCTCGGCCGGCCACCCGCCGGCGTGGGTGTGGCACGACGGCGAGGTGCGGGCCCTGCGGGCCACCGGCCCGCTGCTCACCCTCGACCCCAACGGCTCCTACTTCAGCAAGGAGATCGACCTGGCGCCCGGCGACGTGCTCGTCATGTACACCGACGGGCTCACCGAGGCCCGCTCCGGCGACCAGCTGTTCGGCGAGGAGCGCATCGCCCAGATCCTGCGGCGCGACCCCGGCGACGAGCTCACCGCCCTGTGCAAGGGCCTGCTGGAAGCGGCCCGCGACTTCGCCTCCGAGCCCCTCACCGACGACGTGGCCATCCTCGCCATTCGGAGGACCTGACGCGATGACCACCACCGGGGAGGGGCGGGACACGGTCGCCGCCGTCGCCGCCGCCACCGAGCGGGCGTTGAAGGGGAACCTCGACAAGGGCGCGGCCCGGCTGGCCGAGCAGGGCAAGCTGTTCGTGCGCGACCGCGTCGCCCTGCTGGTGGACGAGGGGTCGTTCGTGGAGGACGGTCTGCTGGCCAACGCCGGCGCGCCCACCGGCGACCTCCCGGCCGACGGCGTCGTCACCGGCTGGGGCACCGTCGACGGCCGCCCGGTGTGCGTGATGGCCAACGACGCCACGGTGAAGGCCGGCTCGTGGGGGGCCCGCACGGTCGAGAAGATCATCCGCCTCGGCGAGCACGCCCTGGCCCACGAACTGCCGGTGTTCTTCCTGGTCGACTCGGCCGGCGCCCGCATCACCGACCAAGTGGAGCTGTTCCCCGGCCGGCGGGGCGCGGGCCGCATCTTCTACAACCAGGTCCGCCTGTCGGGCCGGGTGCCGCAGGTGTGCTGCCTGTTCGGGCCGTCGGCCGCCGGCGGCGCCTACATCCCCTCGTTCTGCGACATCGTGTTCATGGTGGAGGGCAACGCCTCCATGTACCTGGGCTCGCCGCGCATGGCCGAGGTCGTGATCGGGGAGCACGCCTCCCTGGAGGAGATGGGCGGGGCCCGCATGCACGCCAGCGTGTCGGGGTGCGGCGACAACCTGGTCGACGACGACGCCCACGCCATCGAGGCGGCCCGCCGCTGGTTCTCCTACGTGCCGACTTCCTGGCGGGAGCCGCCGCCGGCCGCCGAGCCCGTGCCGCCGGCGCGGGAGCTCACGGCGGACATGATCCCGGAGTCCGAGCGGGCCGGCTACGACATGCACGACGTGCTCGACGCCCTCTTCGACGAGGGTTCGCTGTTCGAGGTGAAGCCGCTGTGGGCCACCGAGGTCGTCACCACGCTGGCCCGCCTCGAGGGCCGGGTGGTGGGCGTGGTGGCCAACAACCCGGCCCGCAAGGGCGGCGTGCTGTTCGTCGACTCGGCCGACAAGGTCGCCCGCTTCGTGTGGTGGTGCGACGCCTTCAACGTGCCGCTGGTGTTCCTCGCCGACGTCCCCGGCTTCATGATCGGCACCCAGGTCGAGCGCCAGGGCATCATCCGCCACGGCGCCAAGATGATCACCGCGGTGGCCGAG
Source organism: Acidimicrobiales bacterium (assembly GCA_035689115.1). GTDB lineage: Bacteria > Actinomycetota > Acidimicrobiia > Acidimicrobiales > JAHFUS01. Next base: position 24,571 of record DASSMA010000053.1, read on the forward strand.
GCCACCGTCCCCAAGATCTCGGTCGTCGTGCGCAAGGCCTACGGCGCCGGCCTCTACGCCATGGCCGGGCCCGCCTTCGAGCCCGACGCCTGCATCGCCCTGCCTTCGGCCAAGATCGCGGTCATGGGTCCCGAGCCGGCGGTCAACGCCGTGTACGCCCGCCACATCGCCGCCCTGGAGACGCCGGAGGAGCGGGTTGCCTTCGTGGCCGCCAAGCAGGCCGAGTACGAGGCCGACGTCGACCTGCTGCGGCTGGCGTCGGACCTGGTGATCGACGCCGTCGTCCAACCCGGCGACCTGCGGGCCGAGCTGGTCGCCCGGCTGGCGCTGGCCGACAGCAAGGACCGCCGCTTCAGCGAGCGCCACCACGGGGTGCCGCCCGTATGAGCGAGGTGCACATCCGCGAGGTGGGGCCGCGCGACGGGCTCCAGGTGGAGGCGCCCATCCCGGTCGAGGACCGGGTGCGGCTGGTCGACGCCCTTGCCGCCGCCGGCCTTCGCTCCATCGAGGCCACAGCCTTCGTGTCGCCCAAGGCGGTGCCGGCCATGGCGGGCGCCGCCGAGGTGATGGCCGCCCTGGAGGAGCGGGCCCACCCGGGGGTGCGCTACTCGGTGCTGGTGCCCAACGCCGAGGGCGCCCGGCGGGCCACGTTCTGCCAGGAAGTCACCTTCACCCTTTCGGCGTCGCCCGGCTACAACGAGCGCAACGTCCGTATGAGCATCGACCGCTCGGTCGAGGAGCTGGCGGTGGCCGTCTCTGTGCTGGCGCCGCGGGGCATCCCGGTCGACGCCGTGGTGTCGTGTGCCTTCGGCTCCCCGTTCGAGGGCGACATCGACCCCGCCGCCGTGCACGCCCTCGGCTCCCGGCTGCTGGAGGTGGGGGTGGCGTCGCTCACCTACGCCGACACCACCGGGATGGCCACGCCCCGGCGCATCGCCGACCTGGTGGCGCTCACCGGGCCCGGCGTCGGCCTCCACCTCCATGACACGCGGGGCACCGCACTGGTGAACGCCTACGCCGCCTGGGAGCTGGGCGTGCACCGGTTCGACACCGCGGTGGGCGGCCTCGGCGGCTCGCCGGCCGCGCCGGCCGGGGGAGGGAAGGGAGCGGGCGGGAACCTGGCCACCGAGGACCTCGTGCACCTCCTGGCCGACCTCGGCGTGGACACCGGCGTCGACCTCGACCAACTCCTCGACGCCTCGGCCCTGGCCGCCTCGCTGGTCGGGCACCCGGTGCCGAGCAGGGTGGCCTCCGCCGGGCCGCGAGGCCGCCTGGCCGTGGGGTAGCGCGGTGCCGTGGTGCGAGGAGTGCAGCCGCTTCCTCACCCCCACCAGCATGGGGCCCGGGGGCGAGTGCCCGAGCTGCGGGCGGGTGGTCGCGGCAGAGGCCGAGCCGGCGAGCGGCGAGGAGGAAGAGGCGCCGCACGCCCCGTGGCACTTCAAGCTGCTCCTGGTCGCCACCGTGCTCTACCTCGGCTTTCGGGCGGTGCAGGGCATCGTGTGGCTCATCGGCAGGTTCTGAGCCGACCCTGGAACCGGCCGGCGCCGGCCCGTCGTCCAACGGCCGAACGGGCTCGGACGACGGGAGGCAGCGATGCCGGCATGGCGCAGGCTGGGTGTGGCGGTGATGGTCGTGGCGGGACTCGGCGCCTGCGGCGGTTCGAACGCCGACGTGATGCGCACGAGCAAGACCCTGGCTGCGGACGACTCGGCGCCGCGTAGCGCCCCGCCGGCCGGCGAGGCGGCCCCGGCCTCGACGACCGCGCCGGGCGCCCCGATGGCGGCGAGCGGGCAATCCCAGTCGGCGGTCGGCCTCACCGCCGGCAGCACCGACGACAACGAGCGGTGGGACGACTACCTGTCCTACCGCCGGAGCTTCGCCGGCCTCGGCCTGCGGGTACACGACGTGGACGTGGCGGAGCGGCACGTGTTCCGGGTCGTGGACCGCTCGGGGCACCCGGTGCTCGGAGCCGCCGTCACGGTGCGGCCGGCGGGAGGCGGCGAGCCGGTGGCCCGGCTGACCACCTACGCCGACGGCCGGGCCCTCTTCTTCCCCAATGCAACCAAAGGTCAGGCGACCGGCTACGAGGCGGAGGTGAGCGCCGGCGGCGCGTCGCAGACCGTGCGGTTCGACAGGCAGGCCACGGAGCACAAGGTCGCCCTCGACACCGACGCCCCTCCCCGCACGCGTCTCGACGTGCTCTTCCTGGTCGACGCCACCGGGAGCATGCAGGACGAGATCGACCGCCTGAAGGACAACATGATCGCCGTCTCCCAGCGCATCGCCGCCCTGCCGGCCAAGCCCGACGTGCGCTTCGCCCTCACCGCCTACCGGGACCAGGGCGACGAGTTCGTGACGAGGACCGTGGACTTCACCGGCGACGTGAAGGGCTTCACCGACAACATCGCCGGGCTGCGGGCCGCCGGCGGCGGCGACACGCCCGAGGCCCTCAGTGCCGGCCTGCGGGCGGGGCTCGACGCCGGCTGGCGGGGAGCCGACACCGTCAAGCTCGTGTTCCTGGTGGCCGACGCACCGCCGCAGATGGACGACCCCGAAGGCGCCGACTACGCCGCCGAGGTGGTGCGGGCGGCTGCGATGGGCGTCAAGGTTCACCCGATCGCGTCCAGCGGGCTCGACGACCAGGGCGAGTACGTCTTCCGCCAGCTGGCCGAGATCACCACCGGCCGGTTCGTGTTCCTCACCTACGGCCCCGACGGCGGCCCGGGCGACTCGACCTCGATGCACGTCGACAAGTACGCCGTGCTCTCGCTCGACTCCCTCGTGGTCAAGCTGGTCGAGGAGGAGCTGGCCGGCTCGCCGTCCGGCCAGTAGCCCGTCCCGGTCGATCTCGGTGGGCCCTCGGCCGGCGGGGCGCTAGGCTGATTGGTCCACGGGCTGTGGCGCAGCTTGGTTAGCGCGCTTGACTGGGGGTCAAGAGGTCGGGAGTTCAAATCTCCCCAGCCCGACGAGAAACCGCAGGTGAGAGGTTCTCAGGCTCCGGAGCCTGCACCACGTCATCTGCACCACGTGACGGCCGGTTCAGCGGCAGATGCGCAGGCGCACCACGGCACCCGTATCCTCAAGGCATGGCGTACCCCCTGGCCGCCGGGTACTCGGTCGAGGATCTGGGCTGGCTCCGTGCCGAGTTGGGGGTCGCCCACCTCGAGCTCGACCCCTGGGGGAGCCTCATCGTGTCTCCGGCCACCGACGAGCACGAGGTCGCCGTAGCGGTCCTCCACGAGCAGGTGGTCCGCCAGCTGGACCTGCCGCCCGGCAGCGTGCTGGCCAACGGGTTCGCATGGAAGGTCCCGGGCGGGAGCGGCTACACGAACGTCGCCGACCTCACGGTGCTCGCGCCGGGGTGGCGGAGGATCGGCGACGTGGACGTCCAGCCGCCTCCGCTGCTCGTGGTCGAGGTGGGATCCCCTTCGACGCGCGCCGTGGACCGGGGTCGCAAACTCGCCGATTACCGCCTCGGCGGCGCCGTCGTCTACCTCCTGGTGGACCTGCCGAGCGCGGGCGGCCCGCAGAAGGCCGCCTTCGAGGCACATGCCGAGGACGGCGTCACGGTGGCGACCGGTGCCATCGACCTCGTGATCGCCGGGCAGCCGCTGCGCCTGGACCTTGGCCTGGCGCCGGCATAGCAGTCGCGGCAGGCCGAACCTCAGGATGTGGCCGAGCGTGAACCCCTCTCCGGCCTTGTTGCCAAACCACGCCCGGCGCCGAGGGCACTGACGCGAGCGGCGTCCAGCACCGCCGCCGCACCCCGGAGATCGTCGGGTAGACGTGGCTGTGGACCCGTAGGCGGCCTGCTTCTGAGCGTCCAGTCGGCTCGCCACTGCGGCACCATGGTCGGATGGCAGAGGTCATCCGGACGATGAACCACCTACTCGACGACCCTCGCTTCTGGGCTGCCGTCGTGGCGGCCACCCTCGAGGTCGACGATCCTGACCCCCTGACTCTCGCGTTCGGAGTCGACGTCGACGAGGCCTGGCACTGGTTCGAGGCCGAAGCTGGCATCGACGGCGATGCCGTCGATCAACCTCTGCCGTCCCCGGATGCCGGGTACGAGATCGAGATCCCGATCGCTCGGGTCGAGGTCGCGTTGGGCGATGGGGTCCGGCTTCGGTTCGACGCTCACTTCGAAGGGTTCACGGTCAGCCTGGACGACGGGTCCCATTCTGGTGACCTTGGAGAATTCTCGGGCCACTACCGACTGCCCCTTCTGCGCCCGGAGGAAGCATTGCGCCTCGCTGACGTCGCAGTCACGCCGCCGGACGGATCGACCCGATGGCGGCCGGCGATGGCCACGGCGTTGGTAATCGCGGGGTCATGGGACGGCGATCCGACGCCGCAACTCGTCTCTGCGGTTGCGAGCGCATGGCTGAACACCGGCCTCGTGTCGCAGTCAGGTGCTGATCGGCTGGCTGAGCTGTGGCGCATACGAGCATCCGAGGAAGCGACGACATGGGCCCTGGCGGCCAGTGGAGTATGGGTGTCGAACAGCATCGAGTGCACGCGTGCCGACACAATGGCCATCGAGGCATACGAGGCGGGCCTCGACCCGGAGTTGGATGTAACCCCGAGGGCTGTCGACTTGCTTCTGAGCCGTGCGCTTGCTGAGTAGGCGTCATGGGCCAACCCAGCACGGCCTCGGACGTCCTCGCGCCGCTGCGAGATCAGCTCGGAATGACGCAGTCCTCGGCGCGCCCCGTGGTGTGGACGACCAGCAGGCGGTGGGGGCCAAGCACGAACGCGCCCCGGAGGTCCCGTTCGTACTGGACGATCTCCTGAAGATCGTCGGTGCGCTCACCATGGGGGCCATAACCGACGATGTCGTCACCCTTTAGCCCGACCCCGTAGTCGACGCAGAGCACCTCGCGATTGGCCACAAGGAGCCGACCCTTCGGGTGCGCCTTCACAGAGGATCGCTCGCGCTCGTGTCGCGCCGGACGACAGATCAACGGCCACCAGGTCGACCGATTCGACATGACCACCGAAACGGGTCAGCGTGACCTCCCGGGGCACGACGAGGATGGCCTCGCCGTTCTGGATCAGCACGGTGGACCCGACGGGTTTGGGGGCTGGGCCACGGCTCGAACGGGATTCGGTGCGTCCAGCGGCCTGCTTCCGCGATCGACAGTTCGGCCCTGGTCAGTAGCGCGACAGAGCTGCGATCTGCCGACACGCTCCAGTTCTCGTCCCAGGAGCGCTCCGGCGGGTCGGTAGTGGTGGGAGACGTAGCTCGTCGACGGGGCCAGCTTCGAACTTGCCCCAGACCAGTCGCTGGCCCGGGCGGTCGAGCAGGACCAGTTGACGGGCGGTCCCCGCTCGGGCGACCTCGACGATGCGGCCCTCCTCGAGGGCAACCGGCTGCTGCTGAGCCGGTCGCCTCGGCACGTCCGTCGCGAAGACGCGTTCTCCTGCGGGCACGGCGCCTCACGGTACAACCAGCGACTGGCCAAGCGTCTGACGGCGACGGCGACGGCGACGGCGACGGAGGCCCGGAACAGGCGGCTACGGGCACAGCGTGCGATAGGGCCGGTGGCCGAAGGCCTCGTGCCACTCGGCCCGGGTGAGGTTGCGGCCGGCGACCGTGCAGGCGAAGCGGATCCAGGTGCGCGGGTCGGTGTCCCACCGGAACAGGGAGCCGTCGGCGGCGGCGGCCAGCACCGTCGAGGAGCGGCCCTCGAACACGGCGCTGACCGGGACGTTGGGCGGGCCGGGGCGGATCGACCCGGCCAGCGCGCCGGTGGCGGCGTCCCACACGGACACCTGGCCGTCGAGGCTGCCGGTCACCACAGTCGAGCCGTCGGCCGACCATGCGGCCGATGTCACCGATGCGCCGTGGGCGCTGCCGGTGGGGCCGCCCGTCCACCGGCCACGGCGCAGGTCGAAGAGGCGGACGTCGCCGCTGGTGCCGGTGACGACGAGGCGCCCACCGTCGGGCGACACAGCTTCCGACGCCGACCAGAAGCCGGTGTGGAGACGGCGGAGGACCCGGCCGGAGCCGGTGTCGATGAGGTCGACCTCGTCGGGGTCGCCCACGTCGTTGGACACGACGACGGTGAACCGGTCCTCGGGGTCGGGGAACACCTGGCCGAGCTCATGGTGGAGGTCGATCGTCGGCCCGGCCGGTGCCAGGGTCTCGGCGTCGAGGGCGAACACGGTGCCGGCGCCCTCCGTGACGACCAGCCGCCGGCCGCCCGAGGTGTAGGCGACGCCGGCCGCCTCGTCCGGCCCGAGCCGGCGTTCCACCAGCAGGCGGCCGGAGCCGGCGTCCCAGACGCGCACGGCGCCGTCCATCCCCGAGCTGGCGAAGCGCCGGCGGTCGGCCCGCCACGCAATCTGCCACAGACCCTTGTGATGGAGGTCGACGACGGGTCCGAGGCGGTTCGAGGCGAGGTCGCGGAGCTGCACGGTGCCTCCCGGCGCCGGCGAACCGGCGGTGCCGCTGACGTAGGCGACCGGTCCGCCCGGCACGGGCATCGCCAGGTCGGCGGGTGCGAGCCCGGCGGGGGGGCCCACTTCAGGCACGAAGCGGTGGTCCTGCCCGAGGTCCCAGCCGACGGTGGTGCCGGTGTCGGTGAGGGCGTGGACGCTGCGGTCGTCCGGCGCGAACCAGACCGAGGTGACGTTGCCGCTGAAGCCCACCTGTTGCTCGGCGAGTGCCCCTGTGGCGACGTCCCAGACGTCGAGGGCGCCCGAGTCGGGATTGGGGACGGCAACCAGTGCGCCGTCGTGGGAGAAGGCGAGGCACAGGAAGCCGCCGAGCCCCTCCGGGTCGTGGAAGCGGGCCCGCTCGTGCAGGGTGGCGGCGTCCAGCACCACGACCTGGCCGTCGAGGAGCCCGGTCAGGGCCACGCTGCCGCCGTCGTCGCTGGCCGCCATGCGCCCGCCGATCCCGCCGACCGAGCCGACGAGGTTGCCCGTCGCCGTGTCGTAGGCCCGGATGCCACCGGGCGGGAAGACGGCGGCGTACAGCCGCTTGCCGTCGGGGGAGAGCGCCACCGCGTCGTACTGCGCCCCGGGGTCGATGCTGGCGACCGGCGCGCCGGGGGCACGCAGGTCCCACACGAGGACCTGGGTCGAGTAGGGGTCGGTCTCGCCGGGGGCACGGAAAAGCGCCAGGGTGACGGCGAGCATCCGGCCGTCGGCGCTGTAGGCCAGGCTCTGGGCGGCGGACAGCGGGGGGACGCCGCCCAGCTGCCGGGGCAACTCGTCGAGCGTGCGGCCGTCGTAGAGCACGATCGGGCGGTCGGCCAGCTTGCGCGTGCCCGCCCTCTGCTCGTACTGGTCGCTCAGGTGGGCCACGGCGATCTGGTGCTCGTCGAGGCTCCAGGTCACGTCGGACGGGGCGAGGACGGGCGGCACCGGCTTGGAGCGGGCCAGGACGGCCGACGTGGCGGCGTCGACCAGCACCAGCCGTCCGCCGTCGTAGGCGACCAGGCGGTCGCCCCGGATGCTGGGGGCGAGGCCGCCGGCCACATGGCTGCGCTGGGGTGCGACCAGGCCGGCGTGGCGGGCCAGCACGCCGGCCAGGTTGGCCCGCGTCTCGGGAGCGTCGTCGAGGCGGACGCCTCCGACGGCCAGGAGCAGAGCGCGGTTCGGGTCGGTGGTGGCCAGCGCCTGGGCGCCGACCCGCCGGGCGTCGGCGTGCGCCGCCGCCGTCGTCGACCGGCTGGTCTGGCGCACGGCCAGGGCGCTGGCGACCAGCGCCACCACCAGGAGGCCAGCCACCAGGGAAAGCATGCGCCGAAGCCGGCGGTGGGCGACGGCCTGGTGGCGGGCCCGCTCGTCGGCCGCACGGTCGGCCTCGCGCCGGCTGGCCTCGACGAACTCGGACACCAGCGGCTCGACCTCGCCGTGGCTGGCCACCAGCTCCGAGGCGGCGGCCAGGCGGGCGCCGCGATAGAGGTCGTCGTCACTCCGCCCGCCGGCCTCCCAAGAGCGGGAGGCGGCCCGCAGATCGCGATGGAGGACGAGTTCGGCCCTGACCTCCTCGAGCCAGCCGGCCAGTTGCGGCCACGCCCCGAAGACGACCTCGTGGACGACGTCGACCTCGGCCTCACCCCGCTGGACCACCCGGGCGTCGACCAGGGCGTCGAAGGCGGCGCTGAGGTGAGCGGGAACCTGGTCGGCCGGCAGGCGCCGGCGCACCCACTGCCCGTCCCCGGTGACGTCGACCAGGCGGAGCATCGCGTCGCGCACGGGGCCCTCGCCGGCGACGGCGACCGCTCGCGCTCCCATCCGCTGGACGGCGGCCGCCAGGCCGCCGTGGCGGAGGTAGCACTCCAAGGTGAGGCGATCGTCGATCCGGGCCTCCCAGACTTCGGCGAGGGCAGCGGACAGGAGCGGCAGGGTGGCGTCGTGGCCGGCGACGTCCTCGCCGATGCGGTCGCTGAGCTCGGGCTCGACGGTGCAGCCGGTGCGGCGGGCCGGCACCTCGACGATCCGGCGCAGCTCGTCCTCCGAGGGCGGCCCCACCAGGACCTGGGCGTCCTCGATACCAGCGGCGAGGGGGCGAACGGCGGCCAACGAGGCGAACTGGTCGGCCCGGATGACGACGACCACGTGGACGTCGAGGGCGTCGTCGCCGGCCAGTTCCACCAGGCGGGTGGCGAACTCGTCGGCCACGCCGGTGCCGAACGCCTCTTCGAACTGGTCGACCACGACGAGGAACGGGCCCGGGTCGTCAAGGCGCTCGACGGCGTCGAGGGCGCCGATCGGGTCGGTGCCGGGGACGATGACCGCGGTGCGCCACGGGCCGGCGCCGGGCAGGCGGCCGCTCCGCACCAGGGGGACCAGGCCGGCCCGTACCAGGGAGGACTTGCCGCTGCCCGACCCCCCGACCACGGCCACCAGGCGCCGGCCCAGCACCCGGGCGGCAAGGGCGGCCACCAGCCGCTCCCGGCCGACGAAGAGGTCGGCGTCCTGCGGGTCGTAGGCGGCGAGGGAGCGGTAGGGCTGGCGCCCGGCCCACGTGGAGGACAGCTCGTCGCGCCGGGCCCGCGCGGCGACCAGCTCCACCATGTCGTCGAACACCGAGGTCCGGGCGATTGTCGCCGCCCGAGCCACTCCGACGGAGGAGACCGAGTCCAGTGTGAGCCGCTCGCTCGCCGCCCTCTCCGACCACGCCGCCGCTTCCCGGCGGGCCGCGCCCGGAAGGCCACTGGCGATGGCGGCCACGACGACGGAGGCCTCGCCGTCGATGCCGTCGGCGGCCAGGACAGCAGCCAATTGGCCGTCGTCCATCGCCGGCACCTCCAGGGTCCGTGCTCCCTCGCGGTCCAGGCGGCGCAGCGCCTGGAGGGCGGCGCCGTCGGCGGAGGGGTCGGCGATGAGGAGCACGAGCATGGGTGCCTCGGCGACGGCCCCGGCCAGGCCGGCGAGGGCGTACATGGTGGACGCCGACGCCCACTCGGCGTCGTCGACCACGACGAGCAGGGGAGCGGCGCGGGTGCGGTCGACGAGCCCGTCGACGACCGCGCCGGTCGACGGATCGCCCTCGAACCCGTCGGCCGCCTGCACGTACAGGACCTGTCCGCCCTCGGCGACAGCCGTGGCCGCCAGCTCGCCCGCCAGCCTCGTTCGGCCGGAGTCGACCGGGCCGAGTAGCAGGCGGACCTGACCCGAGCCGGACGAGGCGGCCCGCCACCCGTCGGCGAGCCACGCCAGCTCCCGCTCGCGTCCCACGAAGGGGTTGCCTCGCCGCCGCAGGGCGGCGGGGACCGCCGGGGTGCGGCGCACCGTCAGGGTCGGGTCCTGTTCGAGGATCCGGCGTTCCAGGTCCCGCAGCTCGGGACCGGGTTCGAGACCGAACTCGTCGGCCAGCGCCCGCCGGGCCCGCTGGTAGGCGTCCAGCGCGTCGCGCTGGCGGCCGGCGGCGAAGAGTGCGCGCATGAGAAGACCCCACGCCCGCTCCCGCCCGGGCTGCTCGGCGACGAGGTGCCCGAGGTCGGCGGTGGCCTGTTCGGGCATCCCGCTCTCCAAGCGACCCTCGGCCAGGTCCTCCAACGCCGACCGTCGCCGCTCCTCGAGGCGCGCAACCTCCACCTGGGCGAACTCGGCGTCAGCGAGATCCGTGTAGGGGGCACCCCGCCACAACGACAGCGCCTCGGTCAGCACGTCGACCGCTCCGGCGGCGTCGCCCGCCGCAAGGCGCCGGCGACCGTCGCCGGCCAGGTGCTCGAAGAGCACTGCATCGACGGCCTCGGGCCTCACGGCCAGCCGGTAGCCGGCGGGGGTCGTCTCGATCAGCTCGCCGTCGAGGGAGGTGAAGGACGCCCGGAGCCGGGCGACGTGGTTCTGGATCGACTTGGCCATGGTCGCCGGGGGCCGGTCCCCCCACAGGGCGTCGGCGATGGCGTCGACGCTCGCCACCCGTCCCGCCCGGCTGGCGAGGAATGCCAGGAGGCGGCGGCGGTGGGACCCGGCGACATGGAGCCCGCGGCGGTGATCTTCGACGACGAGTGGCCCCAGGACGAGGACGCGGACGCCGGCGAGACCGGTGTCGTCCACCTTGGGTGTCCGTTCCATCCGTCCCGGCATCCGGCGCCTCCCCCGGCGACGATCACCTGCGATCCCGACGGTACAGCGGGGCGACTCGTGACGCACCGGCGATTTCGGCCGCTGTTACCGCCCCGTTACCGGGGCGATGTGGCCACGTGCACGGTCGACGGCCCTGTTACCGGTCCTCTACCGGCAACCGTCATCCTCTGGGGTGCTCAGTCCCGGCCGGTGGGCCCTCGGCGCCGGCGTCCGAGGGTCGGGACGCACTCATGGAAGGAGTTGGGCCGCATGTTCATGCACCCGGACGTCTCCGGTGAGCTGGCCCGCCAGCGCAGGAACCGCTACGAGGCCGAGGCCCTCGTTCTCCGCAGTGCCGGACGCCGAGGCGACGGTGCCGGCGCTCGTGCGGGCCGGCGCCTGGCCACGGTCTTCACGCGCGTGCCGTGGCGTCGGCGCGCTGTCGGTCCGGCGCCCCTGCCGCCCCTCGAGCCGGTCGTCGTCGACCTGCGGGACGTTGCCCGTCCCGTCCGGGACCGCACTGCGCAGACATCCGGGGGTGCGAGGTCGTGAGAGCAGGGCACCCGATCGCGCCGGAAACGCCGAGCCACTGCCCTGACGAGGTACCTCGGCGGAACGTCACGGCTGGTGAGGCGGCCCACGCCTCGGGCGCCAGCAGGCCACGCGACCTCGCCGGGAGCCGACGGGGTGGCCCACTGTCGCACTCGGCCGTCGTCGGCTCCGGCGGAGGAACGGGGCCTCGTCGGAGGTCGCGCCGCAGTTCGTGGGGTGGTGGTCGAGCACCACGACCGCGATCTACCTGGCGTGGATCGGTCAAGCTGCTTCGGTCATGCCGCGCCGGGGACTCTTCGACTACGTGCCGCCCGAGGAGCGCTCAGGGTGGCTCCGGCGGGTGGGCTTCGCCGCCGCCGTGCTGCTCATGGCGGGTGGCGTGCTGACCGCGGTGGTGGCCATCGTGGAACCGGGCACGCTGTCGGTGTTCGTGGTGTACAGGATCGTCCCGGGGGTGGTGACCGCCGGCTTCCTCCTTTGGCGATGGCTGCGGCAGGACCCGAGGCGACGGTAGGCAACGACGCGGCGGCCTACCATCGACAGCGATGGCTGCCGACGATCCTGCCGCACTGATCACACCCGATCATCGACTGGAGACCGATCCGACGCCGGGAATCGTGCGGGAGCAGGCGATCGCGGTCGAAGGAGTGTGGGCGGGCCTTGCTCGCACCGCCCCCGGCACGGTGTCCGGTTGGCACCACCACGGCGAGTACGAGACGTCGATCTACGTCCTCAGCGGCCGCCTCCGGATGGAATCCGGTCCGGGAGGGGCGACGGTGATGGAGGCCGGTGCCGGCGACTTCGTGCACGTTCGGGCCGGCAGCGTCCACCGCGAGTCCAACCCGGGTGACGAGGAGAGCCGGGTCGTCGTCGTCCGCGCCGGCCACGGGGTGCCGACCGTCAACGTCGACGGTCCCGCCTGAGCTAGTCCAAGGCACGGCGCAGTTCGGCCAGGCGCCGGGCGACCGGCCGGTACCAGACCCACCGCCCGCGCTTCTCGCCCTCGATCAAGCCCGCCTCGGCCAGGATCTTCAGATGGTGCGACACCGTCGGCTGCGACCGGCCGAGGGGTTCCACCAGCTCGCAGACACAGGCCTCGCCGTCGGGCGCCGACGCGATGAGGCTGAGCAGCCGGAGGCGCACCGGGTCGGCCAGCACGGCGAAGTCGCTCGCCAGCGCGGTGGCTCGCGTCTCGGCGAGAGGCGTCGCCAGCGCAGCAGGGCAGCACTCCTGCTCCGCGTTCACGGGCCGGCGCTTCCTCACCGTCGTTTCCATTGACATCCTTCGATCTATCAGGCATGCTGATGAATAGACACCAGTCTATCTATGGAGGCAGTCCGATGTCGCGAGTGCAGCTGGCCCTCAACGTCGACGACCTGGAGGACGCCGTCCGCTTCTACACCAGGCTCTTCGGGACGGAACCGGCCAAGGTGCGCGACGGCTACGCCAACTTCGCGGTGGCCGACCCGCCGCTCAAGCTCGTCCTGTTCGAACAGCCGGGCCGGGGCGGCACCATCAACCACCTGGGGGTCGAGGTCGAGAGTTCCGAGCTGGTCAGCGCCGCCGAGGACCGCCTGGCGGCCGAAGGGTTGCGCACCTCCGCCGAGCGCGACGTCACCTGCTGCTACGCCCGCCAGGACAAGGTGTGGGTGGAAGGGCCGTCAGGCGAGCCGTGGGAGATCTACACCGTCATCGCCGACACGGCCGAAGCCACCGCCTGCTGCTGACCGCCCCACCGGTACCCTGGTGGCGTGGGGTCCATGGGGAAGCGCAAGGGGCGCAGGACCCACTCCCGCGACGGCGGCCCCCACCTGCGCCCGCCGGCTGGCGGTCCCCTCGAGTGGCCAGGGCTCACCGGTCCGAGTCCCTTCACCTTCGAGGGGCGCATGCGCAACATGGGCGCCGTCTCGTCGAACCTCTCCCGCGCTCGCGGAGGACGGGCGGCGGTCGCCCGGTTCCTGTGGCTGCTGGGCGTGCCACCGCTCGCCGCTGTCGCCCTCATCCAGGACGTCGCCTACATGCTGCGGCGGCGGCGAGAGAAGGCCCGGCGCCCACCGCCCCGGCGCCGCCGATGAGGAGATGCGCCGGCGAAGGTCAGTCCTGCGGGCCCACCGACCGGCCGTGCGCCAGCACCCATTCCCGGAGCTCCGAGGCGGGAACGCCCGAGACACGAACGATGATCTCCTGCCCGTCGGCGTCGGTGATCGCCAGGTAGCTCCACTGCTCCCGGGGGGCGAAGATCATGTCCGCCGTCGAGGTCAGGAACCCCGCTTTGGCGGGTAGGCGCCTGACTTCGTCGTCGCCGCCCACGTCGACGGACCTGGCTCCCGACCACTCGATCACCAGGCGCCGGGAGTCGAACTCCACGGTGAGGTGCCGGGCGTCGGCCGTCATGGTGCCGAGGCTCCCCGGCATCAGCCGCACCCGACCCTTGTCGTCGAAGGTGAGCCCGGTGACGTACTGGACCGCCAGTGGTTCCATATCTACCTGACGGTGACGGTGGCCTTCTGGCCGGCCGCCCAGTGGCCCAGCTCGTGGCAGCCGATGACGTAGGTGCCGGGCTTGGCGAACCGCAGCAGCAGCTCCCCGGTCTGCCCCGGCTGGACCAGCACGCTGGGCAGGTCGGCGCCGGGTCCGGAGCGGTCCTTCTCGTAGGCCTCCTGCTGCTCCATGGTGCCCACTCGCGCCTCGTGCTGGAGGCTGCCGGCGTTGGGAAACTCGAAGCGCACCGCCTGCCCGGAGGCCACCGTGGTGGCGTTCGGCGTGTACTTGTACTCGGCCATGGCCATACGGACCGTGGCGTCGGTGGACGTCCCGGGATCGAGGGACTCGACGCCGCCCCCGCTGCTGCCACCGCCGCAGGCCCCGAGCAGGCCGGCGACCGCCACCACGGCAAGGAGGGCACGGAGGGCGGAAGGGGCCCGGGTCATCGGCCGACAATCTAGGGGCCGGAAATGAAAAGGACCGGCCCCTTGAGGCCGGTCCTCGATGGGGCCCGCCGGTCGGACCGGTGGGCGAGTGGGAACGTCAGTGCCGGTGCAGCGACTCCTTGCCGAGCCTGCCGGCGAAGCCGACCAGCCGCACGCCGGCCTCGGCCAGCATGAAGACGGCGAACAGAACCGCCAGGACGAACCCGATCACGATGGGTGCAAGTGCCAGAATCATCTTCCTCTCCCTTCCTACTTTCTCCCTTTGCGATCTGTCTTCAGGATCGGCCGCGGGGAGCCGGTTTCCGAGAGGCAGAGGGCACCGATGGGGAGGGTCGAATGGCCCGAGATCGAGCGGATGTTCGGCGCCGGTGCGGCGCCTTTCAGATCTCGAGGAGCAGCGTCACCGGCCCGTCGTTCACCAGTTCGACCTGCATGGACGCGCCGAACCGCCCGCAGGCAACCGGCACGCCCCGCCGGCGGAGCTCGGCGACGACGGCCGCCACGAGGGGCTCGGCGTGGGCACCGGGAGCGGCGGCCGACCACGACGGCCGGCGGCCTCGGTGGGCGTCGCCGTAGAGGGTGAACTGACTCACGACGAGGGCCCCGCCACCGGTGTCCAGCACCGACCGGTTCATGACGCCGGCCTCGTCGTCGAAGATGCGCAGACCGGCGAGCTTGCCGGCCAGCCGGGCCGCCTCGGGCTCGCCGTCGGCGTGGGTGACCCCGACGAGCACGCACAGGCCGTGGTCGACGGCACCGACCACCTCGCCGTCCACGAGGACCTGCGCCCGGCGCACCCGCTGGACCACCGCCCGCACGGGCGCATTCCAGCAGCAATCGGGCGGAGGGCGCGGCGGCGCCGGTCGCGACGTTGTCCCCGAGGGCTTCAACTCCGCCGCGGTCCGGCCGATAGACGGGACGTGCGCACGCAGGCGCGACCGGCAATGCCCGAGGGTGCGTCGCGACGCGCCCGCGTCGACGCGCCGGTGGACGGCGAGTGGGCGGCGTGGTGGGGGGCACCGGTGCGCCTGCGGCTCCTGACGGTCGTCGTCGCCGGCGCCGCCCTGGCCGTCTGCGCCGGCGCCGGCCGCGGCGCCCTCCCGGGCGACTGGAAAGCCCGCCTGGCGGCGGTGGTGATCGCCGGGCTGGCCAGCGTGGAGCTGGGCCGACTGGCCGAGGGCGGCCGGATCGAGCGCCAGCGCCTCCACAAGGGCCTCTCGACCTGGCCTTTCGCCGCCGCCTTGCTGCTCGGTCCGGCGCCTGCCGGGTGGGTGGCGGCGGCCGTGTACGGCCATGCCTGGGTCCGCGGCATCCGCATCCGCCGGTGGAAGTGGATCGGGTCCTGGGCCATCGTGGTGCTGGCCGGCCTGGGAGCGTCGACGGCCATGCGGGCCGCCACCGGCGCCCTGCTCCCGCCCACCGGGTCGACGTCGACCATGCTCGGCGTGGTGGCCGCCCTGGTCGTCTTCCTGGCCGTGGAGACGGTGCTGTTCTTCGGCTTCTCCCGCGTGAACACCGCCGAGGACGAGGTCCATCTCCGGGCCGCCCTCGCCGGGCGCGGGTTCTACCTGCTCGAGGCGGCCGTGCTGACCTCGGGCGCCATCGCCGCCGTGGTGTGCCGCTACTCGCCGGCGTTCCTGGTCTTCGCCGGCCCGGCCTACGCCCTCGTCCAACGCGGCCTCCTGCACCAGTCGCTGCGCGACGAGGCCCGTCACGACGCCAAGACCGGCGTCCTGCACAGCGAGGCGTGGCGGGCCGGCGCGCCAGCCGTGTTCGCCCAGGCCGAGCGTGCCGGCCGGAAGGTGGCGGTGGCGATCGTCGACCTGGACTGCTTCAAGGCGGTCAACGACACCCACGGGCACCTGGTGGGCGACGAGGTGCTGGCCGGCGCGGCCGACGCCGTCGTCGGCTCCCTGCGGCGCGACGACCTGGCCGGGCGCTTCGGCGGCGACGAGTTCTGTGCCCTCATGGTGTGCGACTCCCTCGACGAGGCGGCGGCCGTCGGCGACCGCATCCGGTGCAACATCGCCGGTCTCCGCTTCGCCTGCCCGGAGCTCGAGGCCACCGCCTCGGTCGGCGTGGCGGTGGCCCACCCGGCCGACGTCGGCGACGTGGCCCGGCTGGTGGAGGTGGCCGATCAGGCCCTCTACGACGCCAAGACGGCGGGGCGCAACCTGGTGCGGAGCCGGGTCGTGGTCCCGGCGCGCCGGCGCCCCGGCGGGCGTGCGAGTATCGGCGGATGACCGGGCCCAGCGTCGGAGACCCCGCCCCCGACTTCGCCCTGCCCGACCACCTCGGGCAGCAGTGGCGACTGGCCGACCACCGGGGCCGCCCGGTGGTGCTCGTCTTCCACCGTCACCTGGCCTGACTGCCCTGCCAGCAGCATGCCGTCGCCGTGCGCGACCGGCTGGCCGAACTGGGAGACGCCGAGGTCGTGCTCGTGACCTTCACCCGCCGGCGCAACCTGCGCGGCTACCGCGGCCGGCTGGAGCTGCCGTTCCCCGTCCTGGCCGACGAGGACCGGGCCGTCTACCGCGCCTACGGGCTGCGCCGGGGGCCGTGGTGGCGGGTGTGGGGCCCGGCTACCTGGGTGGCGTACGCCCGGGGCCTCCTGCGGGGGGAGCGGGTGGGCCGTCCCACCGAGGACACCCTCCAGCTCGGCGGTGACTTCGTGGTCGGCCGGGACGGCGTCGTCCGCTACGCCCACCCCTCGCGGTCGCCGACCGACCGCCCGCCGGTGGACGCCCTCGTGGCCGCCGTCTCAGCCGCCTGAACCGGGGGCCCGCAGCTCGGCCGCCGCGTCCTCGGGCGCCACGTCGACGAGGAAGGAGCCGCCGCCCAGCTCGGAGCCGGCCAGGTACTTGAGCTTCGTCGCCGTGCGGTGGAACGGGTAGAGCTCCACGTGGAGGTGGCTCACCTCCTCCCAGGGCCCGCCGTCGGTCGGCGCCTGGTGCATGGCCATCACGTAGGGCAGGGAGAAGCCGAAGAGGCCGTCGTAGGCGGTCAGCACCCGGGCCAGCACCTCGGCCAGGTCGTCGCGCTCGGGGTCGGTCAGGTCGGGGAGGCTCGGGACGTGGCGGCGGGCGGCCACATGGACCTCGTAGGGGAAGCGCGGGGCGAAGGGGACGAAGGCGGCGAAACCCTGGTTGGCCGCCACCAGCCGCGCCCCGCCCGCCACCTCGGCGGCCACCACGTCGCAGTGCACGCACGTCCCCTCCGCCTCGAGGTGGGCGGCGGCGGCGGTCAGCTCGAGGAGGGGGCGGGGCGGGATCTCCGGGTAGCCGTACACCTGCCCGTGGGGGTGGTGGAGGGTGACCCCCACCGCCTCCCCCTTGTTCTCGAAGACCAGCACGTAGGCCACCTCGTCCCGGCCGGCGAGGTCGGCGTAGCGCTCGGCCCACACCTCCACCAGCCGCCGGACGCCGGCCGCCCCCATGGCGGCCAGGGTGAGCGAGTGGTCGTCGGAGTAGAGCACCACCTCGGAGGCGCCGGCCGCCGGCGCCACCTGCTCCAGGCGCCGGCCGGGCGTGTCGGGTGGCGGGGGGTCGGCCATGAGGGCGGGGAAGCGGTTGTCGAACACCACGACCTCGAAGGCCGGGCGGGGGACCTCGCCGCGGCCGGGGCAGAGCGGGCACTGGTCGAAGGCGGGGAGGAAGGTGCGCCCCTGCCGGGCGGTGGACAGGGTCACCCACTCGCCCGTGGTGGGGTCCCGCCGCCGCTCGTTCACTGCGCCCAGCCCGGGAACGAGTAGTACGCCAGGCGCCGGCCGTCGTCCTTCGCCTCGACCTCGACCGCCATCGCCGCCCGGGGCGCAGCCGCCCACCGAACGAGGTCGGCGAGCAGGGCGGCGGCCAGCGGGTGCCCGGCAGCGGCGGCCGAGGCCAGCCGGTACTGGCAGAACACCAGGCCGCCGTGGGCGCCCACGACGGTGGCGTCGCCGGCCAGGACCATCGGGTGCTCGAGCCGGCCGGTGACGACCGCATCGACGGGCAGGCCGGCGTCGTCGCCGCCCAGGTCGGCGTGGCGGGGCAGGCACGGCAGGGCGCCCGACGGAGTGGTGCGCCGCCCGCCGGCCGGCGGCGGGCCGAGCGTCACCGGGACGGGGAAATGGCGGGCGGCGGCCGCCGGCTGGGCCAGCACCACCAGGCCGTCCCCGCCGGCCAGGGCGGCGGCCGCCCGGGCGGCGTGGGCGTCGAGGGCGTCCTCGGCGACGACCAGCACCCCGGCCGCCCCCACCTCGGTGCCGGCGGCGGCCAGGGCCTCGGCCGTCGCCCCTTCGCCGGCCACCCGCACGGCGACGGCGGCGCGTGGACGCGGCACCACCAGCACCGGCCGCCGGGCGGCGGCCACCAGCCGCCCGCCGGCCCGCACCACGACCGCGGCGCGGTGCCGGCCGGGCGCCGCCGGGGCGTCGAGCCCGGCGACCCCCACGTCCCGCACCGCCCCGGCCGCCACGTCGCCGGCCGCAGCCGCGGCGGCCGCCTCGCCCACCCGCACCTCGACGGTGACGGCCTCCAGGGCGGGCCCGTCGTTGGCCAGGCGCACGGTGGCGCGCGCCGGCCGGCCCGCCACCAGGACCGTGTCCCGGACGTCCAGCACGGCGTCCACCACGGCGCCGACGGTAGGCGGCCCCCGCTCACGCCGCCTACCGTCCAGGTGTGGTGCGCGCCTTCGCCCCCGGTCGGGTGAACCTCATCGGGGACCACACCGACTACACCGGCGGGCTGGCCCTCCCGATGGCGGTCGACCTCGGGACCACCGTCGTGCTGGAGCGGGGCGGGGAGGTGGTGCGGCTGGTGTCGGCCGACGAGCCCGACCCGGCGGTGGTGCCGGTGGCCGGGTGCGACCCGACGGCGATGCCGGAGGGGTGGGCGCGCTACGTGGCCGGCGTGGTGGCCGAGGTGCGCCCGGCGGCCGGCGGGACGGGCACGGTGACCACCACGCTGCCGCGCGGGGCCGGCCTGTCGTCGAGCGCCGCCCTCGAGGTGGCGGTCGCCCTCGCCCTCGGTTTCCGGGGTCCACCGCTGGAGCTGGCGCTCGCCTGCCAGCGGGCCGAGCAGCGGGCGTGGGGCGTGCCCACCGGGCTGATGGACCAGCTGGCGTCGGCCGCCGGCCGGGCCGGCCACGCCCTCCTCGTGGACTTCGCCACCGCCGCCGTCGACCACGTGCCGCTTCCCGAGGGTGCCGACGTGGTGGTGGTGGACTCCGGCGAGCGGCGCTCGGTGGCCGACTCCGAGTACCGGAGCCGGCACGGCGAGTGCCAGGCGGCCGAAGCCCTCGTAGGGCCGCTGCGCAGTGCCGACCGGGACGCGGTGGAGGCCATCGCCGATCCCGTGCTGCGCCGGCGGGCCCGCCACGTGGTGAGCGAGAACGCCCGGGTGCGGGCCTGCGCGGCGTGCCTCCGGGCCGGCGACGCGGCCGGCGCGGGCCGCCTCATGACGGAGAGCCACGCCAGCCTGCGGGACGACTTCGAGGTGTCCACCCCCGGCCTCGACGCCCTCGTCGAGCGGCTGCTCGCCCTCGACGGCGTCTACGGGGCCCGCCTCACCGGCGCCGGCTTCGGCGGCTGCGTGGTGGCGCTCGCCGCCGCCGGCGCCGCCGTGCCGGGGCGGCGGGTCCGGGCGGCCGGCGGGGCCTTCGCCGAGGAGGGCTGACCCTCAGTCCGGCATAGCCGCCATGGATGGCGGCTCGTGCGCGTGAAGGACTCAACCATGGTCGCCGTCGCGCCCGCCAGGGCTCCGCCGACAGTGAGCGGAGCGCCAGGATGGCGCAGAGCGACCATCGGATTACCGCGCGGCCCCCTCACGGGCCGCCCGCTCGGCCTCGATGACCCGCCGTTCGAGCACGGGCGCGTCGCGGCCGGTGCGGTCCTCGGCCTTCTGCTCGTGGTACTCGGCCTCCACGTTCACGCTCCACACGTCGTGGTCGGCGCCCAGGATGTTCTCCACCGACAGCATGGCCGTGTACATGGAGTGGTCCTGGTTGTTGTACTTGTGCATCCCGTTGCGCCCGACCGGATAGGCGTTGGGGGCGTTGGCTTCCAGCCACTTCCTGAGGACCTCGACGTTGGCCCGGTAGGCGTCGTCGTACACCGGGTAGGCCTTGGGCATCCGCACCACGTAGCCGCGCTCCACGTCGGACGGCTGGGCCAGGCCGAGGGCGGCGAGCTCGCGGGTACCGAGAGCCACGAGGTCGTCGTCGGCCATGGTCCACAGGTCGTCGCCCTCGAAGACGAAGTACTCGAGGCCGAGGCACGTGCGCCCGTCCTTCACCATGTGGGGAGACCACTGGCCGAAGTTCTGGATCCGGCCCACGCGTACCTCGGGGGAGTGGACGTAGATCCAGTTGTCGGGGAACCCGGCCGCCGCCGGCACCACCAGGGCGACGGTGAGGAAGTCGCGGTGGGTGAGGCCGGTGGCCGCCTGCAGGACCTCGGGCGGGGGCGGCGGGTCCATCGCCTGCACCAGGGCGCCGAGCGGCATGGAGGAGATCACCGCGTCGCAGGGGTAGCGCACGTCCTTCCCGTCGACCCGGGCGCTGACGGCGACGGCCCGCCCGCCCTCGTGGTGGACGGCGGTGACGGGCGCCTGCATCAGCACTTCGGTCCCGCCGCGCTCGACCAGGTCGCGGCAGCGCTCCCACATCATCCCCGGGCCCAGCTTCGGGTACTTGAACTCCTCGATGAGGCTGGTGATCGCCGTCTGCTTCCGCTTGGGCGTGAGGGCGTTCACGACCGCCTTGCCGAGGGACAGGTTCTTGATCCGCTGGGCCGCCCAGTCGGCCTTGATCTCCGTGGCCGGGACGCCCCACACCTTCTCGGTGTAGGTCTTGAAGAACGTGCGGTACAGGCGGCCGCCGAAGCGGGCGGTGACCCACCCCTCGAAGCTGTCCTGCTCGGCCGGCGGGCGCACCCGGGCCCACGCGTAGGAGGCCACGCACTTGGTGGACTCGACGAGGCCGAGGCCCTTGACGGCGTTGGCCGCCCGCAGGGGGTAGTCGAAGTACTTGCCGTTGTAATAGATCCGGCTCATACGGGGGCGGACGAGGAAGTCCTCGTCGGGGAGGATCTCGTGCCAGAGGTCCTCGACGGCCTTGACCTTGGTGAAGAACCGGTGCCCGCCGATGTCGAAGCGCCAGCCCTCGCGCTCGGCCGTGCGGCTGATGCCGCCCACCACCGAGTCCGCCTCCAGCACCGTGGAGGGGATGCCCCGCCGGGCCAGCAGGTAGGCGGCGGTGAGCCCGGCCGGGCCGGCGCCGACGATGACGACTTCAGGATCCTGCATGCCACTCCTCATCGTTGGGGGTCGAAGCGGTACAGCTGCGCATGTTCGTAGGCGGCGTGCGCTCCCACGACCCGGACCGGGTCGGGCCGCAACTGGTGGAGCGTGCCGAAGATCCGCTCGCACGAATGCTCCAGGCCGTGGTAGCCCGGCGAGGTGACCATCCAGATCGTCGACGACGCGGCCCGGAGGTCGATGGCGCGGGCGAAGGCGCGGGGGTCGCTGTTGTGCACCCGCTCGGTGTAGTCGACCCAGTCGACGCGCTCCAGCGAGCTTCCCGGCGGGAAGACGACCGTGGTGGCGGCGATCGGGCCCAGCTCCCGGGCCAGGCCGGGCCCCAGCTGGTCGGGGCAGACCACCACGGCGTCGCCCGGTTGCACCCGCCGGTCGAGGGCGGCCGCCACCTGCCGGGCCTGGGTGCGGGGGGCGTCCGCCGCCTCGAACGAGCGGAACAGGCCCACGCTGACGAGGGCGACGGCGATGATGCGGACGGCCCTGGGGTGCTCCACCGCCGCCAGCCCGCGCGCCGCCAGGAGCACGAACGGCACCATCACCACGGCGGCGTAGCGGGGGGCGAAGGCGCTGCCCGTGACGCGGGAGGCGACGAGGGCCAGGGTCAGGGTGCCGGCGACGACAGCGGCCATGGGGCGGGCCTGCGGCCGGCCGGCGGGGTCGATCTCGATGGCGCCACCGGGCAGCGGCTGGGCGCACAGCCCGAGCAGGGCGAGCATCGGATAGGCGAGCCCGAGCAGGCCGAGCCCGCCCCGGTCGCCGGCCAGGCTGCGGAGGGACGACTCGAAGATCCACAAGCCGGCCACCTGTCCCCAGGGGGCGCCGGTGTGGCGGAGCTGGTACAGGAAGGTGGGCGCCCAGGGGAGGAAGACCACGCCGCCGGCGGCCATGGCGCCGACCACCCGGAAGGCGGCCGCCCGGCCAGGGTCGCCGGCGGGGTGCCGGAGCCCGCAGGCCAGCACCACCGTCGTCACGACGGCCAGCAGGAACAGCGCCCAGTAGTGCGTGAGCGCCAGGGCGGCG
Organism: Acidimicrobiales bacterium; assembly: GCA_035689115.1. Taxonomy (GTDB): domain Bacteria; phylum Actinomycetota; class Acidimicrobiia; order Acidimicrobiales; genus JAHFUS01. The sequence goes on from DASSMA010000053.1 coordinate 46,898, forward strand.
GTGAGGGCGGCCACGGCGGCGAGCGGCCACCGGCCCGGGCGCTCCAGAGCCTGGTGGACGGCCAGGATCCCGGCGGCCGACAGCAGCATCACCAGCGAGTACATCCGGGCCTCGGTGGCGTAGCGGTGCAGGAACGGCAGCGACACGAGGAGCAGCGCCGCCGCCACCGCCGCCCGCCGCCCGTACAGCCGGGCCGCGGCGAGGACGCCCACGGGGACGGTGGCCACCGCCAGCACGGCCGACAGCGACCGGCCCGCCGTGTCGCCGTCGCCGAAGACGCCCGTCCAGAGGTGCAGCAGGAGGTAGTAGAGCGGCGGCGAGCCGTCGCCCCGGAGGGCGGTGAGCACCTGGCCCAGCGGCTGGCGGGCGATGCTCATGGTCTGCGCCTCGTCGAGCCACATGGGCGTGCGCCGCGAGAGGACCAGGCTGGCCCCGATCAGGACCGTCGACGCCGCCGTGGCGGCGACGGCCAGCGGCGCCAGGCTGCCGCCGGCACCGGTGAGCACCATGACCGGCCGCGCCGCAGCCCGGGCGGGACGGCCCGCCGCCGGGCGATCGGTAACGACTCGCATGGGAGGCTCCAGAAGGGTGGGGTCGCCCGTCACCCGTTTTTCGAGGGGCGCGATCGGTTGTCAACCGCCCGTCGGGCATCTTGCCACGAACCCCCCGCCGCAAACACTTCGCGGGTCCCGTGCCGGCTTTCCCGCCGGGCACCGGAATGCCGGGGACGGCGGCGGAGAAGGGCTTGCTCGCGTGCAGACCTTCCTTCCCGACCCCGACTTCGGGACCAGCGCCCGCCTGCTCTGCGGGCCTGACGCGGCGGACGTACGGCTGGAAGGCGCATCCAGCGGTGCGCATGTGCTCCGGGTGCGAGGAGGCCCTCGCCGCCTACGCGGTGGCGGTGTGCACCGAGTGGCGCGGGCGGGGCCACCGCGACACCGTCGAGGGATCCGTCGTGGAGGCCCTGTCCGACGCCGGCCTCGGCCGCAGGGGCCCGCCACGCGCCCAGGCCGAACTGGCGGCCGCCGGCGCCCTGCCGGTGTGGTTGGGCGACGAGCCGCTCCACCGCAGCCACCGTTCCGCCCTGGTGCGCAAGGATCCCGCGTACTACCGGCCGCGGTTCCCCGACGTGCCCGACGACCTGCCCTACGTGTGGCCCCCGGGGCTACGGACTGGCGAGGGCGGGCTGAACGGGAAGGCGCTGGCAGGCGCCCTCGGCCCGGAACCGGTCGACCTTCTCGAACAGCGTCCGCGGGTCGACCACCGCCCGGCCGTGGTCGAAGCAGTGCACGGTGACGGGGATGTCCTTGGGCAGCGGGCCGGCCGCCATTGACCACAGGGCCTCGCCGCCGGCGGACCCGCCGGTGGCGGGCGACCACACGGTGAGCCAGGGGCCGTTGGCCGCCTCGGTGACCAGCGCCAGCCCCTCGCCGCACTGGCTGCAGGACACGTCGACCACCCGGGCCTGGGTGGGGAACAGCGAGAGCACCACCGACTTGCCCATCCCGCCGAGGACGGTATGGGCCCACGAGTGGGTCGTGTCGGTCATTGCTGGTGCACCTCTGTCTCGTCCACGGGAGCGGCAAAGTCCACACATCGCCTGAACGAACGGTGAACGGGGCAATTCTACGCCTTCCGCGCGGGGCCCACCGGCGCGCCGCCTAGCCTCGGAGCCACCAAGCCAGGAGGTGACATGAAGTTCCTCGTGCTCTGGAAGTTGGAGCTGTCCCGGGTCTCCGGGGACCTGATGCGATCGGTCCTCACCATGCCCGACCACGCCAAGCCCCTGGAGGAGAAGGGGAAGGTGGTGGGGCGGTACCACATCGTCGGCTCCCACGGCGGTGCCTGGATCTACGACGTGGACTCCAACGAGGAACTCGAGATGCTCCTCGCCCAGTCGCCGGTCTACAACCTCGCCCACTACCAGGTGTACCCGCTGGCCGACATGACGGCGCTCCCGCTCGGTGCCCCGCCCGGTTCGAGCGAGTCGTAGTAGTAGCGGAATACATCTAGTGACAGGGGCCTGTTCGGCGCGGTAGGACAGCGGGCGGGTTGGCGGCCGCTGCCGGTCGCCTGCCCGGTCCGTCGACGCTGGGAGGTCGCTGGGGTGGCTCCACCCGCCAGGTCGTTGCCGCCGGAGCCGCCGGCGCGGCCCGGCGACGACGCCGGCCGGGAGCAGTCGCCCGGCCCGAGGGCGGCGCGGCGCCCGAACCTGCCCGCCGCCCCGGCCGCCACGCCGGCGACCCGGCCCGACGGCCGGCCCGCCCGGCGGGTGCGTCGCACCGACGTACCCGCCGGGCCGGCCGCCAAGCCCGTACCCCTCGCCGACGACCGGCCCGTCCGCCCCCCGCCCGCACCCGCCCCCCGCCGCCGGCGCGTCGGCCTGGCGGCCGAGGCCGAGGCCCACCAGGGCCGCCTTCGGGGTGGCGCGGCGGCGGCCGCCGCCCCGATCGTCGACGCACCCTCGGTCGGCACGTGCGCCTGCGGCATGCCGGCGTCCAGCCGCTGCGACGACGGGTGTGGCCGGCCGGCGTGCAGGGAGCATCTCCTCCAGCGGTCCAGCCACCTGGCGTGGCCCGGGCCGTACCGATCCGAGCGCGAGCACACCGCCTACATGCGCGGGTTCTGGGCCCACCCGGGTGCCCGCTGCGCCTGGTGCCGGCAGCAGGCGGGCGTGGACGCCATGGCCGCCCTGCCGCCCGTCGAGCCGCTCCCGCCCGGGGTGGTGGAGCGGCTCACCGTGCTCCTCCGCTCGCCCCACGACTACCCGTCCGACGCCTGGGAGCAGACGATCCGCCAGCACGGCGGCGTGACCGCCGTCGCCGAACTGCTGGCCGGCGGCGTCCACAGCCGCAAGCCGGCCCAGGCGTTCGACGGGCGCAAGGGCGAGGTGCTGGCCGGGGTGTCGGTGGGATCGCCCGGTGCCGAGGCCTTCGAGGTCATGGACCGGCTGGGCGTGGTGTGGGTGGTGCGCCCGCTCGGGGTGGGTCTCGTGCGCAAGCGCAAGGCATGGGCCTGGGAGCGGGCCGGCGACGACGAGGTGGCCCGCCTCCTGCCCCGCATCGTCGAACTGGCCGCCCGGTAGCTCGCCGCTGCAGGTACTTCAGGCGGATGTGAACGGAAACCGATCACATCCGGCGGATCTCCGCCGCCGGGCGGGCGTCAGGGGCCGGCGATGCCGGCGCCCTCTTCGAGCTCGGTGGCGAGGGCGGCGGCCTGCTGCGCCTCGGCACGGGCGGTCTCCGCCGCGCCGGCGGCCGCCCGGGCGGCGGCGTCGGCGTCCTCGGCGTCGCCCTGGAGGCGGGTGGCCACCGTCTCGGCGGCGGCGGTGGCGGCCAGGGCGGCGTCGGAGGCCTTCCTGGCCTCGACCAGGCGCTCGGCCGCCGCCCGGGCGGCGGCCCGGGCCTCCTCGGCCCGGGTGTTGGCGACAGCCGCCAGCTCCTCCGCCGCGTCCAGGAGGTCGGCCGCCCGGGTGGCGGCGGCCCGGGCGGAGGCGATGGCCGCCGCCGGGTCGACGGCCGGCGGTTCCGCCGGCGCCGTGGCCGCCTCCGATCGGGCCGCCGGCTGCTCCGGGACCGGCCGCCGGCGCAGGGCCGGCGCGCCGGCGCCGGTCATGGCGTCGAGGCCGAGCCCCGGCGCCTCCCAGTCGTCCTCGAGCAGGCCCGCCCGCAGCCGCGCCGCCACCGCCGGGTCGACGATGGCCGCCCGGAGGGTGGCGGCCATCCGCTGGCGGGGCGCTTCGCCGGCGCCCAGGCCGGCGCCGGCGAGGTGGCCGGCGCCGGCCGCGGTGGCGGCGTCGACCGCCGAGCGCTCGACCGTCTGGGCGGTGCGCAGGCCGGCGGCGTCGCCGCCCAGCGCGTCCCTGGTGGCGTCCCGGAGGCGGGCGCCGGCGTCGAGCACGGCGTCGACGAGCCCCGGGTTCGTATGGGCGACCCGGTTCAGGGCCCAGGCGGTGGCCGGCGGCCGGTGCAGCTTGGCCACCCTGGCGGCCTCGGCCCGGTCGCCGCCGGCGCGGAGGCGCTTGACCAGGTCGTCGCGGGCGGCGGTGAAGGCGGAGGGCGCCAGGTCGTAGAGCCGGCGGCCGGCGTCGCCACCGGGGACGTCGAAGGCGCCGGCTGCGTCGGTGTGGCCCAACGCGTCCATCCTGGGCGCGGCTATTTGCTCGAGAGGGCGGTGAGGGTGCGGAACGTGCCGGCGGTGACCCCGCCGTACACGGTGTGGGCGCTCAGGTCCTGGGCGAGGGTGCGCAGGCCGTAGTCCCAGATCCGCTTGTAGATGCCGAGACGGGGGAGGGCGGCGTACCCGCTGGCCCACACCACCGGGCCGAGAGCGGAGTCCACGGCGGACTGGAAGCGCCGGTGGTGCACGGAGCCGGCCACGACCCCGTAGACGGCGCCGCTGACCACCCCCATCGACCAGTGGACGACGTCGTTGGTGACCGCCGCCAGGCGGGCCGGCGGCTCCCGGTGGAAGGCCGCCTCGAAGAGCCGCTTGCCCACGAGGGCCGGGGCCGGCGCCCCCTCCCACCCGTGGACGGAGGTGGACAGCTCCCACGGGACGAACTTCTGGGCGCCGCCGCCGCGCCGGTAGCGCTGGTACCAGACCAGGTCCATGGCGAGGGTGCCGACGGCGCCGGCCACGGCGCCACGCGCCGCCGAGCCGAGGGGCAGGTGGGGCCGTCGCACGCCCGGACTGTAGGCGGCGAGGGGCGGCCGGCGCTCACGCTTCGGCCCCGACCCCCCGGAGGACGGTGTCGACCAGCCGCTCGATGTAGGCGCGATCGACGGGGGCCCGCGAGAGGAGCCGGCGGTAGAACAGGGGCCCGGTGAGGAGGTCGGCGGCCAGCTCCACGTCGCACCCGGCCGGCAGTGTGCCGGCGGCGGCGGCCGCTTCGAGGTGGTCGAGGGTGCAGCGCCGGCGCTGGGCCACGAAGCGGGCGAACAGCCCCGCCAGCTCCGGGTCCCGCTCGGCGGCGTCGACCAGCGAGGGGAGGATGCGGCCGGCCGAGCCGGTGTGGACGGCCTGGGCCAGGGCGTCGAGCACCACCACCAGGTCGGCCCGCAGGTCGCCGGACGACGGCCGGCGGGCGGCGCGGGGGAGGGCTTCGAGGGCCTCCACCACCAGCGCCGCCTTGGACGGCCAGTACCGGTAGATCGTGGCCTTGCCGACGCCGGCCCGGGCGGCGATCCCGTCGACGGTGACGTTGGCGAAGCCGACCTCGGCGACCAGCGCCAGGGCGGCGTCGAGGGCGGCCCGCGCCCGGGGGCTGCGGGCCCGCTCCGGAGCGGGGGCGATGGCCGCCGTCATGCTTCCATGGCCGGCGTCACCGGCGGTTCGGCGGGCAGCGGGGTGATCACGGCGTCGCTCTTGCCGTGGGCGTGCACGGGGGCGCCGGCGGGGAGGAAGCGCCCCACCAGGGCGGCGGCGACGAGGGCCACGCCGGCGCCCACGAACAGGGCGATGCCGAGGCCGTCGACGAACGCCACCTTGGCCGCGTCGGCCAGGGCCGGGCCCCGGATCGGGCCCAGCTTGGCGGCGACCTGGAGGGCGCCGCCGAGGGAGCTGCGGGCCATGGCGGCCGCCGGCGCCGGCAACCCCTGCACCGCGCCGGCCAGCCCCGAGGCGTACCGGGAGGCGACCAGGCTGCCGAGGACGGCGACCCCGAGGGCGCCGCCCAGCTCCCGGGTGGTGTCGTTCAGGGCCGACCCCACGCCCGCCTTGCCGGGCGGGATGGCCGACATGATCGAGGCGGTGGACGGTGCCATCGAGGTGGCCATGCCGATGGCGAGGACGATGAGGGCGACGGCCAGCCGGCCGTAGCCCGTGTCCACGCCGCACCGCGTCAGCAGCAGCAGGCCCACCGCCACGATGGTGAGCCCGGTGGCCACCACCAGGCGGGCGCCGAAACGCTCCACGAACCGGGCGCTGAGGGGGGCGAACACCATGAGGGTGAGCGCCACCGGCAGGGTGCGGAGGCCGGCGCCGAGGGCGTCGTAGCCCATCACCAGCTGGAGGTACTGGGTGAACAGGAAGAACGTCCCGAACATCGCGAAGAACACCAGCGTGATGGCGGCGGCGGCGGCGCTCAGGCGGGGGTTGCGGAACAGGCGGAGGTCGAGCATCGGGTAGCGGGCCCGCAGCTCCCACACCCCGAAGGCCGCCAGGAACAGGACCGCCAGGGTGCCGGCGGTGAGGGTGACCGGCGCCGTCCAGCCGTGCACGGGCGCCTCGATGATGGCGTACAGCAGGGAGCCGAGGCCGAGGATCGACAGGGCCGCGCCCACCGGGTCGAGCGGCAGGCTGCGGGGGTCCTTGGAGGTGGGGACCAGGAAGTGGCCGGCGACCAGGGCGATGACGATCACGGGGATGTTGACGAGGAACACCGACCCCCACCAGAAGTGCCGGAGCAGCCAGCCGCCGGCGATGGGGCCGATGGCGGCGCCGGCGCCGGCCAGGCCGGCCCACACGGCGATGGCCCTGGCCCGCTCCTGGGGCGGGAAGACGGTGGTGAGGATCGACAGGGTGGCCGGCATCACGAAGGCGGCGCCCAGGCCCATGATCGCCCGGGTGACGACGAGGTGGACCGGCTCGGTGGCGAAGGCCGACATCGCCGACCCGAGCCCGAACACCACCAGGCCGGCGGTGAGGGCGCCCTTGCGCCCGAAGCGGTCGCCCAGCGCCCCGGCGGTGAGGAGCAGGCCGGCGAACACCAGGCCGTAGATGTCGACGATCCACTGCAGCTCGGTGTTGCTGGCGTCCAGCTCGCGGATGAGCGTGGGCAGGGTGACGTTCAGCACCGTGTTGCCCACGATGATCATCACCAGGCTGAGGCACAGCACTGACAGGATCCACCAGCGGCGGTCGTAGATCTCCTGCTCCGTCGCAGCTTTCATCGGTCCTCCCGAGAACGAGACTGGACAGTCTCGTTCCGCTCGACCAACCGGTCGGCCCGCTCCGGCATTCCCGCCGGGCGAAGCGCACGATTCGCGCCACTTGCGCCGCTGAGAAGGGGCGGGGGCGGCGGCGCCGAATCTCTACTCCATGAAGGCGCCCCAATCGACGCCCGCGTCCGCCGGCCGGCGGCCCCCTGAGCCCCACCGGCCGTTGCCGGCGCTGCGCCCGGGGGTCACCCTTCTCGAGGCCCGGGCCCGCCGCCGGCGCTTCCGCCGCACCGACTTCAGGTAAGGGTCTCCGCCCTAGGCGCCCCGGTGGACGATCACCGTGCGGGCCCCCTCGCCGCCTCCCAGGGCGTCCAGGGCGTCGTTCACCCCGTCCAAGGGGATGGTGCGGGACACCAGGGCGTCCAGTTCCAGGCGGCCGGCGCGGTAGAGGCGGAGGAGGCGGGGGACGTCGCGCCGCACGTTGGAGGACCCGTACCAGCAGCCCGAGATGGTGCGGCCCGACAGCACCAGCCCCAGGAAGGCGGGCACGGCGAGGGTGACGTCCATGGCGGGGATGCCCACCAGCACCGTCTGGCCGCCCCGCCTGGTCATGGCCACCGCCTGCTCGATGGTGGCCTGGCGGCCCACGACCTCGAACACCACGTCGGCCCCCCGCTGGCCGGTGAGGGCCATGACCGCCGACACCGGGTCGCCGGACGAGGCGTCGACGGCGTCGGTGGCGCCGAAGCGGGCGGCCAGGTCGAGCTTGGGGGGGCTGGCGTCGACGGCGATGATCCGCCCGGCCCCGGCCAGGCGGGCGCCCTGCACGACGTTGAGCCCCACCCCGCCGCAGCCCACGACGGCCACCGTGTCGCCCCGCTCCACCCGCGAGGTGTTGAAGACGGCGCCCACGCCGGTGAGGACCGAGCAGCCGAGGAGGGCGGCGACGGGCAGGTCGATGTCGGCCGGCAGCGGCACCACGCTCACGCCGGGCACCACCACCACCTCGGCGAAGGTGCCGCTGGCCGCCAGCTGGCGGAGGGGGAGGCCGCCCGAGCGCATGCGGGTCGTGCCGTCGAGCATGGCGCCGCCCATGCTCACCGCCGCGTGGTCGCAGAGGTGGCCCTCCTGGCGCTCGCAGTGGAAGCAGGTGCCGCACTGGGGCACCCAGGACACGAGGATCGGGTCGCCGGGCGCCACGCCGGTGACGCCGGGGCCGACCCGCTCCACCACGCCGGCGCCCTCGTGGCCGAGGACGACGGGCGTGGGGACGAGCATCACGCCGTCGCGGGCCGAGCGGTCGGAGTGGCACACGCCGGAGGCGACCATGCGCACCTGCACCTCGCCGGGGCCCGGTTCGTCGACCTCGACGTCGTCGCGGATCTCGAGGGGCTGCCCGACCGCGGCGAGGACGGCGGCGCGGACCATGGGGCGGGCAGGCTACCGCCGCCCCGCCTCCCGGTCCTCCCGCTCGGCCGCCTTCACCGCGTACCCGATCACGATGCCCGGCGCCAGGGTGAACACCGAGCCGACCAGGCAGACGGTGACGAGCACGGTGGTCGCCGGCGGGAAGCCGGTGAGGGCGCCGGCCACGAAGGCCACGACGGCCACCAGCACGAGCCCGTAGCCCACGCGCTTGCCGGCCGCGCCCCAGCGGGCCCACCGGGCCCGGCGGACGAGGACCGGGTCGGTCACTTCGCCGACGCCTCGAGCGGCCGGCGGGTGCGCCGGCCGGCGGGCGGCGCCAGCAGGCGGGCCACCACGTCGGCGACGCCCACCGCCATCACCACGTCCCCGGCCGAGGCCACCTCGCCGAGGAGGGGCACCGGGATGCGGTCGTCGATCGGGACCAGCCGGTCCGACGGGCGCTCCAGGTGGTGCTTCCCCGACAGCACGACCTCTCCTGGCCGCCCCCGCTCGGCCAGGCCGGCGGCCACCAGGGCGGCGGGGCGCACCGGCATCCCGCCGTTGACGGCGACCACCGCCAGGTTGAGGGCGATGCCCGTGGCCACCAGCCACATGCCGACGACGATCACGTTCGCCGCTGCGAACGCCAGCAGCAGGGCGTAGGAGGCCAGCAGGAGGGCGGTGGACGGCCCGCCGGCCCGGAGGGCCAGGGCCTGGAGGGCCACGCCGCCCAGCAGAAGGGGCCACAGGCGCAGCCGCCGGAAGCTCAGGTTGCGGAAGCGCCCGCCGGTGAGCAGCCCGGCGACGACACCGGTCGCCACCGCCAGCAGCGTGAAGCGCATGAAGGGCCAAGGTAGCGTCCGGGCCCGTGGCCGAGGAGGTCCTCTGCGAGGTGGACGGGGCCGTGGCCCGCGTCACCGTCAACCGGCCCGAGCGGCGCAACGCCCTCCGGTGGGACACCGTGCGCGAGCTGCGCCAGGTCCTCGGCCGGGCCGGCGCCGATGCCGGCGTGCGGGTGGTGGTGCTGGCCGGGGCGGGCGACCGGGCGTTCTGCGCCGGCGCCGACCTGGCGGGGATGGCGGCGGCGGGCGACGTGGCCGAGGCCCATGCCGACCGGGGCGAGCTGGGCGGGCTGTTCCTCGACCTGTGGGAGCTGGGCAAGCCCACCGTGGCCCGGGTCCAGGGGGCGGCCCTGGCCGGCGGCTTCGCCCTGGCCCTGGCCTGCGACCTGGTGGTGGCCGCCGACGACGCCTTCTTCGGTGTCCCGGAGATCGACGTCGGGCTGTGGCCCTACGTCGCCACCGTCCCCCTGATCCGGTCGATGCCCCCCAAGGTCGCCCTGGAGCTGATGATGACGGGGCGGCGGGTGGGCGCCGCCGAGGCCGAGCGGATCGGCTTCGTGAACCGGGTGGTGCCGGCCGCCGACCTCGACGGGGCGGTGGCGGAGCTGACCGCAACGCTGGCGGCGAAGCCGCCCGGCCCGATGCGCACCGGCCGCGATTCCTTCTACGCCACCTGGGGCATGGGGGCGAGAGAGGCACTGGCGGTGCTGCACCCCCTGCTCACCATGGCCGGGCTCACCGAGGAGGCGCGCGAGGGGACGGCGGCGTTCGCCGAGAAGCGCCCGCCCTCGTGGCGCGACCCTCGGTAACTTGTGGCACCTATGACCCGACGCGCCCTCATCACCGGCATCACCGGCCAGGACGGTTCCTACCTGGCCGAGCTCCTCCTCGACGAGGGCTACGAGGTGATCGGCATGGTGCGGCGGTCGAGCACCCTGAACTTCGAGCGCATCGCCCACATCCAGGACCGCGTCACCATCGTGTCCGGCGACCTGCTCGACGAGGTGTCGGTGATCCGGCTGCTGCGCACGCACCGGCCCGGCGAGGTCTACAACCTGGCCGCCCAGTCGTTCGTGCAGACGTCGTGGGACCAGCCGGTGCTCACCGGCGAGACCACCGCCCTCGGCGTCACCCGCATGCTCGACGCCATCCACACCGTCGACCCCGAGATCCGCTTCTACCAGGCCAGCTCCAGCGAGATGTTCGGCCGGGTGGTGGAGGTGCCCCAGCGGGAGACCACGCCCTTCTACCCGCGGAGCCCCTACGGCGTGGCCAAGGTCTACGGGCACTGGATCACCGTCAACTACCGCGAGTCCTACGGCATGCACGCGTCCAGCGGGATGCTGTTCAACCACGAGTCGCCCCGCCGCGGCCTGGAGTTCGTCACCCGCAAGATCACCCACGGGGTGGCGCGCATCAAGTCCGGGCTGGACCAGACGCTGGCCCTCGGCAATCTCGACGCCAAGCGGGACTGGGGCTTCGCCGGCGACTACGTCCGGGCCATGTGGCTGATGCTCCAGCAGGACGCCCCGGCCGACTACGTGGTGGCCACCGGCACCGCCCACAGCGTCCGCCAGTTCTGCGAGGCGGCGTTCGGCGTGGTCGGCCTCGACTACCGGGACCACGTGGTCACCGACCCCCGGTTCATGCGGCCCGCCGAGGTCGACCTGCTCATCGGCGACGCGTCCAAGGCCAAGGCCGACCTGGGCTGGGAGCCGCAGGTCGGGTTCACCGACATGGTGGCCGCGATGGTGGAGGCCGACCTCGAGCTGGTGGCCCGCCAGCAGCGGGTCTGAGGGCTACACCAGGCTGCGCCGCCGGCCCCGTTCCATGAGCCACACGATCAGGGCGGCGGCGAGCACGGAGAGCAGGAACCCGGCGGGCCGGTTGAACAGCAGGCCCACCACCAGGCCGGCCAGCAGCGAACCGCCGATGCCCACCAGGATCGTCATGCCGATCGACATGGGGTTGGGGCCCGGGATGGCGAGGCGGCCGAGGGCGCCCACCACCAGCCCGGTGAGGACGAGGAGGAGGATGAAGCCGAGGAGGTCCATGCCTCGACTGTTCCGCAAAACGCCTGCTCCCACACCGACGTGATCCGCACCGAACGCCGGGGCCGGGTGCTGGTGGTCACCATCGACCGCCCGGAGCGGCGCAACGCCCTCGACCTCGGGCGGTGCCAGGACCTGCTCGCCGCGCTGCGGGAGGCCGGCGACGCCCGTGCGGTGGTGCTGGCCGGCGCCGGCGGCAACTTCTCGGCCGGCGCCGACCTGTCGGCTGTGCCGAGCGGGCCGTTCCTGGCCGCCCTGCGGGCCGTCCTCGACGCCGTCGTCGACCTTCCGGTGCCGGTGGTGGCGGGGATCGAGGGGGTGGTTTTCGGGGCCGGGCTCCAGCTGGCGGTGGCGTGCGACCTGCGGGTGGCCACCGCCGATTCGCGTTTCGCCGTCCCGGCCGCCAAACTGGGGCTGGTGATGGACCACCGGAGCGTCGGGCGCCTGGCGCTGCTGGCCGGCCCCGGGCCGGCGCGGGCCCTGCTGCTGGCGGCCGAGGAGATCGACGGGGCCACCGCGGTCCGGCTCGGGCTGGTCCAGCGGGCCGGCGGCGTCGACGGCGCCGTCGCCTGGGCCGAGGAGATCGCCGCCCTGGCCCCGCTCACCGTGGCCGCCCACAAGCTGGCCCTCAACCGCCTGGAGCGCACGGCCCTCGACCCTGACGTGGAGGCGGCCCGCCGGCGGGCGTGGGCCAGCGCCGACCTGGCCGAGGGCGTGGCCGCCTTCGCCGAGCGCCGCCCACCCCGCTTCGAGGGGCGGTAGTGCTCCACCTCGTGCGTGACGTGGATGGCTCGCCGAGTGCTCGGCGTCGCCGGCCAGGCGCACCGGAGGTGGGATTGCCTTGCGCAATCTCACCGAGGAGCAACGCAGCCGGCGGCGGCGAGAGCCGGCGAGACCCCACGGGAATGTACGAGGTGGCGCACTAGTGCTGCTCGCCCTGTCCAACCCCGGCCTGGCCGTGGCCTTCGCCGCCGGCGTGGTGTCGTTCCTGTCGCCGTGCGTGCTGCCGCTGGTGCCCGGCTACCTGTCCCTGATGAGCGGCGTCGGCACCGCCGAGCTGGCCGTGGCCACCAGGGCCGACACCCGCCGGCTGCTGCGCTCCACCCTGCTGTTCGTGGCCGGCTTCACCGTGGTGTTCGTCTGCCTGGGCGCCACCGCCAGCGCCATCGGCCGGGCGCTCAGCGACCATCAGCTGGGCCTCGACCGCATCGCCGGCGTGGTGGTGATCGTGATGGGCCTGGCCATGGCCGGCGTGATGGCGCCCCGGCTGTTCGCCCAGGAGCGGCGCTTCGACGTCCGCCCGTCGCGCCTCGGGGGCTGGGCGGCGCCGGTGATGGGCATGGCCTTCGCCTTCGGCTGGACGCCCTGCATCGGGCCGGTGCTGGCGTCGGTGCTGGCCTTCGCCAGCAAGGACGCCACCCTCGGGCGGGGCGTGTCGCTCCTGCTGGCCTACTCGATCGGCCTCGGCGTGCCCTTCGTGGCCGCCGGCGTCGCCTTCGGCCGGCTGGCCGGAGCCCTCGGGTGGGTGCGCCGGCGGGCCCACGCCATCAACGTGGCGTCGGGGCTGCTGCTGGCCGCCTTCGGGGTGCTGCTCCTCACCAACCGCGTCACCCGCATGTCGAACTTCATGATCACGGTGATGGAGAAGGTCCCCGGCCTCAACCGCCTCACCGGCATCTGACCGCCCCCTCCCGACGAACTGGTCGTCGAAACGACAATGCTGCGTTGTCGTTCCCGCGACCAGTTCGGCGGGTCTCAGCCGGGGCAGTCGCCGCCGGTGCCCTCCAGGCCGAGCGCCTCGGGGAGTTCGAAGGACTGCTCACGGGTGTGGCCGGTTGCGCGGTAGCGCACGGCGGCGCGCTCCAGCACCAGGCCCCAGCCGAACTGGGCGCGGTCGGCGACCGGCGGCGGGGTGATAGAGCAGTCGGCGAAGGCGTAGCGGAGCTCCAGGAGGCGGCTCTGGTGCGGGCCCAGCCGGAACGGCGTGAACGGGGTCATCGGCACAGTCCAGGAGGGCCGGTAGGCCTTCGGTCCGAGGAACACCCCGACCCGCGTGAAGGTGCCGAAATCGGTGGGCCCCGGGAAGCCGAGTATCTCCACCGGGCGGGACGAGTCGTTGGTGAAGGTGAACACCATGCTGAACGGCTCGCGGCGGTGGAACCGCACGACCGACGCCTGGTCGCCCCCGGGCGGGGCGATGGTGCGGATCTCGGGGCCCTGGTAGCCGACCACACCGCCGGCGACCAGGTGCGGCCGGAATTTCATCCACGAGTCCACGAACAGCCCGGCGGCGATCACCGCCACCGCCAGCGTGACCCCGGCGACCACCTGGAGGCGCCGGTGGCGGGAGCGGGACCGTGCCGGCGGGGTGGGCAGGAAGTGGATGGTCGCCAGTCGTGCACCGCTCAGCGGCTCCACCCCTGTCCCCTTTCCCCAGGCTCCCCGGGCAGAGGGTACCGCGGTCAGTCGATCCCCGGGCAGTGGACGAGGTAGCCGGCGGCGGCCAGGTCGCCGTCGGTGGGCGGCCGGCCGAAGGTGAGGAACTGGTGCGTGGTGTGTTCCTGGCGCTCCAGGCGGCCGCCGGCCAGGACATAGGTGTCCAGCGTTCCGTCGTAGGTCTGCGACGTGTCCTGGCTGTCCCAGGTGGCCTGGACGAGGGTGCCGGCGCCGCAGCCGACGCGCGCGCTGTGGGCGATCCCCCCACCGAACTCGAGGGCGGCCGGCCGGCCGTCGAGCGTGACCTGGCTGAGCGTGCCGCCCACCACCGTGACGAGCGTGGCGGTGCCGAGCGAGGCGCCCTCGTTCACCTTGACGAACGCCTCGGCCCGCCCGTCGCCGTCGACGTCGGCCATGCCCAGCCCGGCCGGCCCGGCGGCCGGGTCGGCGGAGAGGAGGTACTGGTCGGCGGAGACCGCGAGCGTCTGCCGACCCGCCGTGGTGAGGTCGGCCACGACGACGGCTCGTTGCGCGTCCCACTCCACCGTCACCTTGTCGGGCCTGCCGTCGCCGTCCATGTCGTCGGGCGCGCGGGCTGGCGCGGGGGGAGCGTCGAGCGAGCGGGGGAGCCAGGCGGCGCCGTCGACGCGGTGGGCGACGAGGCGGGCGGCGCCGCCCTCGACGACGTAGAGGTCGCCCTGGGAGAGGACGGCCAGGCGCCGGCCGGAGGGGTCGACGAGGAGGGCGTCGACGACGCCCGGGGACCTCTCGGTGGCCAGCAGGGTCCCTGTGGCCTCCCCGGTGGCCGGGTCGAGGACGACGACCGGGTCGCCGGCGCCGATGGTGGCCGCGCAGTGGTAGTTCGGGCAGAGCGGCTTGACGGCGGCGATCCGGCCGTCGGCCAGCATGACGGGAAAGCGGGTGCCGGCGGCGTCCGGCCCGGAAGGGTTGTCCGGTCCGGCCGGCAGGGCGGTGTCCAGGAGCCGGGCGCCGCCGACCAGCAGCCTCCGGCCGTCCCGGGTCCATGACAGCGCCCGGGTGGGAGCGGTCATCGGCCAGCGCTGCTCGGCGCCCGAGCGGAGGTCCCGCACCACGACCTGTTGCGGCTCGCACGGCGGCTGATCGCCGGTGAGGTAGGCGAGGAATTGGCCGTCGGGGCTCACCGCGGGGGCCTCGGCCGGGCCGTCGACGGCCCAGCTCCGCGCCCCGGTCGCCAGGTCGACGCTGGCGATGAGCAGGTCCTTGCACATCGGGCCGTGGGTGGAGAGCACCCCGTAGACCGTCCCGCCGGGGTCGACGGCCAGGGGGGTGGGCACCGCGTTGCCGGCCCCGACGGCGACCTGACGCAGCACCGCGCCGCCGGCGGCGTCGACGACCCGGACCACGCCGGCCGCCGTCACCACCAGCTGGTCGCTGGCCTCGGCCACGGTGGCGGGGGTGGTGGCCACGCGCGTGGCGGGGCCGTCCCGGTCAGCGGCGACGGCCAGGCCGGCGGCGGCGCCCACGAGCAGCACCAGCGCGGCCCCGCCGAGTCGGGTCCGCCGGCGCAGGGCCCCGGCCCGGCGTTCGACGGCGCCGAGGTCGAGGGGGCGCGAGGGCTCGGCCGCCGCCTCCCGCAGGCGCCGGCCCAGGGGCTCACCCATCGGCGTCCTCCACCGCCACGCCCTGCCGGCGCAGGGCGTCCAGTGCCTGGGAGGTGAGGGCCTTCACCGTGCCCTCCCGGCAGCGCAGGAGGCGGGCCGTCTCGGCCACCGACAGGTCCTCGTGGAAGCGCAGGACGAGGGCGGCCCGCTGGCGCGGCGCCAGGCCGGCCACCAGCCGCAGGAACCCGTCGTCGCCGGCCGGGGCGGGAGCGGGGGCCACGAACGCGGCGGCCCGGCCCACGGCCCGGGCGCCGGCCCGCCGGCGGCGGAACCAGGAGTTGGCCAGGTTGAGGGCCACCCGGCGGGCCCACAGCTCGGGAGCGTCCAGCCGGCGGACGCGGTCCCAGCGCCGCCAGACCCGGGCCAGGGTCTCCTGGGCCAGGTCCTCGGCGGTGGCGGGGTCGCCGCAGTAGATGCTGAGCAGCGCCACCAGCCGGGGGAACTGGAGCCGGCAGAAGTCCTCCAGCGCCGCCCGGTCCTCGTCCCGTTGGTCCATCCCGCCTCCACTCCCCGTACACGCTCGGGAGCCCCGCGAGGTTTAGTAGTTCGACGGGAGCAGGCGGCTGAAGTTCTCGAAGAAGACGAAGAGCACCACGAGGAACACCGGCGCGCCGAGGAGGTACACCGGCCACCGCTTCCACGCCCGGCCGGCCAGCCACATGAGGACGAGGATGGCGGCGGCCAGCAGCCCCCAGGCGATGGCCGGGCCCTTGGCCGCCGCCCGGCCCGACAGGCCGCCCTCGGCCGCCTGCAGGTCCGGGGCCGTGGTCGGCGGGGTGGTGGGCGCCACTGTCGTGGCCCCCGGCTCGATGACGGGCGGGGCAGTGGTGGGCGGGACGGTGGTGGTGGGCGGCGGGGCCTCGGCCGCCTCGCCCTTGAGCACGCTGATCACCACCAGCCGCTGCGAGGCGCTGAAGCGGGGGTTGCAGGTGGTGAGGGTGAGCAGGTTGTCCTTGGACGGGCGCAGGACCGTGGTGTCGTTCGGCTTCACGATCCTGGTCTCCCGCACCTCGTAGCGGAAGCGGCCCTGGCGGGTGGTCACGAGGATGGGGTCGCCCGGCGACAGCTCGTTCAGGCGGAAGAAGGGCGCGCCGTAGGTGGTGCGGTGGCCGGCGATGGCGGCGTTGCCCGGCTGGCCGGGCAGCGGGGTGTCGGGATAGTGGCCCGGGCCCTTCTTCAGCATGTCGAGGGTGATCCCCTGCACGACGGCCTTCTCCGCGCCGATCTTGGGGATCTTGATGATGGCCACCGCCTGCCCGGCGGGGGCGGGGGCGGCGCTGTCGTCGAGGGTGGTGGTCGTGGTGGAGGGGGGCTCGCCGTCGGTGACGGGCGGGGTGGTGGTCGACGGCACGGCGGACGGCGGGGCGAGCAGCTGGTCGAACTGGCGCTTGAGGGCGTGCTGCGAGCGGGACTCCGCCAGCCCGGTCCCCCAGAGCTGGTAGGCCACGAAGAGCAGGATGAGGACGCCGGCGCCGATCATGGTGCGGCCCACGCCGCCGATCACCCTCCGGACTGTCATTCAAACGAGGGTAGGGGACGGCCCCGCTTGGAAGTGACCGGGCACCTGCCCGTAGCATTGTCGGGCCGCCCATGGCTCCCGCTGTCCTCTTCCGCTCGGCCGTCGCCTATCTCGGCCGCTTCCCCGCCCTGGCCGGCGTTGACCTCGACGTCGAGCCTGGCGAGGTCGTGCTGCTCCAGGGCGCCAACGGCGCCGGCAAGACCACCCTCCTGCGGGCCTGTGCCGGCCTGGTGGCGGTGACGTCGGGCCGGGCCGAGGTGCTGGGCCACGACCTGCGGCGGGACCGCCGGGCGGTGCGCCGGCGGGTCGGCCTGCTGGGCCACGCCGGCGCCCTCTACGACGACCTCTCGGCCGAGGACAACGTCCGTTTCGCGGTGCGGGCCGGCGGGGGCGACGTGGCCGCCGTCGGGCCGGCCATGGCCCGCCTCGGCGTCGACGGCCGCCTGCGGGACATCGCCGTGGCCCGGCTGTCGGCCGGCCAGCGCCGGCGGGTGGCCCTGGCCGCCCTCGTGGCCCGCCGCCCCGAGCTGTGGCTGCTCGACGAGCCCCACGCCGGCCTCGACGCCGACGGGCGCGACCTCCTCGACGGCCTGGTGCGGGGTGCGGTGGCCGAGGGTGCCACCGTCGTGCTGGCCTCGCACGAGGCGGAGCGGGCCGCCGCCCTGGCCGGGCGCACGGTCGTGGTGGCCGGCGGGCGGGTCGCGGCGGCGGAGCCGGTTCATGTGGCGTGACGCCGCCCTCGTGGCGGGCAAGGACCTGCGCATCGAGGCCCGTTCGCGTGTGGCCACCAACCAGGTGGCCCCGTTCGCGATCGTCGTCCTCGTCCTGTTCGGCTTCGCCCTCGACCCCGACCGGGGCGTGCTGGCGCGGGCGTCGGCCGGGCTGTTCTGGGTCGCCGTGCTGCTGTCCGCCCTCCTCACCGTGCAGCGCAGCTTCGCCGTGGAGTCGGGCGACGGGGCGGGCGACGGCCTGCGCCTCTCGGGGCTCGACCCGGCCGGGATCTTCCTCGGCAAGGCGGCCGCCGTCGCCGCCCAGCTGGCTCTGCTGGAACTGGTGCTGGCCGCCGGCGTGGTGATCCTCTTCGACGCCCACCTGGGCGGCGCCGCCCTCCTCCTCGCCACCAGCCTGGCGGCCACCGTGGGGCTGGCCGCCGCCGGCACCGTCTACGGCGTGCTGGCCGCCGGCCTCAAGGTGCGGGAGACGCTGCTGCCGCTGCTGCTCCTTCCCGTGGTCGCGCCGGTGCTGCTCGCCGCCACCCGGGCCTGGGAGGTGGGCATGGGCCTGTCGGTCGACGACGGCTGGCGCTGGGCCCAGCTGCTGGCCGTGTTCGCCGCCGTCTACGTCACCGTGGGCGTGCTCGCCTTCGGCTCCCTCCTGGAGGAATCATGACCGGCCCGGGAGGACGGACCATCAGCAACTCGCTGCTGCAACATCACGAAGGGATGGTGGAGCAGTGACGAAGCCCGCCGGCGGTCCCGGCACCACCCTGCTCGGCGCCGCCGCCCTGTTCGGCATGGTCACCACCGTGGTCCTCGGCATCCGCCTGCCGCCCACCATGGAGCAGGGCCCCTACGCCCGGCTCATCGCCATCCACCCGCCGCTGGCGTGGGCCTCGTATGTCGCCTTCGGGGTGTGCGCCCTGGCCAGCGTCGGTTGGCTGGTGCCCCGCACCCGCTCGCCCCGCTGGGACCAGGTGGCGGCGGCCGGCGCCGAGGTCGGCGTCCTGTTCTGCACCCTCACGCTCATCACCGGCTCCATCTGGGGCCGGCCCACGTGGGGCGTGTGGTGGACCTGGGACGCCCGCCTCACCAGCACCGCCCTGCTGGAGGCGCTGTTCCTCGGGTACCTGGCCCTGCGCCGGGTGGCCTACGACCCGGTCACGAGGGCCCGGCGGGCCGCCATCTGCGCCCTCGTCGCCGTGGTCGACGTGCCCATCGTGCACTTCTCGGTGGACTGGTGGCGCACCCTGCACCAGGGCCGCTCGCTGGCCCAGCTCACCCCCCAGAAGGACCTCGACGGCTCCTACGTCTCGGTGATGCTGCTGGGCTTCGTCGCCATGACGCTGCTGTGCTCGTGGCTCATCGTGCGCCGTTCCCGTGTGGAGGCCATGGAGCAGGCCCTCGAGGCCGACACCTTCGAGGTGGCCCTGGAGGAGCGCCGGGCCGAGTCGGTGCCGGTCTCATGAGCGAGTCGTATGTGTGGGCCGGCTACGGGATCACCGTCGGCGCCCTTTCCCTCTACGCGGCATGGGTCGTGCGGCGGGGCCGGGTGCTGGCCCGGTCGCTGCCGCCCGACGACGCCGAGGACCAGTGACGGCACCCGCGCCGCCCCGGCCCCGCACCGAGCCGGGCCGCCGGCGGCGGGTGGTGGCGGGGCTCGTCATCGCCGGCGCCCTGGCCTTCCTCGGCTTCCGGGCGGCGGGCAGCGCCACCGTCTACTTCAAGACGGCCGACGAGGCGGTGGCCCAGCGGTCGTCGCTCGGCACCCACCGCTTCCGGCTGGAGGGCACCGTCGTACCCGGCAGCGTGCACGACGCCGCCGGCGAGGTCGACTTCACCGTCCGGGGCGACGGGGGCGCCACCGTCGAAGTCATCCACAAGGGCGACGTGCCCGAGCTGTTCCAGCCCACCATCCCCGTGGTGCTGGAGGGCCGCTTCCAGGGCGACGCCTTCCTGAGCGACCGCATCCTGGTCCGGCACACCAACGAGTACAAGGCCCGGAACCCGGAGCGGGTCAAGGACTACAAGGGTTGATGAACGGCCTCGCCGGCCGCAGCGCCGTCCTCTTCGGGTTCCTCGCCGCCGCCACCGGGGTGGTCACGCTGGTGGCCGGCCTGGTCGGCGACCGCCCCGACCTGCGCCGGCGCGGCCCCGCCCACGTGTGGGTCGTCCTGGCCGCCGCCGTGCTGGCCGCCCTCGCCATGGAGCGGGCGCTGGTGACCAACGACTTCTCGCTCAAGTACGTGGCCGACAACCACAGCCGGGCCACCCCGCTGCTCTACACCGTCTCGTCGCTGTGGGGCGCCCTCGAGGGCTCGATCCTGCTGTGGACGCTGGTGCTCGCCGGGTACCTGGCCCTGGTCGCCCGCCGGTTCCGGTCGCGGGCCGCCGACCCGGTCGTCGGCTGGGCGCTGGTCACCGGCCTGGTGGTGGCCGCCTTCTTCTTCGGGCTCATGCTGGGGCCGGCCAACCCCTTCCGGGTGCTGGCCTCGATCCCGCACGACGGCTCAGGCCCCAACCCGCTGCTGCAGAACCACCCGCTGATGGCCTTCCACCCGCCGATCCTCTACATGGGCTACGTCGGGTTCACCGTGCCCTTCGCCTTCGCCGTGGCCGCCCTGGTCACCGGCCGGCTCGACGAGGGGTGGCTGCTCGAGACGAGGCGGTGGACGCTGATCGCCTGGGCCCTCCTCACCGCCGGCATCATCCTCGGGGCCTGGTGGTCCTACGAGGTGCTCGGGTGGGGCGGGTACTGGGCCTGGGACCCGGTGGAGAACGCCTCGTTCCTGCCGTGGCTCACCGGCACCGCCTTCCTCCATTCGGTGATGGTGCAGGAGCGGCGCGGGCTGCTGCGGGTGTGGAACCTGTCGCTGCTGGTGGCCACCTTCAGCCTCACCATCCTCGGCACGTTCCTCACCCGCTCGGGCGTCCTCGACTCGGTGCACGCCTTCACGGAGTCGCCCATCGGGCCGGCGATCCTCGGGTTCTTCGCCCTCGTGGTGGCGGTCGGCGTGGGCCTCATCGGCTGGCGGGGCGACCGGCTGCGGGCCCCCGGCCGGGTCGACGCCGCCCTGTCGCGCGAGGGCGCCTTCCTGGCCAACAACCTGCTGTTCGCCGCCTTCGCCTTCGTGGTCCTGCTGGGCACCGTGTTCCCGCTGCTGGCCGAGGCACTGAACGGCGACCGCATCACCGTGGGCCGGCCGTACTTCGACCGCATGGTGACCCCCATCGCCCTGTGCCTGCTGTTCCTCATGGCGGTGGCGCCCGCCCTGCCGTGGCGCAAGGCGTCGGGCGAGGTCCTGCGGGACCGGCTGAAGTGGCCGGCGTGGGCGGCCACGGCGGTGGTGGTGGCGTGCGTGGCCGGCGGCCTGCGCGGCCTGGGCACGCTGCTGGCCTTCGGGCTGGGCGCCTTCGCGGCCGCTGCCGCCCTGCGCCAGCTGGTGCTGTCCACCCGCCGCAACGGCGTGCGGGGGCTGCTCGGCCGGGCCAACGGCGGCATGGTGGTCCACCTCGGCGTGGTGCTGGTGGCGGTGGCCTTCGCCGCCAGCTCGTCGTACGGGCACCGGGCCGAGTTCCGGCTGCGCCCCGGGCAGTCGGCCCGGCTGGCCGGCCACACCGTCACCTACCTGCGCTCGGCCACCGTCCAGCACCCCAACAAGCGCACCATCTCGGCCGACGTGCGCATCGACCGGGGCGCCGTCTACCGGCCGTCGCTGCACCAGTTCCCCTTCGCCACCCAGGCCATCGGCACGCCGTCGGTGCGCACCGGGCTCACCGGCGACGTCTACCTCACCCTGGTGAGCGCGCCCCGCACGGCCGATGCGCCGGCCGTCATCGCCGTGGTCGTGCAGCCGCTGATCGTGTGGCTGTGGCTGGGCGGGGCGGTGATGGTGCTGGGCACCCTGCTGGCGGTGGCGCCCGGCCGCCGGCGCCGGCCCACCGAGCCGGCGTCCGCCCCCGCCGGCGAGCGCCGGCCGCCGGTCGAGCCCGACCCCGAGCCGGGCGAGTCGCTGGAGCTGGAGCCGTTGAAGGAGCCGGCCGAGGTGCCGGTCCAGTGACCGCCGCGTTGGCCGAGGCGACCCCGCCCCGCCACACCGCCCGGTGGGCGGCCATCGGCGTGGGCGTGGTGGTGGTGGCGCTGGTGGCCGTGCTGGCCACCCGGCCGCAGGCGGCCGACGTGGTGGCGCCCAGCCCCGTCGTCGGGCAGCCCGCCCCCGAGATCGGCGGGCCGGGCCTCGACGGCACCCAGGTGAGCCTCACCGGCCTGCGGGGCCGGTGGGTGCTGGTCAACTTCTTCGCCACCTGGTGCATCCCCTGCGTCAGGGAGCACCACGAACTGGTGAGCTTCTCCAACCGGCACGAGGCCACGGAGGCCCAGGTGCTGTCGGTGATCTACGACGACCAGCCCGACGACGTGAAGGCCTTCTTCGCCCAGCGGGGCGGCACCTGGCCGGTGGTGGAGGACGCCGGCGCCAAGGTCGACTTCGGCGTGCGGGGCGTCCCCGAGTCGTTCCTCGTCGACCCCCAGGGCGTGGTGCGCATCCGGCTGGTCGGCGGGGTCACCGCCCAGGGTCTCGACCGCCTGCTCCGCCAGGGGGAGGCCGGCTCGTGAGCGCCCCCGGTGAGGCCGGAGGGGTGCGGGCGTGGGTGCCGTGGCTGGTGCTGGTGCCGGTGCTGGTGGTCGCCCTGGCGGTGGGCGCCGGCCGGGGCGACGGGCGGCCGGCCACGCCGGCGGCCCGCACCGCCCACGTCGCCGCCGGGGTGCGCTGCCCGACCTGCGAGGGGCTGTCGGCCGCCGAGTCGGAGGCTCCGGCGTCGGTGGCCATCCGCCAGGAGATCCGCCGGCGGGTCGACGCCGGCCAGAGCGACGCCGCCATCCGGTCCTACCTGGTGGGCCGCTACGGCTCCGACATCCTGCTCACGCCGGCCGGTTCGGGCGTGGCCGCCCTGGTGTGGGCCCTGCCGGTGGCCGGGCTGGTGCTGGCCGCCGGCGTGCTGGCCTACACGTTCCGGCGCCGGCGGGCCGAGCCCCGGCGCACGCCCACCGTTGAGGACCGCCTCCTCGTCGAGCAGGCGGCCGGGCAGTGAGCAACGTGCGTTCGCTCATCGGGAAGGTGCGCCAATGAGCGCCGAGTCGCTGGCCGAGGAGCGCGACCACCTCCTGCGCTCCCTCGAGGACCTCGAGCGGGAGCGGGAGGCCGGCGACCTGGAGGAGGCCGACTATCTCGCCCTGCGCGACGACTACACGGCCCGGGCGGCCGACGTGCTGCGGGCCCTCGAGTCCTCGTCCTCGTCCTCGGAGGAGGCACCGGCCGCCGGCGTCACCGTCGCCGCCCGGCCCACCAGGACCCTGTCCCCCTGGCGGCCGGCCCTCGTCGTGGCCGCCCTGGTGGCGTTCGCCGCCGGCGCCGGGGTGCTGGTGGCCCGCTCGGCGGGCGAGCGCCACGTGGGCGACTCGGTCTCCGGCTCGGTCACCGCCACCGGCGCGAGCGGCGACCTGGCCCGGGCCCAGGAGCTGATCGGCGAGGGCAAGACCCTCGACGCCATCAAGCTCTACGACGCCGTGCTGAAGCAGGACCCCCGCCAGCCCGAGGCGCTGGCGTATCGCGGCTGGCTGCTCCGGCTGGCCGGGCGGGCGGCCGGCAACAACGGGCTGGTCGAGAAGGGGATCCAGTCCATCGACGCCGCCGTCGCCGCCGATCCGAGCTACCCCGACGCCCACTTCTTCCGGGCCTTCGTCCTGTACCAGGACCGCAACGACCCGGCGGCCGCCGTCCCCGAGCTGCGGACCTTCCTCGCCTCGAACCCCCCGAAGCAGATGGTGCCGGTGGTGGAGGACCTCCTCCAGAAGGCCCTGGCCGACGCCGGCCAGCCGGCGCCCACCACCACCGCCCCGCCCCCCTAGGGCGCCGACGTCGGACCGGCGGAGGCGATGGGACGCTGCTGAGGCCGATGGCGCCGGGATCCGGATGCATCGGCCTCGAACCGGCGCCTGGATACCGCCTCGCCGGACGGTTCAGGCGGAAGCGTCGCCGGCGCCGACGAGGGCGTCGGGATCCGAATCCCGGCGGCGGCGCCGGCGGAGGCGCCCGGTGCCGGCCTCGACCACCGGGATCACCACGGGGCCCTCGGAGGTCGGCAGGTCGACCACCACGGCATCGGGCACCGGCTCGTCGGCGTCGAGCGCGGTGATGTCGATCACCACCGGGTCGTCGGAGGCGGTGCCGTGGCCGTTGGCGGGTGCGATGACCACCGGACCCGGGGACGGAGCAGCGGCGTGCTGCCACGGCCGCCCGAGGGCGAACGGCGCCGTCTCGGGTGCCGGGGGCGCCGGTGCAACGGCGGCGGCGGGCTCCACGACCGGTCGGGCGGACTTCTCGGCCTTGCGGTGGCGCCGCCCGGGCTTGTCGGCGGAGGCATCGGGCTCGGCGGCCTTCCGACCGCGGCGCTGCTTGGAGGCGGCAGCGGCCTCGTCGGTGGTGGCGAGGACGGCTGGGGCGGCGGTGACCGGGGCGCCGGCCTTCCGCTCCCGGCGGGAGCGGCGCGGGGCCGACGGCTGCTTGGCCGGCGGCCGCCCGCCGGCCGTGACGAGGCGCCGCCGGGGCGCGAGGACCGGCGTGAGGACCAGGACCATCACGATGAGGAGGAGGGCGAGGCCCATCAGCGGCGTGCGCACGAGGGGGGCGTCGGCGGCGATGAGCCCACCGCCGGAGAAATGGTGGCTCTCGAGCACGACGGAGGCCGGCAGGGCCGGGGCGACCACCGGTGAGGCGGGGAGCGGGTGGTTGGCCTGGTAGCTGGCGACGACCGCCGGCAGCTGGGCCGTGGCCTCCAGCAGCCAGGCGTCGAGGAAGGGCTTGGGATCGGTGGCCGGCAACTCGGTGCCGGGAGCCACCCTCAGGGGCACGACCTTGGTGGTCTGCTTCTTGCCCTTGCCGACGGTGACCACCCGGGAGGCCGGGTGCACCTCGAAGTGGAGGTGGGTGGCGCCGCCGGCTGCGTTGCCGGTGTTGCCGACGAAGCCGACGACGTCGCCGACCGACACCCGCTGCCCGGGCTTCAGGCCCGGCGTGCGGTGGTCCAGGTGGCACATGTAGAAGTAGGTGCCGTCGTCCTGGTAGACGTACACGGCGATCCCGCCCAGGCCCCCGTCGGAGAACTTCACGACGCCGTTGGCCGGCGAGCGCACCGGTGTGTTGCGGTCGGCGAAGATGTCGGTGCCCTCGTGCAGCCGCCAGCCGGGCCCGAAGCGGGGGAACCACCAGTCGTCGATGAAGGTGGCCCGCCCGGCCACCGGGAAGCGGCCCATTCCGACGCGCATGGCCTCGTCGGCCGGCACGCCCAGGTCGGTGAGCGCCTTGAGGGCGCCGACCAGGGCGAAGCTGTTGTTGGGCCGGCTGCGGTGGACCGAGTTCATCTTGGCCGCCAGGTCGGCGGGGAACGGTCCGGCGTCGCTGCCCGGGTTCTCGCCCTCGCCGCCGGCGTTGCCGGGGACGACCGTGCCCCCGGCGACCACCGGCTTGGGGGCGGCCGGCGGGGCGGTGGTGGGCGCCGGCGTGGTGGGCGGCTTGAGCAGGGCGTCGACCAGGTTCGTGGTGGGGACGGGCTTGCCCGGGGCAGGGGGAGTGGTGGTGGTTGGCGCCGGCGGGGGGAGCAGCGGCGGGAGGAGGGGATCGGCCTGCGCGCCGAGGAGGGGACTCCCCGCCGCGAGGCCGAGCGCCGCGAGGAGCACGATGATCAGCGCCCCGGGGCGTGTCATCATCCGGACAGGGATCCGCCAGATGGGGACGAATGGTAACGAACACCTAGGTGCGCGCGCCACCCACCCCCGAATTGACGCACCGCGGTCGGCCCAGCGCCCAAGGTGCCGATCGTGGCAGGCTCTGCCAGTGACCGCCACCGTGCACCGCTGGGTCGGGCGGTCGCCGTCGCCGTCCGGCCTCGAGCAGCGCCTCCGCGACGAGGGCCTGGCGCCCCACGGATGGAGCAACGGACCGGGCGAGACCTACGGCTGGCACGCCCACGGCTACCACAAGGTCCTCTACTGCGTGAGCGGCGGGATCACCTTCCACCTGCGCGACCAGGACGACGTGGAGCTGGGGCCGGGCGACCGCCTGGAGGTCGAGCCCGGCACCGACCACGCCGCCACTGTGGGTCCTCACGGGGTGCGGTGCGTGGAGGCAGGGAGGGCCTGACGGCGGGCACGTCGCCCGGCCGGCTCAGAGAGCCGGTCCGGGCGGGAGAGGGCCGTGACGGGGCGGCAGGTGGGTTCCGCAATTCGTCACAGCCCCGGACCGTCTCCGCGGCGATGGCATGGCTGCGAGCCGTGCCGCCGGGCGCCGGGTTCCCGATCCCTCCGGGATCAAATCAAGCAGAGCCCCGGAGGCTGTGCAATAAGTGCAGTTTGTCGCTACCGGCCCAGGGCCCGGAGGCGCTCCACCACGGCCGGGAAGGCGCCGGCGAAGGCGTCGACGTCGGCCGCCGTGGTGCTCCAGCCCACCGACAGCCGCAGCGACCGCTCGGCGGCCACGCCCATGGCCTCCAGCACCGGCGACGGCTCCAGGGCCTCGGACGAGCAGGCCGAGCCGGAGTGGGCGGCCACGCCGGCCTGGTCGAGCCCGAGCAGGACGCCCTCCGCCTCGACGCCGGCGATCCCGAGGCACAGGATGTGGGGCAGCCGGCGGTCGGGGTCGCCGAACCGCTCCACCTCGGGGACAGTCAGGGCGGCCGCCGCCAGCGCCTCGGTGGCGGCCCGGGCGGCCTCCGCCTCACCGGCCAGGTCGAGCCCGGCGCAGGCCGCCCCGAAGCCCACCTGGGCGGGCACGTCCTCCATCCCCGCCCGCCTGGCCCGCTCCTGGTCGCCGCCGACCAGCAGCGGTGGGAGGCGCAGCCCCCGCCGCACCAGCAGGGCGCCGGCGCCCTTGGGACCGCCCAGCTTGTGGGCGCTCACCGAGAGCAGGTCGGCGCCCAGGGCGGCGAAGTCGATGGCCACGTGGCCGGCGGCGGCGGCGGCGTCGACGTGCACCGGCACGCCCCGCTCCCGGCACCCGGCCACCACCTCGGCCACCGGTTGGACGGTGGCGACCTCGTGGTTGCCCAGCTGGCAGTGGACGAGGGCCGTGCCGGGAACGGCCAGATCGAGGAGTGCGTCGACGTCGATGCGGCCCAGCCGGTCGACCGGTGCCGTCACCAGCCGGCCGGTGCGCTCGGAGGCGTCCCGCACCGCCGAGTGCTCCACCGCCGCCGCCACCACCGCCCCGTGGGGTCGCAGGGCGGCGGCGCCCCAGGTGGCGGCGTTGACCGCCTCGGTGGCGCCGCTGGTGAACACCACCTCCCGGGGCCGGGCCCCGAGGAAGGCGGCTACCTGCTCGCGGGCCTCCTCCAGGGCGGCCCGGGCCATGCGGCCCTCGGTGTGGACGCGGGCCGGGTCGGCGGCGGCCGGCCCCGACAGCCACCGGAGCATGGCCTGCACGGCCTCGGGCCGGGCGGGGGAGGTGGAGGCGTGGTCGAGGTAGCTGCGGGCCAAGCCGTTACAGCGAGCCGCCATGGATGGCGGCTCCCGGGCGCGACCGGGGCTCGAGGGCGTCGCCGTCGCGCCCGCCAGGGCGCCGGCGACAGTGGGCGCAGCGCCAGGATGGCGCGCAGCGAACCATCAGGCACAGCCGCCGTGGATGGCGGCTCCGGGCGCGAACCATCAGACGGCGGTGACGCAGGCGTCGTCGCCCTGGGCCCGGGAGGCGGTGGTGGCCGGGGCGGTGTCGCCGTAGAGGCCGGCCAGCATCCCCCGGACGATGCCCCGGTCGACGGCGCAGATCACCGGGTGCTGGGTGGCGGTGGCGCCGAAGGGGCACTGCTCGGACACGATGGCGATCGACGTGCCGCGGGCCTCGGCGTGGGCGGCGAAGCCGTGGGCGGTGAGGGCGTCGGCCACGGCGTGCAGCGACGCCTGGAAGGACCGGTGGCCGTCGCCGGGCGACATCTGGCGGGCCAGGTCGCGCCCGTACTCCTCGCCCACCTGCTCGGCCATGGCCTCCGCCTGGGCCGGCGGCAGCAGGGCCAGGGCCCGGCCGAGGAGGGTGACCAGCAGGTCGTCGCGCCGGGCCGGGAACTCCAGCGCCTTCTCGGTGGCCCGGTAGCGCTTCGACGGCCGCCCCGCCCCGCCGCTCTCGGCCCGCTCCACGTGGACGGAGAGGTAGCCGCCGGCGGCCAGCTTGTCGAGGTGGTGGCGGGCCACGTTGGCGTGCAGCTCGAAGCGCTCGGCCACCTCGCCGGCGGTGACGCCCGGCACGCTGTCGCGGGCGAAGAGGAAGATCTCCCGCCTGGTGGGGTCACCGAAGGCGGACGTGACGGCGGCGACGGCGGCCGAGAACTCGGCGTCGTCGAGGGATGCCCGGTCCACGAAAGTAGTCTACCCGGGCAGGTCGTGATTCCCCGGTTGCCAAGGAGGCGCCCGCTCCCCATGCCCGTCACCGAGGCCCAGGTCATCGAGGCCCTCCGCCCCGTTCAGGACCCCGAGCTGGGCCGCAGCATCGTCGACCTCGGCATGGTGAAGGACGTCCGCATCGACGGTGGCGACGTCGCCGTGCTGGTCGCCCTCACCGTCGCCGGGTGCCCGCTGCGGGCGGAGATCACCGACCGCGTCACGACTGCGCTGCGCCCGGTGGAGGGCGTCGGGGCGGTCACCGTCGACATGACGGTGATGACCGACGAGGAGCGGGCGGCCGTGCGCGAGCGCATGGGCGCCGGCGCCGCCCATGCGGCCGGCGGCCAGCGGCTGGGCCACGAGGAGGGGCGGGTCAACCAGTTCATGGCGCCCGGCTCCCGCACCCGCGTGCTCGGGATCTCGTCGGGCAAGGGCGGGGTGGGCAAGTCGTCGGTCACCGTCAACCTGGCCGTGGCCCTGGCCCGCCAGGGCCACCGCACGGCCGTGCTCG
Organism: Acidimicrobiales bacterium; assembly: GCA_035689115.1. GTDB lineage: Bacteria > Actinomycetota > Acidimicrobiia > Acidimicrobiales > JAHFUS01. The sequence continues at coordinate 75,330 of DASSMA010000053.1, forward strand.
ACGCCGACGTCTACGGCTTCTCGATCCCGAAGATGCTGGGCATCACCGCCGACCCGGTGGTGCTCGACGACATGATCGTGCCGCCCGTGGCCCACGGCATCAAGGTGATATCGATCGGCTTCTTCGTGGAGGAGAACCAGCCGGTCATGTGGCGGGGGCCCATGCTGCACAAGGCCCTCGAGCAGTTCCTCGTCGACGTGCTCTGGGGCGACGTCGACTTCCTCCTCGTCGACATGCCGCCGGGCACCGGCGACGTGGCCCTGTCGATGGCCCAGTACCTCTCCCGGTCCGAGATGTTCGTGATCACCACGCCGCAGGCGGCCGCCCAGCGGGTGGCCCAGCGCACCGCCTACATGGCCAAGAAGGTGAACCTGTCGCTGCGGGGCGTGATCGAGAACATGTCGTGGTTCACCGGCGACGACGGGAAGCGCTACGAGCTGTTCGGCGCCGGCGGTGGCGCCGAGCTGGCCGCCGCCCTCGGGGTGCCGCTGCTCGGCCAGGTCCCCCTCGTGCCGGCCCTGCGGGAGGGCGGCGACGTGGGCACGCCCGTCACCGTGTCCGACCCCGAAGGCGAGGCGTCCCGGGCCTTCGCCGCCCTGGCCGAGCGGGTGGCGGCCATGGGCGCCGCCCGCGTCTACAGCCCCGACCTCAAGATCGGCTGACCCGCTCACTCCTCGGGAGTGAGCCGTAGGCTGGTGCCCATGGGTGACGACGCCGGCACGCCCGTCGGGCGGCGCGTCGTGCTCGCCATGGTGGGGCTCGGGGCGGCCGGCGTGTTGTTCGGCGAGCGGGTGGCGTCGGGCCTGAACCGGCTGCTGGCGCCACTCCAGGCCGCCGACCGCACCGGGCTGTCGTCGCTCATCCCTGCCGCCGGCCGGTTCCGCATCTACTCGGTGGTGGGGTTCCTGCCCAAGCGGACCGACGCCGAGTACCGCCTGCGGGTCACCGGGCTGGTGGACCGCCCCCTCGACCTGGGCCTCGCCGACCTGCGGGCCAGGCCGGCCACCCGGCTGGTGAAGGACTTCCAGTGCGTCACCGGCTGGCGGGTGCCGGACGTGCCGTGGACCGGCGTGCAGCTCTCGGCGCTGCTCGACGAGGCCGGCGTGCAGCCGGCGGCCGGGGCCCTCACCTTCAGCAGCTTCGACCGCTCCTACACCGAGAGCCTCACCCTCGACCAGGCCCGCCGGCCCGACGTCCTCGTCGCCTACGAGCTGGAGGACAAGCCGGTCAGCCGGGCCCAGGGCGGGCCGGTGCGCCTCTACGTGGCCCCGATGTACGGCTACAAGTCGTGCAAGTGGCTCGAGGAGATCCGGGTCACCGACGCCGTCGAACCGGGCTACTGGGAGCAGCGGGGCTACGACACCGACGCCTGGATCGGGCGCTCGAACGGCCGGAAAGACAAGCCCGTCTAGACATGCTCCACCGTTTCGACCGGGCCGAACGGGCTCTCCACTGGGCCAACGCCGTGCTGTTCGGCGTCCTCATGGCCACCGCCCTCGCCCTCTACTGGGGGCCGGTGTCGGCCCTGGTGGGGCGCCGGCCGCTCGTCCGGCAGGTGCACGTGGTGGCGGGGCTCCTGCTGCCGCTGCCGTGGCTGGTCGCCCGCCTCGGCCCGTGGTCGGCGGCGCTGCGGGCCGACACCCGCCGGCTCGGCCGCTTCGACGCCGAGGACCGGCGATGGGCCCGCTCCCTCGGCCGCGACCTCTCGGTGCGGTTCGGGAAATTCCATCCCCTCCAGAAGCTCAACGCCGCCTTCACCGCCGGCGCCGTCGTGGTGATGCTCGGCACCGGCTCGGTGATGCACTGGTTCCACTACTTCCCGCTGCGCTGGCGCACCGGCGCCACCTTCGTGCACGACTGGCTGGCCCTTGGGCTCTTCGTGGTCGTCGCCGTCCACGTGGGCAAAGCGCTGTCCGACGGCGAGGCCCTCGGCGGCATGTGGCGGGGGACGGTGGAGCAGGCATGGGCCGGCCGGCACCATCCCCGGTGGGCTGACGAGCTTTCGGGCACTTCGCCCGCTATGGGCTCAAGCCCTGTGGACGGGGCGCCGAAGACCTGAGCAGCACAACGTAGGACCCACGAAACGGCAAGCCCGGGGAAACCCGGTGCGCGCAAAGCCACGGACCTGACGGAGCGACCGCTCGCAAGGCAGCCGGGTTACCGAAAGGGGGCAGCGCCTCCTCAGTGGGACATCGGCGGACACCCAGGGAGGGAAGGCGCTCATGCGCGCGTTGCGGAGGATTGCTGTTTCGGCCGTCATTGCCGTCGGTCTGGTCGCGGGAACGGCCGGTTCGCCGGCGTCGGCCGACACCGGGAGCGAGGAGCTCGAGTTCGCGACCATGATCAACCAGGTGCGGGTGGCGCACGGGCTCCAGCCGCTGGAGTTCCGCGGGGCCCTGTTCGACATGGCCCGCGCCTGGTCGGGCAACATGCTGTCGGTCAAGGGGATCTCCCACAACCCGCTCCTCTCGGTCCAGGGCCCGGCCGGGTGGCTGCGCCTGGGCGAGAACGTGGGGATGGGCTACAGCGTGCAGTCGCTGCACGACGCCTTCGTGGCCAGCCCCAGCCACTACAAGAACATCGTCGACCCGCAGTTCGACTCGGTGGGTGTCGGCGTGGTCCACGCCGCCGACGGCGAGATCTTCGTCACCGTCGACTTCGAGACGACAGGCACGCCGGCCGCCGCGCCGGCTCCTGTGAAGACGGCGGCCAGGAAGTCGACGCGGGTCTGCACCCGCAACAGCCGCGGCAAGCGGGTGTGCCGGCGCCGGTAAGTACGGCGCCTCACACGGCAACCGCGATGACGGCGACGGCCGTCACCGCCGCCACCAGCCCGGCGGTCTGCACCCGGGTGAGGCGCTCGCCCAGCACGGCGCGGGCCAGCACCACGGTGACCGCCGGGTAGAGCGACGTCAGCAGGGCGACGATCGACAGCAGGCCCCGGTGGGCGGCGAGCAGGTAGGCGAAGTTGGCGGCCACGTCCAGGAGGCCGACGGCGACGATCACCCGCCCGGCGCCGGTGGGCCGGAAGGCGTGGCCGGTGACGGCCACGGTGACGCCGAGGACCAGCAGCGAGGCCTCGCGCGCGGCGACGAGCGGCCACAGCCCCGACCCGGCGTGCACGTGGTCGAGCAGCACGAAGAACGCGCCGAAGCCGGCACCGGCGCCGAGCCCGGTGGCCACGCCGGCGCGGGCGAGGGCCCGGTCCGCGTGGCCCGGCACGAACGACAGCAGCATCACGGCGGCGATGGCCACCCCCATCCCGACCAGCGCCAGCGGGCCCGGCCGCTCGCCGCTCAGGAGGCCGACGAGCACGGGGACGCAGGCCGCGCCCGCAGCGGAGACCGGCGCCACGACGCTCATCTGGCCGACGGCCAGCCCGCGGTACAGGAGGGCCACCCCGATCCCGCCGCCGACGCCGGCGCCCACGCCCCACACGAGGTCGGCGGCGTGGAGGGACCCGCCGGCCAGGGGAACCACCAGCGCCATCCCCGCCAGGCCGATCAGCTGCGACGAGAACGCGACGGACGATGCCGGCGCCCGCCGGCCGGCCAGCCCGCCGAGGAAGTCCGACGACCCGTAGGCGAGCGCCGAGGCGAGGGCGAGGACGATGGCCCCCGTCAGGGGACCCACCGGCCCGGCCGGCCGCCGCAGACGGTAACGGCCCGGCCGCCTTGCGACGTGTCGTCTCGGCGCACTACCCGGTGCCGAGGTCCGACGCCCGGCGCGGGTCGCCGGCGGTCGGCGCCCGCCCGATCACGTCGAGATCGAGCACCAGGCCCGGCGACGCCGCCACCAGGTGCTCGGTGGGATCGGCGGCGTTGGCGACCAGCAGCTTCTCGGAGGCGCAGCCGCTCATCCAGTCGACCTCGTCCCATCGGGCCCCGCCGGCGGCCCGGCGCAGCGTCGCCGTCTCGAGCAGCCGGCCGGGGGAGTACCGAGCCCAGGCCGGCGAGAAGCGGCCGTCGAAGACGCGGTACGAGGAGCCGTCGAGCAGCGACACCACGTAGGCGGCCAGGTGCCCGTCGAGCCGGAGGGTGGCGATCTCGGCCTCGTGCTGCCGGGCGTGGTCGAGGATCACCGACCGCCAGAAGCGCAGGCCGGGGCTCGACTCGAGGTCGCTGACCCGGCTGGCGTCGCGCTCGCGGAGGCGGTGGGTGTGCTCGACCTCGTCGAGGACCCCGGCGACGGCGTCCCCGCCGGCGACGAAGTCGATGACGGGCACCAGCCCGTCCGTCTCCGCCCGGTTGGCGGCCTTCCGCAACTGCTTGCGCATGCTGGTGCTGAGCGAGGCCTCGGGGGCGTCGACGCCGGCCAGTTCGACCTTCGGGATGGGAACGCCCGGCACGGTGCGGGCGTGCTCGAGCGTCTCGGCCACGGCGGCGGCGGCGGGGTCGCCGGCCGGGAGCTGGCCGAGCCGGAGGTGCCACGGCCGCCGCCCGGAGGCGAGCCGGGCGGCGAGCGCCATGCCGAGGGCTGCCGCCGCCTGCGGTGAGCGGGCGGGGAGGGCGCCGCGGTCGAGCTGCCGGCGCCCCAGCGGGACGACGAGGTCGTGGTCGCCGCTGTGGACGGTGCACAGGAGACCGGCCGCCTCCAACCGCCCGGAGTCGACGTCGCGGACGAGCACCGCCCACGGCGCCGACGGCTGGTAGGCGTGCACCCAGGCCCGGAGCCACGGCACCCGGGCGGTGACCGGCGCGGCGGCCGCCCGGTGGAGGTCGTCGAGGTCGTCCGCCAGGTCGTCGACGAGCGCCCGGCCCTCCCGTACCTCGACGGTGAAACGGGCCCACCCGACGGTCCTGCTGCCCGGCGGCGGGCTCGCGGCGTGGTCCAAGGACACCTCCCGGGGCGGCGGCACCCTGCGCCCTCCCGAGTGTGCCAGGTCTGGCGGCGTGCCCGTCACACGCCGGCCGGCAGGACAACGCCGCTGTGCAGCAGCGCCGAGGCCTCGTGCGCCGGGAGCGGGCGGGCCAGGTGGAACCCCTGGCCCAGCTCGCAGCCCAGCTCCACCAGCGATGCCATCTGCGCTCCCTTCTCGATGCCCTCGGCGACCGTCACGAAGCCCAGGTTGTGCGCCAGTCCCACCACACTCGACACCAGGACGGTGTCCTCGTCGACCACGCCCACGCCGTCGACGAAGGCCTTGTCGATCTTCAGCTCGTCGATGGGGAGCTGGCGGAGGACGGCGAGCGAGGAGTACCCCGTTCCGAAGTCGTCGATGGCCACCTTCACGCCGAGGTGCCGGAGGCGATCGAGGATCGACACCGTGCGCTCCACGTCGTGCATGACCACACTCTCGGTGACCTCGAGGGTGATCGCCTCCGGCTCCACGCCCGAGACGTCGAGGATGTCGCCCATGTCGCGCTCGAGCGACGGGTCGGCTAGCTGCCGGCGCGACAGGTTCACGCTCATCGACGTGCCGTGGGCCGCGTACCAGGCGCGGGCCTGCCGGAACGCCTCGCCGAACACGCGCCGCCCGAGCGGCAGGATGAGGTCGGTCTCCTCGGCCAGCGGGATGAACTCGTCGGGCAGCACCAGGCCCCGCCCCGGGTGCTGCCAGCGCACGAGCGCCTCGAACCCGACGACGCGGCCCGAGTTGAGGTCGACCAGCGGCTGGTAGTGCAGCAGCAGCTCGTCCTCGTCGACCGCCCGCTGCAGAGTGGCCTTGAGGTCGAGGCGCCGGGCCGCCGCCTCGAGCATGCGCGGCTCGAAGACCTCGTACCCGTCCTTGCCCCGCGTCTTGGCCGCGTACATGGCGATGTCGGCGTTGCGCAGGAGGTCCTCAGGCTCGAGGTTGTCGGTGACGGGGGCGATGCCGATGCTGGCGTGGACCTCCACCGCCTTGCCGCCCAGGTCGAACGGCTGGCGCAGGGCCTCGAGGATGCGCCGGGCGACCACGACGCCCTCGTTGCCCACCGTCATGCCCTCGAGCAGGATGGCGAACTCGTCGCCGCCGAGGCGGGCGGTGGTGTCCGAGGGCCGGACGCAGGTGTCCAGCCGGCCGGCCACGCCCCGCAGCAGTTCGTCGCCCACCACGTGGCCGAGGCTGTCGTTCACCGTCTTGAAGTCGTCGAGGTCGAGGAACAGCACGGCGAGGGCCCGGCTGTCGGTCTCCCGCCGGCGCAGGGCGTGGCCCACCCGGTCGACGAACAGGGCCCGGTTGGCCAGCCCGGTGAGCCCGTCGTGGAAGGCCTGATGCGTGAGCGTGCGTTCGAGCGCCTTGCGCTCGCTGACGTCGCGCAGGGTGGCCACCAGGCCGCCCACGTTGGGATCGCCCAGGAGGTTGTCGACGATCAGCTCGACGTCGACCCACGACGTGTCGGCCCGCCGGGCCCGCATGGGGACGGGGCCGATGCTGCCGGTGACGGCGACCACGTCGTCGAAGAGCGACAGGGCCACGGGGGCGTCGTCGGGGTGGACGAGGTCGACCAGGCGCGTGCCGGTCAGGTCGTCGGGCTCGAACCCGAGCACGCGGTGGGTGGCCGGCGTGCTGTAGCGGATGGTGGAGTCGGCGTCGACCACGCAGATGACGTCGGAGAGGTTGTGGACCAGCGACCGGAAGCGGGCTTCGCCCTGCCGGCGGTGGAGGTCCTCGGCCAGCGCCACCCGTTGGAGGGCCTGGCCCAGGTGGGTGGCGAGGGTGTCGATGGCACTCGACGCGCGGGGCGGCAGGGGGCGGAGCCCCACGACGACGAAGGCGCCGGCCAGGTCCTCGCCTTCCACGACGGGAAGGACGTCGGTGTGGACCGGCGGCTGGCCGTTCCTGTCGCCCTGGCGGACCAGCTCGCCCAGCTGGGCCAGGGTGATCGGCGCGGTGGCGTCCGGGGGAGCGGGGGCGCCGTCGCCCACCGGGCCCTCCCGCAGCTCGGCCGCCGACCACACCGCCAGCTGGACGAGCCGGTCGCGGCCGGCCAGCCGGCGGGCGGCGTCGATCGCCACCGCGTCGATGTCGTCGCGATCGGTGGCCGCGGCCAGGGAGGCGGCTGCCGCCCGGAGGGTGCGCTCGCGGGCGGCGGTGGCGGCCAGATCGGCCAGCAGCCTGCTCATCCGCAGGATCACGAGCATCGAGAGGGCGACCGAGGCGACGGCGATGACCCGCAGGTCGTCGTAGCGGTGCCTGGCCGTCTGCACCACGAGGACGGCCGGCGCCATGAGCACGGCGGCGCTCAGCACCACGACCCGCCGGCGGTCGGACTCGTCGACCCGGTTCCGGCCCGGTCCGCCCAGGCGGGCCATCGACGGGTGCAGGGCGGCCAGGGCGCTGCACGCGTAGAAGCCCATCCACCCCACGTCGAACGGCGTGCCGAGCTCGAACGTGCCGGTGAGCTGGTTGACCGCGTACCCGATGTCGGCGGCGAGGAGCGAGGCCACCGCCAGCGTCAGCAACCAGTACGACGCCTGCCGCCGGCCTCCGGTCATGGCCAGCCGGACGGCCACTGCCAGCAGGGCGACGTCGAACATCGGGTAGGCGACGGAGATCGTCTTCTCGAGCCACGGCGGCGAGCTGTCGGCCAGCGACGGGGCGATGATGTAGACCTCGGCCAGCAGCCCGGCGCCGACCGCCACCATGCAGGCGTCGATCAGGCCGGCCCGGTCGCCACCCGGTTCGCGGCTGCGCACCAGGAGCAGCAGCCCCGTGATGAGCAGCGGGTAGCTGGCGACGAAGAAGACGTCGGCCAGCGAGGGGAAGGGCCGCTCGATGCCGCGGACCAGCCGGTACCAGTAGAAGGTCAGGTCCCCGAGAAGGAAGACGGCCACGCCCGCCGTGTAGGTGCGCCAGGCGGCGACGGCCTGCGGGCGGTGCCGGCGGATCCCGACGACCATGGCGACGGGACTCGACACCGCCACCGCCAGGTACAGCGTGTCGCGTGCGGCGTTCGGGAGGACCGTGAGGTACGCGGCAGCGAGCACGATGCCGACGACGGGCACGACCTTCCACGCCACTGCTGCGTCGCTTCCCTCCGAGCCCGTGCGTACGCGCGGTGGTGCAAGGGTAGCGCCCTGCCGATACTCGACGATCTCCTTGGAACAGACCTGGTCAAACGCCGCGGGGCAGCTTGTCGGGATCCCACCCCAGGTGCTCGACGGCCATGCGCAGCGCGTAGCGGTCGGTCATCCCGCTCACGTGGCGGACGGCCGCCGCCACCGGGTCGGCGCCGCCCTCGCCGTCGACGGCCGCCGGGTGGTCGGCGAACCAGTGGGTGAGGCTGCGCAGCAGCTCGACGACCCGCTCGGCCTGGGCCACCGACGCCGGCCGGAGGTAGATCCGCTCGAAGTTGAAGGCCCGGAACTCGGCCAGCGCCTCGGCCTCCTCGGCCCGCATGCCCACCCGGCCGGTGGCGGCGACGGTGTGGAGGACGGCGTTGATCATGGCGCCGATCTGGGCCGAGCGCCGCCGGCCCACCACCCCGGCCACGGCCGCCGGCAGCTCCTCGGCCCTGACGATGCCGGCCCGCACGGCGTCCTCGAAGTCGTGGCAGACGTAGGCGATGCGGTCGGCCCAAGCCACGACCTCGCCCTCGGGGGTGGCCGGCGCCGGCCGGTTCCACGAGTGGTTGCGCACCGCGTCGAGCGTCTCGGCGCACAGGTTGAGCGGCGCCAGCACCACGTCGGCCCCGTAGACGGCGTGGTGGTAGCCGCCCTCGACGAAGGCCGAGAAGGCGTCCTCGGAGGCGTGGCCGGCCGGGCCGTGGCCGCAGTCGTGGGCGGTGGCGGCCGCCGCCGTGAGCGCCACGTTGAGGCCGGCCGGCCGGGCGATGCCCACCGCCACCTGGGCCACCTCGACGGCGTGGGTGAGGCGGGTGCGGAGATGGTCGTCCTCGGGGGCGATGAAGACCTGGCACTTCCCGGCCAGCCGCCGGAACGGCCGGGAGTGGTGGATGCGGTCGAGGTCGCGCTCGAAGCAGGTGCGGAAGGGGTCGGGCTCCTCGGGCAGCGCCCGGCGGCCGGCGCCCAGGGCCCGGGTGGCACCGGGCGCCAGCGTGCCGTCCTCCAGTTCCTCGCGCGCCTCGCGCCCGGCCAGAGCGTGGGGCGAGACGCCCACCGCCGGCGAGCCGTGGGCGGTGGCGAAGGGCTGTTCGGGCACGGGACAAGGGTAACGAGGGGGTGTGACGGCGATGGCGGACCGGCCGGAGGTGGGTCGGGACGAAGGTCGCCCGCGGGCGGGGACCTTCGTCCCTTTCCTCACAGCTTTCGCGGGCGCATGCTCGGCTCAGAGCGCACGACAAAGGAGGCCACGATGGCACTTGGGTTCCCCGAAGCCCGGCGGATGGCCCTCGTGGAGGCGGCCCGGGCGCTGGCCAGGGACGCGACCTCGGCGGCTCGCGAGTCCATCGCCTTCTCGGCTGAGTGGTCCTTCTACCACGGCGTGGAGACCGCCGCCCTGCACGTCCTGCGGCCCGAGGTGAGCACCGTCCGGGAAGGCACGGCCTGGCTGGACGCCGAGGAGCCGGCCTTCCGCGAGGGGTTCCTCCAGGGCGCGGCCGTGCTCGCCACCGCCGCCAGCGCGGCCGAGCCGCCGCTGCGGCTCCGCCTCCCGGAGCCGCCCCGCACGCCGGCATAGAAGAGCTCCGAGCGTTACGGGCGTCGGCGGGCCAGCAGCCGCGACGCGTCCACCACCAGCACCGTGACGGCGGCGGCGCCGGCGGCCAGCAGCCAGCCGGCGGCGGGGACGGCGGCCAGACCCAGCAGGGCCCGGCCCGGCCCGGTGGCGAAGGCCGGCAGCTGGAGGGCGAGCGACCCGGCCACGGCCGTGAGCAGCACATGGTTGTGCCACCAGCCGGACCCGAAGGTCACGGTGTCGGCCCTGCTCACGTAAGCGAGCATCAGGTGGGCGAACAGCAGCGACAGCAGCAGTTGGGTCCGCACCGCCTCGTCGCTCCAGCCCCACGAGCGGGCCAGCAGGCCGGTGGCGAGCACGGCGCCGGCCACGCCCACGCCCCGCACCAGCAGCATCGTCTGGCGCCGCCACCCGAGGAGCTGGTCGCTGCGGGCGCGGGGCGGCGACGCCAGCGGGTCGCCGGGCGGCCGGTCCACGCCGAGGGCCAGCGCCGGGATGCCGTCGGTGACGAAGTTCACCCACAGGAGCTGGACCGGCAGCAGGGGCACCACCAGGCCGGGCAGGAGGGCGATGCAGCCGAGCACCACCACGACCTCGCTGATGTTGCCGGCCAGCAGGTAGGACACGACGCTGACGAGGTTGCGCCAGATCCGGCGGCCCTCGGCGACGGCCGCCACGAGGGTGGCCAGGTCGCCGTCGGTCACCACCAGACCGGCCGCCTCGCGCGCCACGTCGGTGCCGCCGGAGCCCGAGAGGGCCACTCCGATGTCGGCCTGGCGGAGGGCGGGGGCGTCGTTCACGCCGTCGCCCGTCATGGCGACGATGTCGCCGGCCGCCCGGTGGGCGGCGACCAGCTCCACCTTGGTCGAGGGGTCCACGCGGGCCACGATCGACGCCTCCCGCAGGGCGGCCGCCCGCTCGGCCGGCCCGAGGGCGGCCAGCTCCCGTCCGGTGACGGCCGGCGCCGGGTCCAGTCCGGCCTCGGCGGCCACCGCCCGGGCGGTCGACAGGTGGTCGCCGGTGACGAGGGCGACGCGGATGCCGGCGCCCCGGCACCGGGCGATGGTCGCCGCCGTCGAGGGCCGCAGCGGGTCGTGGAAGGCCACCACGCCCAGCGGCTCGAGGTCGCCGGCGTCGGGGTCGCCGGTGGGCGCCGTGGCCAGCGCCAGGAGGCGCAGGCCCGACGGCTCGAGGGACCGGACGGCGGCGACCAGCGCATCCAGGGCCGGACCACGCCGGCAGCGGGCGGCCACGGCCTCGGGGGCGCCCTTGACCGAGAGGACGGGACCGGAGGCCGTGCGGTGGACGGTGGCGTGCGAGCGGGTGGCGGTGTCGAAGGGGCGCTCGGCGACCCGCTCGCCCGGGGGCGCGGAACGCCCGGCGGCGACCGCCGCCTCGATGAGCGCCACGTCCACCGGGTCACCCACGCCGGCGTCGGCGTCGTTGCAGCGCAGGGCGGCGTCCCAGAGTCCGTCGTCCCGCCCCGGAACGGCGACCACGTCGGCGACGGCCAGGTGGCCGGTGGTGAGCGTTCCCGTCTTGTCGGTGCAGATCACGCTGGCCGAGCCGAGCGCCTCCATGGCCGGGAGGCGCCGGACGATGGCGCCCCGGTGGGCCATCCGCCTGGCCCCGAGGGCGAGGGCCGACGTCACGATGGTCGCCAGCCCCTCCGGTACGGCGGCGACGGCGAGGGCCACTCCGGCCAGCACCGCCTCGGTGGCGCCACCGTGGCGCAGCCACACCACGAGCGTGAGGAGGCAGCCGAGGGCGCCGGCCAGGATGCTCATGCGCGTGGCCACCAGCCGCAGCTCGGTGACCAGCGGCGGGTCGGTCTCGTCCTCGAGGGCGGCGGCGATGGCCCCGATGCGGGTCGCCGCGCCGGTGGCCCCCACCACGCCGAGGCCCCGGCCCCGCACCACGAGCGTGCCGGCGAAGGCCTCGCCCGGCCGGTCGGCCAGTGCGGCGCCGGGTTCGGCCGGCCGCCCCGCCTCCTTCTCGGCGGGAAGGGACTCGCCGGTGAGCACCGCCTCGTCGACCGCCAGCGACGCCGCCTCCACCAGGACCACGTCGGCCGGTACGCGGTCGCCGGCGGCCAGCTCCACCAGGTCGCCCCGCACCACGGCGGCGGCCGGGACGGAGCACGAGCGCCCCGACCGGCGGACGCGCGCGCTCGGCGCGGTGAGCCCCTTGAGCGCGTCGACCGCCGCCTCCGCCCGGCGCTCCTGGCTCACGCCGATGGCGACGTTGAGCACGACGATGGCGGCGATCGCGGCCCCCTCCTCGACCTCGCGCAGCACGGCCAGGGTGATGGCCGCCACGACGAGCAGCACCAGGGTGAGCGGCTCGGAGAGCTGGGCCCACACCCGCGCCGCCAGGGACGGCGGCGGCTCGGCGGGCAGCACGTTGGGGCCGTCGGCGGCGAGCCGGCGGGCCGCCTCCTCGTCGTCGAGGCCGGCGGTGGTCCAGGTGGGCGGGGCGCCACCGGCGACGGTCACCGCTTGGAGGATGACGTCCCGGGCGGCCCAGGGCCAGAGGCGGCGGTCGCCGCCGGCAGGGACCTCCGGCCCTGTTGGACGAGATGGCGAGCGGGGATGATCCTCGGGTGGAGCCCTTGTCGCGCGACGAGTGCCTTCGCCTGCTGTCGACCCAGCGGCTGGGCCGGATCGGGTTCCATGCCGGCGCCCTGCCGGTGGTGCTTCCGATGTCGTATGCACTCGGCCGGCGGGGCATCGTGGTGCGGGCCCGCCGCGGCTCGCAGCTCGACGACGCCATCCGCAACTCGGTGGTCGCCTTCGAGGCCGACGAGGTGGACGCGACCCGGAACGTGGCCTGGAGCGTGGCGGTCACCGGGACGGCTCGCGAGATCGTCGACCCCGAGGAACTGGCCGAGGCCCGCGCCCTGCCGCTGGACCGGTGGGGCGCGGCCGATGGCGACCGCCTGGTGCGGATCTCCATCGACGTGGTCACCGGCCGGCGGGGCCCGGCGGGCATGCCGGCCGAGGGGGCGCCCGAGCCGGCGTGGGCGGCCACCGGGGCGGCGGCAGTGGCGGAGACCCACTCGGGGGTCGTGTTCCTCGTGGCCGACCGCGCCTACAAGTTGAAGAAGCCGCTGGACCTGGGCTTCCTCGACTTCCGGACGCGGGAGGCCCGGCTGGACGCCTGCCGCCGGGAGGTCGCCCTCAACCGGCGGCTGGCGCCCGACGTCTACCTGGGCGTGGCCGACGTCACCGGCCCCGACGGCCGGCCGTGCGACCACCTGGTCGTCATGCGCCGCATGCCGGAGGACCGCCGGCTGTCGTCGCTCGTCGCCGCCGGGTCGCCGGTCGAGGAACACCTCGACCGGCTGGCCCGCCTGCTGGCCGCCTTCCAGGCCGGCGCCGCCTCGTCGGCTGCGGTCGACGAGGCCGCCACCGGCGACGCCGACCTGGCCCGGTGGGAGGCCAATTCAGCCGAGCTGGCGCCGTTCGCCGGCCGGGTGCTCGACCCCGCCGCCTGCGACGAGGTGCTGGCGCTGGCCCGGCGGTTCGTGGCGGGGCGGCGCGCGCTGTTCGAGGAGCGCATCGCCGCCGGGCGCGCCCGCGACGGCCACGGCGACCTCCTCGCCGACGACATCTTCTGCCTCGACGACGGCCCCCGCGTCCTCGACTGCCTCGAGTTCGACGACCGGCTGCGCTACGGCGACGGGCTGGCCGACGCCGCCTTCCTCGCCATGGACCTCGAGCGCCTGGGCCGGCCCGACCTGGCCGGGTGCTTCCTCGACCGGTACGCCCTGGCGGCGGGCGACTCGTGGCCGCCGGCGCTGGCCGACCACTACGTGGCCTACCGGGCGCAGGTCCGGGCCAAGGTGGCGTGCCTGCGCTGGGCTCAGGGCGACGAGCGGTCGGCGGCGGCGGCGGCCCGGTTGCTGGCGCTGTGCCTGGACCACCTCCGCCGGGCGCGGGTCCGCCTGGTTCTGGTCGGCGGCCTGCCGGGCACCGGCAAGTCCACCGTCGCCCGGTCGGTCGCCGGCTGTCTCGACGCCGTCCTGCTGCGCTCCGACGAGCTCCGCAAGGAGCTGGCGGGCGTCGACCCGCTCACCCCCGCCCCGGCCGCCTTCGGGGAGGGGCTCTACACCGACGCCGCCACCGAGGCGACCTACCGGGCCCTGCTCGAGCGGGCCGGTACGGCGCTGGCCATGGGTCGCAGCGTGGTCCTGGACGCCACCTGGCGCGACCCGCGGCGGCGGGACGAGGCGGCGGCGATGGCAGCGGCGGCGGCGGCCGACCTCGCCGGCCTGCGCTGCGTGGCCCCCCTCGACGTGGTGCGGGCCCGCGCCGACCGGCGGCGGGCGGCGGGAACCGATGCGTCCGACGCCACCGGGGAGGTGGTCACCGCCATGGCCGCCGATGACGGGTGCTGGGACGGGTGGGTGGACCTCGACACGTCGGGCTCGTCGGGGGCGGCGGTGGCCGCCGCACTGACGTCGCTCGTGGGCGCCGATGGGGCGGATGGCAGCCGGGCGGGGGACCTTCGGCCCTGACCGCGGCCGGCGGCCGAACGGGAAGATTGGGCCAGGAGGTGAGCGAGATGTTCGACACCGCCGGCTTCGTCGTCGCCGTGGCCGTCGTCTGGCTGGCCATCGGCGTGGTTCTCTCGCTCGTGATGGGGCGCCGAGGGCACAACGCCTTCGCCTGGCTGGTCCTCGGCGCTCTGCTCGGGCCCCTGGCCCTCTTCCTCGCCGTCGACGCCACCCGGAACGACGAGCGGGTGCAGCCGGTGGTCCTGCTCGACGCCGTCCCCCCGACCGCCGGTACCGGCCCGGTCGACGTGCTGGTCGGCTACGACGGCTCGCCGGAGGCGGAGGCCGCGGTGGACGCCGTGGCCGAGCTGTTCGGCGACCGCCTCGGGCGGCTCACGGCGGCGACCGTCGTGCCCTTCGGCGACGTCACCGAGAGCAGGCGGCGGGCCGAGGAGTCGCTCCGCCGGCTGGCGTTGCGGCCCGATGGCCGCGTGCCGGGCGTCGAGCTGGTGCAGGGCCACCCGTCGTCCGCCCTCCTCCGACTGGCCGCCGACGGCGGCTACGACGTCATCGCCGTGGGGACCCGGGGCGCCGGCTTCAGCAAGGCGCTGGTCGGGTCGGCGGCGAGCGAGCTGGCCCGAGACGCCACTGTGCCCGTGCTCCTCATCGGCGGCAGCCGGCGCTCCCGTCCCGCCGCCGGCGACGTTTCCGTGCCGGCCCGGGCGCGGGAGGGCTGATGGGCGCCATCGTCGCCGGCGTCGACGGCTCCGAGCCCTCGCGCCGGGCCCTGCGGTGGGCCCTCGCCGAGGCGTCCATGCGTGGCTCGGAGGTGCTGGCCGTCCACGTGTGGCGCTTCCACCCCCTCAGCTACGCCGGCGCGGTGGCCGCCCCGGTGCTGGCCGCCGGCGACCTGGAGGCGGCCGCCCACACCCTGCTCGACCAGGAGGTGGACGCCGCCGTGGCCGAGGCCGCCGGCCGGCCCGCCGTCGAGCGGGTGGTGGCCGAGGGGGCGCCGGCCGAGCAGCTCGTGAAGCTGGCCGCCGGCGCCGACCTGCTCGTCGTCGGCCACCGGGGCCACGGCGGGTTCCCGTCGCTGCTGCTCGGCTCGGTGGCCCAGCAGTGCTCCACCCACGCCTCCTGCCCCGTGGTCATCCTCCGCTGACCCCCCTTTCCCGAGTACATAGGGTGCGGATTCCGCACCCTATGTACTCGGGACGCGAGGGTGGAGGACGGCGGTGCCGGTGAGGCGGTCGTGGGCCAGGTCGGCCAGGGCGTCGGCGGCCCGGTCGAGGGGGTAGGCGACGGTGTGGGCTCGGATGCCGATGCGGGCGGCCACGGCCAGGAACTCCTCGCCGTCGGCCCGGGTGTTGGCGGTGACGCTGCGGACCTGGCGCTCCTGGAAAAGGTGGTCGGCGTAGACGAGCGGCGGCACGTCGGTGAGGTGGATGCCGGCGACGGCGAGGGTGCCGCCCCGGTCGAGGGCGGCCAGGGCGACGGGCACCAGGTCGCCGGCGGGGGCGAAGAGGATGGCGGCGTCGAGCGGCTCGGGCGGCGCGTCGGCGGCGCCGCCGGCCGAGGCGACGCCGAGCGAGAGGGCCAGCCGGCGGGCCTCGGCCGACCGGGTGAGGACGTGGACGGTGGCGCCCTGGGCCATCGCCACCTGGGCGGCGAGGTGGGCGGACGACCCGAAGCCGTAGATGCCGAGCCGCCCGCCGGGAGGCAGGTCGGCCCGTTTGAGCGCCCGCCACCCGATGATGCCGGCGCACAGCAGGGGCGCCGCCTGGTCGTCGGGGAACGCCGCCGGCAGGGCGTAGGCGTAGGCCTCGGGGACGACGGCGTACTCGGCGTACCCGCCGTCGGCGTCCCAGCCGGTGAACGCCGGCGCCAGGCACAGGTTCTCGGCACCCCGCCGGCAGAACCGGCACCGGCCACAGGTGTGGCGCAGCCAGGCGGCGCCGGCCCGGTCGCCCGGCGCGAAGCGCCCGGCGCCCTCGCCCACCTCGTCGACCACGCCCACGATCTCGTGGCCCGGGACGACGCCCGGCCGGCGGGGGGCGAGGTCGCCCTCGGCCAGGTGCAGGTCGGTGCGGCAGACGCCGCACGCCGACACCCGCAGCCGCACCTCGCCGGGGCCGGCGCGGGGTTCAGCCTTGTCGACGAGGACCAGCGGGCCGCCGTCGATGGCCCCCGGCCGGCGCACCTCCCACGCCTGCATGGCCCGTCATCGTAGGAGCGCCCCCGCTCAGCTCCCGTCGAAGAGGGCGGCCGCCGGCCCGGCTGGGCCGAGGTGGCTGCCCTGGGCTTCCCGGCAGCCGAGGGAGCG
The DNA here is from genome assembly GCA_035689115.1 of Acidimicrobiales bacterium. Lineage (GTDB taxonomy): Bacteria > Actinomycetota > Acidimicrobiia > Acidimicrobiales > JAHFUS01. The sequence continues at coordinate 91,710 of DASSMA010000053.1, forward strand.
GGCGAGCGTGAGCTGCTCGGCGCTGGTCACGCCGGCGGCCGCCAGCGGCAGGCCGAGGGTGCGGGCGGCGCCGGCCAGCGCCCGCTCCGTGACCCCGCCGCCGGGAAGAGCGGCCACCACCGACCGGTCGAGCTTCACGTACGAGGGGTTCAGGCGGGCGAGGGTGACGACCGACCCCGACCCCTTCCCCCAGTCGCCCACCCCGACCCGGACGCCGAGGCCGGCCAGGTCGGCCACGGCCCTGGGGGAGTCCGCCGCCGCCTCCTCGCCGATGTCGAGCCAGAGGTCGTCGGGCGGCAGGCCCGTCCATTTGAGGGCGCCGAGGACCTCGGCGACGGCGGCCGAGCGGCAGAGCTGGGCGGTGCCCAGGTTGACCGTGACCGGGAGGGGACGCCCCTCCCCCCGCCAGCGGGCGGCGTCGTTGCAGGCCCGCCGCAGCGCCCACGCCCCGAGCCGGAGCATGAGGCCCGACGACTCGACGGCCAGGGCGAAGCGCTCGGCCGTCAGGCCGTTCTCGCCGGGGTCGTCGCAGCGCAGCAGTGCCTGGGCGCTCGCCACCGCGCCGGTGGCCAGGTCGAAGATCGGCTGGTAGTCGATCCGCAGCCGGCCGGCGTGGATGGCGTCGCGCAGCCGTTCCTCGAGGCGGGCGTCCTCGGCGACCGTCGCCCGCAGGCCCTCGTCGAAGCGCCGCTGGCACCCCTTCCCCGCCTGCTTGGCCGCGTCGAGGGCGACACCGGCCTCGGCCAGCAGGTCCTCGGCGCGGGTGTCCGAGCCGGCCGCCGACAGGCCGACGCTGGCGCCGACGACCACGTCGCGGTTGCCGGCGCGGCTCCGGGCCCCGAGGGCCTCCACCACCCGCTCGGCCATCCGGGCCGCCTCGACGGGGCCGTCGAGGCCCTCGCACAGCACCATGAACTCGTCGCCGCCGGGCCGGCCCACCGTGTCGGCCGGCCGGACCGCGGACCGCAGGCGCCGGGCCGCCGTCCGCAGGACGTCGTCGCCGGCGTCGTGGCCGAGTTCCTCGTTCACCGCCCTGAAGTCGTCCAGGTTGACGAGGAGCACCGTGACCGTGGGGTGCTTCCGGTCGGTGCGGGCGAGCGCGTGGTGCAGCCGGTCGAGCAGCAGCGTGCGGTTGGGGAGGCCGGTGAGGTCGTCCTGGAGCGACGGGCGGGGCGCTTCGAACCCCGGCACCATGTCCTCGACAGGAGTGGTGAGGTCGCGCAACTGCACCACCACGACCTGCTCCCGGCCCCAGACGCCGGTGCTGAGCCGCAGTTCCACGATGTGCGGGCTCCCGGCGACGACGAGGTCGACCTCGCCGGAGGTGAGCCGCAGCGGGAACTGGGTGCCGACCATCGAGGCCGCCGTCCTGCCGAACAGGTCGCACGCCGCCCGGTTGGCGAACTGCATCCGGTTGGCGAGGTCGACGACCACGATCCCGTCACCGAGGGCGGCGATCACGCCGCGGAGGCGGTCGGACGCCGGAACCGAGCGGCCCTGCACGGTCATCGCGGCACGACCCGGGCGTCGAGGATACGGCCTCCCATACCTGAAGCGTAGCCCTTCACCCGGTGGCGGGCGCCGCCTCCTCCTTCTCGGCGGCCTGCTCGACGGCGTCGCGGACGTCGACCAGCTTCGTCGCTCCCAGCGGCTCCGATTCGGTGCGGCTGTCGTCGACGACCCACCAGGCGGCCGCGCCCAAGGCGGCGCCGACCAGTGGGAACACGAAGAAGGCCCAGAGCTGCTGAAGCGCGTCCCCCCCGGCGTAGATGGCCATGGCGAAGCTGCGGGCCGGGTTCACCGAGGTGTTGTCGACCGGGATGCTCGCCAGGTGGATGAGGGTGAGGGTGAGGCCCACGGCCAAGCCGCCGGCCGCCGGCGAGAACCGCCGGTGGGTGGTGCTCAGCACCACGAACACGAGCAGCGCCGTCATGGCGATCTCGACGGCCACCATGGCGCCGAAGCCGAACTTGCCGGGGGACAGGTTCGCCCACCCGTTGACCGCGAAGTTCGACGGGCTCGGGTCGAACGTGCCCGGCGCGCCGGTGGCGACGAGCCAGATCACCGCCCCGCCGAGGGCGGCACCGGCGAGCTGGCCCACCATGTAGAAGGGAACGGCGGCCCCCTCCAGCTTCCGTGTGGCCCAGAGCCCGACGGTGACGGCCGGGTTGATGTGGCAGCCGGAGATGTTGCCGATGGCGTAGGCCATGGCCAGCAGGGCCAGGCCGAAGGCCAGGGCCACCCCGAGCACGCCGACGCTCCCGGCCGGGAAGAACCTCCCCGTGGCCAGCACCGCGGTGCCGGGTCCGGCCAGGACGAGGACGAAGGTGCCGATCCCCTCCGCCACGAGGATGCGGGTCCTGTGGTTCATGGTGCGCTCCCTTCGGTGTGACGAGACCTCCGAAAGCCGCCGTTGGGTATTTCGCGTGTACGAAACGGTACGCCTTCGCGCCGCCCCCTGCTCGCCACGGCCTAGGTTCTGAAGTGCCGGCACCAAGAGGAGGGCCGCATGACCACCACCGATCTGCCGTCGTCGCCACTGGCCGCCGAGGAGGTGGCGGGGCTCGACGCCTACTGGCGGGCGGCCAACTACCTGTCGGTCGGGCAGATCTACCTGCTCGACAACCCGCTGCTCCGAGAGCCGCTCCGCCCCGAGCACGTGAAGCCCCGCCTGCTCGGCCACTGGGGCACCACCCCCGGCCTCAACTTCGTGTACGCCCACCTCAACCGGGTCATCCGGGCGCGGGACCTCGACGTGATCTACGTGTGCGGGCCCGGGCACGGCGGCCCGGGCATGGTGGCCAACACCTGGCTGGAGGGCACCTACAGCGAGGTCTACCCGGCCGTCACCGCCGACGAGGCCGGCATGAAGCACCTGTTCCGGCAGTTCTCGTTCCCCGGCGGCATCCCGAGTCACGCCGCGCCCGAGACGCCGGGGTCGATCAACGAGGGAGGCGAGCTGGGGTACTCGCTCGCCCATGCCTTCGGCGCCGCCTTCGACAACCCCGAGCTGGTGGTGGCCTGCGTGATCGGCGACGGCGAGGCGGAGACCGGGGCCCTCGCCACCAGCTGGCACTCCAACAAGTTCCTCGACCCGGCCAACGACGGCGCCGTCCTGCCAATCCTCCACCTCAACGGGTGGAAGATCGCCAACCCCACGATCCTGTCCCGCATCAGCCACGAGGAGCTGGCCAAGCTGCTGGAGGGCTACGGGTGGGCGCCGCGGTTCGTGGAGGGGTCCGAGCCGGAGTCCATGCACCAGGCGATGGCCGCCACCCTCGACGCCGTGCTCGACGAGATCGCCGCCATCCAGCACGACGCCCGCGGCGGCAGCGACGGGCACGGGCGCCGGCGGTGGCCGATGATCGTGCTGCGCAGCCCGAAGGGGTGGACGGGGCCCAAGGAGGTCGACGGCCTGCCGGTCGAGGGCACGTGGCGCTCGCACCAGGTGCCGCTCGCCGCGGTCCGCACCAACGACGAGCACCGGGCCGCCCTCGAATCGTGGATGCGCAGCTACCGGCCCGACGAGCTGTTCGACGAGGAAGGCCGGCCGCGCCCGGAGCTGAAGGCGCTGGTGCCGGCGGGGGAGCGGCGCATGGGCGCCAACCCCCACGCCAACGGCGGCCTGCTGCTGCGCGACCTCGACCTGCCCGACTTCCAGGACTGCGCCGTCCCCGTCGAGCGGGCCGGCACCACGTGGTCGGAGCCCACCCGGCAGCTCGGCGTGATGCTCAAGGAGGTCGTGAAGCGAAACGCCGGCAATCGCAACTTCCGCGTCTTCGGGCCCGACGAGACCGAGTCCAACCGCCTCGGCGCCCTGTTCGACGTCACGGCGAAGCAATGGGAGGCGGCCATCGAGCCGCTCGACCTGCACCTGGCCGGCGAGGGCCGGGTGATGGAGATCCTCTCGGAGCACACCTGCCAGGGGTGGCTGGAGGGCTACCTGCTCACCGGCCGGCACGGGCTCTTCTCGTGCTACGAGGCGTTCATCCACATCGTCGACTCGATGTTCAACCAGCACGCCAAGTGGCTCAAGGTCACCCGCCAGCTCGAGTGGCGCCGGTCCGTGGCCTCGCTCAACTACCTCCTCACCTCGCACGTGTGGCGCCAGGACCACAACGGCTTCTCCCACCAGGACCCGGGATTCATCGACCACGTCATCAACAAGCGGGCCGACGTCATCCGTGTGTACCTGCCGCCCGACGCGAACACCCTCCTCTCCGTAGCCGACCACTGCCTGCGCAGCCGCAACTACGTCAACGTCATCGTGGCCGGCAAGCAGCCGTGCCTGAACTGGCTCGACATCGAGTCGGCCACCCTCCACTGCGCCCGCGGCCTGGGCATCTGGGAGTGGGCCAGCACCGATCCCGACGACGAGCCCGACGTTGTGCTCGCCTGCGCCGGCGACGTGCCCACCATGGAGGTGCTGGCCGCCGCCGACCTGCTGCGCCAGCACCTGCCGGAGCTCAAGGTCCGGGTCGTCAACGTGGTGGACCTCATGCGCCTGGAGCCCGAGGTCGAGCACCCCCACGGCCTGGCCGACCGCGACTTCGACGCCCTGTTCACCACCGACAAGCCGGTGATCTTCGCCTACCACGGCTACCCGATGCTGATCCACCGGCTCACCTACCGCCGCACCAACCACCACAACATCCACGTCCGGGGCTACAAGGAGGAGGGCACCACCACCACGCCCTTCGACATGGTTGTGATGAACGACATGGACCGCTACCACCTGGTCCTCGACGTGATCGACCGCGTGCCCGGTCTCGGCCAGCGGGCCGCCCGGGTGCGCCAGCACATGCTCGACAAGCGCACCGAGCACCGGGCCTACACCCGCGAGCACGGCGAGGACCTCCCCGAGGTCGTCAACTGGGCCTGGCCGTACTGACGCAGGCGTCCGCCTCGGCGACCGCAGGGTCGGGATGCGGTACTGAACGCGTTCAAAAAATCTGTTGACCGAGGTCCAGGCCGGCGGTACAACGTTTCTTGAACACGTTCAAGAAAGCGAGGCGGACCGTGGACCTGACAGTGACGACCTACCTGCTCTACCTGGCCGTGACCATCCCGCTGACGGTGTGGGTCGGCCGGGCCCTGCGCCGGCACGGCGAGGTGTTCCTGGTCGACGTCTTCCTGGGCGACGACCGCCTGGCCCATGCCGTGAACCAGTTGCTGGTCATCGGCTTCTACCTGCTCAACCTCGGCTACCTGTCGTACTTCATGGCTTCGGACGCCCAGGTCGACAGCGGCCGACGGGTGATGGAGGTGCTGTCCACCAAGGTCGGCGGGGTCGCCCTGGTGGTGGGCCTGGTCCACTTCGGCAACGTGTGGGCGCTGAACGCCTTCCGCCGCCGGGCCCTGCTGCGAGCCCAGGCGATGCCGCCGCTGCCGCCCAACGCCTACACGCCGGTGGCCGGCGGCCCGGCCGTCTGATCTCTCCCGAAGCAGTGATCTCCGTCGAGCTGGCCGGCGCCCTGGTGATTGGTGCCGGCCGGGCCCGTGTCGGGCTCACCGTGCTGTACGACGAGCGCTGCCCGCTGTGCCGGCGCCTGCGGGCGTGGCTCGGCAGCCAGCCGACCCTGGAGCCGCTGACCTTCCTTCCCGCCGGGTCGGCCGACGCGAGGGCCCGGTTCCCGGGGCTCGACCACGAGCGCACGACCCGCGTCCTCACCGTGGTCACCGCCGACGGCGCCGTCTTCGAGGAGGAACGGGCCTGGGTGCTGTGCGCCTGGGCGCTGCCCCGGTGGCGCCCGGTGAGCGAGCAGCTGGGCACCCGCTGGCGGCTGCGGCTGGTGCGGGTCGCGGCCCGGGTGGTGGACGGCTACCGGCACCGCCGGCTGGCCCACGCCGGCGGGTGCGGGGCCTGCGGGGGTGCGGCGTGACAGCGGAGCGGGAAACGAAGGCGGCCCGCACACGGTCGGCCATCATCGACGCCGCCCTCACGCTGTTCCGGGAGCGGGGGTACGACGCCACCACCATGCGGGCGGTCGCCGCCCAGGCCGGCGTCTCCGTGGGCAACGCGTACTACTACTTCGCCTCCAAGGAGGCGCTCGTCCAGGGCTTCTACGACCGGGCCCAGGTCGAGGTGATGGCGGTCGCCCGGCCCCTGCTCGACGGCGAGCGCGATCTGGCCGCCCGCATCGCCATCCTCCTCGAGGCGTGGCTGACGGCGATGGCGCCCTACCACCCGTTCGCCGGCAAGTTCTTCAAGAACGCGGCGGAGCCCACCAGCCCGCTCAGCCCCTTCAGCCCCGAGTCGGCCCCCGCCCGGGACGCCGCCGTCGCCTTCTGGCGGGAGGTGGTGGAGGGGTCCGACGCCAGGATCCCCAAGCGGCTCCGGGCCGAGCTGCCCGAGCTGCTGTGGCTCTACCACATGGGGATCGTGCTCCTATGGGTCTACGACCGCTCGCCCGACGTGGCCGTCACCCGCCGGGTCGTACGCCACTCGGCGCCCGTCCTGGTCCGGGCGATCGCCCTCAGCCGCCTCCGCGTCGTCGGGGGGTTGCTCGACGACACGCTCGCTGTCCTGGCCGACGTCCGCCGGGCCTTCTACGCCGCCGCCCGATACGAGGAGGAACCGTGACCACCGCACCGGACACCGGGACCGACGTCGTCACCGGCGCCTTCGGTTACTCCGGCCGGGCCATCGCCGACCTCCTGCTGGCCGCCGGCCGGCGGGTGCGGACGGTCACCGGCCACGCCGGGAGGGCGCCGGCCGGCACGCCGATCGACGTCCGGCCCCTCGACTTCGACGACCCCACCGCCCTCACCGACGCCCTCCGGGTAGCCACCACCCTCTACAACACCTACTGGGTGCGCTTTGCCCACGGCGCCCGGGACCACGAGGTCGCGGTCGCCAACTCGACGCTGCTGTTCCACGCCGCCCGCCGGGCCGGCGTGCGGCGGATCGTCCACGTGAGCATCACCAACCCGTCGGTCGAGTCGCCCTACCCGTACTTCCGCGGGAAGGCACTGGTGGAGCGGGCGCTGGTGGAGGCCGGCGTCCCCTACGCCGTGGTGCGCCCGGCCGTGCTGTTCGGGGGCGACGGCGTACTGCTGAACAACATCGCCTGGCTGCTGCGCCGCTCGCCGGTGTTCGTGGTGGGCGGGGACGGGCGCTACCGGCTGCGGCCGGTGCACGTCGACGACCTGGCCCGCCTGTGCGTGCGCCTGGCGGGGGAGGGCGGCGACACGACCGTCGACGCCGTCGGGCCGGAGCGCCCGGCCTTCGTCGACCTGGTCCGCTGGACCCGCGAGGCGGTCGGCAGCCGGGCCCGCATCGTCCCCGCTCCGGGGGTCCTCGTCCCGCCCCTCGCCAGCCTCCTGGGGCGGGCCCTCGGCGACGTGCTGCTCACCGCCGAGGAGTACCGGGCCATGGCCGACGGGCTGGCCGACACCGACGGGCCGGCGACAGGCACCGTGGCCGTGTCCGACTGGCTGGCAACCCACGGCGACACCCTCGGTATCGAGTACGCCAACGAACTGGCCCGCCACTACCGCTGACCGCGGAGGCGGCGACGGTTGTCAGAACATGCCGTTCCCATTCGCCGATTCGCCCGGGAGGACCTGCAGGACGTCCCAGTGCTCGACGACCTTGCCGTCGGCGTCCAGGCGGAAGATGTCGATGCCCGCGTAGTCGGCGTCACCCGGCCAGGTCTGGTGGCAGTGGAGCACGACGTGGTCGCCCTCGGCGATGGCTCGCACGAACTCGACGTGCTTGCCGGGGTACTCGGCGGCCATCCGCTCGAAGTACTCGATGAAGGCCTGCTTCCCGTCGCCGACGTGCGGGTTGTGCTGGATGTAGTCGTCCCCCGCGTAGCGGTCGATCGCCTCGGCAGGGCGGTTCTCGTTGAACATCAGGTCGTAGAACGACATCACCGTGCGCTTGTTGGTCTCCAGGTCGGGCATGCAACCGTCAACACCCGCCGGCCGCTCCTCATGCCGGCCGGCGGCACGGCGCCGTCAGACCTAGATCCGCAGGTAGCGAGTTGACATAGCGAGACCATCCGCGACGGATGCCTTCCGCCACAAGAGAATCGGGGTTGCTGATTCCTCCGAAGCTCTCGAAACGAAAGGCACCTGTCGGGTGAAGACGATACCCA
>DASSMA010000054.1:0-32113 GCA_035689115.1 Acidimicrobiales bacterium
CGTGACCGTGGCCGTGTAGGTGGCGCCGGCCGCCAGGTCGGCGGTGGGGTTGAGGGTGGCCGTGCGGGTGGGGTCGTCGTAGGTGACGGCGGCGGCCACCGCGTTGGAGGCGGCGTCGCGCAGGGTGAAGGAGACGGTGGCGGACTGCACCGACTCGCTGAAGGTGGCGGTGACGTTGGACGCCACGCTCACCCCGGTGGCACCCGAGGCCGGCGAGGTGGCGGTGACGGTGGGTGGCGTGGTGTCGACGGCCGCCGCGGTGGTGAACGACCAGGTGGTGGACCCCGCCATGGTGTTGCCGGCGGTGTCCTTGGCCCCCGTGACCGTGGCCGTGTAGGTGGCGCCGGCCGCCAGGTCGGCGTTGGGGTTCAGCGTCGCCGTGCGGGTGGTGGCGTCGTAGGTGACGGCGGCGGCCACCGCGTTGGAGGCGGCGTCGCGCAGGGTGAACGAGATGGTGGCCGACTGCACCGCCTCGCTGAAGGTGGCGGTGGCGTTGGACGCCACGTTGACCCCGGTGGCGCCCGAGGCCGGCGTGGTGGCGGTGACGGTGGGCGGCGTGGTGTCGCCCCCGCTCGGCGCGTACACGACGTCGACCCAGTAGTTCGTGGACTGGTAGGTCTGGTTCGGGAACGACGGGCTTCCCCCGTAGGCGTACACGCCGTTGCCCCCTGAGGACCCGTTGGAGAGGGCGTGCAGCGGCGGGCGGTCGACGCCGGCCGTGGCGAAGTAGTTGCTGTCGGCCGCGTAGACGCCCGCCGGGGCGAAGTACGAGGCGACGTAGGTGGTGTTGGCGGTGATCGAGACCGGCGTCGTGAAATTGACCTGCTGCCAGCCCGACGCCGTCTCGCCGCTGAAGTTGGCCGTGGCCAGCCGGGTGCCGGTGGACGACCACAGGTTGCCGACGTGGGTGCCGGTGTTGCCCGAACCCTTGTAGAAGCGGATGCCGGTGATGGTGCCGGCCTGGTCGGACTGGAACTTGACCCCGAGCTCGACGGCCGAGCCGTCCGGCTCCGAGGGGTTGGTGGGCGTGGCCGAGGCCGGCCACATCGTGGTGCACGGGCAGGCGCTGCCACCGGTGCCGACGGTGATCGTGTTGCCCGGCTTGGGAGACTCCAGGTTGGCGCTGTCGTCGGCTGCCCGGCTGCGGACGGTGACGGTGCCGTCCACCGAGGGGGTGTAGGTGAACGACCAGGTGCCCCGCCCGGTGGCCGGGTGCCACGTGGCGCCGTTGTCGACCGAGACCTCCACGCCGCCGACCACGCCGCCGCCGGTGTCCGCCGCCGTGCCGCTGATGGTGAGCGGCTGGCCGGTGGGCACGGTGGCGCCGGCCGCCGGCGAGGTGATGGTGGAGGTGGGCGCGGTGGTGTCGGTGGACGCCGTCGCGGCGGTGAGACCCGCCTGGATGGTGGCCGGCTGGGCGCCCATGTCGGCCAGGAGGTTGAGCGTGGCCTGCTTCATCCGGGTGTCGGCCGCCGTCGAGCCCCGGTCGTGGTTGGCGTCGAGGCCCCACGCCCACTGGGCGCTGCCCGCCCCGAACACCAGGCCCCCGCCGCTTCCCCGGTAGAGGGTGAGGTGGTGGGTGGCCGTGTCGGCCCCGTAGGTGGAGCCGTAGTCCTGGAGCTTGGAGCCCACGCTGTAGGTGGCGGTGGACAGGCGGATCTGGCCGGCCGGGCGGGAGCCGTTGTCCAGGTCCTCGTCCCACTCGTAGCCGAGGGTGCCGTTGGGCAGCGTCGCCGACTGGCCGGAGCTGAGGCTGGCGACCGTGGTGTTCCGCCAGAAGCGCATCTTGCCGTCGTCGGACGGGACGACGATCGACGTGGTGCCGTTGGCGCCGTCGTTGACCGTGAAGATCGTGCCGGTGAGGGCGTTCTCCGGGCGGCCGCCGTCGGCCGGCGGGCTGAACCGCGGATCACGCCAGGTGCCGGTCCAGGTGGGCGGGTCGAGCGGGTCGATGACGGCGTTGGCGTGGGTCTCCTTGTAGGAGACGAGCGTGCGGTAGGTCGCTCCCCCGGTGGCGATGCTGCTCTCCCAGCGCGTCTTCCAGAACACCTCGTTGCCGCTGAAGAAGGCCAGGTTCACGCCTGCCGCCCGAGCCGCCTCCACGTTGGTCCGCTGGCCGCCCGACCAGTACTCGTCGTGGCCCACCGACAGGAAGGTGCGGTGCTGCTGGATGAGACTGCCGTTGCGGTCGCTGTCGACGCCCGAGGTGTAGCTGACGTCGAACCCGTTGGCCTCGAGGAAGCGCACCATCGGGTACTCGGCGTTGAAGAACGAGTCCTCCGCCCCGGTGTCCCGGGTGGTGACCGGGCGGTTGTAGCTCACCTTGTAGGCCCGCCCGGCCGGGTTGCCGACGTAGAGGCTGTTCCCGCCGTACTGGTTGTAGGCCTGCCAGGTGGTGTCGGAGGTCTGGAACAGCAGGGAGGAGTGGCTGGCGTCGTCGCGTACGACGAACAGGATGTGGCTGGCGCCGCCGGTGTCGTTGCGCACCAGGCGGGCGATGTAGACGCCCGAGACGGCGTCGGCCGGCACCGCCCACGCCGCGGTGACCGCCCAGTTGCCGCAGTCGACCAGGCCGGTGGTGCTCTGGGTGAGGCAGTTGGGCTGGCTCTGGGCGGCCGTGGGGTTGACGCTGGCGACCTTGCGGGCTCCGTTCCCGCCGTAGTAGCCGACCCGGTAGATGTCGATCCGGTAGTTCGTCGTCGAGGCCTTCACCTTGAACGACACCGTGGTGCCCTTGTTGACGCTCATGTCGGTGGCGAAGCCCAGGATCGTGGTGTCCGAACCGGAGATGTCCCACTCGCTGGCCGGGTTGCCGGGCTTGGAGTTCTCGCAGGCGATGGGACTGGTGACCGGGGCATCGCAGGGGGCGGCGCCGGCGGGCGACGGCGCGGCGATCACACCCAGCGTGAGGGCGAGGGCGCCGAGGGCCACCAGGGCGCCGGCGCGCCGCAGCCGCCCGTGTCCACGAGGGCCGGATCGGCCTCTACCAGTTTCCGCCATCTTGCTTGTCCCCTCCTCGGGCGAATGACGCAACCCGATACGGACCCCCAGGTGCCGCGCCCGACACGGCGGGCTGAATCGGACACGCGGACTGCCCATGGCTGCGCCACACCGCCGTATTCCGACTCTTCAATGCACTGTGCCCGACGCGCCTTCGCAAGCGCAATGGGCCAAACGTCCTATTCGCGTTCCGCCGAAATTTCACTGACAATTTGCTTGAAGGCCACACCAGATCGACCGACGGTCGCCGGCCCCGGAACGGGTGCCGGCGAGGTGCTCACGAACCGAGCTCGCCCGGCGTCGTGAGGTCGAGCGTCACCGGGCGGGCGGCGGTGGTGGTGGTCTTCCACTGCCGGCGCAGATCGCGGACGGCCTGCGTCACGACCGCCCTCACCGTGTTCAGGAGGATGGCGACGTCCAGCTCCAGCGACCAGTTCTCGACGTAGAAGAGGTCGAGGCGGCGGTAGGCGTCGAACGACGGGTCGTCGCGGCCCTCGATCTGCCAGAGGCCGGTGATCCCCGGGCGGACGCGCTCCCTGAGCCGCAGCTCGACGTCGAACTGGGCGACCTCGTGGGCCAGCGCCGGCCGGGGGCCGACCAGGCTCATGGTGCCGCCGAGGACGTTGAACAGCTGGGGCAACTCGTCGAGGCTGGTCGCCCGGAGGAGCCGGCCCACTCGGGTGACCCGCGGGTCGTTGTGGGACTTGAACAGCGGACCGGTGCGCTGGTTCGACGAGGCGACCAGGTGCAGCTTGCGGTCGGCGTTCGGCACCATCGTCCGCAGCTTCAGGATCGTGAACTCCTCGCCGTTGAGGCCGACCCGCTTGCTGCGGAAGAGCACCGGCCCCCGGTCCTCCAGCTTGATGGCGGCGGCGGCGAGCGCCATGACCGGCAGGGCGACGAGGAGCCCGACGACGCTGCCGGCGATGTCGGTGGCCCGCTTGGCCGCCTGGTGCCACGGCGAGATCCTCAGCGGCTCCAGGTAGAACATGGGCTCCCGGGCCAGGGGCTGGGCCCGCAGGCGGCGCTGCTCGATGCCGCTCAGCCCGGTGGACAGGTGCACGTGGACGCCATGGTCGAGGAGCTGGCGGGTGAGGCGGTTGAGCTCGGCGGACGAGAACGAGCCGGTGGCCACCACGACGGTGTCCGATCCGTGCTCCTCGAGGGCGGCGACAACGTCGCCGCCCCGGCTCACCACGGCCGCCGGGAAGAAGCCCATCTCCGGGTGGGCGGTGACGAGCTGCTCGATGCTGTCGGTGTCGCTCTGGCGACCGACGATGATCACCGGCCGGCTGTGGAAGCCGCTGGCCCGCCGCTGCCGGAGCCACGAGCTGTAGCTGCCCCGGAGGACGGCCAGCAGGGCCGCCATGCCGGCAGTGGCGCCCACCGCGCGGGCGGCCGACAGGTCGAGGCCGAAGTGGGTGCCGGCCAGGTAGGCGGCCGACCCGGTGAAGACCGAGACCCGCAGGATGCGGCTCAGCTCCATCGACCGCAACCGGCAGACCCGCGCCAGGTACAGCTGGTTGCCGGCGAGGAGGGCCAGGGCGAGGCAGGTGACCACGGCCACCGCCAGGAACAGGCCCGCCCTCGTCCCGTGGAAGCCGTGGCCGGGCCTGAGGGCCATCGCCCACGCCGAGGCCACCGCCGCTATGTCAACAGCGACGAGCACGCGGCGCAGCATGGCCTGCCGGGGAGGACCCCACGACGCCAGCTGCTGCTGGCCGGACGCACGCGGCGACCCGTCTCGTTCCCGTACGGCAAACAACTTAACTTCCCCCCGGAATCCGCCCCACGCCTCTTTTCGGCGCAGCCCCATTTTGGGTCATCTGGCCCAGATGTGCCAGGGACAAAGGTCCCAAACCGCCGTATGTCTGACGCAAGTATGGTCAAATGACCTATGCCGGCACCGCCGGACGCGGTCGTTTACGCGCCGACGGAGGCCAAGCAGGCCAGGGCCCGCACCCCAGGGAGGAAGAAGTACCCGCCCCCGACGACGGCGACGAGGCCGGCGAGGCCGTCGAGGCGGCGGCGCACCGGCCTGGCCGGCACGGTGAAGCGCGCCCCGGCGTCCGGCCGGCCGGTGAGCGGGTCCACCTCGCCGTCGAGGCCGGCGAAGAACGGGTTGACGAGCCAGGTGTGCTGGACGAACTCGAACTGCCGCTCCACGTCGACGTTGAGGCAGACGAACAGCAGACCGCGGTCGACGCCGTCGTCGTCGGTGACGCCCTCGGCCAGCGGCGGCCCGTAGGGACGGCCCCGGCGGAGGATGCGGTGGTTCAGGCTGGTGCGCAGCGCCTTGTCGGGGCTCTCGGCCGAGCTGTCCCGGGGGTTGGAGCGGCGCACGTGGGCTCCGAGCGGGCAGCCGAAGCCCGTCTGGTCCTTCTCGTGGTACCCGAAGTCGTTGGTGCCCGGTTCCCCGGGGTCGGCGTCGGGGAAGCGGGTCACGGGCGCCCCGCTCGGCCAGCGGCCGACCATCTTGGCCCCCACCAGCCCGGCCGACAGCGCCGTGCCCCGGGCCCCGCTGGCCTCGGCGGCGGCGGTGGCGAGCCGGCGGAAGGCGGCCACGTCCTGGGTGAGCTGCCGGAAGACCAGGAACGAGCCGTTGTGCCCGAGATGGCGCCGGCCCCGGGCCCACGGCGCCGGCGGGAGGTGGCCGGCACCCGCCGCCCCCGCCGCCACGGTGGGGCCCTCCGACGGCTTCTCGAAGTTGTCGGGGTAGCCGAGCACGACCTCGCCGGGGTTGACCTCGCTCCAGGTGGACGACGGCGGCGGGGCGGGGGGCTGCACGGACGCGGTCCGCCGGGGCCAGCCCCGGAGCACCGGCTGGGACAGGCCGTCGGCGAACCCGAAGTGCTCGCGCCCACCCTGTAGCAGGCCGTCGATCGAGGTGACCTCGGCCAGGCCCCCCGCCCACTCCGCCCGGCGGGTGGCGTGCTCGCGCTCGAGGTCCTCGGCCGACGGGGCGAAGAGCGCCACGAGCACGTGGACCGCCGGCGTGGCCGGTCCACCCCACCGCCAGTTGGCGGGGTCGTTGGGCCCCACGTCGCCGAGGATCCGCGAGCGGTGCTCGGTGACCATGCCCTCCAGGAAGGCGCGGGGGAAGGTGGCGAGCGTCTGCTCGTCGAGGCCGAGGGCGGCCAGGCCGGCGGCGGTGAAGGCGACGACGGCGGCGCACCCCTCGTCGCGCCGGCCGGCGGTGGACACCTGCGGGGCGATCCGGCCGAGCCAGGCGCGGGCGGCGACGGCGTCGGCCACCGAGCACAGGCAGTAACGGGCGTTGGGGAGCTGGCCGTAGGCGCGGGCCACGAGGCCCTGCATGTCGGCCGTGTCGAGGGGCTCGGGGTTCACAGACGGGCGAGCCACGCCGCCTCCTCTTCGTCGCTCAACCGGGCGAAGAGCCCCTCCCGGATGGCCGTGTTGTTGTCGATGATCGGCATGGTGGAGCGGGGGTAGGCCGAGTACCACGCCGCCGTGGAGCACTGCTTGGCCCTGGCCCACGCCCGGAAGCGGGGGCCGTCGGCCGCCCCGGCGAACGCCAGGAAGCGGGTCCGGGGAAACTCCACCGTGTTGCTCCACACCGACGTGAGCCCGTAGGCGGCCTTGTCGATGAAGTCGCCGAGGTAGCTCTCCCAGCTGCCGTCGAAGTTGCTGACGAACAGCAGGTGGCGGTCGCCGTTCACCATCGACCAGTGGGCGAAGTGGATGCTCGGGATGTCGCCCAGCTTCCCGTTGGTGGCGAACACCCTCGCCACCAGGTTGATGGCGAAGAGGACGCTCCGGAGGAGGACCCGGCGGAACTCCCCCGGCTTCACGGGGATGACGCTCGACAGGTGGTTCTGGGCGACGAAGTCCTCCTCCGCCTCCAGCGCCCGCACCCGCTCCGGGTCCGGCGGGTCCTGCTGCACGGCGTCGGTGCGCTCCTTCACCCGCAGCACGACCACGACCGCCACCACCAGCGGCAGCATGACCAGCGCCCCCACGGCCACGGCGGCGGCGAACAGCCCGAGGCGGATGCGGTGGCGGAGCCGCTCGGCGCCGGTCATCCGGGGTGGGCAGGCCCGGGCCCAGGCGAGCGTGGGGTCGCCCCGCACCAGGTCCTGGACCCGCCGGCGGACCTCGGCGGGGCTCACCCCCGCCAGGCGGCCGGCGGCGTCCTCGGCCTCGAGGTAGGCGCAGATCGCCTCGTGCAGCCGGGCCTCCTCCCGGATGCGCCCGTGGGTACGGCCGGTGGCGCCGATGTGGTAGGCGCCGGGACGCACGACGTGCTCGTCGAGCCACGCCCTCGCCGCCTTCCGGTCGCCGCTTCCCGGCCAGCCCTCGGCGCCGGCGAAGAGGGCGTCGAGGCCGCCGCCCGCCCCCTCGACCAGGTCGGCCAAGCACGCCTCCGACCGGCCGTCGGCGTTGAGCTCGAGCACCAGGAGGGCGGGGTCGAGCCCCGGGCCCTCGGCCAGGACCAGGCTGGCGAAGTGGATCCTGTCGAACCGCCCGAAGGGCAGCAGGGCGTTGCCGGCCGGGTCGGCCCGCACGGCGGCGAGGGTGGTGCGGAGGGCGGGCAGCCGGTCGGCCGGGATCCCGGCCACCACGGTGAACACGGCCTGGGCGACCATCAGCGCTCGTCCTCGTCGAAGGCGAGGACCAGGCGGTCCGGGAAGGGGCCGTCGTAGACGATGTGGCCCTCTCGACCGGGCGCCCGCCGCAGGCCGGGCAGGGCCACCACGGCGGCCACCAGCTCGGGGATCTGGACGCGGTTGACCGACAGCCCGAAGCAGGTGTGCATCCCGTGACCGAAGTGCAGGTACCGCTCCTCCGGGCGGTCGGGACGGAACCCGCCAGGATGGGGGAAGGCGGCCGGGTCGAACATCGCCGCCATGACGCCCACCAGCACCTTCTTGCCCGCCGGCACCGTCCGGCCGCCGACCTGGGCGCCGTGCGACTGGCGCTGGAGCAGGGGTGCGTGGGGCCGGAAGCGCAGTGCCTCCCACGCGTAGCCCCGCACCTGGTCGATGTCGCCGTCGAGGGCTGCCCGGCGGGCGGCGTCGAGCGCCACGGGGCGGCGCAGCAGCTCGTCGACGATGTGGGTGACGGCCTTGGACGTCGTGTCGACGGCGCCGACGATGATCCCGTTGATGCTGCGGCGCACGCCGTCGTCGTCCAACCACGGCTCCTCGCCCGCCATGGCGACCAGGCGGGTGAGCACGTCGTCGGGCACGTCGTCGCCGGCCGCCACCTCGGCCCGGCGGCGGCGGATCAGGGCCTCCATGTAGGGCCGCGACTCGGCGGCGGTGAGCCGGGCGGCGGCGCTGGCGCGGCGGCCGGCGTCGAGGAACACGGCGTCGAACATGGCGCGCAGCCAGCGTTGCAGAGTCGCCTCGTCCGGCCCGGGCACGCCGTAGTACCGGGCGACGGTGCGGGCAGCGGCCGGTCGGGCCAGGCCGCCGACCATGTCGAGGCGGCCGGTGGGCCGGGCGGCGGCCACCAGGTCGGCGGCGCTGGCCGCAACCAGGCTGCGGACGCGGGCGACGTCGGCGGCCGGCGCCGCCCGGTGGAGGGCGGCGGCCTCCCGGTCGTAGCGCTCGCCCCTGTCCATGCCGAGGATGAACGCGCCGCTCCAGCGCTCCATCGGCGGGCCGTTGAGCTCGGCCACCGTGAAGTCCGTGTCCCGGCGGAGGACGTCGACCACGTCGGCGTGCCGCGTGACGAGCACCCTGCTGCCGGCGGGCAGGACGGGCGCAAGGCGCCGCGCCGCGCCGAAGAGCGGCCGCAGGAGCTCCGGCCGGGACAACGCCGCGACGACGGCGTCCCACATGCCGCGGCGGGGCCACCCGGGAGGAAGGGACGGCTTCGTCGTGCTGGGGGTGGTTGGCATCCGGCGCCTCTTCTAGTCGACGGGCGCGGCCGGCGTCGGACTTTGCCGGATCCACCCGTAGCATGAGCCCTGTGGCACCTGACCCGAGCGGGGCGCATGCGCCGCCCGCCGGCCGCCCCGGGGCTCGGCTCAGCCGGCTCCTCCTGGCGATCGCCGCCTCCGGCGCCGCGGTGTACTGCGCCTTCTGGGCGATCTGGACCGCCAACCGGTTGGGCGACGAGCGGGACCGCGCCCGAGCGGCGGTCCACCGGAGCCTCGACCAGGCCGCTCAGGGCTTCGGCGGCTTCGTCGGCGCAATGGTCGAGGCAAACCACGAAGCGGCGGCCGCATTCGACCCTGCATCGCTGGCGAAGCCCGACTGCGCAGCCCTGCCGCCGGGGCCCACGGGCGGGGACGGCAAGCCCATCGGCCGCACCGACCTGGTGGCCAACGGCGTCGTCGTGTGCTCGACCGCCGGCCGAGCCGACGACACGGGGGCGCCGTGGCTCGCTCCCGCCTACGAGCCGGGGACGCCCACCGCCGACTACGTGGACCCCGCCACCGGTCGGTCGGTGTGGGGGGCCGCTTCGCCGGTCGGGGGGTCGGGATCCGGGCTGCTCGCGACGATCGTCGAGTTGGGGCCGGCCGGTGACCAGTTGACGGCCCTGTACGACGACGGCACCGGGACGCGCTTCATGGTATGGAACGAGGACACCGGCCGGTTGCTGTCACGGCCGCGGGGCACCTCGTGGACGCCGGGCGACGCCGCCGGGCTCATCGTCGACAGCCAGAAGCTTCCGGGCACGCCTTGGCGGCTGGCGGCGGCCGTGCCACGCTCGGTCGCCGACGAGGTCGTCTGGTCCCAGGCGCGCGCTGCCGGCCTGGCGCTGCTGGCCGCCATGGCCGCGCTGGCCTTCACTGCCCTGCTCGTCCTCCGGCGGATCGTGCGCCCCCTCGAGGCGGTCACCACCGCCGCCCGGGAAGCGGCCGGAGGTGGCACCAGCGACCTCCCCGCCACCGGGCCGGCCGAGATCGCCCAGCTGGCCACCGCGCTCAACGACCTGACGGCCAGCCGGGCCGACCGCGAGGAGCAGCTGCGCCAGTCGGCCTACGACCTCGCCCATGCCGTGGAGCGCCTGGACGCGGTCCTCGCCAACTGTGCCGACATGATCCTCATCGTCGACCGGGCCGGGCGGATCGCCTTCGCCAGCCCGTCCGTCGCCGCCGTGTGCGGCCCGTCCGCCCGTGCCGGGGTCCGCTTCACCTCCCTCGTCCACCCGGAGGACACGGCGGCGGCGTCGATCCTGGTCGGCCCCGGCCAGACGGCGAGGGACGCCACCGCGCAGTTGCGGATGGGCGGCGGTGCCGCCGGGTGGAGATTCGTCGAGCTCGTCGCTCGCGACCTTTCCGCCGACGATGCCGTCCAGGGCGTGGTGCTCAACGGCCGCGACGTCACCGACCGCCTGGCGGAGGCGGCCGAGCGGGCCGTGCTGGACGACCGGCTCCACCAGTCCCAGCGCCTCGAGAGCCTCGGCGCCCTGGCGGGCGGGATCGCCCACGACTTCAAGAACCTGCTGTCGGTCATCGTGTGGTCGGCCGACATGGCGTCGGGCCACCAGGACGGGTCGGCCGACCAGGACCTCGGCGAGATCCGGGCAGCGGCGTCGCGGGGCATCGACCTGGCCGAGCAGCTCCTGGCCTTCTCGCGTCAGGAGCAGCCCACCCCCGAGCCCCTCGACATCGGCGCCGAGCTGGTCGAGCTGGCGGAGATGCTACGAAGGACGCTGGGATCGAGGCTAAACCTCGACCTGAGGGTTACCCCTCGACTGCCCTGCGTCCGCATCGACCGCAGCCGCTTCCACCAGGCCGTGGTCAACCTCGTCGTGAACGCCCGCGACGCGATGCCCGACGGCGCCTCGCCGGGCGGGCGCGTCGTGCTCGAGGCGGTGGAGCAGGATGCCGGCCCCGAGGTCGGCGTGGATCCCGGGCACTACGTCGTGGTGACCGCCACCGACGACGGCGCCGGGATGACCGCAGAGGTCGCCTCGCGTGCCCTGGAGCCGTTCTTCACGACCAAGGCGCCGGGCGCCGGCTCGGGCCTCGGGTTGTCGATCGTGCACGGCGTGGTCACGGCCGCCGGCGGGGCGGTGCGGATCGACTCCGCCCCGGGCCGCGGCACCACCGTGCGGCTGTTCCTGCCGGCGTCCACCGACCTCGACGTGCGGGGTGAGGCGCCAGCCGCCGCCGCCGCGATCGCCGGGTCGGGCCAGGCCGTGCTGGTGGTCGAGGACGACGCCGCCGTACGGGCGCTGGTCGTGCGGATGCTCCGGGAGGGCGGCTACTCCGCCGTCGACGCCGCCGGGCCCGCCACCGCCCTGGAGCTGGCCGCGCGGCCCGACGTTCGCATCGACGTGGTGCTCACCGACCTGCTGATGCCCACCATGTCCGGGGCCGACCTGGCCTCCCGGCTCCACCGGGTGCGGCCCGAGCTTCCCGTCATCTTCATGTCCGCCTACTCGGCCGACGTGCTGCACGAGCTCGTGTCGGAAGGGCCGACCTCCATCGTCCTGGCCAAGCCCTTCACCCCCCGCCAGCTGCTCGACGCCGTCCACGCCGCACTGGCGGCGTCCACCGCGGGGGCGACGGAAGGGGCGTAACTCCGACGGCCACACCGGCGCCACCCGCTACCGTTGGACGCACCACGGGGAGTGGCGCAGCGGTAGCGCACCTGCTTTGGGGGCAGGCGGTCGGGGGTTCAAATCCCCCCTCCCCGACGAGTACCGTGACCCTTTCCATGCGGGCGTAGCTCAACGGCAGAGCCCCAGCCTTCCAAGCTGGTGACGCGGGTTCGATTCCCGTCGCCCGCTCCAAGAACCGCTCGTCCCACAAGAACGGCCTGAGACGACGGCCCGCCGGGCCTCGGTCAGCTGGCCCGTCCCGCCCCCTCGACCTCCCGGCTGCCGGCCCGTTCGCGCACGGGCCGACGCACGACGTGCAGCCGGACGGGGTCGGTCAGGTCGATGACAGGTGCCGGTCCCACCGGGCGGGTGGCGGCGAGCGGGACAGGGAGGGCGTCGGGGTGCAACCAGCCGGCCAGCCGGGCGACGAGCCCTGAGCGCGCAGGGAGTTGCCTCGTCTCGGCGGCGAGCCGGGCCTGGGCGGCCGCCCGACCCAACGCGGCCCGTCGGTCGGCGGCCAGCTGGGTGGTGGCCTCGGGGTGGAGGTTCATCGTCGTCTCTCTTTCGCCCGGAATGTGGCAATCGTGCGGCGAGGAGGACGTCGTGCGCATCGGGCGCAACCGACAACGCAGGCCGGGGGGCCCCCATCCGGGGCGGCAAGCGCCCCCATCCAACGGGAGGGGGTCGGCCCGACCAGGAGGGGACGCCATGCGCCTGCAACCGATGCGGAAGACCGTGGTCCCGCGGGACCACTCCTGGTTGATCACTCCCGCGTGACGCGTGATGTGCCGCTCACTCCTGAACACGGCGCCGCGCCGAGATCCGCTCCCAGCCGAGCCAGCACCTCGTCGACGAACTCCTGGGGGTCGGCGTCAGGCCGGCAGGCGGCGACCATCGACGCCATGGCGGCCCGCTGGCGCCAGCGAACGGATCGTCCCTTCCGCAGCCGCCCGAGGTTGCGGGAGTCCTGGACCAGGATGCCGACCACCTCGACCACGGCCGAGATGCTGGCGTCCGACGGCTCGATTCCCAGGCGCTCGACGACCGCCACAACCACCGTGCCGAGGTCGGGAGGAACGCCCTACGCCGCTCCGAGGGCGCCGAAGGGCTCGTACCCCCGGACGACCGGAGGCCACCGGCGTCGTTGCGGCCGGCGGCCGGGCGCGGAATCCCCGGCGTCCGTTCGAGCTCCAGCCGCCGGCCATGCACCACTGTCGCGGCACAGCCCGGTCCGCCGTACGGAATCAGCCGCTCCAGGACGGACCGCTGCGGTGGCGTCCGCACCGTCGTACGAGTTCGTCCCGGGTGGGCTCGCTGTGGAGCTGCCCTCCGGGGGCCCAGGTCGAGTACCCGGCGACACCCGGGATCGTCTCGCCGCACACTGGGCACGGGTAGTCACGGGGCTCGCTTCGCCCCGAGCCGGTGGTCATGCGCGCCGGCCTGCGCAGCCATGCGATGAACCGCTCGAACGTCGTCCTCGCCCGACCCATCGAGGGGCATCGCTAGCGCGGAACGGCGGGCGCCGCCAGGGCGGCCGACGTGACCACGATCCGCCACGTCCGCCCGCCGTCGACGGTCGCGTACACCGCGCCGCCGCCATGGCCCGCCGAGGTGGTCACCGTGCCGAGGATCCATCCGTGGTCGTGATCGGCGAAGGAGACGGCGGCCGGGAGGAAGCCGGGATCAGTGGGGCTGGTGACGGGCGAGCGTTGGAAGCTGCGGCCGCCGTCGTCGGTCCTGGTGGCCGAGGCGGCGGGCTGGTTGCCGCAGGCCGGGCAGTACCCGACGAACAGGGCCGACAGGGCGGAGCGGGCGGACAGGGGGCCGCTGTAGGCGTCGATGCTGGGGAGCCCCTGATGAACGAGCCCGCCCAGCACCACGTCCCAGTGCCGGGCGTCGACGGAGCGGAGGACCTCGTAGCCCTCGCTTCCGGCAGCCGCACCATGGAGTGCCTTCACCCAGACGGCCCCGCCGGCGCAGGCGATGTCGGCTATCTCGCCCGTCTCGGCGATGGGGGTCGGGACCGGCGACCAGCGCTCGCCGCCGTCCACCGTGGTCCGCAGGGCCGTCCCGGCGCCCGCCCATCCGCGCTGGCCGTCCCAGCACATGGCCTGGGTCGCCCCCGGCTCGCCGACGGGGCTCCAACTGGCCCCCCCGTCGAGGGTGCGCAGCAGGGACCCGACGTCCTCGCAGCTCCCCTGGGAGCACTGCCGCGTGTGGACCACCGCCCAGCCCCGGTCGGCATCGACGAACGCGAGGTCGGACGGGCCGGGAAGGGCGCCCGCCGCCCCGACCCGGCGCCAGCTGGAGCCGCCGTCGGTGGTGGCGATGAGCGTGGTGCCCTCGACGGCCCAGCCGGTGCGGCGGTCGAGGAACGAGATGGGACCGACGCCCGCTGCGCTCGGGTACTCGAGCTGCCAGGTCGCGCCGCCGTCGGCGGTGGCCAGGATGCCGCCGGCACCGCTGGCCCACCCGTGCTCGACGTCGGCGAACCGGATGGTCGACCGGGCCGGCACCGCCTCGCCCTGCGGAAGCGACGTCGGGAGAGACGTCGCGGTCCTGGCCGGCTCGGTGACGGTGGTGCCCACCGGGTGGGCGGTCCGACCGGAGGACGAGCAGGCCGCCGCGGTGACGGCGAGGAGGGCGACCAGCACGCGGGCGCTGCGCCGGCTGGGCACCGTGGCCGGAAATGGCCCTAGCCGGCCGGAGGAGCGGCGCCGGCCGTGCCGTGGACGAGGGTGGTCCAGGCCACCGCGGGGGCGCCCCGCCAGCCGCGCGCCTTCACCAGCAGGGCGAACTCGGAGCCGGCCAGGGCGATCCCGACCAGCCCGAGGACGATCTCGAACGTCCAGGCCAGCGTGAGCCAGGCCCCGGACAGCCTGAGCAGGATGCCGTAGGGCACCCAGGAGAGGACCCAGAGGACGACCCCGATGCGCAGGCGCACGGCGATCCCGTCCCGGGCCGGAATGCCTACTTGGCCTTGTGGGCGGTGGCGTCGAGCACGGCCGTCACCGCCAGCAGCAGGGCGGGGTCGCGGTCGCGGGCGACCTCCACCCCGTAGGTGTCGGCCACGCGGAACCAGCGCTTGGACACCTCGGCCACCGTGGTGTGGCCCTCCTCGATCTTGTACTCGTGGTCGACGACGTTGCCGGTGACGTCCAGGTCCGGCCCGTCCTTGACCTTGACCGTCCACCGCTCCCGCAGCGGGGTCACGACCGCCTGCTTCACCGTCGCCACCGAGTGCCCCGAGCGGTCCTCGATGTCCATCGTGTCGCGCAGGTGCAGGAGGCGCTCCTGGATCTTGAACAGCTCGTGGCCGTGGGCGTCCTCGAGCAGCAGGGTCTTCCGCAGGCGCAGTGCCTTCCCGTCCACCTTGTAGACCCGCTCGCCCTGGTCGTTCTCGATCCAGTAGTCGTCGCCGATCGAGATCAGGCGCTGGCGCATGCGGTAGTGCGTCATGCCCCCGCCACGGCGGTCTTCCCGCCGTTCGTGCCGTCGTCTGTGCCCGAGCATCCGTTCCTCCTTGCCGACCGGAACCGAGCATCCACCCTGCCGGCCCTCGTGCCGTCCCCCTCCGGGGGTGATGTGCCGGGTCCATCGGCCGGGCGGAACGCGGACCTTCGACCGGATTAGCGCGCCCTTAGCACCATACGACCCCCACTACCACCGCCCCGCCGGTACCCTTGGTGGTGATGCGCACACCCCAGGAGGGCACATGGCACTGAGCTACGTCCCCGTCGCCCAACGCGACGAGGCGACCCGCTCCGACTTCATCGTGAAGGTGTACCAGCACCTGCTGCTGGCGGTCGCCGCCTTCGTCGGCATCGAGGCGCTGTTGTTCCGGCTCGGCGTGGCCAAGGGCATCTACGACTTCATCTCGCAGGGCGGGGTGGCCTGGCTGCTGCTGCTCGGCGGCTTCATGATCGGCAGCTGGCTGGCCACCAACGCCGCCCACGACCTGGGCGACACCCAGCGCCAGTACATGGGACTGTTCGGGCTCGCCGCCCTCGAGGCGCTGATCTTCGCCCCGTTCCTCTACCTCTTCTTCGAGGTCGTCGACGGCTCCAGCACGGTGTGGGCGGCAGCGGTCATCACCGGCATCGGCTTCGCCGGGCTCAGCGCCGTGGCCTACACCACCCGCAAGGACCTGTCGTTCCTGCGGCCCTTGGTCATGTGGGGCATGGTGGGCGGGCTCGTGCTCATCGTCGCCGCCGTGCTGTTCGGCCTCAACCTGGGCGTGTGGTTCTCGGTCGGCATGATCGTGCTGGCCGGCACCTCGATCCTCTACAAGACCCAGCAGATCATCCGCCACTTCCCGGCCGAGGCCTACGTGGGCGCCTCGGTGCAGCTCTTCGCCTCGCTGATGCTGCTGTTCTGGTACGTGCTGCGGCTGCTCGGCCAGGTGCGCCGCTAGGCGCTACCGCACGTTCACCAGGTCCACCACGAACACCAGGGTCTCGCCGGGGGCGATCACGCCCCCGGCCCCCTGGCTCCCGTAGCCGAGGTGGGGCGGGATGGTGAGCCGCCGCCGGCCACCCACCTTCATCCCTGCCACGCCCTGGTCCCAGCCGGCGATCACCCGGCCGGCCCCGACCTGGAACGAGAAGGTGGAGCGCCGGTCCCAGGAGGCGTCGAACTGGCGCCCGTTGGACCACGACACGCCCACGTAGTGCACGTCGACGGTGGAGCCGGCCACCGCCTCGACGCCGGTGCCCTCCTCGATGTCCTCGACCTGCAACTGGGCGGGCGGGTCGCCGGCGGGGACGGTGACCTGGGGCTTGGTGTCGGCCATGCGCCCGACCCTACTGGCGGCGGGCCCAGCTCCAGGCGTAGTCGTCGTCGGCCACGTCCAGGGCGGCGGCGCCGAGCAGCAGGGGGCGGAAGGTGTCCACCATCACCGCCACCTCCTCGGTGCGGTCCTTGTCGACCGCCGCCTCCACGCTGCCGGGCTGGGGGCCGTGCACGAACCCCGACGGGTGCAGCGAGATGGAGCCGGCGCCGATCCCGGACCCGGCCCGGCTCATGAAGTCGCCGGCCGAGTAGAAGAGCACCTCGTCGCTGTCCACGTTGGCGTGGTGGTACGGCACCTTGATGGCGCCCTCGTGGAAGTCGTAGGGCCGGGGCACGAAGGAGCACACCACGAACCCCGGGCCCTCGAACGTCTGATGGACGTGGGGCGGCTGGTGGATGGCGCCGACGATGGGCTCGAAGTCGTGGATCGAGAACGCCCACGGATACAGGCAGCCGGCCCATCCCACCACGTCGAACGGCGACGACGCCAGGGTGTGGCGCGTGGTGCCGCCGCGGTGGCGGACCAGCACGTCCACCGGCCCGTCCACACCGTCGACCAGCGGCTCGCTCGGAGCCCGGATGTCGCGCTCGCAATAGGGCGCCTGCTCCAGGAACTGGCCGGTGGCCGACAGGTAGCGGGCCGGCGGCCGGATGTGGCCGGCGGCCTCCAGGACCAGCAGCTCCAGCCCCCCGCCGTCGGGAACGACCCAGCGGTGGGTGGTGGAACGGGGCACGACCACGTAGTCGCCGGGGCCGACCGGCAGGCGCCCGAAGACCGACTCCAGCACGCCCTCGCCCGCCTGGACATAGGCCAGCTCGTCGCCCGACGCGTCGCGCACCAGTGGGCTGGTGCGGTCGGCGGCGACCCACAGCAGGCGCACGTCGTCGTTGCCCAGCAGCAGGTGGCGGCCCGTGGACGCATCCCCACCGGGCGGCACCTTCGACGTGCGGAAATGGCGCGGCAGCAGCGGGTCGTTGGCGACCAGCGCCTGGCGCTGGCCGGGCTCGCCGGCCGCCCCCACGATGGCCGAGGGCGAGGCCAGGTGGTAGAGCAGCGACGACTCGCCGGAGAAGCCCTCCTCCCCCATCACCTCCTCGAACAGCAGGCCGCCGCCCGGCCCGGGGACGCGCACGTGGCGCTTGGCGGGGACGTCACCAACGGCTCGGTAGTGCATGTCTAGCCCTCCGTCTCGATTGCCGGCAGGATCGTGGCGCTGACCTCGCCGAGCGACACCAGCGGCCGCCCGTCGCCTCCCGCCCACCCCCGCACCGTCACGGTGTCGCCGTCCTCCAGCCATCGGCGGCCGGTGCCGTCGGGAAGGGCCAGCGGCCGGCTGCCCCGCTCGGTGGCCTCGAGCAGGCACATCAGGCTCCCCGGCGAGGGGCCTGACACCGTGCCGGACGCGAACAGGTCCCCGGGGCGGACGCCCGCACCGTTGGCAGTGGCGTGGGCCAGCAGCTGCGGGCCGGTCCAGTACAGCTCGGCCAGCGACGAGCACCCGACCGACAGGCCCGGCGTGCCGGCGGCGGTCATGGCGGCGCTGGCGACGGTCACCTCGACCCGCACGTCGTAGGCCCAGGGCCCGGCGACGGCGAGGTGGTGCGCCGGCGCCGGGTCCTGGACCGGCCCCGGCCGGCGGTAGGGCGCCAGGGCGTCGAGCGTCACGAGCCACGGCGACACCGACGTGGCGAACGACTTGCCGTTGAAGGGGCCCAGCGGCCGCGACTCGTAGGCCTGGATGTCCCGGGCGCTCCAGTCGTTCACCAGCACCAGGCCGGCGACGTGGTCGGCGAAGGCGGTGGTGGGCAGCGGGCCGCGGGCGCCGGCACCCACCACGAAGCCCACCTCGGCCTCAAGGTCCAGGGCGGCCGAGGGCACGAAGGCGGGACCGCCGTCGCCCGGGACCAGCCCCCGCGGCCGGAGCACGCCGGCACCCGACACCACGATGGACCCGGCCCGCCCGTGGTAGGCGACGGGCAGGTGGCGCCACTGGGGTGGGAGGGGGTCGCCCTCGGGCCGCAGCAGCCGGCCGGCCCTGGTGGCGTGGTGGATCGACGCCGAGAAGTCGACGAAGTCGCCCACTGCGACCGGGGGGAGCAGGTCGACGTCGCCGAGGGGCACGGAGGCGGCGCCGACCGCCGGGCCGCCGTCCTCCACCAGGCGGGCCAGCGCCCGCCGGACGCCGCCGTAGACGGGCCGGCCGAGGCCGAGGAAGGCGTTGAGCGACGGCTGGGCCAGCACGCCTTCGGGCACGTCGAGCAGGCCGGCGGCGGACAGGCGGTCGAGGTCGAGCACGGCGTCGCCGAGCCGGGACGCGCCCACCGTGCGCCCGTCGGGCAGGCGGGCGACCCCGAAGGGCAGATTCTCGATGCCGAAGCCGTCGCTCACGGAGTCGAGGCTAGAGGTGGCCGCGCCGGGCCTGCTCCCGCTCGATGGCCTCGAAGAGGGCCTTGAAGTTGCCGGCCCCGAAGCCGCGGGCCCCGCCCCGCTGGATGATCTCGATGAACACCGTCGGCCGGTCGGCCACCGTCTCGGTGAAGATCTGGAGGAGCCACCCGTCGGGCTCCTCGTCGACCAGGATGCCGAGCCGCTGGAGGTCGTCCCACGGCAGGTCGAGGTGGCCCAGCCGCCGACGCACGTCCTCGTAGTAGGTGGGAGGCGCCTCGAGGAAGCGCAGCCCCCGCTCCCGCAGCGACGCCACGGAGGCCACGATGTCGGTGGTGCCGAGGGCGAGGTGCTGCACGCCGGGCCCCCGGTAGGTCTCGAGGTACTCCTCGATCTGGCTCTTGCGCCTGCCGTCGGCCGGCTCGTTGATGGGCATGACGACCTGGGAGCCGTCCCAGACAACTGTCGACATGAGCGCCGAGTACTCGGTGGAGATCTGGGAGTCGTCGAAGTGGCGCAGCCGCTCGAACCCGAGCACCGAGCGGTAGAAGTCGACCCAGTGCTCCAGGCGGCCCTTCTCCACGTTGGCCACAACGTGGTCCACCGTCTCCAGGACGGCCGGGCGCAGCCCGACCGGCTCGGGCGGGAGCTTCTCGGTGGTGTAGCCAGGGCGGTAGGGGCCGGCGTAGGCGGAGCGGTCCACGAAGGTGTGGCCGGTCTCGCCGTAGGCGGCGATGCGGGCCAGGCGCAGCTCGCCGTGCTCGTCGGAGATCGAGTGGGGTTCGGCCAGCGGGAGCGCCCCCCGGGCCACGGCGGCGGCGAAGGCGGCGGCGGCGTCGGGCACGGCGAAGGCCAGGTCGTGCACCCCGTCGCCGTGCTCGCGCACGTGGGCGGCCACCGGCGAGTCGGGGGTGAGGGCGGCGGTGACGACGAAGCGGATCCGGCCCTGCTCCAGCACGTACGAGGCGGTGTCGGGCACGCCGGTCTCGGGGCCCGCGTAGGCGGTCACGCGGAAGCCGAAGCCCGACACCAGGAAGGCGGCGAAGGCCCGGGCGTTGCCCACCCAGAACTCGACGGCGTCCCAGCCCAGCAGCTTCGGGTGGTCGGGCAGCAGGGACTCGCTCGGCGCGGTGGCGGTGGTCGTCGTCATGCGGCGTGCTCCCTCGTGAGTCGGGCGTGGACGTCGTCGTCGAAGGTCGAGAAGAACCCGGTCAGCGTGTCCATCAGGTGGGACATGGACCGGGCGGCGAAGAGCACGGGCTGGTAGCGCGTGATGTCGTAGGTGACGGTGCCCATGGCGTGGATGTCGATGGGCCGGATCTCCACGTCGCGGAACTCCGCCGTCTCCCCCACCGACGACAGGATCCCGGCGCCGTACGCCTTGGGCTCGCCGTCCTCGTGCACGACGCCGAACTCGACGGTGAACCAGAAGACGCGCGACAGGAACCGCAGCGCCTCCTCGGTGCGGGTGCGCTCCACCGCCTGCCCCACCAGGCGGTACACGGCGGCGAAGCCGGGGTCGGCCAGCTGGTTGGCGTGGCCCACCACCTCGTGGACGATGTCGGGCTCCGGGGTGTAGAGGGGCACCGAGGGGTGGCGCAGGTACTGGGTGGAGTAGAAGACCGACTCGGCGAAGGCGCCGTAGAACTCGCGCAGCGGGGCCAGCCCGGCGACGGGCAGGTAGCGGAAGCCGCTGACCGGGTGGAGCCGCTCGCTCACCTCCCGGAGCTGGGGCACGTGGTCGACGGGGAGGCCGAGCTCTTCCTTGGCCTCGAGGTAGGCCCGGCAGGCGAAGCGCCGGTGCAGCGGCTCCAGCTCGCGGGACACCACCCGCCACACCTCGTGCTCCACGTCGTCGTAGGAGGGCTCGGGCACCGGCTGGCCCGGGTGCCAGTCCAGGGCCAGGGCGGCCAGGGCGTTGCGCCTGGCCCGGTAGGCGGGATCGGAGACACCGGGGTGGTCCTCGCCCAGCAGCACGTCGACCCGGCCGTTCCCGTCCCGGCGCACGGGTGCGTACAGGGGGGCGGCGTCGACCACCTGGCCTCCTTCAGGGTTGCTGGACGTCTCGGGCGATTGTGCGGTCGTACACCGACGTTTGTCCATCAGTTCAGCCAAGAATGAGACAGAGTGGTTTGATGATCCATATCGACTGGACGAACTGGCGGCGGCGATGAGCGAGCAGGAGGTCCGGCTGGACGATGTGGACCGCCGGCTGCTCGCCGCCCTGAAGCAGGACGGCCGGGCGTCGGTGAACGAGCTGGCCGGCCTGGTGAACGTCTCGCGGGCCACCGCCTACCAGCGCCTCGCTCGCCTGCGGTCCTCGGGCGTGATCCGCCGCTTCACCGTCGACGTGGACCCGCGCAAGCTGGGCCTGCCCATCGCCGCCCTGGTGCTGGTGAGCGTGGTACAGCACAGCTGGCGGGGGGTCGGCGACCGGCTGCGCCGGCTGCCCGGCGTCGAGTGGCTGGCGCTGTCGAGCGGCACCTTCGACTACGTGCTCCTGGTGCGGGCCCCCGACATCGACCACCTCCGGGACGTGATCCTCGAGGATCTCCAGTCCATCGCCGAAGTGCAGTCGGCCCAGACCCTCGTGCTCCTCGACGAGCCCCCTGTCGCCTGAGCAGGAACGTGGCGGGCGGCGTCGAATCTCAGTGCATGGAGGCGTTGGCGGGGATCCTCTCCGAGGAGGGGCTCACGGTGGAGGGTCTCCTCTACCGGTTGATGAAGGATGAGGTCCCCCGCCTCCACTCCGACGACGGCACCCGGCGCCGGATCACCAACCGCCGGCCCGACCCCGAGGGCGACCGGCCCGTTTCGTAGCGGGGCGCGGCAACCGCCCCGTTCGCCCCGTTCAGCGAAGTCGGAGGCTTCGGGGAATCTGGGACGCGAATCGTTGCGGCACAAGGCGACCGCCTAAAGGCGCAGGTCACCGCGGTCGAAGCATCAACGTCCTCGATCGCCGCCGAGAAAGGGATGCCATGCCGCTCCCCGGTCGGGCCGCCACTGCCGATCTCTCCCCCGCCGACGCGCTCCCTGCTCCCGAGCGCCCGATTCCCGCTTTCCCGCCCACCACCCTCGCCGACCTGGCGACCCGACTCGCCGACCGCACCGCCACCATCGGCGTCGTCGGGCTCGGCTACGTCGGGCTCCCGCTGCTCGTCACGGCCGGCGACGCCGGCTACGGCGTCGTGGGCGTCGACGTCGACGGCGCCAAGGTGCGCACCCTGCGTGGGGGCCACTCCTATGTCGGCGACGTGGTCGACGACGAGGTGCTCGCCCTGACCGCCATCGGCCGGGCCTCGTTCGACACGGACCACACCGTGCTGGCCGGCGCCGACGTCGTCGTCATCGCCGTCCCCACGCCGCTGCGCGACGGCGGTCCCGACCTGTCGATGGTGCGGGCCGCCGCCGAGAACGTTGCGCGCGTCCTGCGGCCCGGCCAGCTGGTCGTCCTCGAGTCGACGACCTATCCCGGCACCACCGAGGAGCTGGTGCGCCCGATCCTCGAGACCAGCGGGCTGGTGGCGGGGAAGGACTTCGCCCTCGCCTTCTCGCCCGAGCGCATCGACCCGGGCACCGGCCGCTCGGTGAGGGCCACACCGAAGATCGTCGCCGGCCTCGGCCCCGACGACACGGAGCTGGCTGCCGCGTTCTACGGCTCCCTCGTGGACACCGTGGTGCGGTGCTCGTCGCCCCGCAACGCGGAGATGGCCAAGCTCATCGAGAACACCTTCCGCCAGGTGAACATCGCCCTCGTCAACGAGCTGGCCACCATCGCCCCCGCCATCGGCGTGGACATCTGGGAGGCGCTCGACGCCGCAGCGACCAAGCCGTTCGGCTACCTGCCGTTCTGGCCCGGCGCCGGCGTGGGGGGTCACTGCATCGCCATCGACCCGAGCTACCTGTCGTGGAAGGTCGAGCAGCGCCTCGGCTTCGGCATCGGGTTCATCGAGCACGCCCGCTCGGTGAACAACCGCATGCCCGCCTACGTGGCCGGGCGCATCGCCGAGGCCCTCAACGGCGCCGGCAAGGCCCTCCGCGGCGCGCGCATCGTGGTCCTCGGGCTGGCCTACAAGCCCGGCGTGGACGACGTCCGCGAGTCGGCGCCGCTGCGGGTGCTCCACCACCTGCTCGACGCCGGGGCCGACTGCGTCTACCACGACGAGTACGTCGCCTCGGTGAACGTGAGCCGCCGGCGGGCCGGCGACCACGGCCGGGCCGCGCCGGTGCCTGGCGACGACGGCGAGCGCGTGCTGCGGTCGGTGCCCCTCACCGACGACCTGCTGGCCGGCGCCGACTGCGTGGTGATCCTCACCGCCCACCCCGGGGTCGACCACGCGGCGGTGGCCGCCGCTTCCTCGCTGGTGTTCGACGCCACCGGCACCACGAGGTTCACCCGGAGCGAAAACGTCGTCCTCATCTGATGGTTCGCTCCGCGCCGTCCTGGCGCTCCGCTCACTGTCGCCGGCGCCCTGGCGGGCGCGACGGCGACGGTCCCCGAATGCCCCTCGCCGGCGAGAGCCGCCATCCACGGCGGCTTCTGGAGGACTGATGTTCAAACGCATGCTGCACGGCCTGCTGAAGGCCGTCATCGTCGTGTACGCGGTGCTGGTCCTCGGCTTCGTGTGGCTGACCAAGGACCTCACCTTCGCCACCCTGCGCCGCGACCCGCTGTTCGCGTCGTACTCCATCGCCGTGGTGATCTACGTCCTCGGGCGCTTCGCCTTCTCGCTGTTCTACCGGTCGAAGCCCGACGTCGGGCACCGCCCGACGGTGTCGATCGTCATCCCCGCCTTCAACGAGGAGGACGGGATCATCGGCACCATCGAGTCCTGCCTGGCGGCCGACTACCCGAAGCACCTCGTCGAGGTCATCGCCGTGGACGACGGCTCGACCGACCGCACCTGGGCCCGCATCCAGGAGGCCAAGGCCCGCTGGCCGCAGCTGTACGCCATCACGCTCGGCCGCAACTACGGCAAGCGCGGGGCCATGGCCGAGGGCATCCGCCGGGCGCGGGGCAGCATCCTCGTGTTCGTCGACTCGGACTCGTACCTCGACCACGACGCCGTCATCAACATCGTCCAGCCCTTCGCCGACCGCCGGGTGGGCGCCGTCGTCGGCCACGCCGACGTGCGCAACTCGTCGGTGAACTGGATGACCAAGATGCAGCAGGTCCGGTACTACTCGGCCTTCCGCGTCATCAAGGGGACCGAGTCCATGCTGTCGGGGACGGTGACGTGCGCCTCGGGCTGCTGCGCCGCCTACCGCCGCAGCGTGGTGATGCCCATCCTCAAGGAGTGGGAGTTCCAGACGTTCCTCGGGCGGCCCGCGACCTTCGGCGACGACCGGGCGCTCACCAACCGCATCCTGGCGCACCACCGCGTCGTGTACCAGGAGTCGGCCCGGGCCGAGACGATCGCCCCCGAGCGCCCCCGGCAGTTCTTCCGCCAGCAGCTGCGGTGGAAGAAGTCGTGGCTGCGCGAATCGATGGAGGTGCTCCGCTACTTCTGGCGCAAGAACCCGATCGCCGCCATCTTCACCTACGCCTCCATCGCCTTCCCGTTCCTGGCCCCGTGGGTCGTCGTGCACGGCGTGCTGGGCCGGCTGTGGGGCGGCTCGCCCGGCGGGCTGTGGTTCTACGTCATCGGCACCTACGCCATGGCCCTCCTCTACTCGCTGTTCTACGCCTTCAAGCGCCACGACGGCCTGTGGTTCCACGGCATGACGTTCGTCGCCCTGTACATGGGCGTGCTGGTGTTCCAGACCTACTGGGGCATCTTCACCATGCGCGACACGCGGTGGGGCACGCGGGCGTCCACCGTCGAGCACGCCGACATCGACCAGCAGCTCGTCATCGCCCTGCCGCCCGACGCGTCGAAGCCGCCGCTCGAGCCGGCCGCCGCCGGCCGCCGGTTCGGCTCGGCCGACGACTACGAGCACGGGCGCCGGGAGCAGGCACCCGCACGGCAGGAGGTGGAGCAGTGAGCCGGCACGCCCTCCACGCCGCCGGGTGGAGCATGCGCCAGCTGCTCACCGGCCTGCTGGCCATCCCCCTCTCCGCCATCCCGCTCATCGGGTACCTCAACTACACGCCCGAGGGCCGCCTGGTGCGCGACAAGGCGGTGGTGGCCGTGATGCCGCCGTCGCTGCCCACCCTGTCCCCCCGCCAGCTGGCGGCGGCCGCGGCCGCCGCCCCCCGCTACTCCGGGGCCGTGCTCGCCCTCGCCTACCACGGCATCGGCTCGGCCGACGGCGAGGGGCGCTTCGTCATCTCCCCCAAGCGGTTCGCCGAGCACCTGGCCGTCCTGAAGGCGGCCGGGATGCGGACCGTGACGGCGTCCGAGGTGGCCGCCTCGTTCGCCGGCGGCCCGGCGCTGCCGCCCAAGGCGGTGATGATCACCTTCGACGACGGCCGGACCGACGCCATGCTCTACGCCGACCCGCTCCTGGCCGAGGCCGGCATGAAGGCGACCATGTTCGTGATCGCCGGCGCCGCGTCGGACCACGGCGTGTACTACGCCGCCTGGGACAAGCTCGAGTCCTACGCCAAGTCGGGCCGCTGGGACCTGGAAGCCCACACCGACGAGTTGCACCGCATGCAGCAGACGGCCCTCGGCCCGCTGCCCGCCCTCACCAGCCGGGCCGGCGACGAGACCCTCGCCGAGTACCGCCAGCGGGTGCGCAAGGACCTGGCCGCCTCCAGCGAGGCCATCGAGCGCCACACCGGCCGGCGGCCGGTCGCCTTCGCCTACCCGTTCGGCGCCTACGGGGCCGACCGCAGCAACGACCCCGGAATCCGACAGGTGCTGCACGAGGAGGTGCAGCGCCGCTTCGCGCTGGCCTTCCACCAGGACGACCAGGACACCATCCCGCTGCTGGACGGCAGCGGCGACCGCCTCGGCCTGCGCCGGCTGGAGGTCCGCGACTGGTCGGGCATGTCGCTGCTCCGCCGCATCAGCGACGCCGCCGACCGCTCCAGGCCCACCGAGCCGGCACCCACCGAGCCGCCGCCCCTGCTGACGCCGTTCGATCCGGGCTACACCGCCCCGACGCCGACGCTGCCCGGCCTGCCCCCGGCCGCCCCGCCGACCACCGGTCCGGCCGAGCCCACCGGCGGCCGCCGGCCCGCCCCTGCCCGCCCGACCTCCCCCACGACGGGCACGCCGGCGCTCGGCTCGCCGGCGCCGGTGAGCACGCCGGGCACGACGGCGCCGGGTGCGACGACGACGCCCACCACCGGCGGGCCGACGTCGACCACGTCGCCGCCGGGCACGGCGCCGACCACCACCACCACGACGACGGCACCCCGCCCGACGACCACCACGACGACCACCAGGCCGAAGCCGCCCACGACGACCACGACCACCACCATCCCGCCGACCACCACGACGACGGGGAACAACGGGTGCCGGTCGCACGGGCAGGGCGGCGTCTGCAAGGGCTGACCCCTCCCCCCGGCGTTCAACCCGCCGGGCGGAGGTGGTCCAGCACCGCCAGGTAGAACCCCAGGCTGGCCAGGAACACGGCGTACCAGAGCAGGTTCCGGCCGGGCACGAAGTGGGTGGCGATGTGGCCGAGGAAGACGTCCATCCACCGGCTGTGGGCGACGCCGCCGGTGAAGGCCAGGTCGGGCGCCATGGCGTACAGATGACCGAGCAGGACCCACAGCAGCGGCAGGGGCACCGGCCGCCGCGTCCGCAGGGCCACCACGCCCATCGCCACCAGGGCCGCCGACGCGCCCACGAAGAAGTGGGTGAACCAGTGGAACCGGGCGTCGTGGCCGCGGTACGACGCGAAGAGTCCCGCCTCGACGAGCACCACCACGACCGCCGCCCACCGCGCGACCGAGCGCTCGACGCCGGTCACCGCTCCACCATCCCTTCGGGATGTTGCAGCAACGATTTGCTGATGGACCGTCCTCCCGGGCCGGTCATGTGGCGTCCAGGATCGTCTCGACCTCGTGCAGGTTGGCGGCCACCGACGGGTCGAGGGTGCGGTACCTGATGCGCCCGCCGCGGTCCACCACCGCGTAGCCGACGCCGGGGCCGCCGTCGCGCGGGCTTCGCAGCCCGTAGGCGCGGCGCAGGGCCCCGCCGGCGTCGACGACGACCGGGACCCCGCAGCCGCCGGCGGCGGCCGGCACCACGACGACCACGTCCGCCCGCGCGACCGGCTGCCGGCGCAGGGCCCGGCACAGCTCGGCCAGCATCGCCGGCCGCTCGAAGAACACGACGGCGCGCTGCCCGGCGGCGGGCACGCCGGCCGTTACCGGCGGCGCCGCCGCCGGCAGGTCGCCCTGGTCGAGGAAGCCGGGGCGCTGGAGGGCCGGGTCGGGGTCGTCGAGCGGGCCGCGGGTGCCCTGGGCCACGGCGAGGGCGGCCCCGAAGGCGAGGGCGGCGGCCAGCCACACGGCCACCAGCCGCCGCCGGGTCACCCGCGGGGGAACAGGTCCTTCGGGAGGAACGCCGACACGACCCAGTTGGGGGCGTCCACGACCTCGCTGATGCGCAGGTCGACCGCCACCGAGCACAGGGCGTAGGCCCGCTCGGGGTCCAGGCCGTGGCGGTGGCCGAGGTGGACGATCATGCGCTCCACGCTGCGGCGGGTCGCCTCCATCAGGTCGCCGGCGACGCCCATGGTGACGTGGTAGCCGGCGGTGGCCGCCGCCGGCCGCTCCAGCGGCCGGGTGAGGTCGGCCTCGGGGCCGTCGATGTCGAGGTCGCGCCGCACGGTGAGGCGCAGGCGCACCGACATCGGGCCCTCGATCGCCGTGCCGCACACCTCGCCGTCGCCCTGGGCGGCGTGGGTGTCGCCCACACCGAACAGCGCCCCGTCGACCTCGACGGGGAGGTAGAGGGTGGCGCCCGGACCGAGCTGGCGGGTGTCGAGGTTGCCGCCCACCCGGCGGGGCGGGATCGAGCTGTGGACGCCGGGCTCGGCCGGCGCCACGCCGAGCACGCCGCAGAACGGTTCGACGGGAACGCTGACGGCGTCGGTGAGGCGCGCCCTCCCGCCCTCCAGCTCCCACACGTGCAGCCACGGCTCGGTGAACCGGTCGGCCAGCAGCCCGAATCCGGGCACGATGGCCGTCCACCCGTAGGTGCCCGGGTCGACGGCGAGGACCTCCACCTGGAGGACGTCGCCGGGCCGGGCACCCTCCACGTGGACGGGGCCGCACACCGGGTTCACCCGGTCGAAGTCGAGCGCGGCGACGGAGGCGGCGGTCGACCCGGGGCCGAGCTGGCCGGCCGACGCGTCCTGGGCCTCCACCACCAGCTCGTCGCCGGAGCGGACGGCGAGGGTGGGCGGGAAGTCGGGGCTCCACCCGAAGTGCGTCCGGCTCAGGGCGTGGATCGAGGCGGCGGTCACCATCGGGAGTCCACCACCATCGGTCGGTTGGCGTCGAGCGCCGGGGTTAGGGTCGGGGCGTCGTGGCCGCCGCCCCCACCCAGCGCGACGCCGCCGGCGCCGGCCTGGTCCTGCGCTCGGCCCCGGGAAGGATCGCCCTGGCCGCCACCGTGGGCGCCAGCTCGATGGCCAGCCTCGACGCCACCGTGGTGAACGTGGCCCTCCCCCACATCGGCGACGACCTCCACGCCGGCGTCAGCGCGCTCCAGTGGGTGCTGACCGGCTACCTCCTCGCCCTGGCGTCGCTCATCCTGCTCGGCGGCGCGCTCGGCGACCGGCTCGGGCGGCGCCGGGTCTTCCTGGCCGGCACCGCCTGGTTCGCCCTGGCGTCGCTGCTGTGCGGCCTGGCCCCGACCGTCGGCGTCCTGGTCGCCGCACGCGTCCTCCAGGGGGCGGGCGGGGCCCTGATGACGCCGGGCAGCCTGGCCATCCTCCAGGCC
Organism: Acidimicrobiales bacterium; assembly: GCA_035689115.1. Lineage (GTDB taxonomy): Bacteria > Actinomycetota > Acidimicrobiia > Acidimicrobiales > JAHFUS01. The sequence goes on from DASSMA010000054.1 coordinate 28,549, forward strand.
AGCTTCCGGGAGTCGGACCGGGCGGCCGCCGTCGGGGCCTGGTCGGGGTTGGGCGGTGTCGCCGGCGCCGTCGGCCCGCTGGTGGGCGGCCTGCTCGTCGACGGGCCCGGCTGGCGCTGGGCCTTCCTGGTCAACCTCCCGGTGGCCGCCGCCGTCGTCGTGTGCGCCCGCCGGGCCGTCCCCGAGTCACGGGACCCGCACGCCGCCAGGGGCCTCGACGGGCGGGGCGCCGCCCTCGCCGTCGCCGGCCTGGCCGGCGCCACCTGGTCGCTCAACGAGGCCGCCCGCCGGGGGTGGGGCGACACGCTGGTGCTGGCGGCGGGGGCGGTGGCCGGGCTCGCCGTCTTCGCCTTCGTGCGCCACGTGCGGCGCACGCCCGACCCGCTGGTGCCGCCGGCGCTGTTCCGCAACCCGGTCTTCACGGTGGTGAACCTCGGGACGGTGTTCCTCTACGCCGCCATCGGGCTCGCCTTCTTCCTGGTGTCCTACCAGCTCCAGGTCGCAGCGGGCTGGAGCGCCCTCGGCGCCGGGCTGGCGCTGCTGCCGGCCACCGTGGTGATGCTCGCCCTCTCGGCCCGGTCGGGCCGGCTGGCCCAGCGCATCGGGCCCAGGCTCCAGCTCACGGCCGGGCCGGTGCTGGCCGGCGCCGGCCTGCTCCTCCTCGCCCGCACCGGCCGCCACCCCACCTGGGCCGCCGACGTGCTGCCCGGCGCCCTGCTGTTCGGCTTCGGGCTGGTCACCTTCGTGGCCCCCCTCACCGCCACGGTGATGGCGGCCGCCGACGCCGACCACGTGAGCGTGGCGTCGGGCGTGAACAACGCCGTCGCCCGGGCCGCCGGCCTGGCCGGGATCGCCGTGGTGCCCGTGGTGTCGGGGTTGACGACGGCCACCGGCGCCGCCGAGGTCACCCACGCCTTCCGCGTCGCCCTGGTCATCGCCGCCGTCACCGCCACGATCGCCGGCCCCCTCATGGCCGTCGGCCTGTCGGCCGGCGTGCGCGGCCGGCGGAGCGCCCGGCGCCTGCACTGTGCCGTCGACGGGCCGCCCCTCCAGCCCGACCCCGCCCGCTGTCCGCTGACAGCCGCCCGCTGACCGCGGCGGTCGCAAGGGTGAGGGACCCTGTGGACAGACCCGGCGGTCACTCCCCGCCCGCCCGGCACCGGCCATACCAGGTCGATAATTCGGACAGAGATGGCAGGAAATACGTTGACGGGGCGTTGTTCGTTCGGCTAGGAACTCCTGCGGTTCCCCCGAACGCCCCGCATGCCGCGAGGACGACGATGCGCCTGCCCCCTGCCGTCCGATGACCCTGTCCCCCCTCCAGGAGGTCGAGCGCGCCGTCCAGGACCGGGCCAAGGCGGTGTCGCTCGACATGGAGTCCCCCGAGGGCGCCGTGCGGCTGCGGGCCCTGATCGAGGAGGAGGTCGCCCGCTGGTCCGACGACTACAAGCGGGGGCTGCGCAGCTTCGACATCTCCGACCCCGCCACCGTCGCCGAGCGGGCCTTCCGCAACGTCGCCGGCTACGGCCCGCTGGAGCCGCTCCTGGCCGACGACAACGTCTGGGAGATCATGATCAACGGGCCCGACGCCATCTTCGTCAAGCGGCACTCGGGCGCCAGCGGCTACCACGACGAGGTGTTCCACGACGACGACCACGTGGTCCGCACCCTCACCAAGATCCTCGACGACGCCTCGGGGTCGCACCGCAAGCTCGACCCCGCCGAGGGCCTCCAGGACGCCCAGCTCGACACGGGCGCCCGGCTGCACATCGTCCACGGCGACGTGGGGCGCGACGGCCACCTGCTGGTCAACATCCGCAAGTTCACCGGGGTCGCCTACCGCTCCCTGGACGAGCTGGTGGAGCAGGACATGCTCGACGAGCAGGTGGCCGGCTTCCTGCGGGCGTGCGTGCGGGCCCGGCTGTCGATCGTGGTGGCCGGGGCGCCGGGCGCCGGCAAGACCACGCTGCTCTCCTGCCTGGCCGCCGAGCTGGACCCGTCGCTGCGGGTGGTGATCGCCGAGGAGGTCTTCGAGGCCGACGTCCCGCTTGCCAACGTTGGCGAAGGTCTATGCACTGAGACGAGCCACCGAGCAGCTGCCCACGTCGCGCCGACGAGTCCTCGCCGGCCGGGCCGAGTGTCTCCCATTTCGCTTGGCTCTGTGCTGTCCACCGGCCGTGACAGACAGACGCAGCCGGCCTCACCGGGCCCACCTGCTCGAACTAGTGCAGCACTCAGGCTAGGTCGGCGTTGCCCAGATTCGGGCAATTGCGAACCTGGGCGAGCCTCAGTTCTCCGTCGCTGACCGATACCCAACTGCCCGTGGCCGCCGGGAATCCGCGCCGGTACGAACCCACCGCGCACATCTGCACCTCTGAGGGCACAGCCGCCCGGGAAGGTGATCGCCCGTCTGGGGGTGTGTCGCGAATCGGCAGCTTGAGCCGGGACGTTACGCTCCGCCCGAGTCGGACGAGGAACTTCGCCCCGGCGTTAGACCCCTATCACGTGGCGCTCCTCGCCCGCGTCGGCCGACGCCGAGTCGAGAGTGTCACACCCCTATGCGATCCTCGGCACCATGGAAGGAGAAGTTTCCGGAGCCCGGCCGCGACATCTCGGGGGACCCGCGACCTATGAGGGGCTGTCGCCGCACGGCGGCGTGGGGTGAGAGCCCTCATGCGCATGATCGACCAGGAGACAACCGCCGAGGAGGACGCAGACGCCGAGTCAATACGACGCGTCGCCGTCCCGGCGGCCTGGCTGGATCCGTTCGATGACCTGGCGGCCGCCCGCCACTTGCGTGCCCTGGAGTCGGACAAGGACAGGCTGAACCGCCTCATGTGGTCCGGCTACCGGGGTCGAGCGTGGGATGACGCCGTCGACTGGTTGTGCGTGTACGGGGTGGCCGTACTCCAGGCGTGGATCCGCCGGGGCCAGCTGAACGCCAAGTTGAGGGCGCGCGGACTGGGCACTCTCCCCCACACCACCCACTACCGCGACCCGGCCGAGGCCGCGTCACTGGCCCACGAGACGGTGGCCCGGGCGATCACCGCCTTCCGCGACACGGTGCTGATACCAGGGCGGTGGAACCCCGAGAAGGGTGCGTGCTTGCGCACCTACTTCATCGGCCAGTGCCTTATGCAGGTCCGCAACCCCTACCGCCGCGGTCTGCCCCGGGTCGACGCCCGGGCGGACGGCCACGAGCAACAGGACCCGGCTACGTGGCCGGCAGAGGATCCCGCCCACCTGGCCGCTGTCCGCGACGAGGTCTCTCGAGCGCTCGGCCAGATCACCGACCCGGTGCTGAGAAGGATGGTGATGCTGGTCGCCGCCGATCTGCCCTATCGGAAGATCGCCACGATTCTCGGCGTGAGTGAGGACTCGGTGAGAAAGCGCCTATACCGGCTGCGCCAGAGGAGCGGAGCGGCCTAGGAGTGTGTTGAACAACCGGCTGTAGCGTCGTCGTGCGAGCCCGGGCAAGCTCGGACCGAAGAGCCGGCATCTGAGGGTGCAAGCCGGCCGCCTTGGAGGGCCTGGAGTCCGTAAGGTGCGGTTCCCTCGTTGAGAC
>DASSMA010000055.1:0-30680 GCA_035689115.1 Acidimicrobiales bacterium
ACCTGGCGGTGATGGCGAAGCTGGCCGGGGCCAGGTCGAACACGTAGTTGGTGCTGGTGGGGGCCAGGTCGTTGAGGACGATGGGGTAGGTGCCCACGTTCTCGCCGGCGTTCCTGGCCAGGGCGCCGCTGTGGGCCACCGTCTCGCTCAGGGCGAAGGTGAGCACCGGGTCGGCGCCGCCGTAGACCTTGGACAGGCCGGCGGTCGGCGTCACCGTGACGTGCTTGGCGGTGATGGCGAAGCTCACCGGGGTGGCGGCCAGCAGGAGGGTGTAGTTGGCGCTGGCCGAACCCAGGGTGCCGAGGGTGATGCCGTAGGTGCCGACGTTCTCGCCGATGACCCTCGACAGTCCGCCGGTGAAGGCGGCCGGCATCAGGCCGGCGTCGTTGGAGAAGGTGAGGGCCGGGTCGCCCGAGCCGAAGACCTTGGACTGGCCGGTGTCGGGGGTGATGGTGACGACGCGGGCCACGATGGTGAAGTTCACGACCGTGCCCGACAGCACCAGGGTGTGGTTGGCGTCGGTGGAGGCCAGCGTGCCCAGGCCGATGGCGTAGGTGCCGACGTTCTCGCCCGACACCCGGTCCAGGGCGCCGCTGTTCACCGCAACCGGCTCGCTCAGGGTGTAGCCGAGCGCCGGGTCGGTGTCGCCGTAGGTCTTGTGCTGGCCGCTGTTGGGGGTCACCACCACCGCCTTGACCACGATGGTGAAGTCGGCCGGGACCAGGTCGAGGGCGTAGTTGGACCCCGCCGACAGGTTGCCGAGGGTGATGGCGTAGGTGCCGACGTCCTCGCCGGCGTTCCTCGACAGGGCGCCGGTGACGGGCACCGTGGGGCTCAGGCTGTACGCGAGGGTCGGGTCCGAGGAGCCGTAGACCTTGGACTGGCCGGCGGCCGGCGTCACCGTCACGTGCTTGGCGGTGATGGCGAAGTTCACCGTGACGCCGGACAGCACCACGGTGTAGTTGCTGCTGGCGGCCGCCAGGTCGCCGATCCTGATCGGGTAGTTGCCCACGTTGCTGCCCGGGTCGCGGGACAGGGCACCGGTGAAGGCCGCCGGCATCAGGCCGGCGTCGTTGGTGAAGGTCAGCGTCGGGTCGGCCGAGCCGTAGACCTTGGACTGGCCGGCGTCGGGGGTCACCGTCACCGTCCTGGGCGTGATGGTGAAGTCGGTGGGCACCAGGTCGAGGGCGTAGTTGGTGCCCGCCGACAGGCCGCCGAGGGTGATGGCGTAGGTGCCGGCGTTCTCGCCGGCGTTCCTCGACAGGGCCCCGGTGACCGGCACCGTCGGGCTCAGGGTGTAGGCCAGCGTCGGGTCCGAAGCGCCGTAGACCTTGGACTGGCCGGCGTTCGGGGTCACTGTCACGTGCTGGGGCGTGACGGTGAAGCTGACGGGCGTGAGGGCGAGGACGAGGGCGTAGTTCGACCCGGCTGACAGGGTGCCGAGCCTGATCGTGTAGGCCCCGGCGTTCTCGCCGGCGTCCCGCACGAGTGAGCCGGAGAACACGGCATCGGTGTCGCCGTTGACGAGTGCGCTGTGGGTGTAGGTGAGGAGCGGCTCGGAGCTGCCGAACACCTTGGTCTGGCCGGCGTCGGGCGTGATGGTCACGCTGGCCTTGCCCACCGTCACCGGGTGCGAGGCCGAGTCGGCGGCCGAGTAGGTGCCGTCGCCCGCCTTGTGGGCGGTGATGGCGCAGGTGCCGGTGCCGGCGGTGACGGCGAGCTTGCCGGCGTCCGGACCGGTGGTGAGGATCGAGCAGGCGGTCGAGCCGGCGTCCACGGTGAAGGTGACGGCCCCCGACCCGCTCCCGCCCGACGCCACCATGCCCAGGTGGTCGCCGTAGACGCCGGCGTCGGGCGAGGTGACGGTGAGCGTGGCCTGGGCCGACGAGTTCACGGTGACCGCCTGCTGGGCGCTGGCCAGCCCCGACGAGGCGGCCGTGATGGTGGGCGTCCCGGCCGTGGTGTCGGTGTACCTGAAGCTGGCCGTGCTGGCGCCGGCTGGGATGCTCACGCTGGTGATGGTCGTCGTTCCCGCGGAGTCCTTGAAGGCGCCGGTGGCCGAGGTGCTGGAGAGGGTGACGGTGCGCGGGCCGACCAGCGCAGCACCGGTGAAGTCCTGGGCCTGGACGGTGATCGTCCCGGTGGTCTGGCCGGCGGAGATCGTCGGCGCCCCGGTGGTGAAGACGAGCTTGTTCTGGCGGACGGTCGACGTGACCACGGAGATGTTCTGGTGACCGGCCGACGACGTGTCGGCGTCGACCTGGTTGCCGAAGATGCTGGCGTTGTTGCTGAACGTCGAGCCGGCGGACAGGCCGGTGCCCACGGTGGCCGCATAGGTGACGGTCGTCGTCGCCGCCGACGGCCCGCCGGCCGCCAGCGTGCTCACCGGCCACGAGAGCACGCGGTTGACCGAGTCGTACGAGCAGGCCACGGGGCCGGTGCAGCTCCCGGCCACGAAGGTGAGGGCGGCGGGCAGCTCGTCCTTGAGGAGGACGCCGGTGGCGTTGTTGGCGGAGCCGGAGGCCACGTTCTTGTACGCCAGGCTGTAAGTGACCTGCTGGCCGTTCACCACGTCGGTGGAGCCCGTCTTGGTGACCGTGAGGTCGGGCGTACCCGGGGCGGCCGCCGGCTTGACGAAGCCGATGGTGCCGGCGCCCTTGACCTGCAGGGAGCTCCCGCTGAAGGAGTTCGCGCCGGCGAGGAGCTTGGTGTTGAAGAGGATCCACCCCTCGCTGGCGTTGTTGGCCTGGGCGGTGAAGGTGTAGCTCCACGTCTCTGCACCGGCGCCGTTGATCGCCTTGACCGGAGCCGGCGCCGCCGGCGACATGGTCACGTTGGCGGACGGCGTCCAGCCGGTGAAGCCGTCGAGGCCCTGGGAGCCGCTGTTCGAGTGGTCGAGGCTGATGGTGAACGAGTTCGAGGTGCCGGACTGCCCGGGGCCGAAGTCGAGGCGCATCGGGATGGTCTGCAGCTCGCCCCAGCCCTGCAGGTTGGTGGTCTGCCACGGGCAGATGCCCCCGGACGAGCACGCCGGGTTCGACTGGCCCTGCAGCGTGCCGGAAAGCTGGGCGCCGGCCGTGTACGGCCCGACGTACGGCCCGCCGGCGCCCACTGGGGCGGCGCCGGCGGGCACGACCTCGTCGCTGGCGTTGTCGGCCAGGGCGCGGGCCAGGTCGACCCGGCCGTTACCGGTCTGGGCCCGGGTACCCACGGGCGCGGCGGTGCGGGCCAGGCGGCCCACGACGGTGCCGGGGGTGGCGGCCGGGTCGGCGGCGGTGAGCAGGGCGGCGGCGCCGGCGACAACGGCGGCCGACGCCGACGTGCCGGTGACCGGGGCCGTCCCACCGCCCGGGCTGTCGGCGACGACGTTCACGCCGGGGGCGGCGAGGAAGGCGTCGGTGCCGGCGTTGCTACCGGTCCAGAAGGCGTCGGCCGAGTCGGTGGCCGACACGCCGACGACCTTGGCGTCGCCCGCCGGGTAGGTCGGGTCGGTGGAGGCGCCGTTGCCGGTGGCGGCGACGAGGACGGCGCCCTTCGACCAGGCGTAGTCGACGGCGTCCTGGAGGCTCTGGCTGAAGCCGGGGTTGGAGAAGCCCATCAGGATGACGTCGGCGCCGTGGTCGGCCGCCCAGGTCACACCGGCGATGACGTCGCCGTCGGAGCCGGTGCCGTCGGAGCCGAGCACCTGGACCGGCATGACCCTCACACCGGGCGCGTAGCCGACGCCGGCCACGCCGGCGCCGTCGCCGGCGGCAGCGGCGGCGATGGTGGCCAGCCGGGTGCCGTGGCCGTTGGGGTCGGCGGCCGGGTCGCCGCCCAGTGCCGACCAGCCGGCGACGGTGCGCCCGATCAGGTCGGCGACGGTGGTGTCGACGCCGGTGTCCAGCACGGCGACGGTGGCCGGCCCGGCCGGGGCGGGCCCTGCGTACACGGTGTCCCAGCCGATCGCCGGCAGGGCCCACTGGTCGGGATAGGACGGGTCGTTCGGGACGGCGGCTGCCTTCCGCGCCTGGTCCCGCTCGACGCGCGCGACGGCGGGGTCGCCGGCGTAGCGGCGCAGGGCGCCGTCGGCCTGGGCCTCCGGCAGCGACACGACGAGCAGCCCGAGCTGGGCGACCCACCCGGCGGCGCTGCCGCCGTTGCGCTGCACGACCGCCAGCCGCTGGTCCGCCGTCGCCGCCCGGTCGAGCTTCACCAGCAGCCGCTGGCGGCCGGCGCCGGCCCCTCCGTCGGCGCCGGCCGCAACGGCCCCCTGGGACCACACCAGGGCGAGCACCAGGCTCAGCGCCAGGGCGCGCAGGAACCGGGCCGGGATGCCCCCCGCCGACGGGCGACCGTGCACTGACCCCATCCGAAACCTCCCGCCTGGCCCCGAAAGGGCGCGCTGCATCAAGGACGCGTCGGTTTCGCCACTCGCTCCCCGTGGGCCAGGCGACCAGGTACGACCCAGCGGATCCCTGCTCCGCGACCGGAACGTGTCCGGTGTCAGGAAAGGTAGGAAACGACTCCCGGCTGCACCACCCGCAAAGTTGCCTGGGTCACTTGACCTACGCCGGAGGCCACCCCGCCGCCCGGGCCAGGGCCAGCGCCTCCCGCTGGCTGTTCACACCGAGCTTCCCGAGCACGCTGGCGATGTGGCCCCGGACGGTGGAGACGCTGATCCGGTCGGCTCGGGCGATCTCCTTGGGCGACCGGCCGTCGACCAGGTCCCGCAGGATCGCCTCCTCGCGGTCGGTGAGGGACCGGAAGGGCCGCAGGCGGGCGTCCTGCTCGCCCTCGCGCCGGTCGAGGGCCTCGATGAGCGCCGCCCGCTCGTCCTCGGGTATCAGCGTCTCGCCGCTGGCCACGGCGTTGATGGCGCCCACCAGGCCGTGGAAGGGCATGGCCTTGTCGACCACCGCCTCGGCCCCGGCCTTCAGCGCGCCGGCGATGAGGTCGGGATCGGCGGCGGCGGTGAAGAGCAGCACCTTGGCCCCCGTGCGGCGGAGGGGCTCCACCATCGGGACGCCGATGCGGCCCCGCCCGAGGTGGAGGTCGAGCAGGACGATGTCGGCACCGATCCGGCGGGCCTGCTCCACCACCGCCTCCGTGCTCAGGTCGTCGGGGTCGGCGGCCGCCACCGTGCCGAAGCCCGACGCCTGGAGGGCCATCGCCAGCGGGGCGGCGATCACGGCGTGGTCGTCGACCAGGAGGATCGACGGCGCTTCGGGTGCCATCCAACAAATATTGCCTATAGCGGCCCCCTTCCAGCCGGATTATCAAAGAGATTCGTGGGCACCTCCGAACCACGGCGGGTCCTGGTCGCCGCCTCCCCGGTGGTCCTCGAGGGTGCCCTGGCGCTCCTGCTCGAGGAACAGGGACGGTCCCAGGTCGTCCAGTTCCACGACGCGCCCTCGGCGCAGCGGGCGGTCCGCTACGACCTGGCCGTCGTCACCGAGGAGCACGCCGCTGACGTGGACGCCGACCTGGTGGTCACCCTGCCCGACGGGAGGCCGGGGGACGTGATCGACCTCCTCGAACGGCGGCTGGGGGTGCACCGCGCCCCCTGAGTCACCGGAGCGGGATGGAGACCTCGACCTCGGTCCCGCTGCCCGGCTCGGAGCGGACGGCGAACCTGCCGCCCAGGGCCTCGGCCCGCTCCCTCATGCTGCGCAGCCCGAACCCGCTGCCGCGTGCGGCCGTGTCGAAGCCGGTCCCGTCGTCGGCCACGACGAGGCGCAGGCGGCCGGCCTTCAGGAGGACGCGCAGGTGCACCGTCGACGCCTTGCCGTGGCCGACGGCGTTGCTGGTCGCCTCCCGGACGACGAGGGACAGCTCCCGCACCACGTCCGCGGCGAGCGGCGGCACCATGCCCTCGGCGGTGACCCGCACGGCCGCGCCGGTCCGGTCGGCCACCTCGGTGGCCGCCACCCGGAGCGTGTCGACCAGCGGGCCGGGCGCCACGCCGGTCAGGGCGTCGAGCGCCCGGCGGGACTCCTGCACGGCGCGGTCGGCGGCCGCCGCCACGTGGGCGGCCATCTCCGGGATTTCCGCCCCCTCGGCCATCGCCGCTGTCTGCGAGCGGATGAACGACAGGTCCTGCACCAGCCCGTCGTGGAGGTCGCGGGCGATGCGCCGGCGCTCCTCGAGGACGGCCAGGCGGGTCTGGCCGCGGCGGTAGGCGTCGATCTCGAGGGCGGCGCCGGCGAGGAAGCACAGGTACGACCCGAAGCGCAGGACGTCGCCGGTGTAGACCCAGCTGGTGTAGAGGGAGGGATAGAGCGCATAGTCGAGTCGGGCGAAGGCGGCCAGGGCGCACCCGGCCGCCAGCCAGCGCACCAGCCCGTCGTCCCCGCCCGACCGGCCGGCGAACCGCAAGGCGGCGGCGGCGAACAGCGCCATGGCGACAATCTGGACGGCCAGCACGACGGGGTGGCCGACCAGCCGGGGCCTCCCGGTGGCGCCGGCGTCCAGGGGCAGCTCCACCGCCTCGGCCAGCCAGGCGCCGGCCGCCGCCGCCCCGACGGTCACGGCCACGACCACGCCGGCCGTCACGCCGGCGAGCGGCCGCCGGGCCCGCTCCCAGGTCGTCGTGGCCGCCGGATCGGCCCAGGCGGCAACCAGCAGCCCCGCCGCGCCGGACAGGCGCAGGCCCATCACGATCCACGGCAGGTCGCCGCCCGGACGGGCGCCCGACGTCACCAGGGGCACCGCCGACAGGGCCAGGTTGGTGACGGCGAGCAGGCTGAAGGTCCAGGCCAGCACCAGCTCGCGCCGCGAACCGCTGACCCGGAAGCGCTGGGCCGCCAGGTAGGCCACCAGGGCGCCGATGAGCCCCTCGGCCGTCTCCAGGGCCACGTGCAGCGAGGGGTTGTCGTAGGCGAGGCGCAGGAACGGGGTCGCCACGGCCAGGACGGTGAGGGTGACCCCGGTGGCCACGGCGGCGGCCATCGGGCTCCCGACGGCCGGCAGGGCGCGCTGGGTCACGGCCCTCCCCTACCCCCACGGCGCCCCGCTGCCACCCTCGACTCGGTCGGCGCCTTCCGGCGCGACCTGAATCTCAGGCTTGGCTACGCGATGCCGAGCGTGGCCGGAAGCTTGTCGAAGTGGTCGACGACGAAGTGGGCCTCGGGTTCGGGCTGGGTGTCGTCGTCCTCGATCCCGGTGTAGCGCACGGCCACCATGCCCATGGCCAGGGCGCCGGCCACGTCGGTGCGGCGGATGTCGCCCACGTGGGCGACCCGCGACGGCGCCGGCCCGCCCAGGCCCTCGAGGGCGTGCTCGAAGATGACGGGCGAGGGCTTGTAGGCGCCCACCTCGTCGGAGAACGACCAGTGGTCGAAGAGCGGCAGCACGCCGTGGCGGATGAGATGGTCCCGAAGGGTGTGGGACGGCGTGAACCCCACGTCGCAGATGATGCCGAGCTTGATGCCGGCGTCCTTCAGGGAGCGCAGGCAGCCCTCGGCGCCGTCGGCCAGGTGCAGCTCGGCGGTGGCGCCCGCCCCGCCGAACGCCTCCACCAGCTGGGTGCGGACGTCGTCGGGGACGGTGAAGCCGAGGCGCTCGATGATGTGCTCGGCGGCCTCGGCGGCGAGGAACTGCTCGTTGGCCTCCCAGGAGGCCAGGTAGGCCTCCCAGGCACCGTCGTACACCGCCTCCAGCTCGACCCGCTCGAGGGCGAATCCACGCTCCTCGAGCAGGCCGGACCAAGCCTCCAGGCGGCGGCTGCGGAGGTCGCCCCGCAACTCGTAGACGAGGGTGTTCCAGAAGTCGAAGGTGACGGCTTCGATGGCTGTCATGGAGCGTGGGAGCCTACAGGGGTCAGGGCTTCTGCCGGCGGCCGTCGACGCCGCCGAAGGCGGCCTCCCCGGCTGGCGGCAAGGGGGGTGTGGGGGGCGCCGCCCCCCACAGGGAGCCGCCGTGCCGGCTTTGCCGGTCGGCGGCCTGAGCGCCGGCCGAAGGCCGGCACGTCGAACTCGCCGAGCGAGCTCCGCTTGCGAGGCGGATCAAAGACCCTGGTGCTGCATCTCCTCCAGGGAACGGCGGATCTCGGAGGCCCGGAAGCGGCGGTGGCCGCCCAGGGTGCGGATGGCGGTGATCTTGCCGGCTCTCGCCCAGCGGGTGACCGTCTTGGGGTTCACCCGGAACAGCGCAGCCACTTCAGCTGGTGTGAGGAGAGGATCGGGTTGGGTCTGCTCAGGCACGGTGACTTCCCTTCGGACAGTGTCCCTTTCGTACCTGGAAGGTACGTGGCGCACCGCTTGCGGTCGATGGCCCAATCGAGTCATTTCTGTGCTGCCGATGTGACTAGCCCATCCGCCCGCTAAGCCCCGCTGTACGCTCGTTCGGAGTGGACCTCTTCGAACGGGTCGCGCACGAGGACTACGAGCAGGTGGTGTTCTGCCACGACCGGCCCACGGGGTTGCGGGCCGTCATCGCCGTCCACTCCACCATGCTCGGCCCCAGCCTCGGGGGCACCCGCTACCACCCCTACCCCTCCGAGGACGCCGCCGTGGAGGACGTCCTGCGTCTCTCCAAGGGCATGACCTACAAGTCGGCCGTGGCCGGGCTCGACCTGGGGGGCGGCAAGGCGGTGATCATCGGCGACCCGCACTCCAAGACGGAAGCCCTTCTGCGCGCCTACGGTCGTTTCGTGCACTCGCTCGGGGGGCGCTACATCACCGCCGAGGACGTCGGCACCACCCAGGCCGACATGGACCTCATCCTGCGGGAGACGCCGTTCGTCACGGGCGTCAGCCAGTCCCTCGGCGGGTCGGGCGACCCCTCGGCGGCCACCGCCCGCGGGGTGCTGTTCGCCATGCGGGCGGTGGCGTCGTTCCTGTGGGGGTCCACCTCGCTGGAGAACCGCCAGGTCGTGGTGAGCGGGGTCGGCAAGGTCGGGTACAGCCTGGTCCGCCACCTGGTGGAGGAGCGGGCCGCCGTCACCGTGGCCGACGTGCAGCCGGCCGCCGTGGAGCGGGCCTCGTCGCACTTCGACGTGGCCGTGGTGCCCCCGGAGAAGGCCCACACCGTGGAGTGCGACATCTTCTCCCCGTGCGCCATGGGCGGCGTCCTCACCCCCCTCACCATCCCCGAGCTCAAGTGTGCGGCGGTGGTGGGCAGCGCCAACAACCAGCTGCTCGACGACGGGTGCGCCACCCTGCTCGAGGAGGCCGGCGTCCTCTACGCCCCCGACTACGTGGTGAACTCGGGGGGCATCATCAACGTCGCCGAGGAGCTGCGGGGCTACGACTTCAGCCGGGCCGAGGGCGAGATCCGCCGCATCTACGACACCACCGCCGCCGTGCTGGCCACCGCCGCCGCCGAGGGGGTCACCACCCTCACGGCCGCCAACCGGCTGGCCGAGCGCCGCCTGGAGCACGTCGGCGGGGTGAACCGGATCCGGATCGGTACGCCGCCGGTGCGGAGGCGGTGAGCGTGGCCCGCACCGCCGAGCACCAGGCGAGCACCCACGGGCCGGAGCCCGAGCCCACGCTGCGCGGCTTCCCCCACGCCGAGCTGATCGAGGACTTCCGCCTGGCCTGCGTGTCGCGCGCCCTCGACGACCGGGAGATCAGCCTCCAGAAGCAGAGCCGGGTGTTCTTCCAGATCTCCGGGGCGGGCCACGAGGCCCTGCTCCTGGCCCTGGCCCGCCACCTGCGCCCCGGCTACGACTGGTTCTTCCCCTACTACCGCGACCGGGCGCTCATGCTCGGGCTGGGCGTCACCGCCACCGAGATCCTCCTCCAGGCGGTCGGGGCGGCCAACGACCCTTCGTCGGGCGGGCGCCAGATGCCGTGCCACTGGGGCTTCGCCGACAAGAACGTGGTCACCCAGTCGAGCCCCACCGGCAGCCAGTGCATCCCGGCGGTCGGCTGCGCCGAGGCGGCCCGCTACATCTCCCGCCGGCCAGACCTGCCCGGCTGCTCGGCCCACGGCGACGAGCTCACCTACGTGTCCCTGGGCGAGGGGGCCACGTCCGAGGGGGAGTTCTGGGAGAGCCTGAACACCGCCTGCACGCACCACCTCCCGGTGCTGTACGTGGTGGCCGACAACGGCTACGCCATCTCCGTGCCGGTGTCCGAGCAGGCGCCCGCGCGGATCTCCGAGCTGGTCCGGGGCTTCCGGGGCCTGGAGGTCCACGCCGTCGACGGGCGCGACTACTTCGCCGCCCGCCGCACCGCCATCAAGGCCATCGAGCACGTGCGGGCCGGCGTGGGCCCGGGGCTCATCCACGCCACCGTCACCCGCCCCTACTCGCACTCGGCGGCCGACACCCAGAGCAAGTACCGGCCGCCCGAGGAGCTGGCCGAGGAGGCGTCGCACGACCCGATCCTGCTGCTCCAGCGGGCGCTGGTGAAGGGCCGGGTGCTCACCGACGACGACGCTCGGGCCATCCGCCTGGAGGCCCGCCAGCTGGTGGCGGAGGCGGCCAAGGAGGCCCTGGCCGCGCCCCGGCCGGACCCGGCCACCGTCACCCGCCATGTGGTCGACATGCCCCACATCCCCGACCCGCTGCCGCCGGCCGTCCACGCCAACGGCACCGAGCCCGACACCGTCACCTTCGGGGAGTCCATCCGCCGCACCATCGCCGAGCAGATGGCGGCCGACGAGCGCATCCGGGTCTTCGGCGAGGACGTGGCCGACGCCCGGGAGGCGGTGCTGGCCAACGTGGAGGGCAAGGGGGGTGTCTTCGGCACCACCTTCGGCCTCCAGCGCCAGTTCGGCCTGGCCCGCTGCTACAACACACCGCTGTCGGAGGCCAACATCGTGGGGCGGGCGGTGGGGCAGGCCATCCGGGGGCTGCGGCCGGCGCCCGAGATCCAGTTCTTCGACTACATCTGGCCGGCCATGCAGCAGGTGAAGAGCGAGGCGGCCACCATCCGGTGGCGCTCCGACGGGCACTTCAGCTGCCCCATGGTGCTCCGGGTGCCCATCGGCGGCTACCTGAGCGGGGGCGCCATCTGGCACTCGCAGTCGGGCGAGTCGATCTTCGCCCACGTCCCCGGCCTGCTCATCGCCTTCCCGTCGCGCGCCCGGGACGCCGCTGGCCTCCTGCGGGCCGCCTTCCGCTGCAACGACCCCGTGCTGTTCCTCGAGCACAAGCACCTGCTCCGCCAGCCCTACGCCCGCGACCCCTATCCCGGCGCCGACTTCGTGCTGCCCTTCGGCCGGGCCGACTACGTGCGCCGGGGGACCGACCTCACCATCGTCACCTGGGGCGCCACCGTCGAGAAGTCCCGCCAGGCGGCGGCCCGCATCGAGGAGGAGGGCGCCGGCACCGTCGATCTCATCGATCTGCGCACCATCTCTCCCTGGGACCGCGACACGGTGGCCGAGTCGGTGCGGCGCACCGGCAAGCTGCTGGTGGTGCACGAGGACATCGTCACCTGCGGCTTCGGCGCGGAGGTGGTGGCGTGGGCCTCCTCCGAGCTGTTCGAGTACCTCGACGGCCCCGTGCGCCGGGTGGGCGCCCTCGACACCCACGTGGCCTACGAGCCCACCCTCGAGTCGGCCACCCTCCCCCAGGTGGACGACATCGCCGTCGCCCTCCGGGACCTTCTCGCCTATTGACGGGCTAGCTCCGGGTGCCGGTCTCCTCCAGGTCCCGGTCGCCCAGCCGGACCCGGGTCTCCTCGCCGGCCCGGCCGGCGGTGGGCTCCTCGTCGCCGCGGTAGACGTCGGCGAGGACCTTGGGCGCCCGCCGGACCTGGGCCCAGCGGCGCAGCAGGGTGTGGCGGGCGCCACCCCGCCGGCGCACCACCAGGTACGGCGTGCCGGCCCGCTCCATGACCTCCTCGCGAACCGTGGCCAGCGTCTCCCGGTGGCTCGTCCAGCGGTCGCCGACGCCGAGCACGAGGAGGTCGAAGTCGGCCGCCCGCTCGATGAGCGCCTCGGTGAGGTCGCCCTCGACCCGCACCACCTCGGCGGCCAGGTCGGCGCCGGCGGCCGGCTCGGCGGTGAGCAGCGTGATCCTGGCGCCGGTCGTCCGGGCCAGGCGGAGGGCCAGGTCGAGGCCGGCCCGCTCGTGGAAGCGGCCGCCGTAGGGGACGAGGACGCGGGCGCCTTCGGGCAGGCGGAAGTCACGGGGGCCCTTCGGGTCGACCAGCACGGCGACGTCGGCGGCCGCCTCGCGGAGCACCTCGCCCACCTGGCCGCCGAACAGCCGGTCGCCGAACAGCGGCTGGTGGTGGCCCATCAGCACCAGGTCGGCGCCCACCTCGTTGGCGACCCGGGCGATTGTGGTGCCCACGTGGCCGCCGGCCAGGGCCACCGGGTTGGCGTCGCAGCCGGCTTCCTCGACCGTCTCCCGGAGGGGGCGCAGGCGGTCGACGGCCGCCTGGAGCAGGTCGTCCTGGACCCGTGAGGAATGGCTCACCTCGGTGCCGGACAGGCGCACCACCCGGAGCAGGGTGACCTCGGGCGTGGGCTCCTCCTCGTCGCCGCCGGCGGCGACCTGGGTGGCCAGCGAGGCCAGCCGCCCCGACATGGCGGGGTGGCCGACCGCCACCACGACCTTGCGCCGCTCGCCGTCGTCCTCTCCGTCGCCGCCCTCCTCCCGGATCATGCGGCGCTGGACGTCGCGCCGGTAGTAGAGGGTGAGGGCCGGCTCGGTCATCAATGTCGTCGCCACCGCCATCACCACGAGCATGGCGAACACGGCCGGCGAGAGAACCTTCAGCTGGAGGCCGATGTTGAGGATGATCAGCTCGGTGAGGCCCCGGCAGTTCACCAGCACGCCGAGGGCGCCGGCCTCCCGCCAGCCGAGGCCGGAGAACCGGGCGGCCAGCTTGGAGCCGCCCCACTTGCCCAGCACGGCCACCGCCACGATGGCCAGCGTCATGAGCCACCGCTGGGCCGACGCCCCGATGGCGAAGATGTCGGTACGGATGCCGCTGAAGGTGAAGAAGAACGGCAGCAGGAACACCACCGAGAAGTCCTCCAGCTTGGCCGTGAGGTCGCGGACGAAGTTGGAGTCGTGGGGCAGGATCACGCCGAACAGGAACGCCCCGAAGATGACGTGGATGTGCAGGCGGTCGGTGACGAGGGCGCTGGCCAGCAGGCCGACGAACAGGCAGGCCAGGAACGTGCCGCTCAACTCGCCCCTCCGCTCGTAGTAGCGCGACACCCGTCCGAGCACCGGGCGCACGGCCACGAGCATGACGGCGATGAAGGCCAGCAGCAGCCCGATGGTCACGAACGAGTGGATGAGGCCGGTGGCCCGGGCCACGGTGATGACCACGGCGAGGATGCACCAGGCGGTGACGTCGTCGACCGCCCCCACGGTGAGGGCGACCGTGCCGATCCTGGTCTTGTAGAGGCCCCGGTCGGTGAGGATGCGGGCGAGGACGGGGAAGGCGGTGATGCTCATGGCCGCGCCGATGAAGAGGGCGAAGGACATGAAGCGGCCGCCGGCGCCCACCACCGGGAACAGCCAGAGGGACAGGGCCACGCCCATCACGAACGGCACCACGATGCTCACGTGGCTGACCAGCACGGCGGCGCGGCCCCGCCCGCGCATCAGGCCCACGTCGAGTTCCAGCCCCACGAGGAACATGTAGAAGATGAGCCCGACCTGGGCCAGCAGGTCGAGGTACGGCATCAGCGACGCCGGGAACACGAAGTTGAACGCCCCGGGCCACACCGCCCCGAGCAGCGACGGGCCGAGCAGGATGCCGGCGATGATCTCGCCGATCACCTGGGGCTGGTGGACCCGGCGCAGGAGGCCGCCCACCAGCCGGCAGGCGGCGAGGATCACGATGCCGGCCAGCAGCAGGCGCCACACCACCTTCTCGGCGCTGGCCGCCGCCCGCGGGTCGTGCTCGGCGGCGGCGGCCGCACCGGGCGGGTGCAGGCCGTGTCCTGCGTGGAACAGGGCCCACAGCCCGACGCCCACCACCACCAGGGACACGAGGTAGCCCAGGAGCATGCTTCGCCCGCCGCCCGTGCCGAAGCGCTCGGCGGCGTCGCCGGCCTTTGCCGTCCCGCCCATTTCGCCCTCCTACCCCGTTTCCCGAGTACCTAGCCCTCGGATCCGAGCTAGGTGGCGGAACGTCCTTCGAGGTGGACGCGGCCGGAGCCGTCGGTGACGGTGCCGATGCGGACGGCCCGGTGGCCGCGGTCGCGGAGGACGTCGAGGGCGTCGAACTCCGAGCGGCCGGCGGGGACGGCGACCACCATCCCGATGCCCAGGTTGAACACGCGGGCCATCTCGTCGGCGGCCACGCCGCCCTCCCGCTGGATCTCGGCGAAGATCCGCGGCTGCTCCCAGGCGCTCAGGTGCACGACGGCGTCGAGGTCGGAGGGCAGCACCCGCACCAGGTTGCCGGGCAGGCCGCCGCCGGTGATGTGGGCGACGGCCCGCACCTCGACCTCCCCCACCAGCGCCTGCACCGCCGGCGAGTAGATGACGGACGGCTCCAGCAGCTCGTCGCCCAGGCTGTGGTGGGCCCCCGCCCACGCCGGGTCGCCGAGGCGCCGGCCGGCCCGCTCGAGGAGCACGTGGCGGGCCAGCGAGTAGCCGTTCGAGCGCAGGCCGGGCGACGGCAGGCCGAGCAGCACGTCGCCGGCCCGGAGGCGGTCGCCGGTGACGATGCGGTCCCGCTCGACCACGCCCACGGCGGTGCCGACCAGGTCGAAGTCGCCCGGCTCCAGGGCGCCCGGGTGGGCCGCCATCTCGCCGCCCAGGATGGCGCAGCCGGCCTGCCGGCAGCCGGCGGCCATGCCCTCGAGCAGCTGGTCGATGTGGTCCTCGTCGAGGACGCCCACCGCGATGTAGTCGAGGAAGAACAGCGGCTCGGCGCCCTGGCAGGCCAGGTCGTCGACGCACATGGCCACGAGGTCGATGCCGATGGTGGTGAAGCGGCCCATGGCCTTGGCCAGCAACGCCTTCGTGCCCACTCCGTCGGTGCTGCCGACCAGCACCGGGTCACGGAAACGGGACTTGGGGAAGGCGAACAACCCTCCGAAGCCGCCGATGCCGCCGATGACCTCGGGCCGGAAGGTGGACCGAACGTGCTCCTTGATGCGCTCGACGGCCCGGTCGCCGGCGGCGATGTCGACGCCCGCGCCGGCGTAGGTGGCGCCGGCGGGCTCGCCGGCGTCAGTCACCGGGAACAACGAGCGGCGGCGACAGCGGGGCCCGGTCGCCCTCGGGGCGCTCCAGCAACAGCTTGGTGAAGTGCACGGGCACGGCGGTGGGGTAGTTGCCGGTGAGGCAGGCGTCGCAGAACCCGGCCCCGTTGGCGTCGACCGCCTTCTCGAGGTTCTCCAGGTTCAGGAAGGCGAGCGAGTCGACCCCCAGGTAGTCCTGCATCTCGGTGAGCGACATGTTGGCGGCCAGTAGCTCCGAGCGGGTGCCGGTGTCGACCCCGTAGAAGCACGGCCACTTGTAGGGCGGGCTGGTGATGCGGACGTGGACCTCGACGGCGCCCGCCTCCCGCAGCATGCGGGCGATGGCCCGCTGGGTGGTGCCCCGCACGATGGAGTCGTCGACCACCACCAGCCGCTTGCCGGCGACGTTCTCCCGCAACGGGTTCAGCTTGCGCCGCACGCCCTGGCTGCGCAGCTCCTGGCTGGGGGCGATGAAGGTGCGGTGGGCGTAGGCGTTCTTCACCAGGCCCCGGCCGTAGGGGATGCCGCTGCGGGCGGCGTAGCCCTCGGCCGCCGGCTCGCCCGACTGCGGGACGCCCATCACCATGTCGGCGTCGACCGGCGACTGCTCGGCCAGCAGCTCGCCCATGCGCTTGCGGGCGCTGTGGACGCTGCGGCCGTACAGCTGGGTGTCAGGCCGGCTGATGTAGATGAACTCGAACAGGCACAGCTTGGGGTCGATCCGGTCGGCGGCGAAGGGGCGCTCGCTCCGCCAGCCGGTGGCGTCGATGACGATCATCTCGCCGGGGTCGACCTCCCGGACGAAGTGGGCGCCGATGACATCGAGGGCGGGCGACTCCGACGCCAGCACCCACCCGTTGTCGGTCTTGCCGAGGCAGAGCGGCCGGAAGCCGTTGGGGTCGCGCACGCCGATGACGTGGGCGGTGTCCATGAGCACGAACGAGAAGGCGCCCTCCAGGCGGGGCAGCACCTGCGTGAGGGCCCGCTCCAGATCGCGCCCGTCGCTGTGCTCGGCGCCCTCCGGGGGGAACTGGGCGGCGATCAGCTCGGCCACCAGGTCGCTGTCGCTCGTGACGGTGCCGGGCAGCATGCCGGCGCCGGCGGCCAGCGCCTCGGTGTTGGTGAGATTCCCGTTGTGGCCCAATGCGAACCCGGACTCCCCCGGCTCCCGGTACACCGGCTGGGCGTTGCGCCACGTGCTCGACCCCGTGGTGGAGTAGCGGGTGTGGCCGATGGCCAGGTGGCCCTTGAGCGGGGCCAGGGTGCGCTCGTCGAAGACGTTGGTGACCAGGCCCATGTCCTTGACGATGGTGATGGTGTCGCCGTCGCTCACCGCCATGCCGGCCGACTCCTGGCCGCGGTGCTGGAGGTTCAGCAGGCCGTCGTAGACGTAGTGGGCGACCGGCGCCCCCGGGGCGTAGATCCCGAAGACGCCACAGGCCTCGCGAGGGTGGTCGTCGTCCCCCGCGCCGTCGGGGGAAGGCCCAGCGGTCACGCTGCCAGTCTCGCACACCGCCGGCACTACCGGCCCGACCTACCGTGCGACCGGTGATCGACCTCCACACCCACTCCACCGTCTCCGACGGGACCGACCCGCCGGCCGGCGTGGTGGACCTGGCGGCGGCGGCCGGGTGCTCGGCGGTGGCCCTCACCGACCACGACCGGCTGGACGGGTTGCCGGCGGCGGCGGCCCGGGCCGCCTCGCTGGGCCTGCGGCTGGTAGCCGGGTGCGAGGTCTCCTGCCGGTGGGAGCGGGGGAATCTGCACCTCCTGGTGTACTTCGTCGAGCCCGGGGAGGGGCCGTTCCAGGACGCCCTGGTCGAGCTCCAGCGGGGGCGGGAGGAGCGCAACATCGCCATGGCCGCCGCCCTCGGCCTCGACTACGAGGAGCTGCTGGCCGAGGCCGGCGGGGACGGCGTCGGGCGCCCCCACGCCGCCGCCCTGCTCGTCCGCCACGGCCGGGCGGCCACCATCGACGACGCCTTCCGGCAGTGGCTGGTGCGGGGGCGGCCGGGCGACATCCCCCGGCGGGTGTTCTCGCCCGCCCGGGCCGTGGCCGCCGCCCGGGCGTCGGGCGGGGTGGCCGTCCTGGCCCACCCCCTCTCCACCCGGCTGGAGCCCGACGCCCTCGCTTCGGCGCTGCGGGAGCTGGCCGGCGTGGGGCTGGGCGGCGTCGAGGCGCTGTACGGCCGGTACTCGGTCGAGGAACGGGGGCTGCTGGAAGCCATGGCGGTCGACGCCGGCCTGGCCGTCACCGGCGGGTCCGACCACCACGGCACCTACAAGCCCGACCTGGCGGTGGGCGTGGGCCGGGGCGACCTCGACGTGCCCGACCACCTGCTCGACGCCCTCGAGGACCGCCGGCCGGGGTAGTGCCGGGCGGTCAGGGGCGCCGGACGGCGATGCGCCGGCCGTTCGCCGCATGGGCCCGCAGCGCCTCGAAGTCGGCCACGTCCGACGTGAGCACCAGGACGTCGTCCCGCCGGGCCAGCTCGTCGGCGGCGGCCACCACCACTGCGTCGACGGCCGAGGGTGCCCGCCGGCGGGTAGGGACGACGGCGTGCCGTAGCGCACCGGCGGCGTGTGCGCCGGCCTCGTCGAGGGGCGGCCGCCGGGTTGCCCGGAGCGCCGCTCGCAACTGCTGGTCCTGTGCTCGACCCGTCGATCGCTCGGCCAGCACCACAGTGGGCACCACGAGATCGAAGCCGGCATCGAGGAGGGCTCGACGCCACTCCGGCGCGCTCAGCTCGTCGAGCGCCGTGGAATCGAGGATGCAGACCGGCATCAGCCGGCTCTGCGCTCGACGCCCAGGGCGGAGTGGACCTCGGCCAGGACCTGCCTCGCCCGCGCCAGCTTCTCGTCGTCGTAGACGCCGCCGGCGTCCTCGTAGTCGGCGACCTGGCGAGCCAACTCGACTCGGGCGGCCAGGGTCTCGGTGACCTCGGCGATCCCCCGCTCGCATGCCGCCGACAGGTTCACCCCCAGCGACCTCGCCCGGTCGAGCAGCGCCTGGTCGACCGTGACGGTGATCCTGCCCTTGGACATGTGTGCATGATAGTGCACACTCGATCGCCAGCGAGGCCCGTGGCGTCGACCTCACTCGGCGGCGACAAAGGGGACGGGATGGGCGCGAAGACGGACCTGCTCGTGTACTCGAACGGCGACCCACGGCCCACGCTGCGCTCCCGGCCGGCGCTGGACGAGGAGGCGGCCCTGCGGCTGGCGGCAGCGCTCTTCCCGACGGCGACGCCGGCGGGCCGTACGGGGAACCTGGCGTCCCACTGCCACGTCCGGGGCGACGACGTCTTCATCGACTGCTTCGGCGACGTCGCCGTCATCGCCGCCGCCGAGCTTGGCGTCGATCGGCCGTCGGAGCTGTCCCAGGTGCTCGTCGACGCAGGTGGCGGCGGCCGTGTCTGCCTCCACGCCAGCGTCGCCGACTGGGCAGCCTTCGCCATGTGGACGGACGGCACGCTCGTGCGGGCGCTCTCCGTGGACGCCCGCCGCGGCTTCGTCGAGGACGCCGGCGCCCCGTTCGACTTCGAGCTCGCCGTTCCGGGAGGGCCGCCGTCCGGTCGAATCGGAGGCGGGCCGGCCGCCCTACCCGCTCGCCTTCCATCCTCTGGACCTCGCCGAGGCAGCCCTCCAGTCGTCGTTCGGCTTCGTCCTGGAGGGCACCGCCACCGAGGGTTCCTTCGACCCGGAGACCATCCCGCTGCTGGCGCTGACGCGTGCCCCGGGGCGGTTGCAGGGCGCGGACGACAACGGCAACAGGTACGACGACCCCTCACCCGAGGTCGTCCGGAGGGCCGCCGGCGGCTCCGACGGGCCCGGTTCGTACTTCATCCTCCAGCAAGCCGACGTCGGCTGACCCTGCTCGAGGCATCACCCAGGCCGCTCAGGGCGTGAAGCGCACCCGCAGGTCGACCAGTCCGCGCAGGGTGAGCGAATCACGCACCGTGGGCTCGGGGCCGGCCAGCTCGAGCTTCGAGAAGCGGTCGAGGATGCGGTCGATGACGATCTGGCCCTCGGCCCGGGCCAGGGCGGCGCCCAGGCAGAAGTGGATCCCGCCGCCGAAGGACAGCGGCGGTCCCTCGTCGCGCCCCACGTCGAAGCGCTCGGGGTCGGTGAAGCGGTCGGGGTCGCGGTTGGCGGCCCCCAGCAGGGCGACCACCAGGTTGCCGGCCTCGATGCGGTGGTCGCCGAGGGCGAGGTCGTCGTAGGTGGTGCGCACCGCCAGCTGGACGGGGCTGTCGTAGCGCAGCTGCTCCTCCACCGCCGGGCGGACGAGCGACCGGTCGGCCCGCAGGCGCTCGAGCTGGTCGGGGTTGCGGAGGAGGGCCAGCAGGCCGTTGCCGATGAGGTTGGTGGTGGTCTCGAAGCCGGCGGCGAACAGCAGGATGGCGGTGGAGATGAGTTCGACGTCGCTCAGCTGGTCGCCCTTGTCCTCCGCCTCGATGAGCTGGGTGAGCAGGTCGTTCCGGGGCCGGGCCCGGCGCTCGGCGACCAGGTCGGCGAAGTAGCCGGCCAGCTGCACGTCGGCCTCGGTGGCGGCGGCCAGAGCCTCGGGGGTGAGGGCCAGTTCCAGCACGGCGGTGATGGCCCGCACGAGGGGGCGGAGCCGGGGGCGGTCCTCGGCCGGCACGCCCAGCATCTCGCCGATCACGGTGACGGGGAGGGGGAAGGCGAGGGCGTCCATGACGTCGACCTCGGCGCCGGCGAAGCCGTCCAGCAGCTCGTCGACCAGGGCCACGATGCTCGGCTTCAGGGCCTCGACGGTGCGGGGGGTGAAGGCCCGGGTGACCAGCCCCCGCAGCCGCGTGTGGTCGGGCGGGTCGGTGGTGAGCATGTTGGTGTTGTCGTTGCGGAAGCGGGCCTGCTCGGTCATCTGGGCCTCGGTGATGCCCAGGGCGGCCGCCGCCTCGGAGAAGTCCTTGCCCACGCCCGGCGCCCGCAGCAACTGGTTGCAGTCGGCGTAGCGGCTGAGCACCCAGAACCCGAGGGCGCTGCGGTGCACCGGCGCCAGGGCCCGGAGGCGGGCGTAGCGGGGGTAGGGGTCGGCCCGGCCCTCGGGTGTGGCCACGACCTCGAGGAGGAGCGCGTCGGCCTCGGCGGGTGCCTGTGTGGTCATGCTCCAGAACTACCAGGCCTGGGGCGCTATGCCACGCGCGAGGCTGGTCATGAGGAGGTGTCGCATGGCGCTGACGTTCGGGGTCTTCGTGCCCCAGGGCTGGAAGACGGAGCTGGCCGGCTTCGACGGGGCCGAGGCCAAGTGGGCCAAGGCGGTGGAGACGGCCCAGCTGGCCGAGCACCTCGGGTACGACTCCATCTGGCTGTACGACCACTTCCACAACGTCCCCCGCCCGTCCCACGAGGCGGTGTTCGAGTGCTGGACCACCGTCGCCGCCCTCAGCCAGCGAACATCGCGGGTGCGGCTGGGACAGATGGTGGGATGCAACGGGTACCGCAATCCGGCTCTTCTGGCCAAGATGACGGCCACCGTCGACGTCATGAGCGGGGGACGGCTCGACTGGGGCATCGGCGCCGGCTGGTACGCCGGCGAGTTCGCCGGGTACGGCTACGAGTTCCCCGAGCCCAAGGTCCGCATCGGCATGCTGGAGGAGGCGGTGCAGATCGTGCGCTCGATGTGGACGGAGCCGGAGACGACCTTCGAGGGGCGTTACTACCGCCTGGATGGCGCCCAGTGCGACCCCAAGCCGCTCCAGCGGCCCCACCCGCCCGTCTGGATCGGCGGCGGCGGCGAGCAGCTCACGCTCCGGGTGGTGGCCCGCCACGCCGACCACGCCAACTTCGGCGGCAACCCCGAGGAGTGGGCCCACAAGGCGGAGGTGCTGAAGGGCCACTGCCAGGCGGTCGGGCGCGACTACGACGAGATCGGGAAGACCTGGCAGCCCGACGTGCTGGTCCGCGACACCGAGGCCGAGGTCCGGGCCGAGGCCCGGCCGACAGGGGGCCAGAGCTTCGAGCGCTGGCAGTACGGCAACCTGGTCGGCACCCCCGAGCAGGTGGCCGAGAAGGTGGCCGCCTACCAGGCGTTGGGCTGCACGGGGTTCGTCCCCTGGTGCGCCGACTACCCGTCGGACCACACGCTGCGCCTGTTCGCCGAGAAGGTCATCCCGGAGGTGCGCTGACATGCCGCCGCTACCCCGACGACGAGGGCCGCGCCCCACCACCCACACCGGCCTCCCCCACTCCCAGCTCGACCAGCAGCCCGACGACCCGGCCCTCGTCGGCGACCTGGCTTCCCACGCCTTCGGGCTGCCGGCGGTGTCCGAGGGGCGGAGCGCCGTCTCGGTGCCCGGGGCCCGCGCCCTGCTGCTCGACGCCTCGTCGCGCCAGGGCCCGCCCGAGGCGTTCTTCGCCGGCGGGGAGTTCGCCCACCTCCATCCCGCGCCCGACCACAGCCTCCACCTGTGCCTGCCCGTCGCCCGCGCCGAGGAGGCCTGTGCCGCTGGGTGGGCCGAGCACCACCCGCTCGTCGCCACCGGACAGGTGCCCCCCACCGTGGTGATGGTCTACGCCCCTCGCGACGCCGAAGAGCTCGACGTCGTCAAGGGCCTCGTCGACGCCGCCCACCGCTTCGCGTCCACCGCAGCCTCGATGACCTCCTGACCGTCAGCTCCCCCCCAGGCCGGCGATGGTGGCGTCGAGGCGGCCGAGGGCCTCGGTGAGGTCGACATGGGTCGGCAGCTCGGCCAGAGCGAGGCGGATCGACGCCACCTCCCGGGCCAGGTACTCGGTGTCGGCCTGGGTGCGGGCGGCCACCGCCCGGTCCTGCTCGATCTGGGCCCGGTCGCGGGCGTCCTGGCGGTTCTGGGCCAGCAGGATGAGCGGCGCCGCGTAGGCGGCCTGGGTGGAGAAGGCCAGGTTCAGCAGGATGAACGGGTAGGGGTCGAACCGCACGGTGGCCGCCACCACGTTGACGGCGATCCACACGACCACCACCACCGTCTGGATGACGAGGTAGCGGGCGGTGCCGAGGGTGCGGGCCAGCCCCTCGGAGAAGCGGCCGAACGCCTCGGGGTCGTAGTGGAGGCCGACGCCGAGCCCGCCGGTGCGGGGGGTCGAGAGGTCGCTGCGCCGCTTCACCGGGACCGCCAGCCGGCCGGAAGGGTCCGGTCGAGCACGTCGTCCACCGTCACCGCCCCGAGGAGGCGGCCCTCCTCGTCGCACACCGGCAGGGCGAGGAGGTTGTAGGCGGCCAGGCAGGCGGCCACGTCGACCTCGGGGAGGGCGGCCTCGATGGGGGCGGGCTGGCCGTCGGCCAGGCGGCCCAGCCGCTCGCCTGGAGGCTCCCGCAGCAGGGCCTGGAACGTCACCATGCCGAGGTAGGGGCCGGTCGGCGGCTGCATGGGCGGCTCGGTGACGAAGACGCAGGTGGCGACGGCCGACGGCACCTCGGGCGAGCGGATGCGGGCCAGCGCCTCGGCCACGGTGGCGTCGGGGGGCAGGACCACCGGCTCGGGCGTCATGAGGCCGCCGGCGCTGTGGTCGTCGAACAGGAGCAGGCGGCGCAGCGGGTCGGCCTCCTCGGGCAGCATGGCCTCCAGCAGCTGGCTTCGCTCGGCGCCGGGCAGCTCGGAGAGCAGGTCGGCGGCGTCGTCGGGCTCCATCTCCTCGAGCACGTGGGCAGCCCGGTCGGTGTCCAGCTCGGTGATGATCACGGCCTGGTCGGTCTCGGGCAGCTCCTCCAGCAGGTCGGCCAGTTCCTCATCGTCCATGGCCTCGGCCACCTCCTGGCGGCGCTCGACGGTCAGCTTGGACACCGCCCGGGCCATGTCCGACGGGTGGAGATCGCGCAGGGCGGCCAGGTCGGCGCCCGCCGGGCCGGTGTCGAACAGGGCCCGCACGTCGTCGAAGGGCACCACCCGGACCGGTGCCTTGCGGCGCAGCGCCCCCGGCCGCCCGAGGGCGACGGCGGCCACCTCCCAGGCCCCGGCCGGCCGCTGCGAGGGCCGGATGCCGACGTCGACCACCACGTCGTCGCCGTGCCGGCGGCCGAGCAGGGCCGACGCGGTGGTCTCGCCGTGGCGCAGCTTGAACGGGCGCAGGTCGACCGACCCGTGCCGCACCCGCACGCCGGCCGGCGTGATGCCGGCGACGCGGGTGGCAGCCACGAAGATCCGCCGGCGGCTGATCGTGGCCACCAGGCCGACGACCGGTGGGGGACCCCACACCGGCGGGCCGACGACCAGGTCGTCGACCCGACCGATGGCGTCGTTGTCCATGGCCAGCAGCGGGAGCTTGCGGACCCGGGAGACGAACACGAGGGCATCGGTCATGCCCCTGATTCTGGCGCCTACGGGAGCACGATCACCTGCTGCTGCTCGGCCTCGTGCCGGCGCTGGCGGTAGGTGCGGATCAGCTTGTCGGCGAAGACGTAGGCGGGGCCGATAAGGGAGAGGGCCAGCACGACGCCCCACTGGTCGCCGGTGAGCGAGGTGGTGTCGAGAAGGCGCTGGAGCATGTGGGTCTCGACGGCCGCCCACGTGAGCGTCCAGCCGGCGAGGATCCACCCGAGGTACGGGAACAGCGGCGACGACCACGGCATCTCCCGCTCCCGCCGCAGCACGAGCCCGATGTTGACGGCGCTCAGGGCGACGATGGCGAAGGCCATCGTCATCGACACCGACGCCACCTCGGTGCTGGGCTCGTCGGGCCCGAAACTGAGGACGAGGAGGGCGGTCACCGCCACGAGGGAGCCGGTGACGACCCACCGCACGATCTGGGGCCCGTTGACGATCTTCGTGCCCGGTTTGCGGGGCGGCTGGTCCATCACGCTGGGGTCGCTGACGTCGACGATGAAGCCGATGACGACCGTTACCACGACGAAGAGCTTGCAGAACAGCAGCTGCATCGGGAACAGGGCCACGCCGCCGTTGATGTTGAAGATCGTCGCCAGCACCATGAGCTGGAGCACCGACGAGAGGATGCTCAGCTGCATCTTGATGTAGGAGTTGATGCGCCGGTAGATGTCCCGGCCGAGGTCCACCGCCTTCACCAGGGTGGCGAAGTTGTCGTCGGTGAGGACGATCTTGGCCGCCTGCTTCGACACCTCCGATCCGCTGCCCATGGCCACGCCGATGTCGGCCTGCTTCAGGGCGGCGGCGTCGTTCACGGCGTCGCCCGTCATGGCCACCACCTCGCCGGCCTCCTGCATGAGCCTGGCCAGGCGGACCTTGTCCTCCGGCGCCACCCGCCCGAACACGTGCAGCTTGGGGAGCCGCTCCAGGACCTCCCGGTCCTCCAGGTGCTCGAGCTCGGTGCCGGTGATCACGCCCTCCCGCAGGCCGAGCTGGTCGGCGATGGCCCGGGCCGTGACGGTGTGGTCGCCGGTGATCATGCGGACGTCGATGCCGGCGTGCAATGCGGTGTGGACGGCGTCCCTGGCCTCGAGGCGCAGCGGGTCGATGATGCCGACCAGGGCGATCAGGAGCAGGTCCTGCACGGCGCCCATCGGGTCCTTGACCGCCGCCTTCATGGCGGTGTCGTCCAGGTCGCGGACGGCGAAGGCGAGGACGCGCAGGCCGCTCTCGGACAGCTTCCGGTTGGCCGCCAGCAGCTCGTCGCGCACCTCGGCGATGGGCCGCTGCTCGCCCCGCCACAGGGCCTTGGCGCAGCGGTCGATCACCACGTCCGGCGCGCCCTTGACCGTCTCGAAGTGGGGCTCGTGCAGCACCGCCGCGGTCATCCACGCCGGCCGGTCGTGGAAGGTGGCCATGAACTTGTAGTCGGAGTCGAACGGCACCTCGGCCAGGCGAGGCAGGCTCTTCCTCGTCTCCTCGGCGTCGGCGCCGATCTTGGCGGCCAGCACCACGAACGCCGCCTCGGTGGGATCGCCGATCACGGTGCCGTCGTCGCCCACGGTGGCGTCGGTGGACAGGCACAGGCCGAGGGCCAGCCGGCTCAGGTCGGGGACCTCCTCGCCGGCGGCGCCGAGGATGGCGCCGGTCTTCTCGTAGCCGCCGCCCTCGATCTTGAACCAGCGGCCGGCGGCGAACATCGTCGACGCCGTCATGGCGTTCATCGTCAGCGTGCCGGTCTTGTCGCTGTTGATGACGGTGGTGCCGCCCAGCGTCTCCACGTCGGCCAGCGACTTCACGACCGCCTTGTTGGCGGCCAGCCGCTGGGCTCCCGACGAGAGCATCGTCTGCACGAAGGTGGGCAGGCCGGTGGGGATGGCGGAGATGGCGGTGGAGATGCACAGGAGGGCCAGGGTCTCGCCGGCCATGCCGCGGGCGATGCCGAAGATGGCGATGATCGACACGGCGATCCAGGCCAGCAGCCCGAACACCTTGGTCATGCTGTCCAGTTCCTTCTGGAGCGGCGACTTCACCCGCTTGGTGGCCGTCACCAGCTGGGCGATCTTGCCCATCTGGGTCGAGCCGCCCGTCTCGGTGACCACGAAGGAGGCGGACCCCCGGGTGACGGACGTGTTCTGGAACACCATGTTGGTGCGGTCGCCCAGCGGGACCTCGCCCGCCGGCAGGGCGCCGGCGCCCTTGGCGATGGGCGCGCTCTCGCCGGTGAGGGCCGCCTCCTGGGTCTCCAGGGCGGCCGCCGTCAGCACCCGGCCGTCGGCCGGCACCACGTCGCCCGCCTCCACCAGCACCACGTCGCCGGGCACGACCTGGGTCGACTCGACGGCGACGACCGTGCCGCCCCGGCGCACCCGGGCGTGCGGCACCTGCAGCTTGGCCAGGGCCTCGACGCTGGCCTGGGCCTTCAGCTCCTGGCGGGAGCCCATCACCACGTTGAACAGCACCAGGCAGGTCACGACGATGCCGGTGGCGATCTGACCGATCCCGTAGCTGGCGATCGCCACGATGATCAGCATGACGTTCATGGGGTTGGACAGCTGGACCTTGGCGACGCTCCACATGCTGGGCGGCGGCTCGGTCGGGATCTGGTTCAGGCCGTAGCGCTTCAGCCGCTTCTCGACCTCGGCGTCGTCCAGCCCCTGGGCGGGTTCCACCCCGAGCTGCCCGGCCGCCTCTTCACCGGTGAGGCTGTACCACGACTGGCCGGCGACCTCCGGTTCCACGATCGTCATGGCCGCTCCTTTCGAACGAGCGGTCGGCGCCCGCGAGTCACCACGACCGAAGGCGGGCGCCGCCGCTGGTCCCACGATGGCCATGGACGTCAGGTCGGGCGTCCCCCCGCGAGGGTGATTGCCAGCTCGTCGCGGCTGCGAGCGGGCGTGAGCACGTGGTCCACCACGCCGTAGGCCACGGCTGCCTCCTCGCGGAGGATGTAGTCCCGGTCGATGTCGGCGGTGATGCGCTCGACGGTCTGGCCGGTTGCGTCGGCCAGGATGCCGATCATCCGCCGGCGCATCTCCACCATCTCCCGCACGGCGATCTCCATGTCGGTGGACTGGCCCTGGGCGCCGCCGTGGGGCTGGTGGAGCAGCACCCGGGCATTGGCCAGGAGGTGGCGCTTGCCGGGTGCGCCGGCCGACAGGAGCACGGCCGCCGCCGAGGCCGCCTGCCCCACGCAGAAGGTGGCCACGTCGCACGACAGGAACTGCATCGTGTCGTGGATGGCGAACATGGCGGTCATGTCGCCGCCCGGGGAGTTCAGGTAGAGCGCCACGTCGCGGACGGGGTTGTCGGACTGGAGGTGCAGCAGCTGGGCCACCACCAGGTTGGCCACGACGTCGTCGATGGCGGTGCCGAGGAAGACGATGCGCTCGGCCAGCAGCCGGGAGTAGATGTCGAAGGCCCGCTCGCCCTTGGCCGTCTGCTCGATCACGGTGGGCACCAGCACGCTCATGGGAGGCTCCTTTGTGCAAGTCGTTGTTTGCACATGGTAGCCGTGTGCAAAGATGTGTTTGCACGTCGCTCCCCGGGAGGCGCTCCATGGACGAGACCCGCATCACCCGCACGATCGACCTCGACGCCGACCTCGCCGAGGTGTGGCGGGCGCTCACCGACCCGGCGCTGCTCGCTTCGTGGCTGGGCGACGAGGTCGACCTCGAGGTCCGCCCCGGCGGCGAGGGCACCGTGGTCGACGGCGGCGAGCGGCGCCGGGCACGGGTGGACGAGGTCGACCCCGACCGCCGGCTGGCCCTCTCGTGGTGGCCGGAGGACCGCAGCGGGCCGGCCTCCACCGTCGAGCTGGAGCTGGAGCCCACCGCCGTGGGCACCCGGCTGGTGGTCACCGAGACGCTGGCGCCGCACGCCGCCACCGCGTCCACCGGCCGCTGGGGCCTGCGCCTGCTCCTGCTCAGCTGCTGCCTGGCACCGGCGCTCGTGCGCATGTGAACGACGGCCTCGACGCCGTCTTCGCCGCCCTGGCCGACCCGACCCGGCGGGGCCTGGTGGCCCGGCTGGTCCGGGAGGGGCCCACCACCGCCACCGACCTGGCCCGGGCGCTGCCCATCACCCGCCAGGCGGTGGTCCACCACCTCCAGGCCCTGGGCGAGGCCGGCCTGGTGGACGCCCGCCGAAGCGGCCGGGAGGTGCGCTACCGCGCCACCCCCGAGCCCCTGGCCGAGGCGGTGGGGTGGATGCTCCAGGCCGGCGCCCGGTGGGACCGGCGGCTCGACCGCCTACGGGAGCGGGTGGAGGGCGGGTAGAGGCGGATGGGCCCGGAAACCGGAGGCATTGGCCTCGAACCGGTCGGGCGGCACCGCCTCCCAGCCGCCTTTGGCCCGGCGGGAACGGCTCTCGCCCGGCCGGGGGGTCACGAAGCGACGGGCGCTCCATGGCGGAACCGTCGCGCCGGGTGACAACATCCGCGCATCGCCCACCGACACACGATCGCCGGTATGGCCAGCGCCGCGGGGGCCGGCGCCGGTCCCGCCATCGGGCTCGCCGCCGCGCTGGCCGGCGGGCGGGGCGTCCTGGTCGCGGGCGACCTGGCGCCCGGCGACGTGGCCGCCATCGGCGCCGGCGGGGTGGCGGGCATCGCCGTGGCGGCCGGCGCGCCGCTTTCGCACGCCGCCATCCTGGCCCGCTCCCTCGGGATCCCAACCGTCACCGGGCTCGGCCCCGGCATCCTGGCGGTGGACGCCGGCACGACCGTCCTCGTCGACGGAACGGCGGGCACCGTCGTGGTCGACCCGACGGCCGCCGACGTGGCCGGTGCCGAGGCAACCGCCGGCGCTACCGCCGCCCGGCGGGAGGAGGCGCGGCGGCGGGCGGCCGAGCCGGCCACGACGGTCGACGGCCACACGGTCGCCGTCGTCGCCAACGTGGGCAGCGCCGAGGACGCCCGGCTGGCGGTGGCGGAAGGCGCCGACGGCGTGGGCATGCTCCGCACCGAGTTCGCCTTCCTGAACCGCACCGACCCGCCGCCCGAGGACGAGCAGTTCGCCGCCTACCAGGCGGTGGCCGACGCCCTGGGCCACCTGCCCCTCGTGATCCGCACGCTCGACCTGGGCGCCGACATCCCCGTGTGGGGCGGGGCGGCCGAGCCCAACCCGGCGCTCGGCAACCGGGGCCTGCGCCTCGCCCTCGGCGCGCCGGCGCTCTTCGAGCCCCAGCTGCGGGCCGTCGCCCGGCTCGCCGCCACCCGCCCGGTGGCCATCACCTTCCCCATGGTGACGACGGTGGGCGAGTTGCGCCGGGCCCGCGCCGCCCTCGACGCCGTTCGGGGCGGGACGGCGATCGAGGTGGGCATCACCGTGGAGGTGCCGGCGGCGGCCGTCCTGGCCGAGCGGTTCGCCCCGCTGGTGGACTTCTTCACCGTCGGGACCAACGACCTGACCCAGTACACCCTCGCCGCCGACCGGGCCAACGCCGCCGTCGCCGGGCTGGCCGACGGCCTCGACCCCGCCGTGCTCCGCCTCCTGCGGTGGGTGGCGGCCGCCGCCGAGGAGCACCACCGGCCGGTCTGCGTCGTCGGCGAGCTGGGGTGCGATCCCGTCGCCGTGCCGGTGCTGGTCGGGATCGGCGTCACCGAGCTGTCGGTGCGGCCCAACGCCGTCGCCCTCGTGAAGCAGGCCGTCCGGGCCACCGACGTGGCGGCCGCCCGCGCCCTGGCCGAGAAGGCGCTGGACGCCGAGTCGGCGGCCGAGGTGCGACGACTGGCGGCCGGGTGGTGACCATCCGGCGGGCCTCGGCGGACGACGCCGAGGCCGTCACCGACGTGTGGATCCGGTCCCGGCGCCACGCCGTCCCGCTGATCCCGCCGGTGGAGTCCGAGCCCGACGCCCGGGCCTACCTTCTCCGCATCGTCCGGGACGGCGAGGTCTGGGTGGCGGAAGCCGAGGGCGGCGCCGCCGCCATGATGGCGCTCCACGACGACTGGATCGGCCACCTGTACGTCGACCCGGACTTCGCCCGCCAGGGCATCGGGACGCAGCTGGTCGACCTGGCGAAGCGGCTGCGCCCGGGCGGCCTCCAGCTGTGGGCCTTCCAGTCCAACGTGCCCGCCCAGCGGTTCTACGAGCAGCACGGGTTCGTGGCCGTGGAGTGGACGGACGGGAGCGGCAACATGGAGCGCGCCCCCGACGTCCGCTACGTGTGGCGCCCCTGATCGACCCGCTCCGCCACCGCGTCGGCCACCCGGCCGGTGGCAGCGGGAACCACGTGGAGGTAGAGCGAGGGCTCGATCAGCTCCAGCTCCATCAGCAGCGGCTGCCCGTCGTCGCCCGGCACCAGGTCGGCCCGGGCGTAGAGGAGCTCGGCGCCGGTGATGGCACTGGCCGCCTCACCGGCGGCTCGTGCCACCTCCCGCTGGGCGGGCGCCGGGTCGACCTCGGCGTACACGCCGCCGCGATGCTCGTGGACGCGGAACTCGTCGCCGGCCGGGCGCTTCCGGACGGTGTGGGTGACCCGCCCTGCGATCATCACCACCGAGGTCTCGCCGGCCGTCGCCACGCTGGGAAGGAAGGGCTGCACGAGGGCGTCCCCCGCCTCGAGCAGCCCTTCCAGGTGGGCGGCGGTGTCCGTGTCCCCGGCCCGGCCGAGGAAGACGCCGTCGCCGCCGATGCCCACCGCCGGCTTCACCACGACCCGCCCGCGGCCCGGGACCTCCGGTGACGCTCCGGCGGGGACGACCGTGGTCGGCACCACGGGGACGCCGGCCGCCGCCAGGTCGGCGAGGTAGCCCTTGTGGTGGTTCCACCGGACGGCTGCCGGCGGGTTGGCCACCGTGGTGACGGCGCCGACGGCGTCGACCCACGCGAGGAAGCGACGCAGGCGGGCCGGGTAGTCCCACGTCTCCCGGAGGACCACGAGGTCGTAGGCCCCCCACGAGGCGCCGGCGTCGTCCCAGGGCACCCACTCGGCCCGCACCCCCCGCTCGGCCAGGGCGTCCACCAGGCCGGCGTGGTCGCCGCGCCCGGCCGGCCAGAGCGGGCAGGAGGCCAGGGCGACGAGCGGCGTCATGGCGAGAGCCTCGCGCCCCCCTCACAATTCCCGAACATCCCGCTCACCGCAGACTCACCGGCGGGCACGAAGATGTCGATGGAGCTAAGCCCGAATCCACCGATGGGATTCGGCCGACCGCCGTCTTGGGCCGCTGGCGATCGAGGGTGAGTGAGGAGACCGCAGGGCTGGTCGAGCACAGCCCTGGGCCGCTGAGCGGGCGTGGAGAACTGGGCTTGTCGTGGTTCC
>DASSMA010000056.1:0-75900 GCA_035689115.1 Acidimicrobiales bacterium
CCCTGGGGGGGGATGGGCCCCCCGCACCCCCCGGTGCCGCCAGCCGTGGGGCCGCCTGCGGCGGTCTGGGGCGACCGACGGCGTGCTCTGTCCGGGCACCGCTCGGTCGTCGGTATCCTCGAATGAGGAGCTGTCCGGGGGTCGAGGCGGGAGCCGGCCGTGGTCTGTCAGAGTTGCAGGGGCGAGCTACCCGACGGCATGAAGTTCTGCGGGCACTGCGGCGCCCGCGTCGAACGACCGGAGGCGGCCGCCGAGCGCCGCCACCTGAGCGTCATGTTCTGCGACCTGGCCGGCTCCACGCCCCTGTCGGCGCGCCTCGACCCCGAGGAGCTGCGGGAGGTGCTGCGCGAGTACCAGGACGCGGCGACACGGGCCGTCCGCGAGTTCGACGGCCACGTGGCCGAGTACCTGGGCGACGGGCTGGTGGTGTACTTCGGCTACCCGCAGGCCCACGAGGACGACGCCGAGCGGGCCGTGCGGGCGGGCCTCGGCATCGTCCGCAACATGGTCGCCGTGAACGACGCGCTGGAGCCGCGCGTCGGCCTCCGGCTCGGCGTGCGGATCGGCATCCACACCGGCCTGGTGGTGGTCGGCGAGATCGGTGCCCGCGACGTCTACGACGTGGTGCGCATCGTGGGCGAGACGCCCAACGTGGCGGCCCGGGTCCAGGGCGCGGCGGCGCTCGACTCGGTGGCCGTCACCGCCCAGACCGCCGCCCTGCTCTCGCCGGCCATCGAGCTGGAGTCGATGGGCCAGCACGAGCTGAAGGGGGTCGCCGGGCCCGTCGAGCTGTTCCGCGTGGTGGGCGAGGCGGCGGCCGAGCGCCTGCCCGTGGCCGACGCCATCCCGATCGTCGACCGGGTCGACGCGCTGGCGTCCCTGCGGGTGGAGTGGGACGCGGTGGCCGGCGGGGAGGGCAGGCTGGCGACGGTCGTCGGCCAGGCGGGCATAGGGAAGTCCAAGCTGCTGGGCGCCCTCCGCCCGTTGGTCGAGGGCGCCGGCGGGGTGTGGCTCGAGACGGCCTGCTCCGCCTACCACGGCACCAGCGCCCTGCACCCCTTCGTCGGCCTGCTCGAGCGCCGGCTCGGCGTGCGCCGGCAGGCGGCGCCGGCCGAGCGGGAGGCGGCGCTCCACGGCGCCCTCGCCGGCCTGGGCCTGGAGCGGCACGCCGAGACCATGGCGACGTTGCTCGACGTCCCGCTCTCGGCGCCGACGAGCCGGCTCGGCGTGGCTCCCGCGCTGATCCGCCGCACCACCTACGACGCCGTGCTGGCCGTGCTGCGCGCCCTCGCCGGCACCCGCGGTGCCGTGGTCGTCGAGGACGCCCACTGGGCCGACCCGTCGACGCGCGAGCTGCTCGACCTGGCGGCCGGCCAGCCGGTGCCCGGGCTGCTGTTCGTGGTCACCGAGCGCGCCGACCCGGCAGGTGGCTGCCGCGGGACCCGCGTCGAGTTGGCGCCACTGGTTCCCGAGGACGTCGAGACGCTCGTCGAGCTGGTGGCCGGCGCGCCCCTTCCCGCCGAGCTGAAATCCGAGCTGGCCGCCCGCACCGACGGCGTCCCGCTGTTCGCCGGCGAGCTGACCAGGATGCTGGTCGAGACCGGCGACCTGGAGCGGGAGGACGGCAGCTTCGTCCTCCGCCAGTCGCTGGGCCGCACCGCCATCCCGGACCGGCTCCAGGACTCGTTGATGGCGCGCATCGACCGGCTGGGGGCGGCCAAGGCCCTCGCCCAGGTGGCGGCGGCGATCGGCCGGGTGTTCCGCCGCGACCTGCTGGCCGACCTCGCACCGGGGACCGACGTCGACGCCGGGCTGGACCAGCTCGTGGCGGCCCAGATCCTCACCGGCGGCGACGGCGAGTTCACCTTCACCCATGCACTACTCCGCGACGTCGCCTACGAGTCGATGCTGCGGTCGACCCGCCGGGACCACCACGCCCGCATCGCCCGCTCGCTCACGGAACGGTTCCCCGCCCTCGTGGACGCCCAGCCGGAGCTGGTGGCCCACCATCTGGGCGAGGCGGGCCAGGCGGCCGAGGCGGTCGCCTGGTGGCGGCGGGCCGCCCAGCAGGCGACGCGGCGCTCGGCGTCGGTCGAGGCGGCGGCCGACCTGCGCCGGGCCGCCGACCTGCTGCCCCTCGTCCCCGAGTCGGCCCGGCGCGACCTCGACGAGCTGGGCGTGTACGCCTCCCTCGGCGCCGCCCTGGCCGCCGTCAAGGGCTACGGCGACGACGAGGTCGAGCGCGCCTACCGGCGGGCCCACCGCCTGGCCGCGACGATGGGTGCCGAGCGCGAGCTGTTCCCGGTGCTGTTCGGGCTGGTGGCCTACTTCACCGCACGGGGGGAATTCGCCGCCGCCCGCGCCGCCGGCGACCAGCTGCTGGCCACCGCCGAGGCCGGCGGCGACACGGGCCTGCGGATCGAGGCCGAGTACTCGCTCGGCATGGTGGACCTGTACGTCGGCAGGCTCGACTCGGCGGTCGAGCGGCTCGGCCGGGGCATCGCCCTCTACGACCCCGACGCCCACCACCGGCTGGCCTACAGCTACGTGTTCGACCCCGGGGTGGCCTGCCGGCGCTCGATCGGGATCGCCCTCTGCCTGCTGGGCCGGCCCGACGACGCCGCCGGCCAGGCGGAGGCCGCCGTCGAGCTGGCCGAGCGCCTCGAGCACCCGTTCAGCCACGCGTCGGCGCTGGCCTTCGCCGCCGTGGTCCACCACCTCCGCGGCGACCGGCAGGCGGTCGAGCGGCGCAGCGCCGAGGCCATGGCCGTCGCCGACCGCCACGGGTACCCCTTCTGGGCGCTGGCGGGGCGCATCCTCCACGGGTGGGCGGCCGGCCAGCCGAACCAGCTGAGGGCGGCGGTGGCGCGCTACCGGTCGACCGGCACGCTGGTGCTCCTCCCCTACTTCCTCGCCGTCGAGGCGGAGGCCCACCTGGCCGCCGGCGACGCCCGGGCGGCGGCGCAGGCGGTGGCCGGGGCGCGGGCGGTGATGGAGCGGACCGGGGAGTGCTGGTGGGCGGCCCGGATCCGGGACCTCGACGGCGAGCTCGCCGTCAGCTAACCGAGGGCGCTCAGGAAGCCGTCGATGGCGGCGTTCACCTGGTCGGGCACCTCCAGCTGGATGAAGTGGCCGGCGCCCGTGACGTCGGTGGCCTCGACCTGCGGGCAGGCCGCCCGCACCCTGTCGAGGTCGGCGAAGCCCCGCCCGCTGCCGACGTAGAGGAGCGGCACCCGGCAGCCGCGCAGGGCCGACTCGTTGTCGTCGCCGAAGACGTGCTCCAGAGTCGCGACCTTCACGTGGTGCTCGCCGGAGACGAGTATCCCCAGCAGGGCCTCCCGGCGGGCGGGGTCGCTCTCGAACCCGGCGAACTGGCCCTGGAACTGGCGGGTGACCTCGCGGAACGCCGGGCTGCGCACGCCCTCGACGAGCGGCGGCACCATCTCGGCGAACCCGGCCGGCGGCAGGATGGGGGCGTCGAGCACCACCACGCCGGCCACCAGGTCGGGGTGCCGGGCGGCCACGTGCACGGCCACGATGCCTCCCATGCTGTGGCCCACGACGACAGCCCGGTCCACGCCCACCTGGCCGCACAGCCAGGCCACGTCGTCGGCCAACTCGCCCATGGCGTAGCCCAGCTCCGGCGAGTCGCTCTCGCCGTGGCCCCGGAAGTCGACGGCGAGGCACCGGTGGCCGCCGCCGAAGTGCTCGACCTGGGGGGCGAAGAAGCTGCGGTCGCCCGACCACGGATGGAGGAACACGAGGGCCGGCTCGCCCGTCCCCGCGTCCTCGTAGGCCAGGTTCACCCCATCCCGCACGGCGCTCGGCATGAGCGGGAGTGTACGCAGACGCGCCGGGGCGCCGGGCCCTGGAGGCGGGCCCGGCGCCGTCGGCACGGCGTCTGCTACGGGATGTTCACGAGGGTGTCCCCGGCGTCGAACACCGCCACGTCGACACCCGGGCCGCCGTCCAGGAGGTCGTTGCCGGCGCCGCCGTTGAGGACGTCGTTGCCGCCGAGGCCGCGGAGGGTGTCGTTGCCGCCCATCCCGTAGAGGATGTCGCTGCCGGCGCTGCCGGTGATGACGTCGGCGTAGTCCGTGCCCGTCACCGTCTCCATCCCCTTGACGTTGTCGCCCTCGCCGGCGGCGCCGTCGTTGGCGACCCCGTCGAGGCTGACGGTCACGCCGGCCGTGCGACCGAGGTAGGTGACGGCGTCGATCCCGCTGCCGCCGTCGAGGACGTCGGCGCCGGTGCCGTCGGACTCGTCGATGGTGTCGTTGCCGCCGCCGCCGAGGACGGTGTCCTTGCCCGCCCCGCCGGCCAGGGTGTCGGTCCCGCCGCCGCCGTCGAGCTTGTCGTCGCCGCCCAGGCCGACCAGGCGGTCGGCGCCGGCACCGCCGGTGAGGACGTCGTTGGCGTCGGTGCCGACGACCGCCTCCACCGCCTTGACGTTGTCGCCCTCGCCGGTGCCGCCGTCGTTGGCGACCCCGTCCAGGCTGACGTTCACGCCGGCCGTCCGGCCCTGGTAGGTGACGGTGTCGGTGCCGTTGCCGCCGTCGAGGACGTCGGCGCCGGCGTCGTCGGCCTCGACGAATGTGTCGTTGCCGTCGCCGCCCTTCACCGAGTCGTTGCCGCCGCCGGCGCAGATGGTGTCGTTGCCGCCGGCCCCGTCGATGCTGTCGTTGCCCGCCGAGCCGACGATCACGTCGTCGCCGGCCGTGCCGGTGAGGGTACCGGCGCCCCACTTGGTGGCCGCCTTGCCGTTGCAGAGAGGGACGAGCAGCGCCGTCGTGGCGTCGTTGGCCGGGTTGGGGTCGGTGGTGAGCCCGGCCACAACCGTCGCCCCCGCGGGGGTGGTGGGAGCGGCGCCGGTGCCGTAGGTCACGGCGATGGGCGGGGCCGAGGTTCCGGCGGCAACGGTGCCGGTGCGGGTGCAGGCCGCCGCCGAGCCCGTCGTGCAGGTCCAGCCGGTGCCGGAGGCGGCGCTCACCGACAGCCCGGTGGGCGGGGTGAGCGTCACCTTGATCGGCCGCTGGGCGTCGCCGCCCGACGCACGGGGCCCGCCGTTGGCCACGGTGAAGGTCGCCGCGCGGGCGCCGGTGCCGGAACCCGTCACGGTGAGGTCGGCCACGGGAAGCTCCTCGGCCTCGACGGTGATGTCGAAGGTGGAGCCGGTGGTGTCGAGCGGGAGGACCCGCACCTGGGCGACCAGCGGCACGCCAGACGGGTCGACCAGCAGGCCGGTGGCGCCGGCGTTCTCCGGCCAGTGGGACAGGTCGGCAATCGGCCCGAGGGTGCTGTCGGGTGCGACCCGGCGGGCCTGCGACTCAGAGACACCGTCGTCGTCGGTCAGGGTGGTCCACGAGGTGGTCACGTTGCCCCAGCGGTCGAAGGCAGCGCTGGCGTGGGAGAGGAAGAAGGCGGAGCTGTACGACGGCGAGGACAGCCCGAGGAGAGGCCCGGCGCTGCCGTCCGCCTCCACGAAGCGGCCCTGCACCTGCTTGGCGTTGGCCCCCGCCTCCGGGTACTGGCGCAGCCAGGTGACGAAGAAGCGGCCGGTGGGGGACACGGCGATCGAGGGCTCGGTGACGTTCGAGGTCGCGTCGTCGGCCTGGAGCTGGACGGCCGGGGTCAGCGTGCCGTCGGGCGCCATGCGAGCGGCCAGAAGCGGCTGTGAGGGGGCGTCGTCGGTGTCACCCAGCCAGGTGAGGAGGGCGGAGCCGTCGGCGGCCACCCCGACCCGGGCGTTCGTCCCGGAGGGGTCGAGGGTGACCACCGGGCCGGCCGTGCCGTCGGGTGCGATGCGGCGGGTGTCCACCCGCTGGCCGGCCGTGCCCCCGGCCTGCCAGGCGGCGGTCACCGTCCCGCCGGCCGACACGCCGATCGACAGCTCGCCGTAGGCGTCCTCGCCGTAGGTCGACAGGTCGACCTGAGGGCGGAGCGTGCCGTCCGGGGCCAGCTGGCGCACGTGGGCCTGCCACAAGACAGGCTGGTTGGAGGTGTCGACCGTGGTGGAGGCGATCCACCCGAAGGTGAGCGTCCCGTCGGGGGCGGCGACCACCCGCCGGCCCAGGGGGGCCAGCATGGGGCCGCCGAGGGCGACCGGGGCGCCGGCCGAGGTCAGGTCGGCGTTGTAGATGCGGGCCTCCAGGTAGCCGTCCCGCCCGTCGATCCGGGTGGCGAAGCCGGCGATCCGCCCGTCGGGGAGGACGGCCAGGTCGGCCAGGGCGGTGGTGCCGCCGGCCGGGGTGAGGTCCACCTCCGGGCCCATGGTGCCGTCGGCCTTGACCCGGCGGGCCGAGGTCCACACCTGCGTGGCCGTCAGGTCGGACTGGTTCCACCACAGGAGGCGGTCGCCGCCGGGCAGGGCCGCCGTCTGGGACGAGAGCACGAAGGTGTTCCCCGTCTCGTGGACCGGCCCGATGCGCTGCCAGCCGGTGTAGGGGGGCGGGTCCTGCTGGATGGCCAGGGTGGCCGTCCCCGTGGCGCCCGCCTTCCCGTCCACCGCGATGTGGTAGGTGGAGCCGGCGACGGCGGTGAACGTCACCGCGCTGGTGGTGGGACCGGCCGGGCAGGCGGTGCCGCCGGCGTCGTCGTTGGAGACCACCGGGACGAGCTGGCTGAGCACGCCGCCGGCGAAGTTGTCGACGATGCCCCGGTAGAGGGCCAGGCGGGTGTCGAAGCTCGAGCCGCAGGTGGACATGCGCACGGTGCTGTTGGCCGTGGAGGTCCAGTCGAACCACACCGAGGCGGCCGCCGGGAAGCCGGCGTGGGCGGGCTCGCTCACCTCGGCGCCGGCGCCGGCGGTGGGCTCCGTGGCGGACGCCGAGGCGCCCGAGAGCGTGCGCCGGAACTGGATGTCGTCGTTGGCCGGCCGGTGGGCCTGGTAGATCGACGTGACCACCGTGCCGAAGAATGCAGGTCGATGGAAGTCGTTGAACAGCCGGGTCCCGCCCACCTGGATGGAGTACGTGGTGCCGGCGACGGCGTCGAAGATCAGCTCCGACCGGTCGGTGCCGGCGCAGCGGCCGCTGCCCTTGGCGAAGTCGCTGGTGCCGACCGTCGTCAAGCCGCTGAGCGACGACCCGGTGTAGACCCCGAGCACGGTGGCGAACGACGGGTCGGTCTCCGGGTCGCAGAGGTCCACCTCGTAGGGCTCGGAGCTCGGCGCCGTCCAGCGGTACCAGATGGTGCTCCCGCCGGCGTGGAAGTCCCCGAACCACAGGTTCTCGCCCGCCTCGTCGGTGGCCAGCCCGTTGTAGCTGCGGTCCCGGGCGGAAGTGCCGGCGAGCGCCTTGGCGTCGGCGAAGTTGTCGTTGGTGAGCACCGTCTGCGAGGCGTCGACGTGCAGCGTGTACTCGCCGGTGCCGCCGCCCCTGCCGGCCACCGCGATGCGGTAGTGCTGGCCGATGGCGACGTCGAAGCTGATGCGGCTGAGGGTGGCGCCGCACGTGGCGGCCGGGTCGTCGTCGTCGGCCGCCACCGCGGTGAGGGCGTCCACGGAGGTGCCGGTGTAGGCGGCCAGCACCGTGTCGAAGTTCGAGCCGCAGGTGTCCATGGTCACCGTCCCGGTTCCGGGCGCCGCCCAGTCGAGCCACGCCGAGGCCGTCCCGCTGCCGGCGTGCACGGGCTCGCCCGCCTCCTGCGTGGCGTAGCGGGTCCAGCCCGAGGTGGTGACCGACGTCGGGGGGGTCAGCTCGTACTTCGTCGGCACCGCCCGGGCCCGGGCGAAGGCGTCGTTGGAGGCGGGGGCGTTCAGGTGGAGCTGGAAGTCGCCGGACGAGCCTTGGAACCAGGAGTCGACGACGACGTCGTAGGTGGTGCCGGCGGTGGCGAGGAAGTGCACGGCGCCGTGCTGCGACGGGGCGCACAGCTGCAGGTCGCCGGCGTAGGCGCTCGACGCCACCTCGGTGAGGGACACGACGTTGGGGCCGGTGTACACGGCCAGCACGTTGGGGAACGACGTGCCGCAGGTGTCCATCGTCGCCCAGGCGGTGACTGCCGGCGTCCACTTGTACCAGACGGAGGCGTCCCCGGCCTGGCCGGCGTGCTGCGGCTCGCCGCTCAGGTGGGTGGCCCCGACGTTGGAGCCGGTGACGTCGGCCTGGTCGCCGGTGATGACGATGGCGTTGAGCAGGTTGTCGTTCGACGGGGCGGCGGACGCCGCCGGCGCCAGGATCAGGATGGTCGCGGCCACCACGAG
Organism: Acidimicrobiales bacterium; assembly: GCA_035689115.1. Taxonomy (GTDB): domain Bacteria; phylum Actinomycetota; class Acidimicrobiia; order Acidimicrobiales; genus JAHFUS01. Next base: position 8,204 of record DASSMA010000056.1, read on the forward strand.
GGTGGCTACCACGGCGCTCAGGTGGCGCAGTCGGGACGGCGTGGCGGTCGGCATGGGGTCGCTCCTTCAAACGGGTACGCCGGGAACGTACGAAGCGACCCGCAACCCGAACGCAACCGGATTGCAACTCACCATCCGAACGCGAGTCGCATGGCCGCCGGCAGCGACGGGTAGGTACAGGGACGCAACCATTCCGAGGCTCACCCTCCGCAACGGAGTGCGGTGGGCCCCGACCAAACACCAATGGAGGTGCCATGGGAGCCGTTCGCAAGTCCATCACGATCGATCGTCCTGTTACGACCGTCTACAACCAGTGGACGCAGTTCGAGGAGTTCCCCCGGTTCATGGAGGGCGTCGAGTCAGTGCAGCAGCTGGACGAGAAGCGGCTTCACTGGGTCGCCGAGATCGGCGGCACCCGCCGCGAGTGGGACGCCGAGATCACCGAGCAGACGCCGGACCGCCGCATCGCCTGGCAGGCGATCGGGGGGAAGAAGAACAGGGGCGCCGTGTCTTTCCGGCCCGAGGGCGCCGGTCGCACCACCATCGAGCTCGAGATGGAGTACGAGACCGAGGGCCTGAAGGAGAAGGCGGGTGACGCCCTGGGTGTCATCGACCGCCGCGTCGAGGGCGACCTCAAGCGCTTCGAGAAGTTCATCGAGGCCCGGGGCACCGAGACCGGCGCCTGGCGGGGCAGCGTCTGACCGCCATCTGAACCCACGCGAGCACGAGCGCCCCTCTCCGGGGCGCTCGTCTCGCGTGTTACCGCCGCGTTGCCGGGCGCGCACGGGCGGGCGCCGGCAGGGTGCGGGGATCGTCGCCGGCCGTTGACATCGGGGCAACGGGCCCTCAATACCGCCGCGAGACCCTGGACAGGTGACAATCGTCGAGGAGCGCGCCGCGGTTCTTCCCGCGTCGAAACGCGGGCCCGAGCTGCTGCCCCTCGACGCCGGCGAGCAGTACCGCTTCAGCTTCGCCATGGACGCCTGCGTGGGCTGCCACTCCTGCGAGGTGGCCTGCGCCGAGCAGAACGCCACCCCCGTCGACAAGGCGTGGCGCCGGGTGGGGGAGCTGGAGGGCGGGACCTTCCCGGCCACCCGGCGCTTCAGCCTCTCGATGGCGTGCAACCACTGCCTCGAGCCCACCTGCCTGTCCGGGTGCCCGACGGGCGCCTACACCAAGCTGGCCAACGGCGTCGTCAGCCACGACGCCGAGGAGTGCATCGGCTGCCAGTACTGCATCTGGAACTGCCCCTACGAGGTGCCGGTCTTCGACAAGGCCGCCAAGGTCGTCGCCAAGTGCGACATGTGCCTGCCGCGCCTCGAGGCCGGGCAGAGCCCGGCGTGCGTGCTGGCCTGCCCCACGCAGGCGATCGGCGTGGAACCGGTCAACGTGGCCGCCTGGCGGGCCGACCACGCCGAGGCCGACGCCCCCGGGCTTCCGCCGGCGGCCATCACCCTCTCCACCACCCGGGTCGTGGCGCCCGCCGGTCTTCCCCCGCTGGCGGGCGCCACCGACCACGCCGTCGAGCCCGAGGACCCGCACTGGCCCCTCGTGGCCCTCACCCTGCTCACCCAGGTGTCGCTCGGCGCGGTGGCCGCCACCGTGGTGGCCGGCGCCGCCGGTGCCGACGTCGGCGGCGGGGCGACTGCCGCCGCCCTGGCGGGGGCGGTGGCTCTGGGTGCCTCGCTGCTCCACCTCGGCCGCCCCACCCGGGCGTTCAAGGCCCTGCGGAACTGGCGCACGTCGTGGCTGAGCCGGGAGGTGGCGCTGCTGGGCGCCTTCGCCGCCCTCTCGCTGGCCGACGCCGCCGCCTGGGCGCTGGGCGGCGCCGGCCGGGTCGTCATCGGGCTCGCCGCCGTCGCCCTCGGGGCGGCCGGCGTCTACGCCAGCGGCCGCCTCTACCTGGTCCCCGCCCGCCCCGTGTGGGACTCCCGGCGCACGCTGGTGGCGTTCTTCGCCACCGCCGCCGCGGTGGGGCCGCTGCTGTCCCTGCTGTGCCTGGACCGGGCCGGCCTCGCCACGCGGCCGGCCGGTGCCCTGCTCGCCGCTTCGGCCGCCGGCCTGCTGGCCCAACTCGGCGTGGCGGCCCACCTCCGGTCCACCCTGGCCCGCCGGGACGACGCCCAGCACGCCGGCACCCGCCAGCTCCTCGAGGGGCGGTACCGCCAGTTGCTCGTCGGCCGTGTCGCCGCCGTGCCCGTGGCGCTGGCCCTCATCGCCTGGTCCCTGGCCGTCCCCTTCGCCGGCCCGGCCGCCACCGGCCGCCTGGCCACCGCCCTGGCGGTGGCCGCCCTGGGCGAGCTGGCCGGCCGCCACCTGTTCTACGTCACCGTGGTCCCCTACCGGGTCGCCGGCAACTTCTTCACGACCAGATGAACGTCGCCTCGCAACCAGAGGTTGCCCGGCGAGCTGGCGGCGCCCGGTCCGACGCCCGAGGGGGAGGATGACGAGGGCGTACGCCGCCGACGCCCGGTTCGGCACGATCAACGAGACGCGGGCCCCGGAGCGCTGGGTGCGCACCACCTGCGGCTACTGCGCGGTCGGGTGCGGCATGTACATCGGCGTGCGCGACGGCCGGGCGGTCGCCGTCCAGGGCGACCCCGAGCACCCCGTCAACGCCGGCCGCCTGTGCCCCAAGGGCCTGTGCGAGCACCAGGCCATCGCCGCCGAGGGACGCCTCACCACGCCGCTGATCCGGCGGCGGGGCGGCCCCCAGGAGCCGGCGACGTGGGACGAGGCGGTCGACACGGTGGCCGGCGGGTTCCTGCGCCTGCTCGCCGAGCACGGGCCCGAGGCGGTGGCCGTGATCAGCACCGGCCAGCTGGTGACCGAGGAGTTCTACGCCCTCGGCAAGCTCTGCCGCGGGGGCCTCGGCCTCCGCCACTACGACGGCAACACCACGCTGTGCATGGCCAGCGCGGTGTCCGGCTACAAGCGCAGCTTCGGCAGCGACGGGCCGCCCGGCGCCTACGAGGACCTCGAGCAGGCCGACGTCATCCTCCTGGTGGGCGCCAACGTCGCCGACAACCACCCGCTCCTGGCCCCGCGCCTGGTCGGCAACACCGGCGCCCGGATCATCGTCGTCGACCCGCGCGTCACCAAGACGGCGATGCTGGCCGACCTCCACCTGGCCGTGCGGCCCCGGACGGACATCACCCTGCTCAACGGGATGCTGAAGGTGATCGTCGAGGAGGGCCTGGTCGACCGCGAGTACGTCGCCGCCCACACCGAGGGCTTCGAGGAGCTGGCCGCCCACGTGGCCGCCTTCGACCTCGACCGGGTGGCGCAGGAGTGCGGCGTGGCGGCCGCCGACGTCCGCCGCGCCGCACTGGCCTTCGGCCGGGCCCGCCGCGGCTTCGTGGCGTGGACCATGGGCGTCAACCACTCGGTGCAGGGCACCGAGACCGTCACCCTGCTCAACACCCTGTGCCTCGTCACCGGCAACGTGGGCCGGGCCGGCGCCGCCCCGTTCTCCCTCACCGGCCAGTGCAACGCCATGGGCACGCGCGAGTCGGGCGCCACCGCCTCGCTCCCCGGCTACCGGGCGTGGGACGACGCCGCCGCCAGGGCCGAGCTGGCCGCCCTGTGGGGCGTGCCCGTCGACCGGCTCCCCACCGAGCGGGGGCGGGCCTACCCCGACATCATCGACGGCGTCCTCGACGGCACGATCAAGGGGCTCTGGGTCATCGCCACCAACCCGGTGGTGTCGTTCCCAAACCGGGCCCGGCTGGAGGCCGCCCTCCGCAACCTCGACCTGTTCGTGGTGCAGGACGGCTACGAGAACCCCACCGTGGCCCTGGCCGACGTCGTGCTGCCGGCCGCCGTGTGGGGCGAGAAGGAGGGCACCTACACCAACGCCGAGCGCCGGGTGTCGAGGGTGCGCCGGGCCGTCGACCCGCCGGGCCGGGCCCGGAGCGACTTCGACATCTTCCTGGCCCTGGGCCGGGCCGTCGGCGCCGGCCGCCTCTTCGCCGGCTGGGAGGGTCCGGAGGACGCCTTCGCCGAATGGGCCAGGGTGTCGGCCGGCCGGCTGTGCGACTACAGCGGGATCACCTACGACCGCATCGACGCGGCGGGTGGCGTGCAGTGGCCCTGCCCGGCCGGCACCGAGGCCCTGGCCGGCACGCCCCGCCTCTACGGCGACGGGGTCTTCGCCACCCCGAGCGGCCGGGCCCGCCTCTGGTGCGTCTCGCCCGAGCCCATCTCCGACCGGCCCAGCAGCAGCTACCCGATGGTGCTGAACACCGGCCGCACGGTTGAGCACTGGCACACCCGCACCAAGACCGGCCGCATCGACGTGCTGAACCGCCTGGCCCCCGAGGCGTGGGTGGAGGTCAACCCGGCCGACGCCGACCGCATCGGCCTGCGGCCCGGCGACCGGGCCCGCCTGGCGTCGCGCCGGGGCGTCGTCGAGGACCTGCTGGTGCGGGTCACGTCCACCGTGCGGGAGGGCGAGGTCTTCGTCCCGTTCCACTACGAGGACCGCTGCGCCAACCGCCTCACCGTCGACGAGTTCGACCCCATCTCGCGCGAGCCCAACTACAAGCAGGCGGCCGTGCGCCTGGAGCCGGCAAGGTGACGTTCAGCAGGAGTTCACGACCCGGCAGGGCGGGGGGAACAACGTGGTAACAGCCCCCGGGCACGATGGACCCATGCGTCTCCGGCCCCTCCAGGGCTACACCATCGGCATCACCGCCGACCGGCGCTGGGAGGACCAGGCCGAGCTGCTGCGCCGGCGGGGCGCCCGGGTCCTGCACGGCCCGAGCATCGCCACCCAGTACCTCGCCTCCGACGAGGCGCTGCGGGCCGCCACCGCGTCGGTGTGCGCCGAGCCCCCCGAGTACCTCGTCGCCACCACCGGCATCGGCATGCGGGCCTGGCTGGAGGCGGCGCAGGCGTGGGGCATGGGCGACGCCCTGCTGGCCGCCCTCGCCCCCGCCCGCATCCTGGCGCGCGGCCCCAAGTCGGCGGGCGCCCTCCAGGCGGCAGGCCTGGACATCTGGCGCCAGTCGCCCAACGAGCGGCTCGACCAACTGCTCCCCCTGTTGCTGGCCGAGCCGCTCGAGGGCCGCCGCGTCGCCGTCCAGGAGGCGGGCGCCGAGGCCGCCGACATCTCCCTCGCCCTGCGGGGCGACGGGGCCGAGGTGATCGACGTCCCCGTCTACCGGTGGCGAATGCCCGACGACACCGCCCCCGCCCTGCGCCTCATCGACGCGGCGTGCGAGGGCCGGCTCGACGCCGTCACCTTCACCAGCGCCCCGGCCGTGCAGAACCTGTTCGAGGTCGCCGAGCGCCACGACCGCCGGGCGCAACTGCGCAAGGCGTTCAACACGTCGGTGGTGGCCGCCTGCGTGGGGCCGGTGTGCGCCGGCGCCGTGCGCGACGAGGGCATCGAACACCCCGCCGTGCCCGACCTGGGCCGGCTGGGGCTCATGGTGCGGTCGCTCACCGACCGGCTGGAGGGGCGCCGGCGCAGCCTGGAGCTGGCCGGCATCGAGGTGGTGCTCCAGGGCTTCGCCGTGCAGGTGGGCGACCGCACGGTGGAGCTGCCGCCGCTCGAGCAGGCGGTGCTCGGGCTGCTGGCCGAGCGGCCGGGCGCGGTGGTGTCCCGGGGCCTGATGCTCCAGCGGCTGTGGGGCTCGCCCACCGCCAACCCGCACCTCCTGGAGGCCACCATCACCCGCCTGCGCCGGCGGCTGGGGCCCTGCGGCGCCGCCCTGCGGCCCAGCCCGGGGCGGGGCTACCGCCTCGACGTGGCCCTCCCGCTCACCGCCTCCCGGTCCTGAGCTCTCCACCGGTTCTCGCCGGAGGTCCGGACGCGACAGACCGGCCGGCCCGACCGGGGGAGCAGTCGGGACGGCCGGCCTGGTGCGCCCGCGGAAACCGCCGGCTACCCGACGGCGCCCTTGGCGAGCTCCTCAAGGCGGGTATCGATCGCCTTCTTCAGCGTGTGCAGCTCGGCGATCTCGTCCTCGCGGGACTTGGCCTCGCCGCAGCACTCACAGCCGCACGTGCAGGGAGCGGCCGAGGTGACGGCGGTCATCTCGCCGCACCCGCACGAACACCCGGTGGTGGCTGCCATCCTGAACACCTCCCTCCGCTGGCCCTTGGGCCCCCTTTGAACTCTCTGGTTCCAGGGTAAAACCCGGCCCTTAGGGCCAGGTCAAGAGGTTCGTTGGAGGCTTTCGCGGAGCGCGGCGCGGGCGTCGTCGACGCCGAGGACCACCAGTTCCGGCAGCGGAAGGTCGATGGCGCCCACCAGCAGGTCGGCCAGGTAGTAGCCGACCCGCCACCGCTTCTCCACCAGGCCGGCGCCGAAGAAGGCGTCGTCGGTGCCCGGCTCGTCGAGCTCGTCGCGGAAGCGGCCCAGCAGCTCGCCGCGGTGCTCCTCGCACCACGGCAGCCAGTCCTCGAAGCCCTCGTGGCCGAACCAGAAGTAGTCGGCCTCGTCGGTGCCGGGCACCACCTGTCGCGACACCCGCGTGGCCAGGCCCTCGGAGAAGGCCGTCCACGCCGCGTCGCCCGCCGGAGGCGCCCCGCCGAGCACGAGGCGGTGCCAGGCATGGGTGTCCTCGTGGGCTACGAGGACCCGGCTGCCCTCCTCCGACTGGAACCACTCGACGCAGTGGAACAGGGCCACGTCGTCGCCGAAGGGGGCCACCAGCACGTTGATCGAGTACGGCCCCACCATGAGCACGTGGAGAGGGTCGGGGGTGGGCGCCAGGCCGAGGGCCCCGCGCACCAGGGGCTCCACGTCCTCGATCAGCCGGTGGAGGGCGGGGCCGCCGGCGGCGACCCGGTCGCGCACGATCGACATCTCCTGGGCCACCGCCGAGCGGCCCTCGTCGCCGGGCTGGCCGGCGTAGAAGGCGGCCCAGACCTCGGGGTGGGCCGACTCGTACAGCTCCTTCCACTTCGCCGCCCGCATGAACGGCGTGTCGACGAAGACCTTCTTCGCGTACGTCTCGAAGGAGGGCAGGATGTCGAGGATGCGGGCCACCAGTCGATCCTACGGCCAGGTGCAGCGGTCCCTCGGCAGGGTGGGGCTCCCCGCCCCCGTGGCCGAGATGGCCGGCCGGCGGTGGGACGCCGTGGTGGTGGGCGGCGGCCACAACGGGCTCACCGCCGCCGCCTACCTGGCCCGGGCCGGCCGGTCCGTGCTCGTCCTGGAGCGCCGGGACCGCCTGGGCGGGGCGTGCACGCTGGAGCAGCCGTTCCCCGACCCGGCCTGGCTGGTGAGCCCCTGCGCCTACCTGGTGGGGCTCCTCCACCCGCTGGTGGTCGACGAGCTGGACCTTCGCCGCCACGGCTACAAGGCGTACCCCGCCGACCCCCACCTGTGGTGCCCCTTCGAGGACGGCACCGCCCTGGCCGTGTGGAACGACCGGGCCCGCACGGCCGCCTCGGTGGCGGCCATCTCGCCGGGCGATGTCGACGGCTTCCTCGCCTACGAGGACCTGTTCGCCCGCATCCGGTCCGCCCTGCGGCGCCCCGAGCGGGACACCTGGCTGGGCGACTCGCCCGACCGGCCCGCCATCGAGGAACTGCTGGGGCACGACGCCGAGGCCGTCGAGGTCGTCTTCGAGGCGTCGATCGCCGACGTGGTCGAGCGCCACGTGCGGGACGAGCGCCTGCGCACGGCCCTCCACGGGCAGGGGATCATCGGCTCCGTCGCCGGCCCCCGGGACCCCGGCACGGCCGCCGTCCACCTGATGCACAGCATGGGCTCGCTGGACGGGGCGGCGGGCGTGTGGGGCTACGTGGAGGGCGGGATGGGGCGGGTGTCCTTCGCCCTGGGCGAGGCCGCCCTGGAGGCGGGGGCGGTGCTGGCGTCGGGTGTCGAGGTGGCGGCCGTGGTGCCGGGCGAGGGCGTGCGGCTGGCCGGGGGCGAGCTGATCCGGGCCGGCGCGGTGGTGTCCAACGCCGACCCGAAGCGCACCCTCGCCCTGTGCGACGCCGCCGACCCGTCGGCCGTGCCCGGCGGCTGGCGCCACCGGGTCGAGGCGTGGCGGTCGGAGTCGGCCACGGTGAAGGTGAACTGCGCCCTCACCCGCCTGCCCGCCTTCAGCGCCGCCCGGCCCGGTGAGGAGCCCCACCGGGGCATGGTGACGATCAGCACCGGGGTCGACGCCACCCAGGCGGCGGCCGAGGTGGCTCGGCGGGGGGAGCCGGCGCCGGCGTGGTGCGAGGTCTACTTCCACACCGCCTACGACGGCTCCATCGCCCCGCCCGGCCGCCACGCCATGAGCGTCTTCGCCCAGTACGCGCCCTACCGGCTGGCCGCCGGCGACTGGGACGGCCGGCGGGAGGAGATCGGCGACCTGGTGCTCGCCTCGGTCGCCCGCTTCGCGCCCGACGTGGCCGAGGTCGTGGAGCACCGCCAGGTGCTCGGGCCGCCCGACGTGGAGGCCCGCATCGGGCTCACCGGCGGCCACATCTTCCAGGGCGAGTGCCTGCCCGACCAGCTGTGGGACCGCCGCTTCGGCCCCCGCACGCCGGTGCCGGGGCTCTACCTGTGCGGCGCCGCCACCCACCCCGGCGGCAGCGTGATCGCCGCCAACGGCCGCAACGCCGCCGTGGCGGTGCTGGACGACCTTGTTCACCGGTAGCCTTGATGTCCCTGTGGAGGACGAGCCGACCCCGCTGGAACGCCCCCCGCCGCTTCAGGAGCTCCAAGCCACCTGGAGCCGTGCCGTCGCCATGCATGAGCATGCCGTGGGCATGCGCGAGGAGACCATCGAGATGCGCCGGCGCAGCCGGGCGTTGTCCGGGCTGCTGGCCGGCGTGCCGCCGCGCGACGAGCTCGGGCAGAGGGCCTTCGAGGCGCTCCCGACGCCTGCCCTCCTGGTCGGGCCGTCGGGGCGCGTCGTCGCCGCCAACCCGTCCTGGTGCCGCCTCCAGCCGGGGATGGCTGCCGGCGATGAATTCGCCACGGCATGGGCGGCGGGAGGCGGCGACCCGGCGGTGCCGTCGGCGCTGCGGGACGTGGCCGGCACCGCCGCCGGCATCGAGCTGGAGACCACCCTGCCGGACGGCAGGCGGTTCCAGGCCCAGATCGTCCCGCTGGCCGCCGCCTCGCTGATCCTGGTGGTCCTGGTCGACGTCACCGCTCAGCACGAGCGGGAGCAACGGCTGCTCTACGAGGCCACCCACGACCCGCTCACCGGTGCGGCCAACCGCGCCCTCCTCGACCGGGAGCTGGAATCGGCGCTGGCCCGGGCCCGGCGCTACGGCCACCGCTTCGGGCTGGTGTACATCGACCTCGACCGGTTCAAGGCGATCAACGACACCTACGGGCACCAGGCCGACGACCACATCCTGCGCGAGGTCGCCGGGCGCTGGATGGGGCTGGTGCGGGTCCGCGACCTGCTCGCCCGCGTCGGCGGCGACGAGTTCGTCGTCCTGGCGAACCAGTGCGACTCGGACGAGCAGTTGGCGCTGCTCGCCGGCCGGCTCGTCGCCATGGCCGGCGCGCCGGTCCACCTCGATCTCGAGGGCGACCAGCTGGTGCGCGCCACGGCGGGGACCTTCATCCCCGACGCCGGCACAACCGCCGCCGAGGCGCTGGCCGCCGCCGACCACGCCATGTACGTGGCGAAGCACGCCGGCGACGGCGCCTGATCAGAACACGACCGTCCAGCCCTCCCGCTCCGACTGGGCGGACGTGTACGACACCCCGTGGACCTTGATGCCGTGGGCGTCGAGCAGGGAGATCACCCCGCCGTGGTTGCCCAGCTGGACCTCGGGCGTGAGCGGCACCGCCGCGCAGGCGCCGGCCGCCACCGTCCGGGTGGGGACGGCGCAGCTGTGGCCGGCGCCGTCGGCGATGCGCCAGCCGGTGAGGTCGACGGGGTCGGGCGAGGCGTTGACGAGGGTGATCGCCTCCGCCTCCGGGCTCGGGCCGGTCGGGTTCACCAGGGCGGCCACGATGCGCACCGGCGCCAGGCCGGTGTCGACGACGTCGAGCGAGTGGCCGGTGGTGTCGTCGGTGTGCCAGGCCTGGGACTGGAAGGCGAGGAAGATCGCCACCCACCGTGACTGCGCCGGGAAGTGCAGCAGCAGGGCCCCGTCCTGGCGCACGCCGTCGTCCTCCCAGAAGCGGGCGTGGTTGCCCTGGTTCATGTGGATGTCGTGGACGCCGTTGCCGGGGGTGAACCCGAAGATCTTGTCGGGGATGCCCTCCTCGGGCCCCCAGCGCTCGCCGAAGGCGAAGGCGCGCGCCGCCGGGTCGGCCACCGCCCGCTGCACGTAGTGCTCCAGCAGGTCGGCCAGGTCGTCGTCGGGGCCGGCGGCGTCGGCCGGCAGCGTGCGCATCTGCGACCGGTCGAACAGGTTGCCCCGCACGAAGTCGAGGGCGGCGGTGCCGGGCGCGGACGCCAGGACGGTCCAGCCGCCGCCGAGGCCCTCCACCATCGCGGTGACGGGGTGGCGGAAGTCGTCGTCGACCAGGTACAGCAGCTCGGAGGGCTGCTCCTGGGACTTCACGTTGACGGCGATGCGGTAGCCGGTGCCGGCGTCGTCGGCCACGTGGACCTGGAAGTGGGGCGACTGGCCGTCGCCCTCCCGGCGGCGGTCCACCACCCGGGCGATGAGCACTCCGTACGACTTCAGGGGCACGGCACCTCCTTCGCTCTCCCGCCCATCCTGCCCGAGGAGGCGGGCCGACGCATGGGGGCCATCCCTCATTTCCGGCCGGGGCCCTTGTGGGTTGCCGCCGCCCGCCGTTCACTCGGCTCATGGCAGAACCGCTCTCCCCCATCGAACGGACCACCCTCGCCGGCGTCGCCATGGCGACGGCCGTCTTCGGCGCCTACGGCGCCCTCGCCGGCGAGCCGAGCACGCTCGCCTACCTGGCGGTGATCGGCGCCGTCGGCATCGTCGTCGCCCGCCTCCGCACCTCGCCCCTCCCCGACGTCCTGGTCGTCAGCCTCGGCGCGCTGGCGGTGGCCCACCTGGCCGGCGGCCTGGTGCGGGTGGGCGACGACGTGCTCTACAACGTGTCGCCCGGCACCTCGCTCCTGCGCTACGACCACCTCGTCCACTCCTCCGCCGTCCTCCTCGGCACCCTCGCCCTGCGGGAGGTGTTCGGCCGGCGCACGCCGCTCGCCCTGCTGTGGCTGGGCGGGCTCGGCCTCGGTGCGGTGAACGAGACGGTGGAGTTCCTGGCCACCCTCGCCCACCACGGGCTGCACATCGGCGGCTACACCAACACCGGCTGGGACCTGGTGTCGAACGTCGTGGGGGCCACGGCCGCCCTGGTGGTCCTCGCTCGCCGCTCGGCGCCGGCGCCCGAGCTGGTGGGGTGAGGCTGGCCCGGTGGTGCCCGGCGGCCGGCGTCGCCGTGCTGGCGGTGACGGTCGCGGCGGCCGGCGCCCTCACCCCGGGCTACAGCCCGTGGCGCCAGACCATCAGCAGCCTGGCGACCGGCGGCCGGCCGCTGGCCCTGGCCGCCCGGGCCGCGCTGGTGCTCTACGGCGTGCTCGTGGCCGCCGGCGCCGGCGCCGTCCACGGCGACCGCCGCTGCGCCGCCCTGGTGCGGGTCCACGGCGCGGCCGCAGCCGTCGCCGGCTTCGTGCCGAAGGTCCGCCCCCTCGGGACCGGCTCCCTCGCCAGCGAGGTGCACGTGGCCGCCGCCGTCGTCGCCGGCGCCGCAGTGGTCGCGGCGCTGGCGGTGACGGCCCGGTGCGCCGGCACGGCCGCCGAGCGTCGCCGGGCGGCGCTCGCCTGCGGCGTGGGCCTGGTGGCGGCCGGCGCCTTCCCGCTGGCGTGGGGCACAGCCGCCTACGGCGTGCTGGAGCGCCTGCTGGTGGCCGTCGGTGCCGGGTGGACGGCCCTGCCCGCGGCGACTGGATAGGTCAGGAGGCGCGCGGCGCCAGGAGCGGGTCGTCGGGCCCGGGCTCGGGCAGCTCCGCCGCCTCGCCCGCCGAGTTCCGCCCGGCCACCACCAGCCCGCCGGCACCGGCGGCGAGGGCGCCGGCCGCCCCGAGGGCGATGCCCCAGCGGGCGCCCAGGTGCTGCGAGACGGCGCCGACGATGGGACCGCCGAGCGGCGTGCTGCCGAGGAACACGATGGCCTGGAGGGCGAGCACCCGGCCCCGCATGGAGGGCTTGGCCCGCACCTGGACGATGGCCGTCGACGTGGTCATGAACGAGACGCTGCTGATGCCGACGAGGAAGCCCACCGCGAAGGCGGCCGGCAACCCGTGCACCACGGCCAGCAGGGCCATGGACGCGCCGAAGGCGAGGGCGCCGAGGCTCACGATCCGCAAGGTGACGATCCGCCGCCGGGCGGCGCCGAGGGCGCCGAGGAGCGACCCCAGGCTCACGACCGACATGAGCAGCGTGAAGGTGAGGTCGGAGCCGCCCAGGTCGCGGGTGGAGAAGAGCGGGAGGACGACCTGGAAGTTGAACGCCAGGACGCCGATCACCGCCATCATCACCAGCGGCACGAACAGGTCGGTCACGCTGCGGACGTAGCGCAGGCCCTCGCGGACCTGGCCCCGGCCCCGGGCGGCAGGCTCGCTCGGGCGCAGCCCGGTCGGGTCCATCATCCACAGGGCGGCGAGGACGGCCGTGTACGACAGGCCGTCGAGGAGGAAGCACCAGCCGAACCCCACGGTGGTGACCAGCAGGCCGGCGATGGCCGGCCCCACCACCCGGGCGCCGGTCATCAGGGCGCTGTTGAGGCTCACCGCGTTGCTGATCTCGTCCTCCGGCACCAGCTCGACCACGAACGACCGCCGGGTCGGGTTGTCGAAGGCCAGGATGCAGCCGCCGGCGAAGGCGACCGCGTAGATGGCGGCGACCGGGGGATTCCCGGAGAAGGCCAGGGCGGCGAGGCAGAACGACTGCACCATGGCCAGGCTCTGGGTGGTGAGCATCAACCGGCGCTTGTCCGACCGGTCGGCCACCAGGCCGGCGAAGGCGCCCAGCAGGAGCACGGGCCCGAACTGGGCGGCGACGAGCCCGCCGAGGGCGACGCCGCTGTGGGTGAGGTGCAGGACCAGCAGCGTCTGGGCGATGAGGGTCAGCCAGTTGCCCACCTGCGACACCAGTTGCCCGGTGAAGAAGAGCCGGAAGTTGCGGTGCCGCAGGGAGCGGAAGGTGTCGCCGGCGGCCAGCCGCAGCCTGGTCATCAGGCAAGTGTAGGAGACACTTAGCGTTGCTAACCATCGGGCTCTTGACGGGCGGCCGGGGCGGTGCTGCACTCGTGTCGGTAGAGCGAGTACGGCGAAGGGGGACGGCATGAGGCGAGCACTGCTCGGGCGTGGTGCGGTGGCGGCGGGCCTGCTCCTGCCGCTGGCGACGGTGGCGGCGGGAGCGACCGCCTCGCCGGGCAACGTGAAGGTCACCGACCAGGCCTACGCCAAAGCGAACGGGGCAGCCCCCGACGCGGTGAGCACGTCGTGCTCCTCCAACAACCGCCAGCAGAACGAGCCGTCGGTGGCGATGGACCCGATGAACCCGGGGATCCTCGTGGCCGGCGCCAACGACTACTGCACCGTCGAGAAGGCGGGCGGGTCGTGGGCCGGCTTCTACCGCTCCACCACCGGTGGGAGCACGTGGACGAACTCGCTGCTGCCCGGCTACCCCGGCGACGCCTCGCCGGAGGGCCAGGCCAGCCCGCTGCAGAAAGCCGGCATCCAGAACGCCGGCGACCCGGTCCAGGCGTGGGACACCGCCGGCCGGCTCTTCTACATGGGCAATGCGTTCAGCCGGACGCGGCCGGCCAGCGGGTCGATCTGGGTGGCCACCTACGACCAGGAGGCGGCCCACTACGTCCGCACCGTCGTGGTCGGGAAGGGCACGCCGTCGCCGCTGTTCCTCGGCCGCTTCAACGACAAGACCTCCATCGAGGTCGACCGCACCGGCGGCGGCCACGACGGCAGCGTGTACGCGGCATGGAGCATCTTCAACGCCAGCGGCAACAACTCGATCCTGTTCGTGCGCTCCACCGACCACGGCGCCACCTTCTCCAAGCCGCTCGACATCTCCAACGGCGTCCACGACAACCAGGACCCCGACATCGCCGTCACCCGCGACGGGACGGTGTACGTGGTGTGGCGGCAGTTCGACTTCGCCGCCACCGGCCAGGGCGCCGGCCGGGGTGGCCAGGAGTCGGCCGTGGTCTTCGCCCGCTCCACAGACGGCGGCGCCACCTTCAGCCGGCCGGCCGTCCTGGCGACGTTCACCGAGTTCGACGCCGCCGACCAGCCCGGCGACCCGGCCGCCTACGCGCAGGCGGCGGCCGAGGCGTTCGCGTCGTCCGACGGGGAGGCGGAGGCCGGCACCGAGGCCACCGGCGCCCGTGACTGCGGCGACGGCCCCTTCGCCTGCACCAGCGGGTACGTGTTCTTCCGCCACGACTCCCAGCCCCGCGCCACGGCCGACCAGACGGCCGGCGACAACACCCTGTTCGTGGCCTTCGACGGCGCCAAGCCCTCCACCGTCACGGCGTCCACGTCCACCTACCAGACATCCGGCCCGGGCCTGGTGGCCCAGGGCGCGATCTACTTCGTCACCATCAGCCCCACCGGCGCCATCGGCACGCCCAAGCTCCTCGACGACCAGCCGGCCGGCCACCAGTGGTTCCCCGACATCAACGCCGACGGCGGCGTGCTCCACGCCGTGTGGCACGACAGCCGCCTCGACGACGGCTACAGCGTGCAGCGCCCGCCGGGCGACGCCGCCGCCCTCGACTCGTCCGGCCGCTTCCACAAGGCCAGCAGCGGGATCGACACGTGGGGCGCGTCGTCGACGGACGGCGGGACCACGTGGACCTCGTCACGCCTGTCCACGCAGTCGCAGAACCCGAACCTCCTCATGTTCGGCAACCGGCGAAGCCCCTTCCACGGCGACTACAACACCATCTCCTCGGTCGGCCGGTCGGCGTTCGGCACGTGGACCGACACGCGGGACGTGCTCCTCGGCACCGACATCCGCTACCCCGGCCAGGCCGAGGACTTCCAGGTGCACCAGTGCCGGGCCACCACCGACCCCAGTGTGGCCGATGCCTGCCCCAACGAAGGCGGCATCGACCAGAACGTCTACGGCGCCCTGAGCTCGTCGTAGACCCCTCAGGGGTTGCGGAGGTAGCCCTTCAGACGCGGCCCGAGCGACGGGTCGGGGCCCCATGAGCGGAGGAGGCCGGCGGCGAACAGCTCCTCCGCCGGCCGCCGGCCATAGGCGTAGAGCAGCATCGTCACGGGGTCGGCGCCCACGTGGCAGTCGACGGCGGTGGCTCCGGCCGGCCCGATCGTCACGCCCTCGCCGTCGAGGCGCAGGCTGAACGAGGGGCCGCCGTCGACCACGAGCTCGTAGGTGGCGCGGACCCCGGCCGCCGCCTCCGCGTCGGCGATGACGGGCAGCTTGGCGGGGAAGACGCCGGTGACGACCAGGCGGGCCACCTCGGCGTCGGTCGACCACGGCTGGTCGACCGCACCGGCGAGGTCCTCGCCGTGGACCGTCAGTTCGCCCAGCACCAGGCAGGCCATGGTGGCGAGGTGGTTCTCCTTGTCGGGGCGGTACCACGGGGTCGGGAGCCAGTCGCCCGGGGGGCGGGCGGCAGCGCTGACGAAGGCGGCGGCGGCCGCCTCCACCGCGGCCGCCAGCCCGGCCGGCGTCCCGTCGGTCTCCACTTCGGCGATGCGCGCGAGCAACGCGGCCGTGCCGTCGGCGTCGAGACCGCCGAAGCGGTCCTCGGCCGAGGCGGCGAAGCCGGCGCAGGCCATCGCCAGGTGCCGGCCCAGCCCGTCGATGGTCCACGTCAGCCCGGGCACCGGTGCGTCGAGGTCGCCGGCCTTGCGCAGCAGCGAGGCGGCGGCGGCTGCCGCGAGGCTCGTCGCCTCCAGGACGGCGCCGACGTCGAGCGCCACCTCGGCCTCCGGTACCACCCACGTCGCGTCCATTCGGTCGCCGAGTTTCGCGCCGGTCACCTGGAACGGGCGATGCGCCCCGGCCGGGGCGGGCGGACCATCGCAGGGTCGGAACCAGCCCGGAGGTGGTCGCATGTTGGAGCGCATCGAGAGCCCGGAGGGCGTGCTCGCCTTCCGGGCCGTCGGCAAGGTCACGGAGGAGGACTACCGGGACGTTCTCACGCCGGCGGTCCAGGCGCTGATCGCCGAGCGGGGCGAGGTGCGCCTGCTGTACGTGCTCGGCGACGAGTTCGAGGGCTACGCGTCCGGGGCCGGCTGGGAGGACACCAAGCTGGGCCTCGGCCACTGGACGAAGTGGAAGCGCGTCGCGCTCGTCACGAACCACGAGTGGGTGCGCCACGCCATCGCCCTGCTCGGCTGGGTCCTCCCCGGCGAGGTGAAGGTGTTCGACCTCGCCGAGGACGGTGACGCCCTCGCCTGGGCCGCCTCGCCGGCATAGGAGACGTGCCAAGATGCCCCTCACGATCGAACGAGAGGGGACGGGATGTGGGCCCAACTGATCAGCGCGCGCGTCAAGGACGGCAGCGAGGTCGAACTGGAGAAGGTGTACCAGCAGGTTCGTGACGCCGAGCAGCCCGACTCGGGCCTCCTGCGCACGCTCGTCATGCGCGACCAGAACGACCCGAGCATGGTGATGACCCTGGTGGTGTTCGAGAGCGAGGAGCACGCCCGGGCCCGCGAGGCCGACCCCCGGCGGGCCGAGGGGCTGGCGGGGGCGCGGGAGTCGATGGCCGCCGTGTTCGACGGCCCGCCCTCGTTCACGAACCTGGAGGTCCTCCAGGAGTACACCTAGAAGCCAGCCCGCGGAGGTCGCCGTCCTCGTCCCACCACGGCTCGGCCGGGCCGAGGCCGGCGGCCGCCAGCGACGGGTCGAGGTCGGCGTCCTGCTCGCCGCCCACCTCGACGAGGAGCCACCCTCCCGGGCGCAGCAGGCGGCCGGCGGCCGCCACCACCCGGCGCACCACGTCGAGGCCGTCGGCCCCGCCGTCGAGGGCCGACCGGGGTTCGTGGCGCCGGACGTCGGCGGGGAGGAGGCGCAGCGCGCCGGTGGGGACGTAGGGCGCCACGGCGGTCACCACGTCGGCCCGCGGGCCCGGCCGCAGCGGCCCGTCGAGGTCGCCGGCAACCGCCCGCACCCCGTTGGCCCGGGCGCAGGCCGCAGCCCGCCGGTCGAGGTCCACGCCGACCACCGTGGCCGACGGCACGGCGGCCGAGAGGGCGGCAGCCACCGCGCCCGACCCGGTGCAGAGGTCCACGGCCAGACCGCCGGCCGGCAGCAGGGCCGCCGCCCGCCGGGCCAGCTCCTCGCTCTGGAGGCGGGGCACGTACACGCCGGCGTCCACCCGCACCCACACGCCGCAGAACCACAGGCCGCCCACGATCCACGCCAGCGGCTCCCCCGCCTCCCGCCGGCCGGCCCACGCCTCCAGGGTGGCCTCGTCGGGGGCGCCGGCCGCCAGCTCGTCCGCCTCCTCCTCGGCCGCCACCCACCCGGCGGCCGCCAACCGGGCCACCAGCCACTCCCGAGTACATAGGGTGCGGAATCCGCACCCTATGTACTCGGGGTCGGGCATCAGGCCTTGGTGTCGAGGTCCAGCGAGCAGGAGTTGATGCAGTAGCGCTGGCCGGTGGGACCGGGTCCGTCGTCGAACACGTGCCCCAGGTGGCCGCCGCAGCGCTTGCAGACCACCTCGGTGCGCACCATGCCGTGGCTGCGGTCGGTGACCAGCTCCACCGCGTCGGCGACCGCCGGCTCGGTGAAGCTGGGCCAGCCCGTGCCGGAGTCGAACTTGGCGTCGGAGGAGAACAGGGCGGCGCCGCAGCCGGCGCAGCGGTACATGCCGTCGTCGTGGACGTCGAAGTACTTGCCGGTGAACGCCCGCTCGGTTCCCTTGCGGCGCAGCACCTCGTACTGCTCGGGGGTGAGCGACTGACGCCACTCCTCGTCGGTCTTCGCCATCTCCGGGCTCATTGGGGCCTCCTCCCTCATACGGGAGCCCCAGCCTACGAAGCGACGGCGACCAACCGTGACCGGGAGCGGGGGCGGCGGTAGCGCATGGTGCGGTTGCGGCCCTGGCGCTTGGCCCGGTAGAGGGCGGCGTCGGCGGCCGCCACCAGGCCGGCGCCGTCGTCGGCGTCGGCGGGGAACGAGGCCACGCCGGCGCTGACCGTGATCGGGATGGGGAGTGGGCCCGACGCCACCGCCGCCCGCAGGCGCTCGGCCACCTCCACCGCCTGGGCCGGGGCGCAGCCGGGCACGATGACGACGAACTCCTCGCCGCCGTAGCGGGCCGGCACGTCCATCTCCCGGGCCGCCGACCGGAGCGCGGCGCCGACCACCTGGAGGACCTGGTCGCCGGTCTGGTGCCCGTGGGTGTCGTTGACCGCCTTGAAGTGGTCGACGTCGACGAGGATCAGCCCGCACGGCTCGCCCCGCCGCACGGCGGCAGCCAGTTCGCGCTCGAGCGACTCGTCGAAGGTACGCCGGTTGGCGAGCCCGGTGAGGCCGTCGGTGGTGGCCATGCGGCGGATCTCCGACTGGAGGGCGGCGGCCCGCAGGGCGAGCGAGGCGTGGGCGGCGAACTGCGCCAGCAGGTCCACCGTGCGGGAACTGACCCGGGCCCGCCCGCCGCCGCCCCGCTCGACGGCGAGGGCGCCGACCGGGTCACCGTCGGCGAGGAGGGGCACGACCATCACGTTGGACGCGCCGGGCAGGGCGGCCGCCAGGCGGGCGTCGAAGCCGTCGAGGGCCCGCCGCAGCCGCGGCTCGGTGGGCAGCAGCTCGGGCCGGGCGGCCACCAGGGCCTGCTCGAGGGCGCCGTCGGCGTCACGGGCGAACACGGCCGCGCCACCGTTGGCGTCCAGCAGGACGGCCGACCGGCAGGCGCCGAATGCGTCGGCCACGCCGGCCAGCAGGAGCTCGACCAGCTCGTCGGCCTCGGTGGTGGCCGCCATCCGGCGACCCATCTCCGCCAGGGCCCGCATCTCCGCCTTCCCCCTGCGCAGCTCGGCCTCGTTCAGCGACGACAGCCAAGCCGTGGCCACCGCCACCGCCAGCACCGCCAACCCGCCCAGGAGGGCGCCGTACTCGGGGCCCGGCGCCGGGCGCTGGGCCACCACGCCGGCCCGGATGAGCCACGACAGGCAGAACAGGAGCAGGGCGTGCCAGAGGGCGGCCTTCAGCCCGCTGCGGAACGAGAGGAGCAGGGTGACGGCGATGACGTGGACGAGGACCAGGAACGTGAGGGCGGTCCCCGGGCCGCCGGTGAGGGCGGTCACGAGCGCCAGGTAGAGGCCGTCGACCAGCACGAGGCCGCCGACCAGCGCCGGCCCCGCCTGGCGGCGGAGGCTCAGGTAGGCGCTCGTCGATCCCAGGGCGTACACCACGCTGGCCGCGCCCAGGGCAGGCCCGGCGGCGCCGGTCAGGACGTTGGACAGGGTGAGGGCCAGGATCACCACGACGGCGGCCAGGCCCAGGCGGACCAACTGGAGGAGCCCGAGGCGCACGGGCAGCGGGGCCAGGTCGCCGGCCGCGTCGACTGGCCCGCGCAGGCGGGCGACGATCCGGCTCACGTGAATTCGAGGAGTTGGTCGTCGGCCGCCAGGCGGCGGTCGCCCCGGTCGAGGCGGGCGTGCACGAGCAGGAACACCGCGACGGCGACCGCCAGGCCCATGGGAAAGGAGAGGTCCTGGACGGTCTCCGCCGCGGCGCGGCGCAGGCGAAGGGGGACGGGGCCGGCGGCATCGGGCGCCGCAGCCCCCTGCCGGCCGGACAGGGCCGGTCCGGTGACGGGGCTCGGGATCCCCGGGGCGGTGACGGCCGGCGAGGTGGGAGCACGGGAGGCCGGCGACGTGGCCGGGGGCGCCGTGGTGGCCGGTGCAGCGGTGGTGGGCGGGGCCGGCAGCGTGACCGGCGGCGTGGCGACCGAGGGGAGGACGGTGATCGGCGGCGTGGTCACCGAGGGCACCACGGTGACGGAGGGAACCTCGACGCCGGGCACCGACGCCGGGGGAAGGGTCACCGGGGGCAGGCTGACCGGGGGCAGGGTGACGGCCGGCACCGACAGGCCGGGGACCAGGGGCGCGGTGGTCGGCGTGGTGTCGGCCAGGGCCGAGCCGGCCGCCCAGCACGCGCCCGCGGCCGACAAGCCGGCGGCCATCGCCGCCACCGCGGCGCGCCGCCACCGTCCGCCGATCCCAATTCCCATCCCCTCCCATGTTCGGCAAGACATCCCGGGGAATGAGCCAACTGTGATATCCGGGCCGGTCACGGCTACAAATGACTGATGACAGAGCCGCGGCTGGGCGACGAAACAGGCGGCACCCCGGGCCTTACCAGGCTGGTCCACGCCGTCGAGGCGGTGGCCATGGGCGACCGCACCGGCTACGAGGAGGGCACCCTCACCGTGGCGGCGGCCGAGGCGGCGGCTCTGGTGGCCGACCCTGCCCTGGCCGAGGTGCGGGTGTCCTGGGCCTCCCCCGGCGATCCCACCCGCATCGTGAAGGTGCTCGACGCGGTCGAGCCCCGCACCAAGGGGCCGGGCGGCGCCGGCGTCTTCCCGGGGTTCGTGGGGCCGCCGAAGCCCCAGGGCCGGGGCGAGACCCACGTCCTGCGGGGAGCGTCGGTCGTCACCGCCGGCTACCTGCCCCGCGCCCAGGAGGCCGTCGTCGACATGTCGGGGCCGGCGGCACCCCTGTCGCCCCTCGGCAGCACCCACAACCTGGTCGTCGAGTTCTCGCCCGCCCCCGGCGCCCAGTGGGAGGACGTCTACGAGGCGCTGCGCAGGGGGTCGCTGGCCCTGGCCGCCCGCCTGGCCGACGCCGCCCTCGACGCCGAGCCCGACGCGGTGGAGGAGCTGCCCGGGCTGCCGGCGGCCCACGACCGGCGCCTGCCCCGGGTGGCGGCCATCACCAACCTCCAGACCCAGGGCTCGTTCAAGGAGGTCTTCGTCTACGGGCGGAGCTTCCCGGGGGCCGCCCTGCCCACCCTGCTCGACCCCGGCGACCTCGACGACGGGGCGGTGGTGAGCGGCCAGCTGGGCCACCCGAGCCTGAAGAACCCCACGTGGATGTTCCAGAACCACCCCGTGCTGGCCGCCCTCCGGGCCCGCCACGGCGTCGACCTGCTGTGCGCCGGCGTGGTGCTGTCCCCCGAGCCGGTCGACTCCCACAACAAGGAGCTGGTGAGCGCCCACGCCGCCCGGCTGTGCAAGGCCGCCGGGTTCGACGCCGTGGTGGTCACCAAGGAGGGCGGCGGCAACGCCGACGCCGACATGGCCCTGAAGATGGACGCCCTCGAGGAGCTGGGCATCCCCACCATCGGCCTGTTCGCCGAGATGGCCGGCCCCGACGGCACCGCCCCGTCGATCGTGGTGCCCCCCACCACCGCCACCGCCATGGTGAGCACCGGCAACTACGACGAGCGCCTCGACCTCCCGGCCGTGCAGGTCGCCCTGGGCGGCGACCGGGTCGACGTGGCGGGCGCCGGCGCCCTCGACGCCATGGTGCTGCCCACCGCCGTCATCTACTGCTCCCTCAGCCCGCTGGGATGGGGCCGACTCACGTGTAGGGAGGCTGCATGACAAGGGTGGTCCACTACATCAACCAGTTCTTCGCCGGCCTGGGCGGGGAGGACTCTGCCACCGCCCCGCCCACCTCCAAGGAGGGGGCGGTCGGGCCGGGCCGAAAGCTGGCCCAGCTGCTGGGGGACGACTTCGAGGTCGCCGCCACCGTGTTCTGCGGTGACGACCACGCCGGCGGCCCCGAGGTCCTGCCCGACATCGTGGCGCTCATCAAGGACGCCAAGCCCGACCTGGTGGTCGCCGGACCGGCGTTCACCAGCGGCCGCTACGGGCTGGCCTGCGCCCGGGTGGCCGCGGCGGTGGCCGCCGAGGACATCCCGGTCGTCGCCTGCATGCACCCCGACAACCCGGGCGTCGACGAGGCCGGCCTGGCCCCGGTCGTCGCCAGCGGCGAGGTGGCCCGCCAGATGGGCCCGTCGCTGGAGACGCTGGCGGCGGCCATCCGCCTCGTGGCCGCCGGCGAGCCGCTCACCGCCGACGACGGGCGCATCGGCAAGATCCCCCGCCGCAACGTCACCGTCGACGCCACCAGCGCCGAGCGGGGGGTGGCCCTGGCCCTGGCCCGGCTGGGCGGCGACCGGGAGGCCACCGAGGTCCCCCTCCCCCGCTTCGACCAGGTGACGCCGGCCGCCCCCGTCGAGGACCCTACGAAGGCGCTGGTCGCCCTCGTCACCGAGGGAGCCCTGGTGCCCGACGCCAACCCCGACAGCCTGGAGTCGACCCGGGCCACCCGGTGGCTGCGCTACGCCATCAAGGGCCGCGACTCCATGCCGGCGGGCGAGTACCGCTCGGTGCACGGCGGGTTCTCCACCGTGTGGGCCAACGAGGACCCCAACCGCATCCTGCCCCTCGACGCCGCCCGGCAGCTGGAGCAGGAGGGCGCCATCGGGCGGCTCCACGGGGAGTACCTCGTGACCGCCGGCAACGGCACGTCGGTCGGCAACGCCCGCCGCTTCGGCGTGGAGTGGGCCGCCGACCTGCGCCGGCAAGGAGTGCAGGCCGCCCTGCTGACGGCCACGTGAGGGACCGGAACGCGTTGCGGGTCAACGCTTGCGAAGGAGTTGGAGCGGGCCGGCATCCCCACCGCCCTGCTGTGCAACCTCACCTCGATCGCCGAGCGGGTGGGGGCGCCCCGGATCGTGCCCACGCGGGGCATCCCGTTCCCGGCCGGCGACCCGTCGCTCGGCCCGGCGGCCGAGAAGGCGTGGCGCCGCAAGCTCGTCCAGCGCGGGCTGGAGGCGGTGTCCACCCACGTCGACCGGCCCACGCTGTTCCCGGTGGCCGAGAAGGAGCCCGAGGGTGACTGAGCGCAGGGCGGTGCTCACGGCCGCCACCCAGGTCCTGGCCCACGTTCCCGGCATCGCCCGCCACGGGTCGAAGCCCTCGCGCGAGCTGGCCAGGAACGCCGAGGTGAAGGAGAAGTTCCTCTCGTCGCTCCGCCGCTTCGACCAGGCGGTGGCCTACGGCCCCCACCAGGCCTACATCGGCGCCGTCCACCCGCGCGACCTGCCCGAGCGGCCGTGGTGGTCGGGCACCGGCGAGGGGTCCCGGTTCGGGCCGCGCGGCGAGATCGTGCCCGACGTGGAATTCCTCGGCCTGATGGCCGCCGTCGACCACTTCGAGCTGCTGAGGCTGGCGCCCGACGCGGCCGACGAGGCGCTGGCCGCCCTCACCGGGCACCCGCTGGCCAAGCACCTCGACCTCGAGCGCATCGAGAAGGCCAAGGGCGACGTCGAGGCGGTGGCCGCCGCCAAGGGCGCCCTCCGGGTCCACCTGGGCCCCCGCCGGGTGGCCGCCGCCATCGCCCCCGCCCACGAGCACGACGAGGCCCTGGGCGCCGGCGTGCTGCTCGACAACCTGGCGTCCAAGGCCACCGCCACACTGGCCCTGCTGCACCTGCTCCACGACAACGGCGTCGACCCGCTGTCGATCCCGTTCGTCATCGGCTGCGGCGAGGAGGCCGTCGGCGACCGCTACCAGCGGGGCGGCGGCAACATGGCCAAGGCGGTGGCCGAGGTCGGCGGGCTGGCCGAGGCGTCGGGCATGGACGTGAAGAACTTCTGCGCCGCCGCCGTGCCCGCCCTCGTCACCGCCGCGTCGATGGTGGAGGCGGGGCTGTTCGACCGGGTGGCCGTCATCGCCGGCGGCTCGCTGGCCAAGCTGGGCATGAAGTTCCAGGGCCACCTGCGCCACGACATGCCGGTGATGGAGGACGTGCTCGGCGGGGCCGCCGCCCTCGTCCAGGCTGACGACGGCGCCTCGCCCGTCATCCGCCTCGACTCCGTCGGCCGCCACCGAGTTGCTGCCGGGGGGTCGAACCCGGCCATCATGGAGGCCCTCGCCGTGGCACCCCTGCGCCGGCTGGGCATCCCCATGACCGACGTCGACGACTACGCCACCGAGCTGCACAACCCCGAGATCACCGAGCCGCAGGGCTCGGGCAACGTCCCGGCCCGCAATTTCAAGACCATCGCCGCCCTGGCCGCCCAGGCCGGCGAGATCGAGCGGGCCGAGATCGCCGCCTTCGCCGACGAGCGGGGCATGCCGGGCTTCGCGCCCACGCAGGGCCACCTGGCGTCGGCGCTGTGCTACCTGCCCCACGCCGTGGACCGCTTGACCACGGGGAATGCGGGGAAGGTGATGGTGTTGGCGAAGGGGAGCCTGTTCCTGGGCCGCATGTCGCAGCTCTCGGACGGGATGAGTGTGCTGTTGGAACGAAACGGAAAGGCAAGCTGACATGGGAACGCTGACCGAGGCCACCCGGGAGAACTTCCGGGACCTGGTCGCCGAGGGCACCACGCTGGTCGACGTGTGGGGGCCGGACTGCCAGCCGTGCCTGGCGATGATGCCGTTCATCGAGAAGCTGGCCGGCGACCGCGCCGACCAGTTCAAGACCGTCAAGCTGGAGGCGCCCAAGGCCCGCCGGCTGTGCATGGAGCTGCGGCTGATGGGGCTGCCGGCGTTCGTGCTGTTCCGCGACGGCGAGGAGATCGGGCGTATCAACGGCGCCGGGGTCACCGAGGACAAGGTGCTCTCCTGGCTGAACGAGACGCTGGGCGAGACCGCCGGCGCAGGGAAGGAGTGAGGTCGTGGGAGTGATCGACGGCAAGAAGGTGGTGGCCCTGGGCGAGCGCGACGGCGTCTCGGGCACCGCTATCGCCGCCTGTGTCGAGGCCGCCGGCGGCGACGTGGTGTTCACCGCCACGGAGTGCTTCGTCTGAACGGCGTCCGGTGCCATGGACCTGCACAGCCAGGAGGCCATCCTCCGGCTGTCGGAGACCCACGGCCGTGACAACGTCGTCGTGATCCTCGGTGCCCCCGACCCGGAGGCGGCGGAGATCTCGGCGGAGACGGTACGGCTGGGGGATCCCGCTTACGCAGGTGCACTGGCAGGGGTCCAGTTGGGCCTCGACGTGTACCACGTCCTCGACGACGAGGTGAAGGCCGACGTGCCGGAGGAGGTCTGGGAGGAGCAGATCGGCGTCATGGCCGACATCCTCGAGGCCGACGCCCTCACGGAGGCGGTGGCCAAAATCCGCAACCAGGAGGTCGACCCCACCGGGTAGCATCTTCCCCCTAGTACCGAAATACCGCGTAGCGGACGATCCGCCCGCGGTCGGCGAGAAGGGGGAGCAGTGGGAGACCAGAGGAACAAGCGCGCCGGCGCGATCGCGGTCGGGATCCTGGCCGCCGCGGGGTGGCTGCACGGGGCGGCGGCCGGCCAGGCGGTGGTGCCGGGCCCGAACGGCCAGATCGCCTTCGAGTCGAGCCGGGACGGCACGCCCGACATCTTCGTGATGAACAGCGACGGGACGATCGAGCGCAACATCACCAGGAACGGCGCCACCGACGTGTACCCGGTCTGGTCGCCGGACGGGACCAAGATCCTGTTCGCCAGCGACCGGGCCGAGCCGGGCAACCTCGACGTGTGGCGGATGAAGGCCGACGGCTCCGACCCCGTCCGGCTCACCACCACGCCCGGCGAGGACCGCGGCGCCAGCTACACCAGCGACGGGGCGAAGATCGTGTTCCACTCGCAGCGCTTCCGGGACGCCGCCCACGCCTTCGACCTCATGACCATGAACGCCGACGGCAGCAACCAGCAGCTGCTGGTCGCCAACGGATCGGCCGGTTACGTGTGCGGCACCAGCACCACCGGCGTGGTGGTGTTCAACAGCGCCGGCAACCCGCTCGGCACCAACCCCGAGGGCGACTTCGAGATCTTCAGCATCCGGATCGACGGCACCGGCCTGCGCCAGCTCACGTCCAACAGCGTCCTGGACAGCGGGCCCAAGTGGTCGCCGGACTGCGCCAGCGTGTCCTACAACAGCCTCGACGCCGGTGGCAGCCTCGACGTCCACCGCATGAACGCCGACGGGTCGGGCGACACCGACCTCACCAACACCCCCGGCGTGTTCGACGCCTTCTCGGCCTTCTCGCCCGACGGCCAGCGGATCGTGTTCACCTCGGAGCGGGGCGGGATCTACGAGATCTACACGATGGACGCGGCGGGCGGCGGGAACGTGGTCCAGTACACCGAGGCCAAGCAGGGCGACCTCCACCTCCGGGCCGACTGGGGCACGGCGGCCGACTACGACGGCCCGCCCACCGACAAGGACCAGTGCCGCAAGGACCGCTGGACGGAGTTCTCGAACCCGACGTTCGCCGACCAGGCGCAGTGCGTCAGCTACGTGGTGTCGGGGAGCATCTCGGAGAACTGAGCCTCCCTGCGCCCAGGGGCGGGCCCGGTCCGGCCCGCCCCTGGCCGCGAACATCCCGGCGAATCTGACCTTTCTCCTGCCCAACCGGTTGAGATCGGCCGCCAATCAGCCGATGAAATCGGACGTGAGCGAGCCAGAGGCGAGCGAACCATCGAGCACAGCGCGCCGCTCATCAGCACCATCCGGAGGATGGTGCTGAGAATGAGCGATCAGGCCGTGCGCCCGGCCGAGCGTTTCGGTGACCAGTTCCAGCAGGTGCTGGCGGCCGCCCAGGTGGGCGCCGGCTGGGCGGCCGAGCGCCTCTGGCACTCGCTGGCCCCCACCGTCCACGGCTACCTCCGGGCCCAGGGGGTCATCGACGCCGAGGACCTCACCAGCGAGGTCTTCATCGGCGTGTTCAACGGCATCGGCACCTTCCAGGGCGACGAGGAACGGTTCCGGTCCTGGGTCTTCACCATCGCCCACCGCCGCCTCACCGACGAGCGCCGGCGGGTGGGCCGCCGTCCCCGGCCGGCCCGCTTCGGCGAGGAGGAGTCCCGGGCCGAGCCGCTCGGCGACAGCGCCGAGAACACCGCCCTGCGCCGGCTGGGCGCCGAGCGGGTGCGGCTGCTGTGCGGCCGGCTGGTGCCCGACCAGCGCGACGTGCTGCTCCTGCGCATGGTGGCCGGCCTGACCGTGGACGAGGTCGCCGCCGCCCTCGACAAGTCGCCCGGCGCCGTCAAGCAGCTCCAGCGCCGCGCCGTCCTGGCCCTCCGCAAGAATTTCTCGCAGGAAGGCGTACCCCTGTGAAGCGGTCCGGCGATTACCGGGGTGAGATGTTCCGACCAGGCCACATCGACGACGCGGCCATCGAGGACTTCTTCACCGGCAATGGGGCCGTTGGAGAGCTTGCCTCGCTGGCCGAAGTGGCCGAGGAGCTGCGCGGCATGGCGAGGGGGCCCATCCCGGCCCCCTCGGCGCAGCTCGCCCTGATCCTGGAAGGAGCGTTCTCCACCGAAAAAGGCGACTCGCCGGCGACGGCGGGAAGCAATGCCCACGGGCCTGCAATGGCGCAGGCGGCCGGGCTGCCGAAGCGGAGGACGAGGAGAATGTTGCTCAAGACGGCGATCGGCGCAGGCTTCGCCGCCGCCAGCCTGACACTGGCGGGGGCGGCCGGCGCATTGCCGGGGCCCGCCCAGAACGTGGTGGCGTCGACGGTCGCGGCAGTGACGCCGTGGACGTTCCCGGAGAAGGCGAATTCGCACGCCGAGCACGGGAAGACGGTCAGCACCGACGCCCACGACGGCGGCGCGCACGGCAAGGCCGTCAGCGATGCCGCCAAGCACAAGCACGACGGCGACTCGACCGACACCGAGACCACCACGCCCGACGACTCGAAGGCGACCGGCCTCGACCGGGCCAACGAGACGCCGGCCGCCGGCCACGTGCCGACCTCCGTCCCCGGCGCCAACGCCGACGGGAAGGGCGGCCCCGACGCCACCGGGCCGGACCGGGCGGCGCAGACGCCGGCCGCCGGCCACGCGCCGGACGAGACGGCGACGACCGAGCCCCAGACCACCGACACCACCGACACCACCGAGGCCCCGGCGGCCGAGACGCACGGTGGCGACCACGGGCCCTCCGAGGCTCCGACGACGGACGGCGGAGGGCACCACTAAGCGGGGGCGGGAGCCGATCGGGGGTCCCGCCCGCCGGGACCCCCGCGGCCACCTGCACAGATCGTCCCACCCACCGGCAGGCCCCGTACCAGGCGCGGGGCGGGGCCACCGGTGCGGGACCGTGGACAGGCTTCCCCACCGGGGGCCGGGCCAGGCGCGGCCCGGCTGCCGGTGCAAGGACGGCGGGCTGTCCACCTTGCCGGCAGGCCCGCGTCGCAGGCGCGGCGCGGGCCACCGGCCCACAACTTCAGAACGGATCCACCCAAGGGGAGGCCCCCGGCGCTCGGCTGCTGCTGCGCCCGGGGGCCTCTCCGCGTCGTGGCGGGGAGTCAGGCGGGCCGGTAGACCCCGCTGCCGCCGGCCGCGAACTCGGCCGCCTTCTCCTTCAAGCCCAGCTCGATGGCCACCTCGTCGCTCACGCCGTGCTCGGCGGCGTAGTCCCGCACGTCCTGGCTGATGCGCATGGAGCAGAACTTGGGCCCGCACATCGAGCAGAAGTGCGCCGTCTTGGCCGGCTCGGCAGGCAGGGTGGCGTCGTGGTACGACCGGGCCGTGTCGGGGTCCATGGCCAGGCCGAACTGGTCTTGCCAGCGGAACTCGAACCGGGCCTTGCTGAGGGCGTCGTCCCAGGCCTGGGCGCCGGGGTGGCCCTTGGCCAGGTCGGCGGCGTGGGCGGCGATCTTGTAGGCGATGACGCCCTGCTTCACGTCGTCGCGGTCGGGCAGCCCCAGGTGCTCCTTGGGGGTGACGTAGCAGAGCATCGCCGTGCCCCACATGGCGATCATGGCCGCGCCGATGGCCGACGTGATGTGGTCGTAGCCCGGCGCCACGTCGGTGGTGAGGGGGCCCAGCGTGTAGAAGGGCGCCTCGTGGCAGACGTCGAGCTGGATGTCGACGTTCTCCTTGATGCGGTGCATCGGCACGTGGCCGGGGCCCTCGATCATCACCTGCACGTCGTGGCGCCAGGCGATCTCCGTGAGCTCCCCGAGCGTGCGCAGCTCCGACAGCTGGGCGTCGTCGTTGGCGTCGGCGACGGAGCCGGGGCGCAGGCCGTCGCCCAGCGAGAAGGCCACGTCGTGGGCGGCCATGATCTCGCAGATCTCCTCGAAGTGCGTGTAGAGGAAGTTCTCCTGGTGGTGGGCCAGGCACCACGCCGCCATGATCGACCCGCCCCGGCTCACGATGCCGGTGACCCGCCCGGCGGTGAGGGGCACGTAGCGCAGGAGCACGCCGGCGTGGATCGTGAAGTAGTCGACGCCCTGCTCGGCCTGCTCGACGAGCGTGTCGCGGAACAGCTCCCAGGTGAGGTCGGCCGGGGAGCCGTCGACCTTCTCCAGCGCCTGGTAGATGGGCACGGTGCCGATGGGCACCGGCGAGTTGCGGACGATCCACTCCCGCGTCGTGTGGATGTCGGCGCCGGTGGACAGGTCCATCACCGTATCGGCCCCCCACTGGGTGGCCCAGGTCAGCTTGTCGACCTCCTCGGCGACCGACGACGTGACCGCCGAGTTGCCGATGTTGGCGTTGACCTTCACCAGGAACTCGCGGCCGATGATCATCGGCTCGGACTCGGGGTGGTTGACGTTGGCGGGGAGGATGGCCCGGCCCCGGGCGATCTCGTCCCGCACCTTCTCGGGCGAGCACCCCTCCCGCACGGCCACGAAGGCCATCTCCGGCGTGACCTCGCCCCGCCGGGCGTAGTGCAGCTGGGTGACGGTGCGGCCCGGCTTGGCCCGCAGCGGCCGGCGACCTGCCGGCGCCTCGGTGTGGCCGTCGCCGTTGGCGGCCCGGCGCACCGCCGCCCGCCCGTCGTCGCGCACGGTGGGCCGCCGGCCGTGGTGCTCCTCCACGTCGCCCCGGTCGAGGATCCACGGCCGGCGCAGCGCCGGCAGCCCGACGGTGGGGTCGGACCCCGGCCCGCTGGTGTCGTAGAGCCGGACGGGGGCGTTGGGCGACCCGTCGGGCGACGGGTCGAGGGCCACCTCGGTGAACGGCACCCGCAGGCCCCCCGGGCCCTCGACGTACACCTTCGACCTCGTGGCCATGGCACTCCCTCCGCCGGCATTACCCGGATCAGGTCAGCGGTCGGCGCCGGCAGGCGCCCTCTCAGCCCGGTCCGTCCGAGCTCCCGTGGTGCGCAGTCTCGCGCACCCGCGTCCTACCGACGGGCGAACCGGTCCAGGGCGGTGGTGATGGCGGCGTCCATGCCCGCCGCGACGGGCGAGTGGCCGGCGCCCGGGACCAGGATCAGCTCGCTCCCCGGCCACGCCCTCGACAGCTCCCACGCCGTCACCGGCGGCGCCTGGAGGTCGAGGCGGCCGTTGACCAGCACGCCGGGGAGGCGCGCCAGCCGGCCGGCGTCGCGCAGCAGGGCGCCCTCCTCCAGCCAGGCACCGTGGGCGAAGTAGTGGGTGACCAGGCGGGCGAACCCGAACCGGAAGCCGGGATCGCTCCAGACACCGGTGCGGGGGCCCTGCCCGTCGGCTGCGTCGACCGCCAGCTCCCAGTCGACCCAGGCCTCGGCGGCCGATGCCCGCACGCCGGCGTCGGGGTCCTCCAGCCGCCGGCGGTAGGCCTCCACCAGGTCGTGGCGCTCGGCCGGCGGCACCCCGCCGGCGAAGCGCTCCCACGCCTCGGGGAACAGCGGCGCCACGCCCCGGTACAGCCAGTCGATCTCCGACCGCCTCGACGTCGTGACCCCCGACAGCACCATGGCGTCCACCGAGCCGGGATGGCGCTCGGCCCACGCCAGCGCCAGGGTGCAGCCCCACGAGAAGGCCAGCACCACGAACCGCTCGACGCCGAGATGGCGCCGGAGCGCCTCCAGGTCGTCCACCAGGTGGTGCGTCGTGTTGGCCGACAGGTCGGTGGCGGGGTCGGCGGCGCTGGGCCGGCTGCGGCCAGAGCCGCGCTGGTCGGGCAGCACGGTCCGGTAGGCGGCGGGATCGAAGAGCCGCCGCATCCGCGGCGAGCACCCCGTGCCGGGGCCGCCGTGGAGCACGATCGCCGGCCGCCCGCCGGGGACGCCGCACTCCTCCCAGAAGAGGGTGTTGCCCTGCCCGACGGTCAGGGTGCCGGTGGTGAAGGGCTCGATCTCGGGGTACACCGCCGCCGACCGTAACGCCCGGGCCATGCTGTGGCCATGGACGACTGGCTCGACCGCTTCGCCGACGCCCTCGGCGTCGCCCGCCTGACCGCCGAGGAGATCGACACCGTGCTCGACCTGGCGCGCGACGTGGCGCACGGGACGGAACGCAAGAACGCCCCCTTGGCTACCTACCTGGCGGGCCGCGCCGGTGGCGCGGCCGCCGGCCTGGACGCGGCCCGGGCCGTGCTGCCGCCGCCCGCCGGCTGAGCGCTGTCAGTGCACGCCGAGGGTGAGCATGATGCCGACGAAGACGGCCAGCAGGGCGGTGACGCCGCTGATCCCGCCCCACATGGCCATCTGCGACTTGGACGTGGCCTTGGTGTGCACGAAGGCGCTCACGCCAGAGGCGATGACGAAGACCATCTTCAGCCCGAGCGTGGCCTGGTACTTCGACGAGGTGTTGTCGTCGGCGATGATGTTCCAGATCCCGGTGAGCACGAGGACGCCGAACGCCGGCCAGGCGATGCGGTTGAAGGCCCGGGCCACCGTCTTCGGTGCCTCGGGCGACAGGCCCCGCACGGCCGGCACCAGCCCGGCGAGGGTGAACTGGCCCCCGACCCAGATCGTGGCGGCGACGACGTGCAGGAAGAGGCGGATGGTGTCGGCGTTGACGGAGTACACGCGGCCGACCCTACCCGGGGAGGAAGCTAAGCCGTAGGGCGCGGGAGCGGTTGTCCTCGTTGGGGTCGACGAACACCACGCTCTGCCAGGTGCCGAGCGCCGGCCGGCCGCCCAGCACCGGCAGGACCAGCGACGGGCTCACGAGCACGGGCAGCACGTGGTCGCCCCCGTGGCCCCGGGAGCCGTGGCGGTGGCGGTAGCGGTCGTCACGGGGCAGCAGCCGGCCGAGCAGCTCCTCCAGGTCGTCCTCCGAGCCCGACCCCGTCTCCATGAGGGCAAGGCCGGCGGTGGCGTGGGGGGCGAACACGTTGACCAGGCCGTCGCCCCGGCCGGCGCAGAACGACGCCACCTCGTCGGTGATGTCGGTGACCCGTCGGCCGCCGGTGTCGAGCCGCAGCTCGGTGGAGTCCATCCTCACCTCCAGCGGGCAGGGTGCCCGAGACGAGCCGTCAAACCGGCGGCTCGGGGTCGTACTGGATGAAGCGGCGCACGTCGCGAGCCCGCTCCACGCCGGCGAAGCGGCGCACCAGGTGCAGCGCCATGTCGATGCCGGCCGACACGCCGGCGGCGGTGACCACCGGGCCGGCGTCGACGAAGCGGTCGTCGGGGCGGGGCTCGATGCCGGTGCCCAGCGACGTGAGCATGTCGAACGACGACCAGTAGGTGGTGGCCGGCCGCCCGTCGAGCACGCCGGCGTCGGCCAGCACCAGCGAGCCGGTGCACACGCTGGCGAGCAGCGTGCCGGCCTCGGCCGCCGACCGGACCCGCTTGCGCACCACGTCGTTGCCGATCAGCGGCCGCACGCCCGGCCCGCCGGGGTAGAGCAGGACGTCGAACGGCGGCGCCGTCTCCCACGTGTGGTCGGCGAGGACGCGGGCGCCCTGGGCACAGCGGATGGGCTCGTCGGTGTCGGCGACGGTGAACACGCTGGCCCCGTCCTCCGGCCAGCGGTGCGACCAGCCGGCGAGGACCTCCCACGGCCCGACCCAGTCCAACTCCTCGGCGCCGGGGAACAGGGCAATGGCGATTGCGGGGCCGCTCATGACCGAACTCTGCCACGAACCGGGCCTTTCCGGGCTCGGGGACCGGCCTCCCGGGGGGGACAGAAGGAACCGGCCCCCGACCGATCACGGCATCGTCAACCCCCTGAACCCGGCACGACGACGGTGACCCGTGAACGTAGTCAGCCCATCAGGCGGAGTCCACGGATTCCTCATATTTCCAAGGCCGTAGCGTGCCGGTCTTCCATCATCAGGATTTCCGGCGGCGCAGTGCGACCGCATTGTCCGATGTGGCCGGCCGGTGGGCCGGAGCTATTGGCGGCCCAGTTTCCCGGCCCGGGCCCAAGGGAAGGTCCCGGACCATGGACGAGCGCGACCCCGAGGCCATGACCCAGCGCGAGGTGCGAGAGGACGCGGCCACCGAGGAGGACGACCCCGTCACCGCCCGCGAGGAGCTCGAGGTCGAGTTGATGGACGAAGGTGCGTCGGAGGCCGGTGAGCGGATCGGCGACCAGCTCGACTGACGGCGGACGCTGGCGGTTCTACGCCGAGCGGCCGATACCGGCCCGGCGGAGCACGGCCGGCGCCACGCCGGCCTCCCGCCACGCCGAGTAGGTGATGCCCCGCCTGGCGCCGTAGGCGGCGGCCACCTCGACGAAGGCGTTCTCCAGCGCCTCGAGGTCGTCGCCCCCGGCGTCCATGCCGGCCAGCTCGGCCTGGAGGTCGTAGCGCTCCTGGATCAGCAGCAGCCGGTCCAGCGGGGCCGCCGTGTCGACCTGCGCCTCGACGGTGTTCAGGCGGGCCTCGACCGACTCCCGTGTGCGCTTGCGGCCCCGCTTGGGCTTGTGCCGCTCGAGCGCCTCCAGGTACCGCCGCACCGCCCGCCCGTGCTCGCGCCCTTCGGCCAGCGCCGCCTTGTGGGCGTCGCTCATGCCGCTTCGCTTCCGTGCCTTGGCCTTGGGCGCTGCCGCCTTCTTCGCCATGTGTGGGGCTTCCTCCTCGTGGTCCAAGAGGAAGGTACTCCCACGCGCCGGTCGAAAGGCGGACCCCCGGTGAACTTCCGCTGGATCGGTGCGGATTCCGTTCACATCGGGCGCATTTCTGCCAGCAGCGACGCCTGCACGGGCTCGGGCTCGGGCCGCGGGCCCCAGGGCAGGTGGTCCATGAAGACCCAGGTGCGGCGGTGGATGGCCGTGGGCCCCCATGCCTTCAATGCCGCCTTGTGGCGGGGGCACGGATAGCCCTTGTTGAGCTCGAAGTCGTAGCCGGGGAAGTTGGGCGCCTCGCCGCGCATGAGCCGGTCGCGGGTGACCTTGGCCAGCACCGAGGCGGCGGCGATGGACAGGCAGGTGGCGTCGCCCTTCACGATGCGGGTGGTGGCCGACGGGCCCAGGCCGACGAAGTCCCACCGGCCGTCGATCAGCACGTGGTCGGGCGCCAGCCCCAGCCCCTCCACCGCCCGCCGGGCGGCCAGGCGCTGCGCCTCCGACATGCCGAGGGCGTCGCACTCGGCCTGGGAGGCGTGGCCGACGGCCCACGCCCGGCACCACGAGGCGACCCGGTCGTAGAGGGCCTCGCGCTCGGCCTCGGTGAGCATCTTGGAGTCCCGCACGCGGTAGACCCGCCGGTCGCGGGGCAGCACGGCGGCGCCCACGCTGATGGGTCCGGCCCACGCCCCCCGGCCCACCTCGTCGATACCGACGACCACGTCGTGCCCCTCGTCCCACAACGCCCGTTCCTGGGCCAGGGTGGGCGCCTTCGGCCGCAGCGACGGCCGAAGCTGCGTGCGGGCGGTGGCCACGGCGGCGGACGATAGCGCCCGGCTACCCCAACTCGACGGCAGCGGGGCCGTCGACCACCTCGCCGATGACCACGAAGCCGGCGCCGGCCAGCTGCCCGGCGGCGGCGGGGGAGACGGCCGCCAGGAGGCCGCCCGAGGTCTGCGGGTCGTAGGCGAGCGCCTCGAGGGCGACCGGCGCCGACGACGTGACCCGGCCCTCCAGGTGGACCCGGTTGCGGGCGTCGCCGCCGGTGCGGGTGCCGGCCTCGGCCGTCTCCAGCGCCCCCTCGTACAGCGGGAGGGCGGCCGACGAGAACCGGACGGTGGCCGAGGACCGCTCGGCCATCTCCCAGCCGTGGCCCAGCAGGCCGAAGCCGGTGACGTCGGTGACGGCGTGGGGATCCCCGTCGCCGAGGGCGGACAGGGCCTCGGCGGCGGCCCGGTTCAGCATGCGCATGCGGGCGATGGCGGCCGCCTTGTGGGCGGCCGAACCGCCGGCCAGCACGATGCCGGTGCCGAGCGGCTTGGACAGCACGAGCACGTCGCCCGGCCGGGCGCCGGCCTTGGTCCACACGTGGTCGGGGTGGACGAGGCCCTGGACGGCCAGCCCGAAGATGGGCTCCTCGGACCGGATGGTGTGGCCGCCGGCCACCACCCCGCCGGCCTCGGCCACCACCTGGCCGGCGGCGCCCAGCACGGCGGCCACCGCCTCCACCGGCAGGCGCTCGGGGAAGGCCGAGATGTTGAGCGCCAGCACCACCCGGGCGCCCATGGCGAAGACGTCGCTGCAGGCGTTGGCGGCGGCGATGGCGCCGAAGTCGGCCGGGTCGTCGACCAGCGGGGGGAAGAAGTCGGTGGTCGACACCAGGGCCAGGTCGTCGGACAGCCGCAGCACGGCGGCGTCGTCGA
Organism: Acidimicrobiales bacterium; assembly: GCA_035689115.1. Lineage (GTDB taxonomy): Bacteria > Actinomycetota > Acidimicrobiia > Acidimicrobiales > JAHFUS01. The sequence continues at coordinate 43,559 of DASSMA010000056.1, forward strand.
ACGGGGCCAGACCCACCAGCAGGTGCTCGGACGTCGACGCCAGTTCCCGCACCAGGGCGTTGAGCGGGGCGGCGCCCCACTTGGCCGCGCACCCACCGCACGACGTCCACTCGGTCAGCTTCAGGTCGGTGACGGTCATGCGGTCAAGCGTATGGCCGCCCCGCAGTTACACCTACCGGGCGACCTCGGTGTCGAGCCAGGCCAGGTACGGGCCGGCGCCGGCGACGATGGGCAGGGCGATGATCTCAGGGTTGTCGTAGGAGTGGACCCCGGCGATGACGGCCATGGCGTCGCCGGCCCGCTCGGCGGTGGTCTTCACCACACACAGCCACTCCTCGGCCGACTCCAGCGCCCCCTGCCACCAGTAGCGGCTGTGCACCGGCCCGACGACCTGGACGCAGGCGGCCACGCGGGCGACGAGCACGGCGTCGGCGATGGCGTCCGCCTCCTCCCTGCTGGCGGCCGCCGTCTGCACCTGCACGTGCCCGTCACCCACGCCTGCGCTCCCTCCTCGCATCGCCGTCTACCCTCGGGAGCACGACCGTGAGCCGGCCCCGCACCGTCGCCATCGTGCCCCACACCCACTGGGACCGCGAGTGGTACGCCCCGTTCCAGGCCTTCCGCCTGCGCCTGGTCGAGCTGCTGGACGGGTTCCTGCCGCTGCTGGAGGGCGACCTCGGCTACGCCCGCTTCCTGCTCGACGGCCAGATGGCGGTGGTGGACGACTACCTCGAGATCCGCCCCGAGGCCGAGGACCGCCTGCGCCGGCTGGGCGCCGCCGGCCGGGTCTCCATGGGTCCGTGGTACGTGCTGATGGACGAGTTCGGCGTGTCGGCCGAGACCATCGTCCGCAACCTCCAGCTGGGCACCGAGCGGGCGGCCGCGTTCGGCGGCGCCATGCCGGTGGGCTACCTGCCCGACATGTTCGGCCACGTGGCCCAGATGCCCCAGATCCTGCGCCAGGCCGGCCTGGAGCACGCCGTGGTGTGGCGGGGCGTGCCCGAGGCGGTGGACCGCTCCGCCTTCTGGTGGACGGCCCCCGACGGCTCCACGGTGCGGGCCGAGTACCTCGTGCGGGGCTACGGCAACGGCGCCGCCGTCCCCGACGACGCCAAGGCGCTCGTGCGGGCCGTCGCCACCCACGAGGGCGAGGTCGGGCCGTTCCTCCTCGACGGCCTGCTGTACATGAACGGCACCGACCATCTGGTGCCCCAGCCCTGGCTGGGCCGGGTGGTGGCCGAGGCCAACGACCTCCAGCAGGACTACCGACTGGTGGTGACGTCGCTGCCCGAGTACCTGGCCGGCGCGCCCACCGAGGGGCTGCCGGCGTGGAGCGGCGAGCTGCGCTCGGGCGCCCGGGCCAACCTGCTCATGGGCGTGGCGTCCAACCGGGTCGACGTGAAGCAGGCCGCCGCCCGCACCGAGCGGGCCCTGGAGCGGCTGGCCGAGCCGCTCTGCGCCCTGTGGCTGGCGCCCGACCAGTGGCCCCGGGCCGAGCTGGCGCTGGCCTGGAAGGAGGTCGTCCGGAACTCGGCCCACGACTCGATCTGCGCCTGCTCGGCCGACGAGGTCGTCGCCGCCGTCGTGCACCGCTCGGCCGAGGCCCGCCAGATCGCCGGCGGCCTGGCCGAGCGGGCCCTGGCCGCCGCCGGCCGGGCCCTGCCGGGCAACGGGATCGCGGTGGTGAACCCGTCGGCCCGCCCGCGCCGCGGCCAGGTGGAGCTGGTGGTCGGCGAGGGCACCGCCCTCAGCGGCCTCCAGCTGCTGGAGGAGAAGCCGGCCACGCTGGCCGACGTCACCATGACGGCCCGGTCGATGGGCGCCATCCTCGGCCAGGTCCGCAGCCAGCAGCTCGACGAGCACACCTTCGTGAACGCCGTCGACGTGCACGACACCGACGGCGGCTTCGAGGTCGTCCTCCACGCCGGACCCCGCCTGCGGACCGGGCTCTCGGTGGAGGACATCAAGCGCGACCTCGGCGAGCGGGCCGCCGTCCGCCCGGACGCCAGCGTGCGCATCCGCATCCTCCAGCCGCCGGCCCGCCGCGTGCTGGCCCCCGTCGGCACCGTCCCCGGGTTCGGCTGGGCCGCCTGGTCGACACCGGGCCGGCCACCCGACCACCCGGTGAGGGCGGCGGGCGGCGTCCTCCACAACGGGCTGGTGCGGGTCGAGGTCGACCCGGTGCTCGGCACCTTCTCGGTGGACGGCCTGGCCGGCTTCGACCGCCTGGTGGACGGCGGCGACCACGGCGACACCTACAACTGGTCGCCGCCCGAGCACGACACCGTCGTCGACCGGCCCGACAGGGTGGCGGTGCACGTGGAGGAGGAGGGGCCGCTGCGGGCCCGGCTCCGCGTCCGCCGCTCCTTCACCTGGCCCGAGCGCATCGACGACCGGGCCCGGGCCCGGGTGGGCAGGCGGTCGGTGGAGGTCGCCACCGTGGTGGAGGTGCGGGCCGGCGAGCGCCTCGTGCGGGTCCACACCACGTTCGTGAACCCGTCCCGCGACCACCGCCTGCGGGCCCACTTCCCCCTGCCCGAGCGGGCCGCCGCCAGCCGGGCCGAGTGCGCCTTCGCGGTGGTGGCGCGCGGCCTGGAGGCGGAGGGCGGCCCCACCGAGGCGCCGCTGCCCACCTTCCCCTCCCGGCGCTTCGTGCAGGCCGGCGGGCTCACCGTGGTGCACGAGGGACTGCTGGAGTACGAGCTGGTCGACGTCGCCGGCGGCACCGCCGGCACGCTGGCCCTCACCCTCCTGCGGGCCACCGGCATGCTGTCGCGCGTCGAGATGTCGATGCGCCCCCTCCCGGCCGGCCCGCCCGACCGCCTCGAGGGGCCGCAGCTGCTCGGACCGGTGGAGGCCCGCTACGCCGTCCACGTGGGCGACGCCGACCCCTACGCCCTCGTCGACGACGCCTTCCTGCCGCTGTTCCCGGTCGCCGCCGGCGGCGGCTCCCTGCCGGCGTCCGGCTCGCACCTGGCCGTGGCCGGCGCCGAGGTGTCGTCCCTCCAGCGCCGGAACGGGGCGCTGGAGCTGCGGGTGTTCAACCCGTCGCCCGAGCCCACCACGGTCCGCGTCGACGGCCGCTCCGGCTGGCTGGTGGACCTACGCGACCGTCCCCTCGCGCCTTTCGACGGCGAATTCCGCTTGGGGCCGTGGGCCTTCGCCACGGCCCGCCTCGTCCCGGGCGAATAGCCAGCGGGCCGGCCCGTGCTCGGGCTTGGCCTCGCGGTGCATGAGGGCGGCGAGGGCGTCGGCCGGCGTCTTGCCGCCGAAGATGACGGCGACGACCTGCTCGGCGATGGGCATCTCGACGCCGACGGTGGCGGCCAGGTCGAGCACGACCCGCGACGTCTTGACCCCCTCGGCCACCTGGTTGGTGGCCGCCACCACCTCGTCGATCGTGCGGCCCCTGCCCAGCTCCTCGCCCACCCGGCGGTTGCGGCTGCGCCGGGAGATGCACGTGACCACCAGGTCGCCCAGGCCCGCCAGCCCGGAGAAGGTGAGCGGCTGGCCGCCGAGCGCCGTGCCCAGGCGGGTGAGCTCGGCCAGGCCGCGCGTGATGAGGGCGGCCCGGCTGTTGTCGCCGAAGCCCATGCCGTCGCCCATGCCGGACGCGATGGCCGCCACGTTCTTCAGGGCGCCGGCGATCTCACAGCCCACCACGTCCTCGTTGGTGTAGACGCGGAACCGCTCCGACCCGAGCAGGCGCTGGAGCTCGGCCGCCAGCGCCTCGTCCCGCATGGCCACGACACTCGCCGCCGGCTGGCCCTCCATGATCTCGCCGGCCAGATTGGGGCCCGTGAGCACGCCGGCCGGCGAAGCCGGCAGCAGCTCGGCCAGCACCTCGGTCATCCGCTTGAGCGAGCCCTCCTCCAGGCCCTTGGTGAGGCTGAGCACCGGCGTGCCGGGCAGCAGGTGAGGCCGGGCCTGCTCCACGATGGCGCGGAAGCCGTGGGACGGCACCGCCATCACCACGAGCGAGGCGCCGGCCAGTGCCTCCTCCATGTCGGCGGTGGCCACCACCTCGGGCGGGAGGAGGCCCTCGGGGAGGTACTCCGGGTTGCGGTGGACGGCGTTGATGGCGGCCGCCAGCTCGGGCCGCCGGGCCCACAGCGTGGTACCGGCGCGGCGGCCGGCCAGCTTGGCCATCGTCGTCCCCCACGACCCGGCGCCGAGGACGGCGACCCTGGTACCCACTCCTTCACCCTACGGCCCCGGGCGGTGGTCCAGGGGCCCGCCTCTACACTCCGTCCGTGGTCCGCGACGAGTTCGTCATCGCCCAGCTGTCGGACATCCACTGCGGGTCGCCCTTCTTCGACGGAGCCCTGCTCGACGCCGCCGTGGCCGAGATCACCGGCATCGTCCCCGACCTGGTGGTGGTGGGCGGCGACCTCACCACCGACGGCTACCCGCACGAATTCCGCGAGGCCCACCAGCACCTGGAGCCCCTGCTCGGGGCCGGGCTGCGCACCGTCGTCATCCCCGGCAACCACGACTCCAAGAACGTCGGCTACCTCCACTTCCGCGACACCTTCGGCGCCGGCGAGGGCGTGGGCGGCAAGGGCGACAGCGTCCTGCACGTGCTGGGCGGCAACTCGCAGTCGATGCGGGTCGTGGCCATCGACTCGTCGAAGCCGGACCTGGCCGAGGGCGAGGTGGGGCGGGAGCGCTACGAGTGGATCCGCCAGCAGTTCGCCGGCGACGCCGACGTGCGCACCTTCGTGCTCCACCACCACCTCGTGCCCGTGCCCGGCACCGGGCGGGAGCGGAACACGGTGTGGGACTCGGGCGACGTGCTCACCCTGCTGTCGGAGCTGGGCGTCCACCTCGTGCTGTCGGGCCACAAGCACGTCCCCCACGTGTGGCTGCTGAACGAGACGCTGCTCGTGAACTCGGGCACCGTGTCGTCGTACCGTCTCCGGGGCTACACCAGGCCCTCGTACAACCTCATCGAGGTCACCCCCGACCTCGTGCGGATCACACTCCGGTACCCCGGCGTCGGGGAACGGGTGGCCGCCGAGCTCGACCGCCAGACCATGCGGCTCACCACCAGCGCCGCGCTGGCGGGCATGTTCTCGAAGTCAGGATGGACGCCGTGAGCCAGCTGCTTCGCTTGTTCCAGACGGCCGTCGACCCGGCCGACGTCGACGAGGTCCGCCGGCTGTTCACCGACGACCTGCTGCCCGCCTACCGGGGCTTCGACGGGTGCGTGAGCATCGAGCTGGCGCTCGACGCCGACCACCACCCGGGCGGGCTGGTGGAGCTGGCCGCCATCTCCCGCTGGAGCTCCTCGGGCGCCATGGCCGAGGCCATGGAGTCGCGCGCCGCCAGGGAGGCGCAGGTGCGCATCTTCGAGCTGCTCCGCCAGGAACCGCTGGTTCGGGTCTTCGAGGTCATCACCTGACCACCGCCGTCCTCGTGCCGGTCAAGGGCTTCTCGGTGGCCAAGGAACGCCTCGCCCCCGCCCTGCCGCCCCACCAGCGGGCCGCCCTGGCCCGGTCGATGGCGAGCGCCGTGGTGCGCGCCGCCCGGCCCTTGCCGGTGGCGGTGGTGTGCGACGACGCCGAGGTGGCGGCGTGGGCGGAGGCGGAGGGGGCGCTGGTGGTGTGGGCGCCGGGCCGGGGCCTCGACGGGGCCGTGGCCCACGGCGTGGAGGTGCTCGGCGACGGCGGCGCCGGCCGCGTCGTCGTGGCCCACGGCGACCTCCCGCTGGCCACCGACCTCGCCTGGGTGGCACGCTTCGCCGGCGTGACCCTCGTCCCCGACCGCCGAGACGACGGCACCAATGTCGCATGCGTGCCGGCCGGGGCCCGCTTCCCCTTCGCCTACGGCCCCGGTTCCTTCGCCCGCCACGCCGCCGCCGCCCTCCGGCTCGGCTTCCCGCTCAGGGTCGTGCGCGAGCCCGCCCTCGGCCGCGACGTCGACCTCCCCTCCGACCTCGCCATCACGCGTTGAAGCGGATCCGCACCGACCTCGACGTGCCTGCCCGGGCGCTGGCGGTGGGCGCCCACCCCGACGACGTCGAGTTCGGGTGCGGCGCCACGCTGGCCAAGTGGGCGGCCTCCGGCTGCGAGGTCCACCACCTGGTGTGCACCGACGGCTCCAAGGGCTCCTGGGAGCCGGGTGAGGACCTGGCCGCCCTCGTGGCCACCCGCCAGGAGGAGCAGCGCGCCGCGTCGCGGGCCCTCGGAGGCGAGGGCCGGGTCACGTTCCTCGGCTGGACCGACGGCGAGCTGGAAGCCGGTCTCGAGCAGCGCCGGCAGGTGGCCGCCTGCATACGGAGGACGAGGCCCGAGGTGGTGCTGGGCCACGACCCGTGGCGCCGCTGGCGGCTCCATCCCGACCACCGCCACGCCGGCTTCCTCGCCACCGACGGCATCGTGGCCGCGCGCGACCCGCACTTCTTCCCTGAGTTGGGCCTCGAGCACTGGCGCCCGTCGGCCCTGCTCCTGTGGGAGGCCGACGAGATCGACCACGTCGAGGACGCCAGCGAGTGGGTGGAGGTGAAGCTGCGGGCCCTGCTCGAGCACCGCAGCCAACTCCGCAGCACGATGGCGATCGACGACCCGGGGAACGAGCAGCAGGTGGCTGCCTTTCGGGCCAGGGTCCTCGGCCGCCTCGCCGATCACGGCCGGATGGCCGGGCTGGCCCTCGGCGAGGGCTTCAAGCTTGTGACGGGTCTCTAGGAGCCTGGCGTCTTTCGCGTTCGGCGCTCTGCGCCGAGGGGCCGACCTACCACTGACCAGCGCCGCTGCAGAGCAGACGAGCCGCGAACGGGGCGGTCGGCCCCGAAAGAGGGTTTCGACACCAGTCTCCTCTCGACCGCGTCCCGGGTCGCGGCACCGGCGGCCCAAGTGCCGCCGGTGCTCGCCCGAGCCGGTCAGGCCTTCTTGGCCGGAGCCTTCTTGGCGGGCGTGGCCTTCTTGGCCGGTGCCTTCTTTGCCGGAGCAGCCTTCTTGGCGGGCGCCGCCTTCTTGGCGGGAGCCGCCTTCGCCGGTGCGGCCTTCTTGACGGCGGCCTTCTTGGCCGGTGCCGCCTTCGCCGGTGCGGCCTTTGCCGGTGCTGCCTTCTTGACGGCGGCCTTCTTGGCCGGGGCGGCCTTGGCCGGTGCCGCCTTGACGGCGGCCTTCTTGGCCGGCGCCGCCTTGGCCGGTGCGGCCTTCTTGGCCGGTGCCTTCTTGGCCGCTGCCGTGGCGGCTGGTGCCGCCTTCTTGGCAGGCGCGGCCTTCTTGGCCGGTGCCTTCTTCACGGGTGCTGCGCACATTTCCGGTGTCCCGCCTTTCGCTAGCGCTTCTTGGTGGACTTGGCCGCCTTCTTGGCGGGTGCAGCCTTCTTCGATGGGGCCGCCTTGCGAGCGGCCGCTGCTGTGCTCGGCGCCTTCTTGGCGGTAGCCGCCTTGGTGCCCTTGGTGCCGGACCCCGCCTTCTTTGCTGCCTTCGGGTTGAGGGCGGCCTTGAAGGCGGCCGAGGGCGTGAACCGCACCGCTCGGCCGGCCGGGATCTTCACCGCTTCCCCGGTACGCGGGTTGCGACCGGTGCGGGGTGCACGGGCCGAAGGAATGAAGGCGCCGAAACCGAAGAGGCTTACCCGCTCACCGGAGATGAGCGTGGTCCTCATCGTGTCGAGGGCGCAGTCGACGGCGGATTCCGCCTGGCTCTTCGAGAGGCTCGGGACCTCCTTCCGGACCGCCTCGATGAGCTCAGCCTTGTTCACACCGTCCTCCTGCGTTGTTGGGGAAGTAGAGACATCAAAGAGGACTGAGGGCGCGAGGTCAAGCATTTCCGATGCGCATCCCTTGCTCCGCAAGGATTTCTTCGGGGCCGCCTCTAGAACACGTTGTGCCGCAAGCTTTTCTCGCGCGCCGTGTTCGGCGCCCGAATATGCCCCTATCGCGGCGAGCAGCTACCTTCCCCAATTCATGGACCGCGCCCGTGTCCTGCCCGCAGTGCTCGACGGCCGTCGCGTGCCCGCCGTGCGGCTTCCGCTCGAGCTCGCCGCGCTGCACCGTTCGCTGGTGCCGGGCGAGCGCGCCGAGGTGCGCGTCGGTGCTTCGCAGTCCCACGATCGGCTCACGCTGCTGCTGGCCGGTGGCGGCTTCGACGTCGACGCCATCGCGCCCTCCGAGGACGCGGTCGTGGCTCTGGTGACGAGGGCGCGGACGCTGCCCGACGTGGTGGGCCCCGGCATGCGCCTGCTCGTGTGCGGGCTGAACCCGAGCGTCTACGCCGCCGATCATGGGGTCGGCTACGCCAGGCCCGGCAACCGGTTCTGGCCGGCCGCTCTCGACGCCGGCCTGGTGCGCCGGGACCGCGATCCCTACGACGCCCTCGAGGCATGCGGGGTGGGCATGACCGATCTGGTGAAGCGCGCCACCACCGGCGCGGCCGAGCTGAGCGCCGGCGAGTACGCCGCCGGAGCGAGGCGCGTCGAGCGGCTGGCGTCGTGGCTCCGTCCGGGCGCCGTGTGCTTCGTCGGGCTGGCCGGCTGGCGGTCCGCCGTCGACCGCCGCGCCGTCCCCGGCCCGCAGCCGGCACCCTTCGGCGGCCGCCCCGCCTACGTGATGCCGTCCACCAGTGGCCTCAACGCGCACACCTCGCGCGCCGAGCTGGCCGCCCACCTGGCCGCGGCCGCCGCGCTGGGAGCCTGAGGGGCGATGGTGGCGGTGGTGGTGGTGGGTGCCGCCCTCGTGCTGTGGGCGGTGTCGTCAGCGGTGCGGACGATGGTGGTGCCGCGGGCGCTCCGCTCGCTGATCTCCCGCGCGGTGTTCGAGGCCGTGCGGGGCGTGCTGCGCGTCCTCGTCGGTCCGTCGCCGAGCTACGAGCGGCGGGACCGGCTCATGGCCCTGCTGGCCCCGGTGAGCATGCTGTTGATGCCGGCCGCCTGGCTGACCCTCGTAGCCGCCGGCTTCACCTTCCTGTACCGGGGCCTCGGCGTGCCCGACCTGCGCCGGGCCTTCGAGCTGTCGGGGTCGTCGCTGTTCACGCTCGGCACCACCACGGCCCCGAACCTCGCCACCTCGACGCTCACCTACGTCGAGGCGGCGCTCGGCATCGGCCTGCTGGCGCTCCTCATCAGCTACCTGCCCAGCATCTACGCCACGTTCAGCCGCCGGGAGCAGATGGTGTCGCTGCTCGAGGTCCGCGCCGACAACCCGCCAACCGGCCCGAACATGATCGTGCGCTACCACCGCATCGGCTGGGACGGCGGCATGACGCAGGTTTGGAAGGACTGGGAGTCGTGGTTCGCCGACCTCGACGAGACGCACTCGTCGCTGCCCGCCCTCGTGTTCTTCCGCTCGCCGCAGCCCGACCACTCCTGGGTCACGGCTGCCGGCGCCGTCCTCGACGGGGCCGCCCTGCGGGCCTCGACCGTGCAGGGGGCCGAGCCGGAGGCCCACCTGTGCATCCGAGCCGGCTACGTGGCCCTGCGCCGGCTGTGCGACTACTTCCAGCTGCCCTACGACCCCGACCCCCGGCCCGACGACGACATCTCGGTGACGCGGGAGGAGTTCGACGCCGTCTACCGCCGCATGGCCGACGCCGGCGTGCCGCTGGTGGAGGACCAGGACCAGGCGTGGCGCGATTTCGCCGGCTGGCGGGTCACGTACGACGCGCCGCTCACCGGCCTGGCCGCCCTCACCATGGCGCCCGAGGCGCCGTGGTCCTCGGATCGGGGGACGCCCTTCCGCCGGCCGCCGCTCTTCGCCCGGACCGCCCGCCGGCGGTCCAAGCGGTGAGGGGTGCACTCTGGCTCGCTCCGCGCCCTCCTGGCGCTCCGCTCGCTGTCGCCGGCGCCCTGGCGGGCGCGACGGCGACGGCTCCGAACACCGTCACACGAGGGAGCCGCCATCCATGGCGGCTGGCCCTAATCCTGCGGTTGGGCCGGGCGGCTGGTGAAGCCGAGCGTCCACGCCTCGTCGGACTCGCCGTCGATGGTGAAGCGCCACGTGTAGCGGGCGCCGGGCGGGAGGGGGAGGGGCGCCAGGTTGATGGCCATGGGCAGGTCGGCCGGCGTGCCCTCGGGGACGCCCTCAGGACGGCGGACGGTGAAGTCGCCCCTGATCTCGATGGCCTGCGACCCCTCCGGCGTGTCGAAGCGCATCTCCCGGCCGTCGGCGTCGACCAGGAAGAGTTCCCAATGGTGCTGGCGGTCAGCCTCGTGCCAGTCGACCTCCAGCTTGATGGCGATGGCCGACGGCGCCGGCTCCGGGCCGGTGATGCTCCATCCCCCGCCGAGGATGAAGAGCTTGCCCTCGGCGACCTGGGCGGCGTCGCAGAGCATCATGGTGACCTTCACGGGCGCCAAACTACGGCACGACGGAGGCGGGCGGCACCGCCACGTAGGGGTGGAGGTAGGAACGCAGGTACGGATAGCCTTGCCGCGGGGCACGACGGAGGAGCACCAAGGTGGGCGCCGCAGCCAGCGAGGGCGATCGCAGCCCGAGGGAACTCAACCTGCTCGACAACCTCGAGCGGCAGGCGGCGGTCGTCGACGCCCTCCGGGCCAGGGCGGCAGCCGGCGGCGGCGACGTGGCGCGGTGCCTGGCGTGGCTCGGCGTCGGGCGCCAGGCCGGCCGGTACCTCACCGAGATCGGCGGCTGGCCGGGCGGGCGCCTGGCCAAGCTGGAACCCGACGTGGCGGCCCACCGCGAGGCCCTCGAGAACGCCGTCGCCGAGGCCACCCGGGAGGTTGCCGTCGCCGACGAGCCCACCGTCCAGGCCGCCCGCCGGCGGCTCGGGATCAGGCTGGCGGTGGTCGGCAAGGGCGGCGCCGGCAAGACGATGATCTCCGCCACGCTGGCCCGCACCATGGCCCGCCAGGGCCGGCGCATCGTCGCCGCCGACCTCGACACCAACCCGGGCCTGGCCCTGAGCCTCGGCATCGGCCTGGGCGACGACGACGCCGGCGTCCCCATGGCCGTCGAGGAGCACCCCGGGGCCGCCTACGGCTGGCGGCTGGCCAGCGGGGTGAGCCCCGAGGAGGTCGTGGAACGCTACGCCGTCACCGGGCCCGACGGCGTGCGGTTCCTCAGCATCGGCAAGATCTCCGAGCCCGACAAGCAGGCGGCCAAGCAGACCGTGGTGGCCACCCGCCAGGTGCTGCTCGGCTTCGGCGAGCCCGACTGGGACGTCCTCGGCGACATGGAGGCGGGACCGACCACTCCCTTCGAGCGCTACCAGGCCTTCGCCGACCGCGCCATCCTCGTCGTGGGGCCGGCGTGGCGCTCGGCCCTCACCGCCCGCCGGCTGCTGCCCATCCTCGACGACATGCCGGTCACCATCGTGGCCAACGGGTTCCGCGACGAGCCCGACCACCCCGGCCTCACGCCGGCCGTCCGGATCCCCTGGGACCCGGAGGTCAACGCCGCAGAGCGGCTCGGCGTGTCCCCGATCGACTACTGCCCCGACGCGCCGGCCGTGAAGGCCGTCGAGCAGCTGGCGTCGATGTTCCTACCCGAGGAGGCGAAGCTGTGAGTTTCTGCTCGGAACCAGAGGTTCTTCGCCGAGCTTGTCGTGCCGCCCTCCGGGCGGCTCTGAGGCCGCCCACCGGCGGAGCCGGCACGGCGACCATCGTATGGGGGGCTGCGCCCTCCACACCCCCCGTGCCGGGAGCCAGAGGGGCCGCCTGCGGCGGCAACGGCGGCCGCCGGCAGGATCTGTCACTCGCTCATGGAGGTCTGCTGCCGTGAAAATCGCCGTCACCGGAAAGGGGGGCGCCGGCAAGAGCACCATCTCCGGGGCGCTCATCCGCACCCTGGCCGCCGCCGGCCACCGGGTCGTCGCCGTCGACGCCGACCCCAACCCCAACCTCGGCATCTCGCTCGGGCTCCCCCACGACACCGTGGAGACGATGCAGCCCATCCTCAACGCCCTGCTGGCCAGCGGGCACACGCACAACGACCCCACCCCCGAACCCGACGAGCTGCTGGCCCGCTTCGGCGTGCCGGCGGGCGACGGCGTGGTGCTCATCGCCACCGGCAAGATCGAGCGGCCCAGCAACGCCTGCCTGTGCTGCGGCTCCCACAACACCACCCGCCAGTTCTTCGGCCAGCTTCCCGACGCCGACCGGGTGGTGGTGGCCGACCTGGAGGCCGGCCTCAACGACCTCATGTGGGCCAAGCCGGGCCCCGGCGACACGGTGCTGGTGGTGGCCGAGACGAGCGCCAAGTCCGTCGAGGTCGCCCGGCGCGGGTGCCGGCTGGCCGAGTCGATGGGCGTGCAGCAGATCCTCGGGATCGCCAACCGGGCCGCCGGCGACGACGACGTGGCCCGCCTGGCCGAGATCCTCGGCGTCGAGGTGGTGGCCGTGCCCGACGACCCGGTCGTGCTCCACGCCGACCACCTGGGCGTGTCGCCCTACGACACCGACCCCGACTCGCCCGCCATGCGGGCGGTGGCCGCCATCGCCGAGCGGGTGACGGCCGGCCTGGCCGTCACGCCAGGGGGCGCCCGTCCCTGAAGACCGTGATGGCGGCCGTGGGGCACTCCTTGGCCGCCGCCAGCACGGCCGACTCGGGCGCGGCGTCCGGGTCGACCACCAGGGCCAGGCCCCGGTCGACGTGGAACACGCCCGACGCCACCCGCAGGCACACCGCCGAGCCGTTGCAGCGCGTGGGGTCGACCTCGATCTCCAGCATCACCACAGCGTAGGAGTGCGGTCCCGCCGGCGGCCGCAGTAGCGCCGGAGGCGCCCCTTCGGTTGCCGGCACGGGGGGTGTGGGGGGCGCAGCCCCCCACAGCAGGCCGCCGATCCGGCTCTGCCGGTCGGCGGCGTTGAGCGCCGCCCGCAGGGCGGCACGTCAAGCTCGCCGAGCAAGCTCCGCTTGCGAGGCGAAACTACCCGAAGAGCAGGTCGCGGGCGCCGGTCTCCAGGGAGGGGTGGCGGAGCTTGCACAGGGCCCGGGACTCGATCTGGCGGATGCGCTCCCGGGTGAGGTGCATGTGCTCGCCCACCTCCTCGAGGGTGCGGGGCTCGCCCTGGTCGAGGCCGTAGCGGAGCTTCAGGATCTCCCGCTCCCGCTCGTCGAGCACGGCCAGCAGCCGGGCCAGCTCGCCGGGCACCTCGTTGGCCAGCGCCTCCTCCAGCGGGGAGGCGGCGGTGACGTCCTCCATCACGTCGCCCAGCTCGCCGTCGCCGTCGTCGGAGAGGGGGGCGGAGATGGAGATGGCCTCCGTGGCCATCGAGAGGACCTCGGCCACCCGCTGGGGCGTGAGGTTGACCTCGTCGGCCAGCTCGGCCTCGGTGGGCCGGCGGCCGAGGCGGGACTCGAGCGAGGACTGGGCCCGCTGGACCCGCGTGACCAGGTCGCCGGCGTGGACCGGCAGCCGGATGGTGCGGGCGGTGTTGGCGATGCCCCGGGTGATGGCCTGGCGGATCCACCACGTGGCGTAGGTGGAGAACTTGAAGCCCTTCTTGTAGTCGAACTTCTCCACCGCGTGCAGCAGCCCGAGGTTGCCCTCCTGGACCAGGTCCAGCAGCGGCAGCCCCGAGGCCTGGTAACGCTTGGCAATCGACACGACGAGCCGCAGGTTGGCCTGGCAGAACTCGGTGGTTGCCCGGCGGCCCTCCCGGACCTCGGCCTGGAGCTGGCGCCGGCGGGCGGCCGGCAGCGAGCGGGCACCGCCGCTCAACTCGGACGCGGCCGCCAGACCGCGCTCCACGGCGGAGCCCAGCCGCTCCTCGTCCGCCTTGGTGAGCAGCGGGTAGCGACCGATTTCGTTCAGATAGAGGCGGACCAGATCCTCTTGGGGCTCACGGTCCGTTCGCTGTGGCATACAAAACTCCACTCGGCCGGAGAGACTGGAGGATTAGATCAACGCCGGAGAGGGTCCCCTTCGTTCCCTCCGGCGACTGGAAAGTCCTGCCCGCTGGGCCCGGTTTGCGACACTCGTCCCTTTGGACAGGCTACCGGCCGCGGGCGGCGGCGGCGGCGGTCGCCGAACCGACGGCGACCAGAAGGGCGAGGGCCACCAGGGCGGCCGGCCCGGTGGGCGGGCGGCTGGGCAGTGGGGCCGACGCGGCGGCCGCCAGGGGCGCCAGAACCCGCGCCTCGGCCGGTGCGGTGGTGGGCGGGACCGTGGCGGTCGTGGCGGTCGTCGGCGGGGCGGTGGTGGTGGTCGTGGTGAGCCGCACTGGTGCGGCCCGCACGACGGGCGCCCGCCGGGGCGCCGGAGCGGCCGGGGGTGCCGCCGGCGCAGGTGCCGGCGGCGGTGAGGGCGCCGCCGTGGGGGCGGGCGCGCCCTGGCGCTGCCGGAAGACCTGGGTCACCCACAGCCGGCCGCCGCCCGCCACCACGCCGATGCCGATGCCGTTGAAGCGGGGGTCGAGGATGTCGGCCCGGTGGTCGGCCGAGGCCATGAGGGCCCGGTCGACGTCGTCCACGGTGGTGCCCACACCCACGTTCTCGGCCAGCTTCACCCAGCCCTGCACCTGGGTGGCCAGGTCGGGAGTGTGGAACAGCCTGGCCTGCGACGCCATCGTCGCCGAGTGGGCCCGGGCGACGGCCACCAGGTCGGCGTCGACCGCAAGGGGGCCGAGGCCGCTGGCCGCCCGCTCCGCCGTGACCCGGGCGGCCAGCGCCGCCTCCGGGTCGCCGGCCGCCCCGGCCGCCGCACCCGCCCCTGGCACCGCCAGGACCACGAGCACCACCAGCGCCACCGCCACGCCCACCCGCCTCGGCACGGAAGGAAGAGTTCGACGCGGCGGCGCCCGTCCCTGCCGTCCGGCGCGAACCGCCCAATCCCGCCAGGGCCGTCAGTCGCCGAGGACCCAGGCGCGGTAGTCGCCGAGGTGGCGGACGAGGGCCGGGGCGCCGGCCGCCCCGAGCACGAAGGCCGTCACGGCGGCCCACAGCTCCAGCAGCGTGTCGGCCGCCCCCCGGACGACCACGGCCTCGGCGGCCAGCAGTTGCTCCAGGGTGGCGTCGCCGCCGGCCAGGTCGAGCACGGCCCCCGGGGCGAGGACGACGCAGCCGAGCGTCCACGGGACCCACCCCGGCAGGACCGATACCCGGCCGCCCTCGGCCGTCACCGAGAAGCGCTCCCCGCCCACGTCGCAGCGGGTGGGCGCCCGTTCCAGCCGGCCGGCGATCTCGGCGTAGCGCTGCGGGTCCGCCCGGCGGAGGTCGGCCAGGGCCCGGCGCAGGAAGCGGGCGGCGGACAGGTCGGCCAAGCAGCTAGAGGTCCCGGTGGATGACGTAGTCGATGGTCTCTTCCAGGAACTGCTTGTGGGCCGACGCCGGCACGTGCCGCAGGTCCCGGCCGAACACCGCCTTGGCCTTGCGGGCGTACTCCAGCGACCGGCGGCGGCCGTGGTCGAGGCAGCCGTGGCGGTGCATCAGGGCGAGCACGTCCTCGACCTCGTCGTCGGTCTTGCCGTCCCGGGGCTTGGAGAGGGTGGCCACCACCCGCCGGCGCTCGCCTGCCGTGCAGCGGCGCAGGAGGTCGATGAGCAGCAGCGTGCGCTTGCCCTCCCGGATGTCGCCGGCCTGCTCCTTGCCGTAGCGGTCCTCCTCGCCCACCAGGTTCAGGAGGTCGTCCTGGATCTGGAAGGCGATGCCGAGGTCCCGCCCGAAGCGCGTGTAGGCGTCGAGGTCCACCGACGGGCCGCCGCCGATGAGGGCGCCGATGCGGCAGGGCGTGATGCACGTGTACCAGCAGGTCTTCTTGGTGGTCATCACGTGGTAGTCGCGCTCGGTGAGGTCCCAGTGGCAGTTCTTCACCCACTCCAGCTCCATGGCCTGGCCCTCGACCGACTCCCGGCCCATGCGCTCGATCTCCCGGAACACCCGCAGGGCCTTCTCCAGGCCGACGACCTCGAGGTTGTCGAGCAGCGGGGTCATGGTGAGCACGTTGAGGGCGTCGCCGACGTTGATGGCGATGGCCACGCCGTGCTTCTCGTGCATCGTGGGGTCGCCCCGGCGGTGGATCGACTCGTCCTCGATGTCGTCGTGCACCAGGAAGGCGTTGTGGAACAGCTCCAGGGCGGTGGCCGAGGGCAGGGCCTCCCCGAGGGACCCGCCGTGGGCCTGGCAGGTGGCCAGGCACAGGGCCGGGCGCAGGCCCTTGCCGGCCCGCAGCGGGTAGTCGGCCAACCGCTGGGACAGCGCCCGGCGGAAGCGCTTGGCGGCGATGATGCGGCGGATCTCGCCGATCACAAGGTCGCGGTAGGTCGACAGCGCCTCGGCCAGCACGGGGCCCGTGCCCGCCTTCCACCCGTTGCCGTTCCCGTTGCCGTCAGGGGCCGCCCAGGCGGCCGGAGACGGCGCGGCTTCTCGTGAGGTGGTGGCCAACGACGCTGGGGATCCCGGTCGGTGAGGGGCGGCGACGGTCCAGCCCCTTGGACCGCCATGAACGGCCGCAGTGTAGGGAACCCCCCGCGGTTACGCCACCGCCTCCTCGGCGGTCAGGACCAGCCGCTCGAAGCGGGTGAGGAACCGGGTGAGCCGCCGGCGCTGCCCGCGCACGGCGTGCACGTGGGCCCGGAGGCGGTCGTGGCCGGCGTCGGTGAGCTCGTAGGTGCGCCGGGCCGGTCCGCGCTGCGCCGTCTCCCAGTGGGACACGACGGCGCCGACCGCCTCGAGGCCCCGCAGCACGCGGTAGATGCGGCCCCGGTCGAACCCGGGGAGGCCCAGGCCGTCCAGCTGCTCCTTGAGCTCGTAGCCGTAGGCCGGGCGCTCCACAAGCACCAGGAGCAGGCACGCCTCGACGTAGTCGTGGTAGCTCGGCGACGCGGCGCCCAGGCCGTCGGTGGAGTGCGGATCGTCCATGGGTGCAAACATACGGTGGGCACGTTTCCCGACGGTTGGCTCGGTGTGTCGGCCAAGTGAAACGTCGGGGGCCGCTCGGTGGACGAAGCTTCGTGCCGATGGTTCGAGACGTCTCCGGGGAATCCCGCCGGCGCGCCGCTCTGGCCGGCCTGCTGGCCGGCTTCGCCGCCCTCGTGGTGGCCGCCCTGGCCGACGCCGCCTCCGGCCGGGTCCCGTCGCTCGTGGGCGTGGTGGGGCAGGCCGTGATCCGCCGCACCCCCGGCTCCCTGGCCAGGGCCGGCGTGGAGGCGGTGGGGCGGAGCGACAAGCCCCTGGTGGTGGCCGGAACGGTGATCCTCGCCCTCCTCCTCGCCGCCGTGGTGGGCGTCGCCGCCGACCGCCGGCGCTCCGTCGGCTACGCCGCCTTCCCGGCCTTCGCCCTCCTCGCCGTCTGGGCGGCGGCGTGGACCCACGCGCCGGTTGCCGGCGCCGCCGTGGCCGGCGCCCTGGCCGCTGCCGCCGGCATCGCCTCCCTCCGCCTCCTGCTCGGCCCGCCGGCGCCGGAGCCGGAGCCGGAGACCCTCCTCCCCGGCGCCGGCGCCAGCCGCCGGCGGTTCCTCGTAGCCGGGTCCACGATCGGCGCGGCGGCGGCCGCCGGCCTGGCCACCGGCCGGGTGCTGCGGTCCGGTGGGGGCCCGCCGCCGCCCGCCGCGCTGCCAGCGACGGCGGACCCGGCACCGGCCCCCGCCGGCGAGCCGCTGGCGGCGGACGGCCTCTCCCCGCTCGTGACCCCCACCAGCCGCTTCTTCCGCATCGACGAGGCCCTCGTCCCCCCCGTGGTCAACGAGGAGCGGTGGCGCCTCCGGATCACCGGCATGGTCGCCACACCCCTCGTCCTCACCTACGCCGACCTGCTGGCCGAGCCGCTGGTGGACCGCCACATCACCATCGCCTGCGTGTCCAACGAGGTGGGCGGCAACCTGGTCGGCACCGCCCGGTGGACGGGCGTGCGGCTGGCCGACCTGCTCCGCCGGGCCGGGGCCGACCCCGCCGCCACCCAGGTGGTCGGGCGCTCGGTCGACGGCTTCACCGCCGGGTTCCCCACCGAGGCGGCCCTCGACGGGCGCGACGCCCTGGTGGCCGTCGGCATGGGCGGGCGGGCGCTCACCCGCATCCACGGCTTCCCGGCCCGCCTGATCGTCCCCGGCCTGTACGGCTACGTGTCGGCCACCAAGTGGCTGAAGGAGATCGAGCTCACAACGTGGGAGGCGTTCGACGCCTACTGGGTGGAGCGCAACTGGGCCCGGCAGGCGCCGATCAAGGCGCAGTCCCGCATCGACGTCCCGCGGGACTACTCGACGGTGGCCGCCGGCCGTCGGGCGGTGGCCGGCGTGGCCTGGGCCCCCGGCCCGGGTGTGGCCCGGGTGGAGGTGCGGGTCGACGAAGGGCCGTGGCAGGAGGCGGAGCTCGGGCCGTCGCTCGGGCACGACGCGTGGCGGCAGTGGAAGGTCGGGTGGGACGCTGCCCCGGGCGACCACGTGCTGCGGGTCCGGGCCACCACCGGCGACGGCGAGGTGCAGACGGAGGCCACCCACCGGCCGTTCCCCGACGGGGCGACCGGGTACCACCGCGTCCACGTGGCGGTGTCCGGCCAAGCCGGTAGTTCCTGACGACAACGTCGATCGGAACGCACGGTACGTTGGTGCCCCCAAGTCGAGAGGGGGTCCCTACATGCCGGCAGTCGAGGCGCACGTCGATGCCGTCGTCGTCGGGTCCGGGTTCGGCGGGTCGGTGTCGGCCTACCGCCTGGCCGAGGCGGGCCGTTCGGTGCTCGTCCTCGAGCGGGGTAAGCCGTACCCGCCCGGGAGCTTCGCCCGCCGGCCCAGGGAGATGGGCCGCAACATCTGGGACCCGTCCCGGGGGTACCACGGGCTGTTCGACGTGTGGACGTTCCGTGGGCTCGAGGCGGTGGTGTCGAGCGGCCTGGGCGGCGGATCGCTGATCTACGCCAACGTCCTGCTGCGCAAGGACGAGCGGTGGTTCGTCCACGAGCACCCGGTGCACGGCGGCGTCGAGAACTGGCCCGTCAGCCGGGCCGACCTTGACCCCCACTACGACCGCGTCGAGAAGATGATGCGCCCGCAGCACTTCCCGCTCGGGGCGCCCAACTACCCCACGCCCTCCAAGACGGTGGGCATGCGCGACGCGGCCGGCGCCCTCGGCCTGGACTGGAAGCTCCTGCCGCTGGCCGTCACCTTCGCCAACGAGGGCCGGGCGCCGGCGCTGGCCGAGCCGATCCCCGAGTACGAGTATCCCAACATCCACGGCCTCCCCCGGCGCACGTGCCGCCTGTGCGGCGAGTGCGACGTGGGCTGCAACGAGGGCAGCAAGAACACCCTCGACCACACCTACCTGTCGGCCGCCAAGCACCAGGGCGCCGAGATCCGCACCCAGTGCGAGGTCCACTCCATCGAGCGCCGGCCCGAGGGCGGCTACGTCGTGGGCTACGTGCAGTACGGCGCCGAGCACGAGGGCGTGAAGGTCAACACCGACAAGCTGCCGCTGGTCAAGGTGAGCTGCGACCACCTCGTGCTGGCCGCCGGCACCCTGGCCACGCCCCACCTGCTGCTGCGCAACCGGAGCGCCCTGCCGGAGCTGGGGCCGGCCCTCGGCACCCGGTTCTGCGGCAACGGCGACCTGCTCATGTTCATCCTCGACGCCCACCAGCGGGCGGGCGGCGGCGGCCCCCGCCGGCCCCTCGACCCGAGCCTCGGGCCGGTCATCACCGGCGCCGTGCGCGTCCCCGACTCGGCCGACGGCGGCGACGGCCCCGGCTACTACATCGAGGACGCCGGCTTCCCCATCGCCGTCGACTGGATGCTCGAGACCCTCACCGTCCCCTCGCGCGCCAACCGCATCCTGCAGTCGGTGGCGGCCCGGGTGATCTCCCGCATCCGCAAGCACCCCCGCAGCAGCCTCAGCACCGAACTGCAGGCGCTGATCGGCGAGGCCACGCTGTCGTCCACCTCGCTACCCCTCCTCGGCATGGGCCGCGACATCCCCGACGGCGTCATGCGCATCAAGCGGGGTCAGCTCGACATCGACTGGACCACCGCCACGTCGAAGGCGTACTTCGAGCGGGTGCGCCACACCATGAAGGCCCTGGGCGCCGAGCTGGGCGGCGAGGTCCAGGACAACCCGCTGTGGTGGCTGAAGCGGGTCATCACCGTCCACCCGCTGGGCGGCTGCCCCATGGGCCGCAACCGCGACGAGGGCGTGGTCGACCAGTGGGGCGAGGCGTTCGACTACCCCGGCCTCCACGTGGTCGACGGCTCGGTGATGCCCGGCCCGGTGGGCGCCAACCCGTCGCTCACCATCGCGGCCTTCGCCGACCGGGCCATGGACCACCTGCTGGAGTCCCCGGCCCGGCGCACCACCGCCCGGCCGGCCCGCCACGTCGACCCGGTGCCGCCGCCCCCGCCCGAGGGGCCCCACACCAACGGCGACGAGACGGCGGTGTCGTTCACCGAGGAGATGAAGGGCTTCGTCACCTTCGGCTCCACCGACTACGAGACGGCCTACGAGAGCGGGAAGCTCGAGGGCACCGCCTTCATGTTCCACCTCACCATCACCTGTCCCGACGTGGAGCGCTTCCTGCACGACCGCGACCACCACGGCACGGCGGTGGGCTGGGTGAAGTGCGACCAGCTGGGCGGGAAGCTTGAAGTGGAGCGGGGCGACTTCAACCTGTTCGTGGCCGACGCCGGCCCCCGGCGCCGGCACATGTACTACCGCCTCTACTTCACCGACAGCACCGGCCACCCCCTCACCATGGCCGGCTACAAGGACGTCGACGACGACCACGGCTTCGACGTGTGGAGCGACACCTCCACGCTCTACATCCGCCTCCTCTCCGGCCACGTGCCGGTGGAGCAGGACGCCGACGCCGAGATCGTGGCCAGCGGCATCCTGCACATCCTCGTCCCCGACTTCGCCCGCCAGCTCACCACCTTCCGGGCCACCGGCCCGAGCATGGAGGCGAGGGCCAAGGCGCTCGGTGCGTTCGGCAAGTCGTTCCTCGCCGACCTCTGGGACGTCTTCGGCCCGCCGGCCAGGAAGTAACCCTGCGCTCTGGAGTACATAGGGTGCGGAAACCGCACCCTATGTACTCGGGACGGGTCGCCCGGCGGCTACGACCCCGAGCCGCGCCGGCCGTCGATGGCGCCGAGGACCAGGAGCAGGAGGGTGGCGCCGAGGGCGGCCACGAGCACGGACCGCAGGCTCACGTCGGTGACGCCCTCGTAGCCGGCGGCCCGGGCCAGGGCGCCTCCGAGGAGGGCGCCGATGACCCCGACGGCGATCTTCCGGAGACACCCCTGCTGGCGGTTGCCCGACGCCAGGCCGGCGATCCAGCCGGCCAGCAACCCGACCACGATCCACGACGCCAGGCCCACGCCGGCCACCGTATCCCCCGACCGGCCGGGACCGGCCGGAGCCGGGTCACCGCCGGCGACGGCGACCCCGGCGGGCATCGGCCAGTACGGCGCCGGCGGCCAGGCGGCCGGGGGTGCCGAGAACGCCGCCCGCCGGGTTGGTGCCGGCGCCCGATACGTAGAGGCCCTCGATCGGCGTGCGCCATCGGCCGAGGGCCCTGGTGGGCCGCAGGGGACCGAGCTGGTCGAGGGCGATGTCGAGGTGCATGGGGTGGCCGCCGGGCCAGCGCTCCACCCGTTCCATCTCGTCCGGAGTCCACGCTGCCACGCCGGTGACCGTGCGGCGGAAACCGGGCGCCCTGGCCTCGACCGTGGCGAGGGCCCGTTCGACGAACTCGTCCCGCCGGGCCGGCCAGCCGCCCTCCACGGTGGCCGGTGCCGCCGGGCAGGCCAGGTAGACGGTGTGGCTGCCGGCGGGCGCCAGCGTGGCGTCGATCGACGAGGGGGTGAATGCGTAGAGCGGGAGGGGATCGGGCAGGAGGCCGGCCTCCGCCGACGTCCACGCCGCCGCCAGGTCGCCGAGATGGTCGACGTAGCTCTGGAGGCCGTGCCAGTCGCCGGTCCGGGCGCCGGCGTACGGGGGTAGGGCGGTGGTGGCGACGTGCACCACCGCCTGCACGACGTTGGAGCGGCGGGCGGCGGCCAGGTCGGCGCCGGCCTGGCCGCCGAGGGGCGGGTCCAGGAGCCGGAGGAGGGCCGTCTTCGGGTCGACCGCGGTGACGACCGTGTGCGCCGGCACCCGCTCCCCGCCCTCGAGCACCACGGCCCGCACCCGTCCCCCCGGCGCTTCGATGCGCTCGACCGGCGCCGAGCACCGCAGCCGTCCCCCGAGGGCGGCCAGGCGGGCCGTCAGGGCGTCGGTGAGGTTCTGGGCACCGCCGCGGCCGTGCCACTGCCCGCACAGGTGGTAGGCCGCCTGCCAGTAGGCGTACAGAGCGCCGCCCGGCAGCGTGGGGCCGACGCCGGCGTGGGCGGCGAAGGCGGCCACCGGGCCGCGGGTGAGGTCGGAGAGCAGCCGCCGGCGGAGGAGGGATTCGTAGGGCGCCAGCAGGTCGCCGGCGCCGGCCAGCGGGCGCCGGCCCAACGCCCGCGCGAGGTGGGCCGCCTGGGCCGGGAGCGTGCGGAGGGAAACCTCGCCCCTGACGGCCGGCAGCACGGCGCGCACGACCGGCGTCGCCGTGTCGAGGAAGGACCGGTAGGCGGCCGCGTCGGCCGCACTCTCGTCGGCGATGGAGTCGAGCGTCGCCTCGACCGACCGGAAGAAGCGGATCCGCCGGCCGTCGGCGTGCACCGCCACCGAGAACGGGTCCATCTCCATGTAGTGCAGCCCGGCGCCCGCCAGGTCGAGCTCGGCGGGGATGTCGGTCATGTTGATGAGGTTGTGGGCCGCCGAGTGCAGGTCGAAGCGGTGGCCGTCGATCGTCTCCTCGGTGCGGGACCCACCGCCTGGCCGGTCGAGCTGCTCCAGCACGACCACGTCCCGACCGGCCCGAGCCAGGTAGCAGGCGGCCACCAGGCCGTTGTGGCCGGCGCCCACGACGACGGCGGGGGCGCTCTCCACTGGGAGCGGACTGTACCGAAGACCCGCTCAACAGCCGCTCAAGGGGTGCCGGTCGCGACACTTCCCCCGTTGACCCCGGACGCGCAGCCACTGTAGGTTCGCCTGTACTGGCAGTCCGGTACTGGCGCGCGGGGGGCGCGGATGGGGGTAGGGGGCGTTGCGGATCTCTCGGATCGTGCGCGCCGCGGCCTTGGTCGCGGTGCTGGTCGTCGTCGGCGGCCCCAACGTCGGGGCCGTCACCGAGCCGGCTGCCACGCCGAAGACCGGGCGGCTCACCCTGGCCAACTCGACGGTGTTCGAGGGCGGGACGCTCCAGGTCAGCGGCACGCCGTGCACCGGCTGGCTCAGCTACGTGGTGCTCCGGGCGGCTGACAACCGGGTCGTGCTCTGGGACTTCTTCGCCACCCGGGGCGCCTGGTCGGCTGGTATCCCGCTCCCGGCCGGGACGGTGGTCCCCGGCGACTACCGGCTGGCCGCCTCGTGCGTGGCCGGCGGCGGGTACTCGGGGTACGGGGGCTACGGCGGCTACTCGGGCTACGGCGGATACTCGGGATACGGCGGGTACGGCGGCTACTCCGGCTACGGCGGGTACTCCGGCTACCCCGGCTACGGCGGGTGCTCGTACAGCGGCTACCCCGGCTACGGGGGCTACCGCGGCTACGGCGGGTACGTCGGCTACGCCGGCCGGTGCGGCGTCTTCGACTACGTCCCCGCGCCCTTCACGGTGGTACCGGTTCGGGTCGGCACCGCCACGGCGATCAGGCTGAGCGGCAGCACCCTCGTGGCCACGGTGACACCCGCCACGCCGGCCGGCGGCGTGCCCACCGGATCGGTGGTCTTCGTGATCGACGGCGTGGCCGGCTCGCCCGTCGGCCTCGTGTCCGGGCAGGCGTCCACGGGGGCGGGCGCCCCGGGCTCCAGCCACACGGTCCGGGCGAGGTACTCGGGCTCGACGGTCTACTTCCCCTCCAGCTCGCCGCTGCTCGCCTACACGGTCCCGAGAGCGGCGACGGCGACGACGCTCTCGAAGATCGGCGACTTCCTGCGGGCCCAGGTCACGTCCGCTTCCTCGACGCCCGGCGGCAGTGTGGTGTTCTTCATCGACGGCACCGCCGGCTCCCCCGTCGCCCTCGTTGACGGGGTCGCCACCGTGACCGCCCCCTCGGCGCCCGGCTCGTCGCACGTGGCGACGGCCGCCTACCAGGGGTCGGCCGCCTACTTCCCGTCCACGTCGGCCGAGGTCGCCTACACGGTCCCGAGGACCGTCACGGCGACGGCGCTCACCAGGACCGGCGACGTCCTCCGGGCCGACGTCACCTCGGCGTCCGGGACGCCCGACGGCAGCGTGGTGTTCACCGTCGACGGCACCGCCGGCTCCCCCGTCGCCCTCGTTGACGGGATCGCCACGGTGACCGCGCCCTCGGCCCCGGGCTCGTCGCACGTCGTGACCGCCGCCTACCAGGGTTCGTCCGCCTTCGCCCCCTCCACGTCGGCCGAGCTCCTGTACGCCATCCCCAAGGCGGCGACGTCGACCACGCTGACCCGCAGCGGCGGCCGGCTGGTCGTCACCGTGATCTCGCCGGTCGGCGTGCCGACGGGGCAGGTGGTGGTCACCGTCGACGGGGTCGCCGGGCCGCCCGTCGACCTCAGCGGTGGCGTGGCCTCGGTGCCCGAGCCGGCCGATCCGGGACGGCACCGGGCGTCGGCCGCCTATGCAGGGTCCAGCGCCTACGAGCCCAGCACATCGGGCGTGCTGTGGTTCGTCGTGGCCGGCGGAAGGCACCGCGGCGCAGTGGGCATGGCGTGACGCCGGCCCGGCGGCGGCTCCGGCGCGGCGTGCGGATCGGCCTGGCCGTGCTCCTCGCCGCCGTGATCGTCCTCGCCCTCGACACGGGCGCCCTCTACGGCCGGGTGGGCCGCTTCGAGTACGCCGCCCCACCCGGTTCGCCGGGCACCACCTACCTGATCGTGGGCTCCGATGCGCGGGCCGGGGCCCCGCACGACCAGCAGGCGACGTTCGGGACGACGGCCATGATGCCCGGGGCGCGAGCCGACGTCGTGCTCGTCGTCCATGTCCCGGCCGGCGGGCGGCCGTCGGTCCTGGCCGTGCCCCGCGACCTCGTCGTGTTCGCCGACGGCTCCGTCCCCCGCCGGCTCACCGTCACCCTGCTCGGCGGCCCCCAGGCCACCGCCGACGCCCTGTGCCGGTCGCTCGGCATCGCCGTAGACCACATCGTCGTTCTCGGGTTCGGAGGCTTCGAGCGGCTGGTGGACAGCGCCGGCGGCGTGACCGTCGACGTGCCCCGGCCGGTGCGGGACCGCTACACCGGGCTCCGCATCGACACCCCCGGGCCGCACCATCTCGACGGCCGGACCGCGCTGGCCTACGTGCGCTCGCGCCACGCCGAGGAGAACGCCGGCGACGGTTGGGCGCCGGTGGCCGAGGGAGCGGCCGGCCGGCCGGGACAGGCCCTGACGGTGCTGCGCGCCGTCGCCGGGTCCCTGCGCCCCACCGACCCCGTGCGGAGCCAGCGGGTGGCGTGGGCGGCGGCCGGCGCCGTGTCCGTCGACGCCTCCATGGGCCCGCGGGGCCTGGCCCGGCTGGGGCTGGCCCTGCGCTCGGTCGGGCCGGCCGACACCACCGTGCTCCCGGCCGCGACCACCGATACCCCGATCCCGATGGCCAGCCTCGACACCGGCGCCGGCCGCGCCCTGCGGGCGCTGGCCGGCGGGGGGTGCTCGCCGATGCTCCTCGACGCCCCCCGGGCGGCGACGGTGGTCAGTTCCTAGAAACCGCTACGGGAGAAGCTCGAACGAGGCCTTGAACCTGTCGAACCCCGGCGGGGGGTTGTGCCCGGCGGTGACGCTGAGGATGTAGAAGCGGTTCGGCGCCCGCACGATGAGGACCTCGACGAACGCCTTGCCGTCGGCGCTGACGATGAGGCCCTGGACGGCCGGGTAGCCGGCGAAGGTCGTCGGGACACGGCTCTGCACCGTTCCCTTGATGGCGCCCGCCGCACCGTCCAGACCGACGTTGGGGTCGAAGCCGGCGCCGGGGGGAATGCCGCCGCTGGACACGGCGAAGGATTCCTCCTCGGATGCCGTGAAGTAGTTCGACAGTTCCATGGCCCCGGTTGGGACGATCTGCTTCTGGGTGGTGTGGATCGGCTCGGAGGGGAAGGTGGCCCGGAACCCGTCGTCCGCCGCCACGAACGGCTTGCCGGCGCCGCCCCTGTTGTACTCGTCGATGCTCACCTTGCCGGCGACGCCGGACATCCCGTTGACGAACGCACCGAGCACGGCAAGGCCGACGAACGCGCCGACGACGACGGCGGCCACGATGAGCACGATCCGCCAGGTGCTCCGCTTCGCCGGCAGTGGCGCCGGACGGATGGTGCCGTAGGCGGGCTGGGGCCACCCGGGCTGGGCCGGCCCGGCCGGCGCGAAACGCGCCGGCTCCATGGGAGGCGACGCCGGGGGCGGCTGCGGGGCCCACGCCGGCCCGGCGGGGACGTCGGCCGGCGGCCTCGTCCGGCCCGGCGGCGGCACCGTGCCGCTGGCGGCCAGCGTCGCGGCGCTGTGCTCGCGGCAGGTGAGGGCACCGGGACGGATGGCGACCCCGCATTCCCGACATGCCGCGGGGACAGGAGGGGCTGCCAGCGGGTCCATGCTCACAGGCATCGGCCCCCAAGCCAGGGCGCTTGAGACAGTGGTGCCCGATCCGATGCGCTACAGCGGCTTGTTCACACCGTTCCGGACCGGCCCCGCACCATGAGCGCCGACCCCGACAGCAGGAGGGCGGCCAGCAGGGCCGTAGACAGGGTGAGGATCACCACCGCCGGCACCTGCGAGCCCCGCAATCCGTGGATCAGGGCCACCGCGCCGACGGCCGCGACGGCCAGGTAGACGCACCCTTCGCACGCCTGGTACACCACGAAGCCCATCGGCACGGGGCGGAGTCGCTCCGCCCTCGGCAAGCCCTGCGAGTCCTCGGGCCTGTAGCCGGTCCCGACCATGACGGCCTGCCTGGAGATGGTCAACAGCGCCATCGCCGTGAAGAAGCCGGCGTTGAAGAGGTGCCCGCTCCCGGCCTGGATGGCGGCGATCGCGATGTCCACCGCGATCACCACTTCGGCCCGGAACCAACCGGAACCCCGCACGTTCCCCCCCGTCGCCGCCGTCGGGCCAAGGGTACCGGGCGACGCGCCCTCAGGATCCCCGCCGGCGGGAGGTGAGGTGCTGGGTGAGGCAGGGCGTCCCGAACGCGGAGCCTCAGCCACTACCCCGAGCACCGGCCGTACCCGCAGTCCGGGGTGCTCCAGATTCCTCCACGGAGACCAGATTGCTCCACGGCGTCTTGAGGCCGTCCGACCAGTTTCGCACCCAGCGCGCGCCCCCGCCCCTTCCCTGTCGGCGAAGGCGTCGCAGCCCTCTCCGGTGCCCTCGAAAAGGCGGCCGAGGCACCTCGCCGCGGTGAACAGGACGTTGCCAATGGACGTCACAGAACCGTCCACGACTTTGCCCGAGCCATGAACGGATGCACCCAGCTGTGGCTGCCCCGACAGCGCTTCTGCGACACCTGCCCGCAGTTGCCGTCGAGGGCCAACCGGTTCATCGCGCCGGCCGCGACACAGTCGTGCCGGTTGGAGACCGCGTACGAGGGAGTTCCTACGGTGTCCCGCCACGAGCAGCCCGCCGGGGGCCGTCGATGTAGGTCGTCACGACTCCTCCGGCGGTGGGCCGCGAGTACACCAGACGCCCATGGTTTCACCCCGCCGCTGGCCAGCTGTTCCAGGTACCCGGAAGGCCGAGGACAGTTGTGGGTTCGGAGCCATCGGCGGCGGCGACCCACAGCGAGGGCCGGTCCTGCGTTGCCCCCAGCGCGATGTAGCCGAACAGGATTGCCCCTCCGGGCGTCCACACCGGGACGGCGACGTGGCCGGTGAGAACGTGACGGGGCGCGCCCCCGGCGACGGGGACGGCCCAGGCCCCGTCGTCGTAGGGGTCGATGCAGCTGGCGGCCACGAGCACCTGTGTGCCGGTGGGATCTGGCCTCGGCGAGGTCACGTTGCAGCCGTGGAGGAAGACGAAGGGAACCACGTTCAAGCCGTCGACCCCGGCCATGAAGATACCCACGCTGTGCGTCGCCGGGTCCCGCTGGGTGAGCAACAGGTGGCCGGCGTCGAGGTAGGCGCCGCACGGTGTGCTCCGCCACGGGCCCGGCGACAACAAGTCGGTTGTCCGGCCGGTAGCCAATTCCACGTGCGACAGCACCCAGGAGCCGGGCCGCACCCTGCGGGTCACGACGATGGCCGACGAGTCGGGCGCCCAGGCCGGGCAGGTCCACCTGGCGTCCGGCGGTGAGACTGTGCGGGCCTCCGAGCCGTCGACGGCCGTCTTCCACACGGAGAAGCCGTCCTCGAAGACGATGCTGCGCCCGTCGGGGGAGAAGGACGGGGAGGTGACGGCCGTGCCGACGTGGACCGCAGTGAGGTGCTCGACCCGGGCGTCGGCTTCGAGGGTGGCGCGCTGCAGGGTCGTCCGCTTGGTGACGAACGCGATACCCACCGCAGCGGGCATCGACCCCGGAGCCGGCGCCAGCGCTGCCCCCCGGGGGTCGGAACGAGTTCCCTCCAGCCGGGCAGCGGGGCGACGCACGCCCGGGTCAGCTGGTCGAACGCCCGCAGGTTGTCCCCGGCGTAGCGTTCGGCGTCGACCGCCGAACCGTCTGCGAGACGAATTCCGGCGCGCAGGAGCCAGGCGAGAAGGTAGGGGTAGTCGTTGGCGTCGGCCGCCGCCTGGGCGACGGTGCCGTCCTCACCCCAGTTGCGGACCACCGCCTCGCCGGCCGCCACGTCCTCCTCGGCGAAGCGACGCACCACCGCGGCCAGCCCCGGCGTCAGCTCGGCGCGTACCCGCTCGACGGCTTGACGGCGTCTGGCCATGAACGCCGTCACCTCGCCGCGCGGGCGAGGCGGGACGAGGATGTCGGCTCTTTGGGCCATGAGGGGGCGAAGGGCGTCGAATGCGCGGCACATGGCGGCCGTCGACGTCGTCGTGGGGGCGTCGTGGGCCCGCCCGGCACATGCCGACAGGAGGACTAGCACCACGGTGCCCGCAAGTGTCGCCCGCGCCACCACCGCGTCACGCTCCATGGGCGACAGCTATCAGCACACCGCATGGCAGGTCACCGACGGGAGAACGCCTACCACTCCCGCAGTCTTACTGATACCACTGCAGGATCAAGTCGCCTCTACGAGCAGTGTGACCGGGGCGGCCTGACCTCGAGCGACCGCACGTCCCCGACGCGCGCGAGTTCGGCACGGTTTTCGGCGCCCGAGTTCGGCGCGCACCTCGACGCCCGGCGCGGCGCCGCGGAATGAAATGTCGCCGCGCATCAGTTCCCGTGGTGGCCCTGGTAGAGCGCCACGAGCCGGGGAAGCCGCGATCGCAACTGATCCCAGTCATCGAAGTCGAAGTCCCAGGAAGGATCCAACTCCGGATAGCTGATGGAGACTCGATCTCGAGGGACATCCTGGCCGGTTACCGCCCGATAGGCCCGTGAGGCCACATCGGGCGGTGCGGCTGCAAGGATCGCGTTTACGCGCTCCGCGATGGCGGCGCCGTCGTCAGGATCAGGAACTTGGCTTCGTGCGTCGGCGATCAGG
This sequence comes from Acidimicrobiales bacterium, assembly GCA_035689115.1. Lineage (GTDB taxonomy): Bacteria > Actinomycetota > Acidimicrobiia > Acidimicrobiales > JAHFUS01. The sequence goes on from DASSMA010000056.1 coordinate 73,028, forward strand.
GTCCAGAAGCCCGTGACGTCCATGGCGATCATCGTGCCACTCGGCTGCAGCCGCTGCCCTCCACACGACTCCGGCACGTGCACGCGCCCGGCGCACGGGCGTGGGCTTCTCGGCGCCCGGCCCCCGGCGCGGGCTCACGTGTCCGTTACCCGAGAGCCGGAGGGCGCTCGGCGCCAGTCCAAGGGTCCGCTCGACTGGCGACCGAGGGATCATGGGCAAGCCCTCTGTCGTATGGGTCGTTCGCGAGCGCTACGAGCACAATGGCGCAGAAGACCGTTTCGCGTACTCGTTGCGTCGGCGAGCGGAGACCGGGGACGAAGTCGTGAGGGATCCGGCCGCCACGACGGGGCGCGAGTGGTCGCGGCGGGGGTCATCCAACCAGGCCCTGGCGCCCGAAACGGCGCCGCCCCCGCGACAATCGGGACGTGAGGAACGCGGGCGCGGCAGTCCTGTTGGCCATGGGGCTGGTTCGGCCCTCGGTCGGGCCCCGGCCGCTCGACGCGAGGTCGGCGAACGCCGCGCTCGTGCAGGCCCTGAACCGGTACCACGTCGCCGGCGGTGCCATAACGCTGCTCGAGCACGGGCACGTGACGAAGACCGTCGTCGCCGGCGTTGCCGACCGGTGGGGGGACCCGGTGCAGCCGACGACGCGGTTCGAGGTCGGATCGCTCTCGAAGACGCCGGCCGCGGTCACCGTCCTGCGGCTGGTGGACAAGGGTGAGCTGCCCCTCGACCGTCCCTTGACGATCCCGGGTTGGGCCGGTGGGAGCGATCCGCTGACCTTGCGCCGGCTGTTGGACCACACCGCCGGGCTGTCGGTCGTCGGCTACCGGGGTGACGCCGACCCCCGGCCGGTGCCGACGCTGGCCGCGGCCATTGCCGGAGGCGACGGCGAGCCGGCTGTCCGGGAGGTGCACCGCCAAGGTCGGTTCCACTACTCGGGCGGCGGGTATGCCCTGAGCCAGGACGTGGCCGAGCACGTCGACGGCCGGCCGTTCGCCCAGTTGGCGGCGGCGGAGGTTCTTGGCCCGGCGGGAATGGCCCACAGCGACTTCGGTGGCGGCGTCGACGCAGCCGACGTGGCCGAGCCCTTCGCCAACACCGGCCGGCCGGTGCCGCTGCGCCGGTTCACGGAGGTTGCGCCCGAGGGGCTGGTCACGACCAGCTCCGACTACGCCCGCCTGCTGGCACGCCTGCTCGGCGCCGCCGGCGGGCGCGACCCGACGCCGATCCTGTCGCCTGCCCTGGCCCGGCAGGTCCTCCAGGCCCAGCCGGGCACCCGAGGAGCCGACGGCCTCACCCGGCGCAGCGCGTACGGGCTGGGCGCCTTCCTTGCCTTCGAACCGGGCCACGACGTCACGATGTGGCACCCCGGCGTCAACCCCGGATGGGCGGCGATGTTCGCCGTCGACCCGGTGCGAGGCGACGGGATCGTGGTGGTGACGAACAGCGACAGCGGGATCCTCGCTGCCTCCGACCTTGTCTGCGCTTGGACTCGGGCCGGGCCCCGCGCTGCTCCCCGTGTGTGCGGGGTGGTCCGGCGGGGCACCGAGACGCTGTTCGTCACCAGCACGCTGTGCGTCGTCGCCCTCGGTCTCAGCTCCTTGTGGTCTGTCGGGGTCCTGGTCCGGTACCGGCGCCGGGCGCTGCGGACCTCCCGCTCGCCCCTCGCCATCCGCCGGACCGCCCTCCTCTTCGTGCCCGGCGCCCTCGTCGCGGTGGGCGAGACCGACGTGGCGACGAGATGGATCTGGGGCGACGAGATAAGGCCGGTGTGGCTGCTCCCACGTGTGGTGGAGGTGGCCGCGGCGACCTTCATCGCGGCGTTCGTCGTCTGGGTGGTGCTCGCCATGCTCAGGCCGCCGCCTCCGGTCCGGCGCCGCAGCATTCGCCTGCTCCTTGCCGGCGCCCTCGCCGGCAGTTGGTGGACGCCGGCCGCCGCCACGCTCGTACTGGGGACGGACGAGGTGATCCCGGCGCGCGCCGCCCCCCGCCTGTTGACCGCACTTGTCGCCGTTGCGCTGCTCCGGCTCGTCGCCACCGCTCGGCCGGCTGGCGAACTCAGGCGGTTCCTCCCGGCACTGGCCCGCTTCCGTGCCGCCGGCGCAGCCGGCGCGCGAAGACCGAGCATCTGACGCGCGCTGGGCCGGAGGGTCCGAAGCCCGCCCGGAATCGCACGCGGGTGGAGGCCCGGTCATGACCTCCCCGCACGAAGCCTCGCTCGTCGCCTGACGATGACGGCGACGGCGAGCAGCCCGACGATCCCGATGACGGCGACGACGTAGGCAACGGACCGAGATGCCGCCCCGGAGATCTTCCAGGTGCCGAGTCGGTCCCAGGTCGTGCCGAACCCGTCGTCGTCGGTGACGCGCAGGAACTGCTGGAGCTCGCCCCGGGCGCCGCCGACGGGCGTGACGGCCCAGGTGGCCTTCACCGTCGGGGCGGTGGGGCCCTGGCCCTTGACCGAGGTCCGGGCCAGGTCGAGGTCTGCGTGCCCGCCGTGCAGGACGCGCCGCTCCCCCGGCACGCCCTCCACGAAGCGGTGGGCATCCGGGTCGTACACACCCACCTTCCCGGTCTCCTGGTCGAAGCGGGCCCACAGGGCGAAGGGCCTGCCGTCCTCGGCGCCGAACCCCTCGGCCAGCTTCAACTCGATCGACCGCACGTGCTTCCAGCCCTTGGGGTCGGAGCAGGTGGTGACGACGAGCCGCTGGGTGCCGAGCCCGCTCGAAAGCTCGCTCGGGGCGTTCAGGCCGCTGCCGGCGGCGGCACCGACGTCGCGGCGCCACCACATGCCGGCGCCCATGGTGCCGACGAAGAGGGCCCGGTTGGGCGAGATGCCGATGCCGGTGATGGGGACGCCCCTCGGCAGC